>JAYVJR010000030.1:0-63812 GCA_043769085.1 Gammaproteobacteria bacterium
TACCAAGTGACGCTAGAACCCGTGCGGGTGGTCACATTGCCGTTGGCGTCGTACGCGTAAGAATTTCCCCCCGCAGCCGTGACGGCATGAATCTTGGTCGGGCTGTAGGTATAGGACCCGACATCGCTCTTGGTCAGAATGTTGCCATTGTTGGCATAACTGACCGTTTGCGCAGGCTGGCCACTGACTTGCGCGGAGGTCAGTCGATAGAGACTGTCATACCCGAAGCTTTCGGAAACTCCCTGATTGGCGTCGCCTCGTGTAAGCAAATTGCCCATGTTGTCCCACGAGTAATTGAGGTTCTGGACCGAGCTACCACCGCCAGGCCCGGTTTGAATGGAATTGAGCGCTCCCGTGGAGCCTTCTATGGATCGCGTCGTCTTTAACCCGTTGCCTAAAGTTTCCTGGGTAATCGCGCCATTCGGGTCCTCCGCATTGAACGTCCAGTACGCCACCGTGTTGGCACTGTCGCGAACTTTGGATTGAAAACCGTACTGGTATTCATAGATCACTTGATGCCGATACCCGCTGGTACTGGTCGGGTAGGTGACTGAATCCATTAGCCCAGTCGTGCTGTTGTACGTCGTATCTACGTAGTGCCAGACAGATCCGTCCCAATACGCACTTTGGTTGGGTCGCGCTAGGGAATCGTAGTAACTGACCTCACGGTAATATGTCGTTCCGCCGCCATTGATGTTCGCTTCGTAAAGCCTGCCGATGTTCTTCGACGCTGCGCTGGTTCCATAGATCCAATTGCTCGTAACGGTTCCGCCGCTCGGACTCGGTTCGGTCTTTGTGAGCGGACGGCCTAACAAATCGTAGGAAAAGGCGATGGATTGACTCTTGGCGTCGATCTGACTGGTGAGTTCTCCTAACGCGTTGTAGTAGTAATTCCAGGTCCCCATGTCCGCATCGGTCGACTGCGTGCGCATGCCCCGAATGTTGAACACCGCTGACTGCAGAGTTTTTCCATCGCCATCGGTGACTTGGGTCGGATTGCCAAACGCGTCGAACTGAAACAGCTGGTAATAGCCATTGTGATCGAGCGATTGCCGGGTCTGGCCAATGGCATTCGCGATCGTTGTCTTATTTTTGTTGTAGTGATCCGTAACAAGTGTCGTTAGTCCGTTGTAGGTTGTGGTTACCTGATTCATCAAAGAACCAGGGTAATTGAACGTTCGGATACGAGTGACGCGCCCTAACAAATCGTATAGATAATCGCGCGAACCCGTTGAAATCGCGCCAGCGAATCGCAGCGTCTCTGACGTTGATCTGCCCAGCGAGTCGATGTACCGGTATGTTCCCTCCCAGTTCCCGGATCGATTGAGTCGATCGTATTGCCACCGCACCCGGTCTTGCATATCCGTGTACACAAGTGCAGCGTTGAGCAACGTACCCGTCGTTGAGTAATCATAACGGTCCGTTCGCACCCGGACTGTGGCAAATCCTGTCCAGCAGTAACTGTTGGCGCCGTCGCACAGGTTGTAGTAGTTGACTGAATAGGTGCCATCCGGTCGTGTTTCCTGCGTCTTTCGACCAAAATTGTCGTAGTACAGCGTGGTTGTTAGGTCATTGGGGTCTGTCGCCTGATACGGCAGTCCAGTGTCCTGATAGAATGACGCTGTCGCGGTCTGATTGAGGGCGTTCGTGACGCTGATCGGAAATCGCCCATCACTGCTCCAACCGGTGGTGGTTGTTCGAGCAGTCATGGCATAGCCGGTCACGGTCTGAATGGTCGGATTGCCAAAGGCGTCGTACTGGATACCGGTCGTCACGGCGAGGACAGTGCTGGGCTCCACGACGTTCTGCGTCGGCCTGCAATTCACGGCATCCCAACTGGTCGCTGTGATGCGGGTTTGCGCGGTGCCCCCGGTCATGGTGTGACTGTTAATTATCTGGGTACTGTTAGGTCGCCCTAGGCACCAGTTGGTCGTGTCATTCAGCAGGCTCGGGGAATACGTCCGGCCGGTCCAGGATTGCCCCTGGCTGATGCCGTTGCCAGTGGCAGATTCTGTGGTTGTCGTCGTCGAGTCATAGACCTCGCCGGAGACAGAGTCCGGGGCCACACTACTGGTGACCGTCGTGGAAACCAACACGCCGTTGTAGGCGCCACCGACTTCGTATTTGTTCGCAGTAGATGACGAAACGTACGGTAAATACCGTAGCTCAGCCCCCGACCCCAAGGAGAAACTGGTCCACGTGGCCTGAGATCTTGAAATTAGCGTGGCGTTGTTAGGTTGCACCTGATCCAACTGGTACACCTGCCCCGTCTTCGGAAAAACCTGTTCGAAGTAGTTGTAGAGCCAGGTGCCGTTGCGCGAATCGGTGATGTTCGTGGACCAGAAGCCCACAAACCCCCTTCCCTGCCGATGGACCATAGCGCCCTGGTAGTAACGGCTTACGGTGTAGTTCCCCCCGATGCCGTCGCTTTGAACATTGGACGAGACGATCGACAACGGCCCCTGAAAGAGCGAGTACGGATATCCCAGCCCCAATCCGTTGGTATTGATGTACCCACTGTATTGGGACACGGTGGTGTAATTAAACGTGACGAAATTGCCAAACCCATCTGTCGCAGTTGTTAGCAAGTCGGGCTGCGCGCCCGAATGCAGCATCACTTTCAATACGCCGCTCGTTGCATCCGTCCAGACGGCATCGACCAAACCGTCACCATTCACATCGGCGGTATACAGGAAATCAACACTGGCTGCGCTGGCGCCCGTGGCGAACGCCGGTTGCAGTGCTTCGCCATTCGAGCGAACGATCACAAAGTTCTGTGCCGAATCCGGCGTGAGGATGTCCGCAAACCCATCGCCGTCCCAATCGGCGGTAATCGCCTTGTCAGGCGCATGACCCACGGAACTCGGCCCTGTGATACAGGGCGTCATGCCCGTTCCAATGCTGAATCGATAGCACCAGTTGGTGGCATTCGATTCGGCGAAATCCGTAAGTCCATCAGCATTAAAATCGCCGGCGACCTGCGCCGCGAAATCAAAATCCCCCAAATACACCACCTGCGGCGTCGGCCCCGACATCAGTGCGTCGGTGGTGGTGTAAATTTGCCACTCACCACTCATGAAGACACGATATTTCCAGGTGAAACCGATATCGGTATGGCCATCGCCATTAAAATCCGGCAGCCCGCCATGCACGCGTCCCTTCGTGCCGTCTTCGAAGCGCACACTCCTGGCAGAAGGATCGGATACCAGCGTCAACTCCGCGCCAAATGTGCCGCCCCAGATGCGCAGCCGATAGCGCACTGATTTATTTGCCTGGACCGTGTAGACCACGTCTTCGAGCCCATCGCCATCGACGTCCATGGCGCGTACATCCGAAGCGCCCGTGGCCGATATACCGGTGTCCACCGTGGTGTTAAAGCCACCGGCACTGGTGCCGGTGGCGACCACCCAATTGGTACCGTTGGTGGTGAGCAGGTCGCTCAAATTGTCAGCGTTGTAATCAATTCCGGTGGAGTACGTTGAAAAGCTCGAGGAAATGGCGGTCGTGACGATGGAGGCATAGCTGCCGCCGGCATCGCCGAGCGCCACTTTCCAAATGCCACTCGCGGAATACACGAAATCGCTCTTGCCGTCGCCGTTGACGTCCATGACGTGATTGCGCGATAACGGTGTCACCACAATCCCGGTGGCCACTGGCGTGTTGTACGCATTGGTACCGTTTTGATAGGAAAACGTTGTGGCGGGCAGGCAATCGGTGCCGGCACTGCCCGCGCACTCGGTAATCGAGGCCACGCGGCTGTGACTCGCGGACGACAGACTGCCTTCATAAGCGATGCTGTATCGCCGCAGAAGCGATCCCCAAGGAACGTACGTGACATCCGCGCGCGTCATGCGCGTCACGTCTTTGATCAAGGATCCCGCGAGATACCCATTCTGGCTTTCGCTGGCGGGTTGCGTTTCGTAGGTGAACTGGACCTTGTAAGGCACGCTGGTGCCTTGCGCGGAATTCCAGCTCCACTGGATGTTGTCGATCCGGAAACTGCCTAACACCGCGTCTTCGGTGTAATAGAACTCAATCCGGTTATTGCTGCGATCGCGAATGGTGGTCAGCGCCCAAGCTCTCACCGTGGCGGAACCTAACGCCTCGATGCGCGAATCCGTGCGTGACCCGAATTCCAGGATTCGACCATCCTTGGTCTCCACATAAAAATACGCAGGCCCAGTGCCGGCCGTACCGTAGGACGTGATTCTGGAATAACTCTCCATCTCGGTGCGATACACAGTTCCGTTTGCACCATAGGTCGCGCCCGCTGTTTCGAGCATCAGTTGCTGGCCATCCAGGCAAAATCGATCCGTCGCATCCAGTTTGACGTTGACCGACGCCCCGTTAGTCGCCCAGGTTTTCGGGCAGCGCGCAATCGCGGACAATCCAGAGAGTTCCCAACCCGCACCGAGCCAACCGCTGCCACCGCTTCGATGCGAATACGTAAACGCCAGATCAGGCTTAAGACCTCGAACACCTACTGGCAAGGACAACGGCACGGTGTACTGCGCCTCGCCGGTATTCGACACCTCGTAGCTGGTGGCGGTTCGACCGGCCGCCGCCAGGGCGCTCGACGTGCCGAATCCCCACAGCGCGCTGACGGCCAGAGCAACGCCTAACAGGCGGCGCATTACCGGCCACCCTGTCGCGTGGCCAGTTCCTCCGGACTACCGATCGCCGGAGACGGTGGCGGTGAACGGTCTTCGCTGTCGCGGACCGTACGCAGAAGCGCCGGTACCTTGAATCCACACTGCGCCATGCAGGCGGAGTACTTGGCTTGGCGTTTGGGATTGCAATCGGGCGTCGGATGCTCAAGGCCCTGCGCAGTTCGCTGTTCCGCGTTCAAGTAACCCGCGCAGGCTGCACGCTCAAGGCTCGCGCGCTGCTCGCAGCTGATCGCACACTGCATCGGCTCCGATTCAAGCTTGATCGCACCGGTCACCGGATCGGTCGCTGCCGTGACGGCGGCACGAGCATCCATCGCCTGCTGCTGCGTGACCGCCATTTGCGTGATCCCGGGGGATTCGGCGCGAGCTGGACTACATAAAGTAACCACTGTTAGCACACTGGCGAACAAGGGCACTGCAACTCGTTGCGTGATTCCGGCTTTGAGAGCAGGCAAGGTAATCATGGCGGATCTCCTGCAGCGATCAATGAAATAGAATAACGGTCGCGGACAAAGGATTCATCAACGATGGGCATCGGTCGTCGGCGGGTGACTGCGCGGCAACGATGGATATGAATGGCCGCAAACCAGTGCTCTTGAACATACCGACTCCCCGTCTGCGTTTGGGTCTGTCATCTGCGTGCCGAGTCTCTTGTTAGCTCGAAACAGACACACTTGTCGTCACAAGTGCCAACTTTACGCCGTAGTATTTTTTCTTGTCAACCAGAATTTCTGCGGCGCGTTAGGTGATATTTGTCTTTATAATTGATATCAAAACCTGACAAAGAAGAAGGAGCGACAACCGGCTCTTGACCGGCTCGTGACTCGAACCCGCCTCGTCGCACCGCCTTGCACGGTGCTCGGTCAACAACGATCGCCGCAATGGCAATTCATAGTTGATGGATGACCTGGGATAATCGCAACCTAAGTTCGACGCCCTCCCCTTGACCCGTACGGCGCATGGCTGCAGTCAGCCGTGGCGACTGGCAACAACCGCGAAATGCACGCGGTCCTATAGAGATCTGTCGTGCCTCAGCGAAAAGTCTCAGGACAAGCGGGAATGGCGATCGACGCCATGCGACAAATCCGATAGCGCCGAAAAGGTGGGCCTCTCTGGCCCTCAGCTGGGCGTCTTTATGAGCACGCGTTCGTCCACTTCACTGCGCACGAAGCGGCTCATCACGACAGCGACGAACACCATTACGGCAAGCGCGATGAACGGCACGCGGTAGCTGCCAGTGGTATCGAAAAGCTTGCCGGTTATCCAACTGCCAAGTCCGGCGCCAATGGCTTCCATGAAACTGATGGCGCCATTGATGCGGCCGATCTCGCGCAGTCCAAAATTACTCACCGCCAACATGTTGTAGAGCGTAAACAGACCGCCCCAACCCATCGCGATAACCACCGTTGCAATGTACAGCAGGTCGACCCGCATGGTTGCAAGTCCCACAACACCTAACAACATGATCACGAAACAGGCAGTGAATACCTTGTGACGATCGATGATGTCGGCCATGGCACCGCTTGCCAGCTTGCAGGTCATTGCAACCACACTGAACCAGAACATCAGTCCGCCGGCATCTCTGAGCGTGAAATTGAAAGTCTTGACGGCGTGCAGCACCAGATGCTGCACGACACTGAAGATGGCGTAATAGGTTAGGAAACCAGAAATGCCGATCACCCAGAATGTTCGCGTCTGGCGCGCTTCCAGAAAGGTCAGTCCGTGCTGTTTGAGATCCTTTATCTCGGTGCCCTGACCCAGTGCTGTCGAACCCGCGTGTCGGGGCGTGCCACGGAGAAAAATGAACACCAGGACAATAAACACCAGAGGCATGTAGGCATTGGTCACAAAGGCCGCACGCCATCCCATAGTTTCGATCAGATAAGGATTGATGGCCGGGAAAATGGCACTGCCCATGCTGGTGCCGACCAGCGCGATCCCAATCGCCAGGCCGCGGTGTTTGACGAACCAGCTCGACACCAGAAAAATCACCACCATCGAACCTGCGGACGAGAGCGCGAGTGCGAACAGCAGGTGAATCATGTAGACCTGCTTGAGCGCCACGCCCATCCAGTATTGGGTATAGAGCCAAGCGCCGATGACCGCCAGTACCGCAGCGATTCCTAACGCAGCCGACAGCGGGATAGCTGGAATCATCACACGCAGCGCAATGACCACCATAATCGCGAGCCCGACAATGGTCAGCGCGGCGATCACTTCCAGCAATGGCACGGGTCCGCCGTTAGCCAGCGCCGCATAACCGAAATAGCCAAGTGTGAGCAACGACAGGCCGCCGATCAGCAACCACTTTGGGTTGTATCGATCGATCAGCACGCCCACAAACGGCGCGATCAACCCCGATACGCCCAAATTAAGCAGATCGCGAAACTTGAAATCACCGCGCGGCCAGCCGAACTCATCGAGCAGCGCCGGATCGTAAATAGTGATGCCCGTGGCAGTCATGCCATTAGACAGGAACAATGCCAACATGCCGAAAATAGCCACAATCCATGGGTAGATCCGCACACTGTTCTGGGGCGCGACTGCGCCGTTATTGTTATTCATGACAATCCCTCTGCGGTCAGACTAAAGCACTACGCAAACGCGGCCAATCAAAAGCGGGGCCTGGGTCGGTCTTGCGGCCCGGCGCGATATCGGCATGACCCACCACTCGCGCGGCGGTGATAGCCGGAAAAATCTGGCGGATCGCCTGTGTTAGAGCATTCAGCGTCTGGTATTGCGCAGACTCATAGGGCAGATCGTCCGTGCCTTCAAGCTCAACGCCAATGCCAAAATCGTTACAGCCGCTGCGACCCTCATAACTCGAAACGCCCGCATGCCAGGCGCGCGCAAACAGAGGCACAAACTGCACCAACTGCCCATCGCGGCGGATAAAAAAGTGTGACGACACTGTAAGCTTCGCAATACTGGCAAAAAAAGCATGTCGCTCGACCGGCAGATTGCCACAAAAAAAGCGCTCGACCCATTCGCCACCGAACTCCGCAGGCGGCAGACTGATGCCATGAATCACCAGCAAATCGGGCGTAACACCCACCGGCCGCGCGTCAAAATGCGGCGACAGTACCTGTCGGGCCGATGCGGCGAGCCCGGTGCACGAGTCAATTGCAATCGGCGCGGTCATGAAGAGTCGATGATGCCACAATAGCGCTCGACCATGACTCCGGCCCCCACGAACGCCTCGCTGATTGCCCGCGATCTTGCCGTGCTTTGGCATCCCTGCACGCAGATGAAGGATCACGAAAGCGCGTTGCCTTTGTTGCCCATTCGCCGCGGCGCTGGTGCCTGGCTTACCGACCACGATGGTAATCGCTACCTGGATGCCATCAGCTCCTGGTGGGTCAATGTTTTCGGCCACGCCCATCCGGCGATAAATGCCGCGCTGAGCGCACAGCTCGAATCGCTGGAACATGTGATGTTCGCCGGCTTCACGCACGAACCGGCCATTGAATTGGCGGAACAACTGGTGGGGCTTGCACCTCCTGGGCTAACAAGGTGTTATTTCGCCGACAGTGGTTCCAATGCGATCGAAA
This sequence comes from Gammaproteobacteria bacterium, assembly GCA_043769085.1. Taxonomy (GTDB): domain Bacteria; phylum Pseudomonadota; class Gammaproteobacteria; order Steroidobacterales; family Steroidobacteraceae; genus UBA964. The sequence goes on from JAYVJR010000030.1 coordinate 8,222, forward strand.
TCGCGTTGAAGATGAGCTACCACTTCTGGCAGAACAGCGGCCAGCCGCGCAAGACACGCTTCATCACATTGGCCAACAGTTATCACGGTGAAACACTGGGTGCGCTGGCGGTCGGCAATGTCGAATTGTATAAATCTATTTATCGCCCGCTGCTGATGGATGTGCTGACCGCACCGTCACCCGACGCCTATGAGCGCCGTGACGGTGAGACTGCTGCCGAGTGCGCTGCGCGCCAGGCTCAGGAGCTTGCAAAGTTGCTGCAGGAGAACGCCGGGGAGATCTCGGCGATTATTCTCGAACCACTGGTGCAGTGTGCCGGCAACATGCGCATGTACGACCCTTCGTACCTTTCGATCGTGCGCCGCCTGTGCGATGAGTACGGCGTTCACTTGATCGCCGATGAGATCGCGGTCGGGATGGGTCGAACCGGCAAGATGTTTGCGTCCGAGCATGCCCATGTCACGCCGGATTTTCTCTGCCTATCGAAAGGTCTGTCCGGAGGATATCTCGCGCTGTCTGCGGTACTGACGACCGACCAGGTGTATCGCGCGTTCTACGATGAATACAGCCGCCTTAACGCATTCCTGCATTCGCACAGCTTCAGCGGTAACCCGCTTGCCTGCAGCGCTGCATTGGCAACGCTCAAGCTGTTCCGGAACACCGATGCGCTGCGCACTGTGCAGGAGCTTGCAAAAGTCCTGTCGTGGGAAATGGCCGTGTTCAAGGATCATCCGCACGTCAGCGACGTGCGGCAATGCGGTCTGATTGGTGCGGTCGAGTTCGTACGCAATCGCGCAGACCGCCAGCCATTTGACTGGCGTGATCGGCGCAATCTGCGCATCTACCGCCACGCGCTGCAGCGCGGAGTCATTTTACGCCCGTTAGGCAATGTCATCTATTTCATGCCGCCGTATATCGTCACGCCGGATGAAATCCGTTTGATGTGCGAAGTCGCGCGCGAGGGGCTCGAGATCGCGACATGCGCCTAACGCGTTGCTACCTGCCGGGGGATTGGAAAACCGGTGATGTGGGCCCATTGCCCGCCGCGCAATCCGATCATCTGGTCCGTGTGCTGCGACTACGGCCAGGTAACACTGTCACCGTCTTCGATGGCCAGGGGCGGCAGTGGTCAGCCGTTTTGTTAGCAGGCGAACGCAGCCGACAGCAACTTGAAATTGGTGCGCGGCTGCCCGACGAGCCGCCACCGGCAGTCAAGATCACTTTGCTGCAAAGCCTGGCGCGCGGCGAGAAAATGGACTGGATTGTGCAGAAAGCCACGGAACTGGGCGTGCACACGATCCAGCCGATCATCACCGAACACAGTGTCGTACGACTGGACGGCAGACAGACCGAGAGCAAACTCAGTCACTGGCACGCCGTTGCATCCGCCGCTTGCGAGCAAAGTGGTCGCAACCGCCTGCCTGTCATCCACCCGCCTGTTGATCTAACCGATTTGCCGCGACTGCAACATAGTCAGACGCCAATACTGCTGGTAGACCCGCAGGCAAGTTGTAGCCTGACAACGGCGGTCCTTAAATTCGCTGCGACCGTACCACCGGTCACGGAATTGCAATTTGCGATTGGGCCGGAGGGCGGTTTAAGCGTTGCAGACAAACGACACCTAGTCGCGTTAGGTGCAGAAGCGGTTCGATTGGGTTCGCGAATCCTGCGAACCGAAACTGCGGCCATCGCTGTTCTGACCATACTGCAGAGTCTGCTTGGAGACCTGCGCGACTGTTAGTGTTGGTAGTCGGTCAGGCGGCGGCCGAGGTCTCTTCCGCGATCTGCATCTCGAGCCGTTCGATATCCGGCACTAGCGGCGTCTCGTTCATGAGTCGCACACCACAAATTGCTGGCATTCGGTCGGAAATTACCCGCATCGGATCGGCACGCAGCACGTCACTGCTGACTCGAACAAGTTGCGGAAATCCTTGCGACAGAATCCCGAACGCCTGACTTTCGAGCTTGCGCATCAGGGAGTGGAAAACCACCACGCGCGCACGCGTACTGCCAGGCGGTATGGGTTGGCCGCAGACGCCTTCAAAGCTAACGACGGGCACCGAACGGTTGTTCCACGGCAGCACGCCCAAATACCAGGGCGGCGCTCCCGCCATCGGCGTGGCCTCGGCATAGGCGATCACCTCGGCTACACAGGAGCGCGGCACTAACAACCGACCTTCGGCCAGCGGGATCAGCAAACTGTAAATCTCAGTGACTCGTTCCGCCATGTCAGTCTCCCGCGGAGCGTGCGGCGGCACGTTCGGCCCGCCGCGTCAGTAGTGGCTCAATGGCCTCGAGCAACTGTGCTTCCTGATACGGCTTGCCGAGATAGTCGTCAACGCCGATTTCGATGGCGCGGGCGCGATGCTTTTCACCCACACGTGAAGTGATCATGATGATCGGAATATCGCGTAGTCGCGGATCGTTGCGAACATGCGCCGCGACCTCGTAGCCATCCATACGTGGCATTTCGATATCGAGCAGAATCACGTCAGGGATATTTTCCTTCATCAACTCAACAGCATCGACGCCGTCGCGCGCTGTAAGTACACGCAGACCATTGCGCTCCAGCAATCGCTGCGTTACGCGCCGCACCGTAATGGAATCGTCGACCACCAGCGCTACCGGCCGGGTATCCGCCTTGTCACGCGCGACTGTGGTTTCTGGGCGCGCGCTCAGATCTGTGCGCACCAGCGCAGCCACATCGAGAATGATGACGATGCGGCCATCGCCGAGAATCGTCGCGCCAGATATTCCGCGAATCGACGAGATCTGCGGACCAACACTCTTGACGACAATCTCGCGGCTGCCGACCAGTTCCTCAGCCACGATGGCGGTTGAATGATCACCGGCGCGAACCAACACGACCGGCAGCGTGGTTTCGTTCGCGCTGGCGGGCGCGCTTTCCAGACCGACGAAACTGGCAAGCTGCTGAAAACGATAGTTGATATTTCCGTAGAGATAGCTGGCGGAGCTTTGCGCCAGATGTGCCTGCACCTCTTCACGCGCCAGCCGCACGACGCCCTCCACCATGGGCAATGGCAGTGCGTAGTATTCGTCGGCAGTCCGGACCACCAAGGCATGCGTAATAGCCAAGGTAAATGGCAACCGGATAACAAATCGCGTGCCTTCGCGAAAGCGGGTCTCCATGTGAAGCGCGCCGCCAAGGCGTTTTACTTCGTTCGCCACAACATCCATGCCGACACCACGCCCGGCATTCTGCGTCACGCTGGTGGCCGTGGAAAAACCCGGCTCAAGTACCAGTTGCATGGCATCGCTGTCGGACACTGTTTGACCAGGGCGCAGCATACCTAACGATAGAGCCTTGTCGCGTATGGCACTCAGATTCATGCCAGCGCCATCGTCGGTGATTTCAACGATGACTTCTGCACCTTCGCGCCGCAGCGCGAGTTGGATGCGGCCCACGGGACTCTTGCCGCGCCGCTCGCGCTCCTCTGGCGCCTCGATGCCATGCACCACGGCGTTGCGAAGCATGTGCTCGAAAGGCGGCAACATGCGCTCCAGCACCTGCCTGTCCACTTCGCCGGAAGCGCCGTCGACCACGAGTTCCGCCTGTTTACCTGTGTCGGTGGCTGCCTGCCTGACGATTCGGGACAGTCGTTGTACATGACGTTGAAACGGCACCATGCGCGTGCGCATCAGTCCGTTCTGCAACTCGGTGACCGTGCGAGCTTGTTGCTGCAACAAGTTTTGTGTATCGCGCGTCAATGATTCGAGAAGTTGTTGAATGCTGGCGACGTCGCTCGCGGTTTCCGCCAAAGCGCGGGAAAACTGTTGGATCGCCGAGTAACGATCAAGTTCCAGCGGATCGAAGTCGCTGCGATGTCCGCCGTCGGCTTCGAATTTGTTGAGAATCTGCTTTTCGGTTTCGATTTCCAGCTTGCGAAGCTGTTCTTTCAGACGCGTGACGGTGCGCGACAGCTCCCCGAGATTGAAGTCAATCGAACCAATCTGTTGTTCCAGGCGCGCGCGCCCGATACTGACTTCACCCGCATTGTTCAACAACTGATCTAACAGATCGGCATCGACGCGCGCCAGTTCCTGGCGATCGGCAGCTACCGGCTCGCGGCCTGGCGGCAACGCGGCCGCTGGAACCGGCGTATCCAACGGCAAAGCAGCCTCTGCGGCAGGCGACAGAGCGAGCACCGATTGGCTGGCATCAAGTGCCACTGTTTCCGCCGCGTCATCGACCGAGTCTGCCGGTACCTGTGGGTCTACAGGCGCCAGCATGATGCCTGTGGCGACCGACAATTCTGTATTGGCGAGAATCAGCGACTCCTGATCAGAGCCGCGGCCTGCTTCGGGCGGCGTAATCACTGGTGCGGCGACTCGCACCGTCGCTGCAACGTCTTCCTGTGGCGCAGAGGGCCGCGGCGCAGAGGGTGGCAAAGACCTGGTATCGCCCTGAGACAAAGCACGGATGCGCGCAATCAAGGCTGTTGCAGGAATCAGTGGCCGGCCGCCGGACAAGGCCTCGCGCATGCGCGCCAGTTCATCAAGACCCTGCTGCAGCTCACGGTGGGCGGCATCGCCACCGCTCCAAACGCCCAGCTCAACCTGCTGGATCATCGATTCGAGTTCGTGCGACAAGGACGCCATGCTTGCCACGCCAGCCATGCGCGCGCCGCCCTTAAGCGTATGCAGTGGGCGTTTTAGCGCTAACAAATGCTCGGCGTCATTGCCGGCGCCCGTCCAGTTCTCGAGGGCGGCTGCTGCTTCCTCCAACAGCTCTGTAGCTTCTTCGACAAATATGCCGGCGATCTCTGGATCGAAATCTGCCACAGGTAGTTCGTCGTCGAGATCGGCTTCGATAGCCTGTGGCGGCTCGCTATCGGCGCCACTCGCCAATTCCACATGTTCGCCGGTTTGTTCCGCTACTGTGATTCGTGCGTCGAGCGCGGCCTCAGCATCAACCAGCCGTTGGCATAGCTGATCGTGCGGGCTAAAAAACAGCGTGCCCTCATCCAGATTCTGCGCGATGAATTCCATCGCCGCCATGCAATCGCCTAACAGGCGCATGTCCTCGGCTAGCAAACCGACGCCGGAACCCCAGGCCTTGCGCAACCAGTGTTCCAGCGGCTCCGCAAGACGCGTACCGTGACGCGCATCAGCCATCTTTGAGCTGCCGCTCAACGTGTGGCAGGCACGATAGACGTCCTCGGTCAGTCGATGCGGTTCAGGCCGCCCGACTTCACGCGTCATCCAGGCACGCACGGTAGCGACGTGCGCCGCTGTCTCGCGCTGGTAGATGTCGCGCAGTGCAACATCCATCAAGCTGGCGGGCGGTTCTTCAACCACGATTTCCTGCGCAAGGTCGGACGCCGCAGCTTCCAGCTGCGGCTCCAGCGGGGCCGGCGCAGTCGCATCGACCGGATTCTGGCCGGCCGCCAAAGCATGTGCGCGGCGCACCAATGGACCAGGATCGAAACTTGAATGGGTCGAGTTGGCAAAAGCGTCGATCAGATACCAGGCATTTGCCACCGCATCACCAATCACTTTGACAATTGCCGGACTGCGCATCAGCGTGTTGTCGATCAACCTGTTCAACAGGTTTTCGATTGACCAGGCGAACTCGCCTATCGCCGTGGCAGCGACCATGCGACCACTGCCTTTGAGCGTGTGGAACGATCGTCGCAACACTGCGAGCGAACCGGTTTCCTGGGGATTCTGTTCCCAAGCGGGAAAGTGTTGCTGGATGCGCGCAATTTCCTCGCGCGCTTCCTCGACAAAGATCTGCCGCAGCTCCGGGTCGACCTCCAGGTCTTCCGTCGGCTGTTCCGCGGGCTTGCTCGCCGGCAACACGGGCGGAGCGGCGCGTCCAACCGCAGCTGAAATCGTTGCATTGGCTGCCGCAGCTTCAGCCTCGTCGGGCGTAAAAACAGCGGTAGCGCCTGCCTGCAGCGTGCGCAACACGCCGGTAGCACTCAGCACTGGTGGTTCAACCGTTGGTACGCCAGCGCCGGGCTCCGCATCGAGCTTTGCGAGGCAGCGTTCCGCATTTTCAAGCATGTAGACAGGCTCGCGGCGACCGGCCTGCAAGGTCTCCATGTAGTACTCAAGGCTAACGACGGCGTCGGCCATTCGATCGAGATAGGCCTGCGAAACGCCAGCACCACCAGGTTGCATCACACGCACCAAGTGCCGCTCGATGCGATCGACAATCGACTCGGCGCGCCCACGTCCTAACATTCGCAACGCCGCACGTACGCCGCCGATCTGTGCCGGCCAGCTATCGAGGCCGCTGGGCTCGAGCGTCCCGCCAATGTTCTGAGTAATGGTGTCTTTCAGTCGCGCCAGGTTGGCGACACATTCACGGAGCACCGCCGCCTGTACTTTCGCAAATTCTTCGCCACCAGGCTCATTGTTGTTGGCCAGTGCCGCCTCTGCCGCGAGCGTGTTGCCCGGCAGGATCATGCGCACCAGCTGACTGTCCAGACTGTCTTCGACACGAATAAGTGCCGAGGCAATTTCCACCAGCTGTTCTTCGCCGGCCGGCGACTGGCCCTTGACCACGCGATCCAATTGCTCAACCTGCGGCTGAATGGCCGCGCGCAGCTCGCCAAGGCCTAACACGCCAAGCGTGTCACCGATTTTGCGCAGCATCTCAACCTGCGTCTCGAGCTCGACCGGATTGCCCGTGCCACGCCGAACAAAAATATCCAGAACGTCCTTGACTCGACCCAGGTCCTCGCGGATCGCGGCCGCGACGGTCTGCATGAGCTTGATGCTCGGCGCCGACAGCGTTTCACGCTCCGCCTCAACCGCCGGATCTACCGGCAGCAATTCGTCCAGCCGGAAGGATTTGCGCACCGCAGCGACGCGTGAACCGCCGCTACTCGAGCGGGCGACATAATAAAGCACGTTGTTGAGCAGTTCGACCGGCGGGTGCTGCGAGTAACGCGCCTCCCCGATCTCAATCAGCCGTTTGATCTCGCGATCAGCGAGACCTAACAAGCGCTTGACCGAGACGCTGCCTTCGAGTCCGCCGGCACGCAACGCTTCGATCAACGCACCCACCACCCACCAGATCTGAAAAACCGGTTGCTGCGTAGCGCGTTGCTCAAGATCGGCAGCCACCGCGCCGATCAATCGCAGATTCTCGTCGACGCGTTCGCCACGAATCCAGCCGACCAGACCGTTCTGGAAGCGAACCCGTTCACGGCGCGCAAAAGACTGCAAATCACTGCCTGCTGGCGGGCGGCGCAGAGGCTTGTTAGGTTGCTGATCGGACTTCAGGTTGAGCAGCAGCAGCGTGCCCTCGGACAGCAGTGCGCTGCCGCGCACCGCGCGCAAATCGTTTAGCAGCGGCAGAAGCACCAGTGCGAGATCGCGGCCGCCGGCCAGCACACGTTCGAGATAGGCGGGCAACTGGACAATCGCTCGCATCAGCGCGTCCAGCACTTCGGCGTGGTTGCGCCGATCCTCTTCCGGCTGGAGCAGGTAGCGCGCCACCTGCTCGGTTTCTTCGGCTAACAGAGCGGCGCCATAGATCTCGAGCACTAGCAGGACGCCGTGCGCACGCTTGAGTTCGGTCGCGCAGCGCTCTAAAAGCGCCTGGTTTTCCTGCTGGTCTGCAAAGGCTTCGAGCGCATTTCGAGCCTCGCCCAGCGTGACCTGCAGCTCGCGACCAACAACCTGCATCGATTGTTCAGCGAGATCAGCCATGTTCAGCTGCACCCGGCAGGCGGAAGCCGGCGACCGAGCGGCGCAACTCCGCCGATAGCTCCGCCAGTTTCGCGATCTGTTGCGACGTTGCGCCGGTCGATTCGGCGGTTTGCGAGCTTATTTCCTTCAGCACGCTCATATTGCGCGCGATAGCCTGGGCGGATCCCGCCTGCTGGCGCGAACTGCCGGAAATATTCTGCACCAGGCTCGCGATCTGGTTCGAGACCTGCTCGATCTCCTCCAAAGCCGCGCCGGCATTCTCAGCTAACAATGCGCCGCCGACGACATCAGCAGTACTGCGTTCCATTGAGACAACGGCCTCGTTGGTGTCGGACTGAATGGTGCGTACCAGCACTTCGATCTGCTTGGTGGCGTTGGCCGCGCGCTCAGCCAATCGTTGCACTTCGTCAGCGACCACCGCGAATCCTCGTCCAGCCTCACCCGCCATCGATGCCTGAATCGAGGCATTCAACGCAAGTATGTTGGTCTGCTCGGCAATATCGTTGATGAGTTCGACGATGTTGCCGATTTCCTGCGACGACTCGCCCAGCCGTTTGATACGTTTGCTCGTTTCCTGGATGGTCTCGCGTATCGCGTTCATACCATCGATCGTGCGACGCACTGCGTCGCCACCTTTGTGCGCGACGTCGACTGAGTGACGCGCCACATCCGCGGCGCGCTCGGCGTTTCCCGACACCTCCTCAGTGGAACCCGCCATTTCGGCAACCGACTCGCTCGCCTGTCCGATTTGCCGTGACTGTGCTGAACTGGCTTTTGTCAGGTGCTGTGCCAGCGCCTGTGTCTGCTTGGTCGCGCCTTCGAGGGAGATTGCCGAATGGTTGATGGTGGTCACCAGTCCGCGCAAAGCATCAACCGCGTAGTTGATCGAATCGGCAATCGCGCCGGTCATGTCTTCGGTAACCGTCGCCTGGACCGTTAGGTCACCGTCCGCAAGACTTGAGAGTTCGTCCAGCAACCGCAGAATCGCCTCCTGATTGCGATCCGCATCCTTGCGCTGCGTGGCCGCGGCGAGCCGCTGACGATCTGCCTCTCCGCGCAACTCACTGACTTGGCGCCAGATTTGCCACAGCGGCCAAAGGGCTAACAAAGCAGGAAGCAACGGCCACCAGGGCAGACCGCGCACCGGCGCGGCAGCTTCCTGGCGCGCCACACCGGCCAATCCGCGCGCGCTGTCGACCAGCATCTCCGCCTGTGACGACGATCCCGCTGCTCGCGGCGCGGCCGTCACTGCGCGCTTCACCGCGCTGTCCAGCTCCTGCACGCCGGCTCGCATTTCCTTGAGATTGGCGGCAGCCTCAGCACCGCTTAATCGCGGCAGCGTACCGACACTGGATTCTCTGCCTTCGAAACCAGCCACAACCTGTGCGAGATAGTCAGCACTCTCGGCCAATCGTTGTGTGACTGGCGCGGGTCGGTCCGTGCCATTGGCAAGCGCGGCCAGATCGAGTTGCAGTTGCAGCGCCCGCATCTGGAAGCGGTCGCGTACGCGAGCTACTTGTTCGCTGGCGCTTTCAGGCACGCGCTTTGTGAGCTCCGTTACGAGGAAATTGAGTCGCGGAACGCGGGCCGTCGCCAGTGACGCAGCGCGCGCTGCTTCACCCGCAGCTCTGGAAGATCTGGTCACCGCATCCAAAGTGCGCAATATCACCGGCAACTTCGCATCCTGCACCCATGCCTGGGTCGCGTTGTCGGTCGCCAGCGCCTGCAGCCGAAGCCCTGCAGCCGCGAGCGACTCAACGGCTTTACCGTCGCCAGTACGCGCACGACCGGCATCGACAGCGATTTCCATCAGCACCGCAGAAGCATCTGGCGCCGACGACGATGCACCTCTGTTAGCACCAACAGCAATACCGAGGACTGCAATCAACAGCAGTGCCGCCGCAGCCGCAATCCACCGCGTCAGGTCGCGCGGCGATCGAGTCGTCCCTGTGCTGGCATCACTCATGAAACGTCAGGCCGCCGCGTCCTGAAACGCCTGGCTTTCCACCAACGTGCGCATGCTGAGCACTGGCCACTGCTCTGTGGCTCGCTTGAACGAACCGGCAAGATAGTGCTCGACGCGCACCACAGTCGGTGGCGCATCGGCCGAAAACTCGCCTTCCTGGAAACGGCGGAACCCTAACACTTCGTCAACCATGAGGCCCGCAGGGACATCCCGGTGATTGACCACAATGACACGTGTGTTGCGCGATGTTGCTGTGACACCGCTGCCGAAGAATTGCCGCAGATCGATCACCGGCAGAAGCGAGCCGCGCACGTTCGCCAAACCTTTTATCCAGGGCTTCGCGCCCGGCACGCGCGTCAGGCTGGACGGCACGGCTAACACCTCGCGCGTTTCGTCGCGCGCGATCAAATACATCTCGCCCGCCATACGCAGCGCAACCCCGACCCATTCGCGAGTTGCCGCAGTCTGCTCGGCACCGCCCGTTGAGACGCTGCGCCCGAGTTTGTCGAGTTCTGCCAGCAGTTCGAAAGGACGGTCGCGAAGGGCCTTGAGCGTGCTGCTGTGACTTTGACCGAGTGACATGCCTGTCAGGATGCCAGCGTTGCTTGGGCCTTGGCCACCAGTTGCGCTGGTGAGACCGGCTTGATCATGTAGTCCACCGCGCCCTGTCGCAGGCCCCAGACTTTGTCGCTCTCCTGGCCTTTGGAGCTCACCATGACGATAGGGATGGTCGCCGTATCAGGATCGTGCGTCAAAGCACGGGTCGCCTGATAGCCGTTCATTCCAGGCATCACAATATCCATGAAGATGAGATCGGGCCGCATTTCGCGCGCGAGACGCACACCCTCGGCGCCGTCTACCGCAGTGGCCGTGCGGAAGCCGTGCTTTTCCAGTGCATGCTTCATCACATGCAACTCGGTGGGCGAATCGTCGACGATGAGTATCAGCGCCATCGCTATTTCTCCACCTGGTTCTCTACCTGGCTCTCAATGGCCGACAACAATTCGTCCTTGGTGAACGGCTTGGTCAAATAGTGCTCGGATCCGACAATCCGACCGCGCGCGCGATCGAAGAGGCCGTCCTTGGACGACAGCATGATCACCGGAATGCTTTTGTAGGCTTTGTTGTGCTTGATCAGTGAACAGGTTTGATAGCCGTCGAGCCGCGGCATCATGATGTCTACGAAAACGATGTCCGGCGTCCGCTCGGCAATTTTTGCCAGCGCGTCGAAACCATCTACAGCCGTGTGAACTTCGCAGCCTTCTTTGGCGAGCAAAGTTTCAGCAGTACGACGAATGGTTTTACTATCGTCGATGACCAGGACCTTGAGCCCCAGGAATTTCGAATTGGCAGCCGTTTCCACTCAACACTCCAAGTATGCTGACAGTATGCTGATTACGGCCCTTACAAGCTTTTCGGGCAACAACGTATTGGCACACAAACCAACCGCAGCAGAGTGGCGTTTTAACATATAGAGGGACTCATCGCCATGCTACGCAGTTCACAGTTTCGCGGGTTCGTTTTTTTGGAGCATTAAAAACATGAGTCAGACAAGACACGTGGCGGTGGTCATGGACCCGATCGCCGAAATCAAGTATGCGAAAGACTCAACCCTGGCGATGCTTCTGGCTGCGAGCCAACGAGGCTGGCAACTGCATTATCTGGAAATGAGCGACCTATTCATACGCGACGGCGTCGCCCTCGGTCGATCGCGACCGCTGCAAGTTGCCGCCAATCCCGAGAACTGGTTTGAGCTCGGCGAACCACAGGTTGAAAAACTCGGCCGTTTTGACGCAATCCTGATGCGCAAAGACCCGCCATTCGACATGGAATACATCTACAGCACCTATGTGCTCGACCGCGCCATGTTGCAGGGGGCACTGGTGGTCAACCAGCCACAAGGGCTGCGCGACATGAACGAAAAGGTCTATACGGCTTGGTTTCCAGAGTGCTGCGCTCCCACGTTGATCACCCGCAACATGTCGGACATGCGCGCGTTTCTCGCCGAGCACGGTACTGCCGTTTGCAAGCCGCTGCACGGCATGGGCGGCCGCTCGATCTTCGTGCTGCAACAAGGTGATAAAAACAGCAGCGTGGTGTTCGAGACCCTAACGAACTATGGCGAGCAATTCGCGATCGTGCAGCGTTATATCCCGGAAATCGTCGCGGGCGGCGATAACCGCATCATCGTCGTCGATGGCCAGCCCGTGCCGTTCGCGCTATCGCGCATACCGACCAGTTCTGACAATCGTGGCAACCTGGCAGCCGGCGCCAAAGGTGTTGCCCGGCCGCTACGCGACCGGGAACGTTGGCTCGCCGAACAAATCGGCCCGCAATTGGCCGCTCGCGGCATGCTTTTCGTGGGTCTAGATGTCATTGGCGACTATGTCACTGAGATTAATGTCACCAGCCCTACCGGTATCCGCGAAGTCGACCAACAATGCGGCACCCATATTGCGGACCTGCTGATGACGGCCATTGAGAAAAGATGGGTGGCGGCCAAATGACCCAACGGTCGCTTTTGCTGTGCGAGGGATTTGCGCCCAGTGGCGAGCGGCTGGTGACGACGCTGTTTTTGGCCGCGGTAGCCCATGCGCTGGTCATCGCAGGAATTTCCTTCGCCGCGGACGGTGCGGACGACGGTCCGACACCCGGCCTTGAAGTGGTGCTGGTCGGTGAGGACCTCCCTAGTGCGGAAAAAAACCCCAATGCCCCTTATCTCGCGCAACGCTCGCAGCAAGGCGCAGGCACGACTCAGGAACGGCGAGCGGCTCGCAGCGTGCGCGCAGATCCCGAGGTGCAGGGGCGCGAAGGATCCGAGCGCTCGAGCGCTCCTGGTCAGGAAAGCAGCCTAACGACCAAGGCGCCGAGCATGGATATCGCTTGGAGCGGTGAGACGGGCGAGCTGACTCTGACGGTCAGCGAGGTACAGGCATTGGCCAGTCAGCGCGCCCTTCGACCCCCTGGTGAAGATCTCAGCGACTCCACGGAGCTCACCGGTAAACCGCGCGAGGAATTGTGGATTGCGCCAGACACCGTGTCAGCAACGTTGGCCCCCTATGTCGACGCCTGGCGGCGCAAAGTGGAAAGGCTTGGCACGCTCAATTTTCCCGCGGCAGCCCAACGTGCACTGACTTCGGGCAAAACCCGCAGCCCCATCATCGAAGTCTCACTGAACTCGAGTGGCGAGTTGACGGCTTCCAGCATTCAGCGCAGCAGTGGCAGTCCACAACTTGACGACGCGGCTTTACAGATTCTGCGTCTGGCAAGTCCATTTGATCCCTTCCCGCCGGAACTTGCCGACCGGATCGGGGTACTAAGATTTGCCTACGAGTGGCGGTTCGAGAAGTAGGCTCTTGTTTCAGCACGAAGCGGACCTACATACTTGTGACTATGACGAGCGGCACAAATCTCAGCAACCATCTGCTGGTGGCAATGCCTTCGCTGGAAGACCCCAATTTCAGCCAGACAGTCAGCCTGATTTGCGAGCACAGCCCTGACAAAGGGGCCCTGGGGATCATTCTCAACCGGCCGCTGCCCATGACTCTGTCGGAGGTCCTGCAGCAAATGCGGCTCGAAGCCCAGGACGCCGCCATCGGTGCACGCTCTGTTTTACGCGGTGGCCCAGTCAACAAGGACCGCGGCTTTGTCATTCACCGCACGGGCGGCAGTTGGGACTCCACGCACAAGGTTTCGGACGACATCCAGGTAACCACCTCGCGCGATGTACTGGCAGCCATGGCCAAGGGCGAAGGCCCGGGGGATGCGTTCATTGCGCTTGGTTATGCCAGTTGGGATGCCGGGCAGCTGGAACGCGAATTGCTGGATAATGCCTGGCTTGCGTTACCGGTCGATGAAAGCATTGTTTTCGCCACGCCTTTCGATGAGCGTTGGCCCGGCATCTGGCGCCGCCTCGGCATCAATACACACGACATCAGCCGCGTCGCCGGACATGCCTGAAGGCGCGGCGAATCGCCCGCCGCAAATCATTCTCGCTTTTGATTTTGGCTTGCGCCGCATAGGGATCGCCTGTGGCAATACGGTCAGCGGCACAGCCGCGCCGCTCACTACATTACTGGCCCACAATGGTGTGCCGGACTGGACCCAAGTGCTGCGCGTCGTCAAGGATCAAGGCGCAACCCAATTGATCGTCGGACGCCCATATAATACCGACGGCACGGACAGCGCGTTATGCGCGGCCAGCGATCAGTTCGCAGCTGAGCTAACAGCACGATGCCAGAAACCCGTTGCGCGGGTCGATGAACGATATTCCTCGCTCGAGGCACAGGCGCAGATGCGCACCGCCCGGCAGAGCGGCACGCGCAAACGGTCGGTTGCAAAAAGCGATATCGACAGCCACGCCGCCGCGGCGATCCTGACGCGCTGGCTGAGCGGTGAAGGACAACAGAACTGATGGCAGCAACGCAATTTCGCGCCGATGGAACGCTGCAGCACCTGCTGACACTCGATGGTCTATCGCGCCGTCAGCTCGAGCAACTGCTGGATCGCGCGCAAAGCCACGTCCGTCCGCTCGGCAAGCCACCGTCGCAAAACCAAAAACTTGCGGGTGTGACTGTCGCAACGCTGTTCACCGAACCTTCGACCCGCACGCGCGTCTCCTTCGAACTCGCCGCGCAGCGGCTGGGTGCACAGGTCGCCAGCGTTGAAATGCAATTGTCGTCTCGGCTCAAGGGCGAGAGCATGCTGGACACGGTTTACACGCTTGAAGCGCTGCATGTGGATTGTTTCGTGCTGCGCGACGCCGAAGCGAGCGTGCCCGATCTGGTCGCAGAGGCGGTCGCGCCGCATGTGTCGGTTTTGTCGGGCGGCGCCGGCAGTTACTCGCATCCCACCCAAGGTTTGTTAGACAGTCTGACCGTATTGCAGCGCAAAGGAAAATTCGAAGGCCTGACCATTGCCATCGTGGGCGACGTGCGCCATTCGCGCGTCGCAAGGTCCGCCTGGCAGGCGTTCACCACACTCGGCGTCAGTGAACTGCGTATCGCGGGACCGGAAGCTTTGCTGCCGCCGGCCGGGGAATTTTCCGGCACACGACGCTGCCACTCAGTTGCTGACGCGGTACGCAACGCAGATGTGATCATGATGCTGCGTATCCAGAAAGAACGCATGGCGCAGGCGGATATTCCGGATGGCGCGGCGTATTTCACCGAATGGGGATTGAACGCGACGCGGTTACAACTCGCCAAAAAAGACGCCATCGTCATGCACCCGCAACCCATGAATCGCGGTGTCGAGATCGACGGCGCTGTTGCCGACGGCCGACAGTCAGCGATTCGCGATCAGGTCCGCAATGGTGTGTCGGTGCGCATGGCGGTCCTCGAAATGGTCATCGAAGGTCGTGGCCGTTAGGGGCCTCAGCAACTTGAGCCGCGAACACCGACAGACGATTCCGCTCGAGAACGCGCGACTGGTAGCGCGCGAAGAATTCCCAGGGGAGCAGTTCGTGTTGCGCCTGGAGGCGCCGCGCTGCGCGACGCGCGCGACTCCCGGCAGTTTTGTCCATTTGCAATGCGATGATGACATTCCAATGCGTCGGCCGCTGTCGATCATGCGCGCCAACGCGGGCGCAGGCTGGATCGATGTGCTGTTCAAAATCGTGGGGCCCGGCCTGGCTGCCCTGTCGCGCCGCAAGATTGGCGACGAACTCTCAGTGTTAGGTCCGATCGGTCATGGATTCACCCTGGATCCATCGCGGCCGCGTGCGCTGATGATTGGCGGCGGTGTTGGTATTCCGCCCATGGTTTATCTCGCCGAGGAAATCTATATACGCCAGGGCATCAGCAACGCCATAGCCTGGCAACCCATGGTGCTGATGGGATCGGAGATCCCCTTCCCGTTCAAAAGTCGGCCGTCGACCATCATGGCGCCTGGCATGCCGGACGGTGTCATCGCCGCGATGCCCTTGCTGGACGGCTGGAGCATTCCGAGTCGGCTCGCAAGCAAGAGCGGCTATCCGGGTTGCTTTGACGGCTTTGTGACCGAATTGGCCGACGCCTGGCTGCACAGCACTAACAAAGCGATGCTTGCGCAGACACAGATCTACGCCTGTGGCCCGACGCCGATGCTGGCGGCGACCGCCGGACTCGCCAAAAAATATGGACTACCCTGCCAGGTGTCGCTGGAAGAGTTCATGGCCTGTGCGGTCGGGGGCTGCGCGGGCTGCACGGTCAAAGTGCAGACTGCAGACGGCCCCGCTATGAAACGCGTGTGTGTAGATGGGCCGGTGTTCGAGGCGTCGCAGGTATTTTAACCTGGCGCGATCAGCTCAGGGGTGCCAACCCACGGGTAACCAGCCGCCCACGGCCTGACTGGGAGCAGGATCCGCGCCGAAACTCACCCAGGCGGCGATGGCGTATCGTGGCGCCGTGTTAGTTGCGTGTGGCAGGGGCAACGTCAGTTGCAGCTGATTCCGCTGCCGTACCAGCTTGCCGCTCACCATACCTAACACGACAAAATCGTGCTGCAGTTGGCGACCAGCGTTTTCGCCACGCATCACGGAGCTCGCCAGGCCCATGCCCAGCAATGAAATATTGCCAGTGAACGCAGCGGTCGAAGCGGTTATCGGCTGCCAGCGCAATTGAGCCTGTCCGGTCGGATCTAACACCAATTCGAGCGCTCCAGTCATCGCCTGTTCTGGCTGCGGAACTCCAGCTGCACGCGTCCAGCCGCGCCATTCGCGGCCCTGCAATACGACGCCGGGTGTGTACACTTGGCTGAGACCCCGTGCAGCCGCATAACGGCTTTGTCGCACACTGAAGGCAGCGGCTGCAAAGCGGTCAGGCCAGCCAATAGAGTCCCAATAGTCCACATGGAATGCGAGTGGGATGAAATCGTGAAACAACCCGGCCTGCCCCTTGAGACCGCTGAACCAGCGATCCGCCGGCGGGCAGCTGCTGCATCCCTCCGACGTATAGAGCTCAACAACCGCGGTGCGCCGGTCTGGGCTCTTCCAACTGAGATCGGCACTGGAGGCATTGCCAGCGCTGAGGAGCAGCAGAATCAGCCTGTATGTAGCTCGCATACTGGATGAGACCCAAAATCCGCTGCTTTTATTTCATGGCGGACTGAAAGGCGTGGACCGCGACAGGCACGATCACCCAAAATTAATCTTCGCTTCCAGATTCGTCCGTGAGTCCGCATTGGACAGGGCTTCTTCGATGGTGATGACGTCGTCCTGATACAGCTTCAGGAGTGCGGAGTCAAAGCTCTGCACGCCGCGTTCGCTGCTGGCGCAAATGGCTTCTTTCATACCCATGATATCGCCCTTGCGCACGAGTTCGGAGATGTGCGGCGTATTGATCATGATCTCGATCGCCGCGGTGCGTCTGCCGTCCTTGGTCACCACCAACCGCTGCGACATGATCGCGCGCAGGTATTGTGACAGGTCCAGGTAGATCTGGTTGTGCTGGTCCCGCGGAAACATGTTGATGATGCGATCCAATGTCTCGGCCGCATTGTTAGCATGCAAAGTCGACATCACCAGATGCCCGGTGCCCGACAGCGCAATGGCTGACTCCATCGTTTCGCGGTCACGGACCTCACCGATCAGGATCACGTCGGGCGCGGCGCGCATCGCACTGCGCAATGCGCGGTGATAATTTTTGGTGTCGATACCAATCTCGCGCTGATTGATGATCGAACGCTTGTTGGTGTGCAAAAACTCGATCGGATCTTCGATCGAAATGATGTGATCCGAGGAGTTCTCGTTGCGGTAGTTGATCATCGCCGCAAGACTCGTGGACTTGCCCGAGCCGGTCGCGCCGACCATCAGCACCAGGCCGCGCTTCATCATGACAAGATCTTTGAGAACCTCGGGCAGCCCCAGGTCATCCATGCGCGGCATGTCGGCGCTGATGAAACGCAGCACCATGGCCGGATAGCCACGCTGAAAAAACACATTGACTCGAAACCGTCCAAGCCCGGGTTCCGACACTGCAAAGTCGATTTCCAGCTCGCGCTTGAAATGCTCGAGCTGATCCGACCGCATCAGGCCATAGGCTGCGTCGCGCACCATCTCTGCGCGCAGGATCTGCTTGTTGACCGGGAAAATCTTGCCATCAATCTTGATCTTGATCGGCGAGTTAGGTGCGAAAAAAAGATCGGATGCGCGTTTTTCAGCCATGAGCTTCAGCAGCGGCTTGATATTGAAGCTGCCGGCAACGTGCGAGTTGACGCCGGAATCGACCGCCAAAGGGACGGTTTCTAAGTTAGCTGCCATATCGAACGAGCCTATTGGCCGGAATTAGATTCGACCTTGCTGATCATCCTCAAGAATCGCAAGAGTCGAATTATCCAGTTCTTTGTGCTCGCGTTTGCTTTCAAGTTTGATTTTGAGACGCAGTTCATTCTTTGAGTCGGCATTTTTGATCGCCTCCTCATAAGACACGTACCCCGTCTCATAAAGCTCGAACAAGGCCTGGTCGAAAGTCCGCATTCCAAGCCGCGTTGAGCGCGACATGACTTCCTTGATCTTGACCACTTCGCCCTTGAAGATCAGGTCCTGGATCAACGGCGAATTGAGCATGATCTCAGTGGCTGCAATTCGACCACTGGTACCTTCGCGCGGCAGCAAACGCTGCGAAATAAGGCCGCGAATGTTGAGCGAAAGATCCATCAACAACTGTTCGCGCTTTTCGTCGGGGAAGAAGTTGATGATGCGATCCAGTGCCTGGTTCGAGCTGTTGGCATGCAGAGTTGCGAGCACCAAATGGCCCGTTTCCGCAAACTGGATGCCGAACTCCATGGTCTCGCGGTCGCGGATTTCGCCAATCATGATGACGTCAGGCGCCTGGCGCAGCGTATTTTTCAGCGCAATGTGCCAGTTGTCAGTATCCACGTTGACTTCGCGTTGCGTCACGATGCAACCCTTGTGCGGGTGTACATACTCCACCGGATCTTCGATGGTGATGATGTGGCCGCGGGTTTTTTCGTTGCGATAGCCAACCATCGCCGCCAGCGTGGTCGATTTGCCCGAACCAGTGCCGCCGACCAGAATCACCAGGCCGCGCTTTGTCAGCACCACTTCCTTGAGGATCGGCGGCAGTTCCAGTTCTTCAAGGGTTGGAATCTTGGAATTGATCAGACGCAATACGCAGCCGGTATAGGTCTGCTGCACAAATGCGTTGACGCGAAAACGCGCAATTCCAGGCGGCGAAATCGCGAAATTGCACTCTTTGGTGGAATCGAATTCCTTGGTCTGGCGATCATTCATGATCGCGCGCGTTATGATGTTAGCCTGCTCGGGGGTCAGCGCCCGCTCGCTCTGCGGGCGCACTTCGCCGTCAATCTTGATGGCGGGCGGAAACCCGGCGGTGATGAACAGGTCCGAACCCTTTTTTTCGACAACCCGACGCAGGAGATCCTGCATCAGCTTGATAGCTTGGTCGCGATCCATTAGATCGCATCCTTATTTGATGCCTTGAAACGCGCCTCTTCCTTGGTGATCTGATTCTTAGCTAACAGATCTGTCAGACACTGATCCAACGTCTGCATGCCCGCTGCGCCGCCGGTCTGGATGGCGGAAAACATCTGGGCGATCTTGCCTTCGCGGATCAGATTGCGGATGGCCGGAGTGCCAATCATGATTTCGTGCGCCGCAACCCGTCCGCCGCCGATGCGTTTCAGCAACGACTGCGAAACAACTGCGCGCAGCGACTCCGACAACATGGAGCGGACCATTTCCTTTTCTGCCGCGGGGAAGACATCGACGATTCGATCGATGGTCTTGGCGGCCGAACTTGTATGCAATGTGCCAAACACCAGGTGTCCCGTTTCAGCAGCGGTCAGCGCCAGCCGGATGGTTTCCAGATCACGCATTTCGCCGACTAGAATAATGTCAGGATCTTCGCGCAGTGCCGAACGCAGCGCTTCGGCGAAGCCGAGCGTATCGCGATGCACCTCGCGCTGATTGACGAGACAGCGTTTGGATTCATGCACAAACTCGATCGGATCCTCGATGGTCAGTACGTGATCCGGTCGATTGTCGTTACAGTGATTGACCATGGCGGCAAGCGTGGTGGACTTTCCCGAACCCGTCGGCCCGGTCACGAGCACGAGGCCGCGGGGTAACATGCAAAGATCGCGAAAAATTTTCGGTGCCTGCAGATCGTCCAGCGACAAGATGTTGGATGGAATATTACGGAACACGGCGCCGGCACCGCGGTTCTGGTTGAATGCATTGACGCGAAAGCGTGCCAGCTTGGGAATCTCGAACGAGAAGTCGGTTTCGAAGAACTCTTCGAAACTCTTGCGCTGCTTGTCGTTCATGATGTCATACACCATGCTGTGCACGTCTTTGTGCGACAGTTGCGGCATGTTGATGCGCTTGACGTCGCCATCGACGCGAATCATAGGCGGCATACCCGCCGACAAGTGCAGATCGGAGGCGTTGTTCTTGACAGCAAAGGCCAAGAGTTGGGCGATATCGACAGCCATTCGTACTCCCTTTTACCTTCCGGAGTATAGATAAGGGGTTAGGTACGTCTATGTTAAACCCTCCGCAGATTCTGGCGGAACGACTAGGAAAAGTTCGCAACCGCCTGGCTATGGCCTGCGAGGTAGCCGGCCGAAGCGCCGACTGCGTCACGTTGCTCGCGGTAAGTAAGGGCCATCCTGCCGAGGCGGTCCAAGCCGTGTCACGTCTCGGAGTACAGGATTTCGGCGAAAGCTACCTGCAGGAAGCCTTGCCGAAAATCGCAGTATTGCGCGGCCTGGAGCTCACCTGGCACTACATTGGCCAGATCCAGACCAACAAAACGCGGCAAATTGCTGAACAGTTTTCCTGGGTACATACGATCGATCGACTGAAAACGCTCGAACGCCTGTCGGCACAACGGCCTTTGCATATGCCGCCTCTGCAAATCTGCCTGCAGGTGCAGCTCGCTGCGGAGGCAGGTAAAGGTGGCGCGTCACCGGCGGACGTTCTGGCACTCGCACAGGCGACGCAGCAGTTGCCGCGCTTGGCGTTGCGCGGCCTGATGTGCATCCCACCGCCAGAAACGGCTGTCATGCGACAGCGACATTGGTTCACCACCCTGGCACAGCTCGCCGACACGCTGCGCGCCGATGGCGTGGCAATCGACACTCTGTCTATGGGGATGAGTGACGATCTCGAAGCGGCGATCGCCTGCGGCAGTACCTTAATTCGTATCGGTACGGCCATTTTCGGGCCTCGAGATGCCGCCTAACGCTAGAATTGCTGCATGAAGACCACGCGAATTGCCTGCCTTGGCGGCGGCAACATGGGCCGAGCGTTGCTGGCGGCGCTCTTGAGAACCGGAACACCTGCCGCCGCACTGACCGTTGGCGAACCGCATGGGCCAACGCGAACTGCGCTGGCATCCGAACTCGGCATTGCGGCCCACGCCGACAATGCGCCAGCCATCGCCAGTGCCGATCTGATACTGCTGGCCGTCAAGCCCCAGGAAGCAATTGCGACCCTGCATGGCCTGCGCAGTTTGTTAGCTGCTAACAAACCGGTACTACTGTCGGTTGCCGCCGGTATTCGCTGTGCTGAGCTCATCGCCGCCAGCGGTACGCCCCGGGTGGTGCGGGCGATGCCGAACCGCCCCGCGCTGCTCGGCGTGGGCGCGGCCGGACTGTTCGCGCCGCCGGGCGTGGACCAGGCCGCGCGAGAACTTGCAGGCGCTGTGTTAGCCGCTGCCGGCACAATCGTCTGGCTGCAAGACGAGGACCAGATAGATGCAGTGACCGCCGTTTCCGGAAGCGGCCCAGCCTATTTTTTCCTGATGGCCGAAGCTCTGGCAGCAGCGGGTGTAGCGCAAGGCCTGAACGCGCAAACCGCTCGAAAACTAGCGATTGCGACCTTACACGGGGCTGGTGTCATGGCTACCCACGGCGACGGCGACCTCGAGCGCCTGCGCGCGGAGGTTACCTCCAAGGGCGGTACAACCGCAGCTGCCTTGAGCGTACTCGATGCTCACGACGGACTCAGACGACTGATGGCAGACACGGTTGCCGCTGCAAGTTTGCGTAGCAGGCAACTTGGTCAAGCGGTTGGCTCATCGACAAATGCTTCCCTCGAATCCCGACAAAAATCCTAAGGACCTGTTCAATGACAAATGCGTTTGGTTATTTGGTGGACGCCATTATTTCCATCATCCTGTTCTTATTCATGATGCGCCTGCTGTTGCAGCTGACCCGCGCGGATTTCCGCAATCCGATGGCGCGGGGCATCATGCAGCTCACCGACTGGCTGATAATGCCGCTGCGCAAAGTACTGCCGCCCATCGGCCGCCTGGATACAGCGTCGCTCATGGCCGTGTTGTTGATCGCGGGCGCAGGTATCGGACTCGCGCGACTGGTTCAGGGTGCAGAAATATTGCCGGCGGACAGCTGGGTGTTAGCGTCGCTGCGGCTATGCCTGCAGACCGTCCTGGCCATCTATTTCTTCGCGATTCTCGTCAGTGTAATTATTTCCTGGGTCGCGCCCGGCGGCTATTCACCGGCACATCAGTTGGTTGATGCGTTGACAACGCCGGTTTTGCGGCCGATTCGCAGCGTTTTGCCGGCACTGGGTGGTTTCGATTTTTCACCCGTTGTGGCACTGCTGGCAATCGGTTTTGTGCAGCGACTGCTGGGTTTATAGGCATCTTTCGCATGCGATGCACGCGCGAACCTAGAAAACAAGGGGTTTGCGAGCTCTTCGCAGCAAAAATATCTCTTGCGCCATCAGCCGCATGTGCTATTTTCCCGCGCGTTCCTTAACAATTATTTGGAGTAGATACACATGGCGAAAAAGGGTGGCGCACCAACCAAGTCGGAAATCCTCAACACGATTTCCAAAGATACGAGCTTGTCCCGTAAGCAGGTCGGTGCGGTGTTCGATTCGCTGAGTGGCGTCGTCAAGAAGAGCCTGCGCAGTGGTGGCTTGTTCACCCTGCCCGGCCTCCTGAAGATGAAGGTCGTCAAGAAGCCTGCCACCAAGGCGCGTGAGGGTGTAAACCCATTCACCGGGGAAAAAATGATGTTCAAGGCCAAGCCCGCTTCCAAGAAAGTGCGCGTTATGCCTTTGAAGTCGCTTAAGGGCATGGTCAACTAAGACCGTTCCTTTTCCGTACGGGAAGCCCGGCGCGGCGTCAGCTGCTCCGGGCTTTCTTTTTTCAGTTGGCGACTGGTATACACGGTGATTGGAGTCTCGCGGAGCCGCTCAAAGGCCGGCGCGCTTGTGAAATCAGGCTACGCGGACTGCGCCCGATTTCACGCGTTCGCCTGAGCGCGCGGGCGCAAACGTCCTCACAGGACATCTTCCCAAGAACCAGTTGAATTCACTGAGTTTGCGCCCACCGCGCGCTCAGGCCGCCGACCATTCGCCGCTCCGCGAGACTCCAATCACCGCGTACCCAAATCACGAGCCGTGCCTGAATCTGGGTGGCCTCAGATACGCGTGGCGCTGCATTTTGGAAATTGCGTGACGATTGCGAGCAGCGAGCGCGTATGCGCCGGGACGGCGGGTGGCGAATGAGCGGCGACTCGGGCGCGCAGCCAGCGCGAACTTGGTACTTTCAGTTCCGACTGGGAAAAGATCCGTGACGAACGTTCGCGCCTGCGCGCCCGAGTTAACGCGCAAGATCGCGTGTGAGTCCACGAACCGCGATCTTGCAAGCGCGCCGCTCTCTGAGCCACCAGACTTCCCGGCGCATGCACGCTATCACCTAACAACACTCACGGGGTTTTCTGCAAAAACGCTACGGTGAGCGCATCGATATCGTGTAACCGCCCATGAAAGAAATGACCGGCACCATTGAGAAGCTGCACTTGCGGTCGCGCCGGCGACTTGGCCGCCCAATCCAATACCGCGTGCGCATCAACGAGCTCATCGGTATCGCCCTGTAGCACGAGCCATGGGCATCGTGGTGCGGGTATGGCGCTGAAATCCCAGCGGCCGACGGGCGGCGCTACAGTGATCAGCTTGTTAGCGCGTGCGCTATTGCAGATCTGCAAGGCGACGTAGGATCCGAAAGAAAAGCCGGCGAGCCACAGCATCGCACCAGGCCATCGCTCGCGACCTGCGGCGATCACCGTCATAGCATCTTGGGTTTCGCCGGCACCGTTATCGAAAGCACCCGCACTGGCACCGACGCCCCGAAAATTAAAGCGCAGCGTAGGCGCGCCGCATTTTTGCAGGGCGCGCGCCAGAGTATGCACAACTTTGTTAGTCATCGTGCCGCCACCCAGCGGATGCGGGTGGCAGATTACGCCGAAGGCCGCACCACCTTGGTCTACCGGTTCTTCCAGCAGGGCTTCGATATTGCCAGCAGGTCCGGCGATCGATAATGGCTGTGGTCGCGGCGGCGAAAAACTCACGGCGCTTTGTAAACCGTGCCGTCCTTCATCACGAAGCTAACGCGCTGCATGACCGAGATGTCGGCGAGCGGATCACCCGATACTGCAACCAGATCCGCCAGTTTGCCGGCCTCGATGGTACCGAGCCGATCGTCAACTCCAAGAAATCTTGCAGGCACAATGGTCGCCGACTTGATGGCCTCCATCGCCGGCATACCCGCTTCAACCATGTACGCAAACTCGCGCGCGTTGTCGCCATGCGCGGAAACGCCCGTGTCGGTGCCGAACATGATGCGCACGCCGGCTTTGTAGGCCTTGGCGAACGTCGTCTGAATCTGCGGACCGACCAAAGCAGCTTTGGGACGCACGATGGTCGGAAAAAAGCCGTCCTCTTTCGAGCGTTCGCCGACCCATTTTCCCGCACTGATAGTAGGCACGTACCAAGTGCCCTTCTGTTTCATCAGCGTCATGCCTTCGTCGTCCATAAAGGTGCCGTGTTCGATGCTATCGACCCCAGCGCGCACGGCTCGCTTGATTCCCTCGGCACCATGCGCATGTGCGGCGACTGTAAAGTTGTAATCCTTTGCCGTGCTAACAACCGCGCGAATCTCTTCTTCGGTGAATTGCGGGTTGAGGCCGTTCTTGGCGATCGACAGCACACCGCCGGTGGCGGTGATCTTGATGACGTCCGAACCATCTTTGTAGCGCTGCCTGACAGCCTGCGCAGCCTCGACTGTACCGTTGACGACGCCTTCGAGCGGACCCGGCCGGCCGCGCAGAAAATCTGCCCAGCCGTTCGTGGGATCAGCGTGGCCACCGGTGGTCGCAACCGACTTGCCGGCGGCGTAGATGCGCGGACCTGGAACTTTGCCTGCATCCACCGCATCGCGCAGCGCCAAACTGGCAAGAAATGCGTCGCCAAGATCGCGTACCGAGGTAAAACCTGCTAACAAAGTGCGCTCCGCGTACATGACGCCGTTGATCGCGACGTCCGACGCGTCCAGCTTGAAGCGATCGATCTCGTTATTGCGCCGGTATTCCTGGGTCAGATGCACATGCATGTCGCTCCAGCCAGGCATCAGAGTTGCGTTGCGCAAATCGATGATGGTGTCGCCCGCCCCAGCCGCTCGATAGCCACGCTCGATGCCGCTGATCTTGCCGCCGTCGACCACGACGGTGCGCTCTAGCAACGCCTTGTCACCGACTGCATCAATAACGCGACCGGCGTAAATGAGAGTAGCGGCGTCCGCCGACGACACCAGTAAACAGCTAGCTAAGAAAATGTGCCTGATCATTTGGAATTGCCCTTGAAGTCGAGTGATAGGGAATTGATGCAGTAGCGCAAACCCGTTGGATTTGGTCCGTCGTTGAAAACATGCCCAAGGTGAGCGCCGCAACGAGCACAGGTGACCTCCGTACGCACCATGCCGTGCGCCCGATCCACATGCTCACGTACCGACTCACCTGCCAGCGGCGTCCAGAAGCTCGGCCAGCCCGATCCGGAATCGAATTTGGTGTCGGAAGCAAACAGTTCTGCGCCACAGCAGACGCAGCCGTAAATGCCAGATTCCTTGTTGTAGGTATAGCGGCCCGTAAAAGCGCGTTCCGTGCCTTTGTTCTGTGTAACCTCGTAGGCCAGCGGATCCAGGCGCGCCCGCAATTCGGCGTCCGTCGGCATGGGCTTGTCGCCTCGGTTTTTCATATCGGTCATGAACCAATTATGGCACGGGCCTTGAAAAATCAGGTCGGCGTCCCCAAGCTGCCGGCGACTTTTTCTGCCTTTTTTTGAGGGAATCGAACGTGACCGACACCAAGAAAGAAACTCTGGGTTTTCAGGCCGAAGTGCGCGAACTGTTGCGGCTGATGATCCATTCGCTCTACAGTCATCGCGAGATTTTTTTGCGCGAGCTCATCTCAAACGCCTCCGATGCCAATGACAAGCTGCGTTTCGGCGCACTCGCGGACCCCGCGCTGCTGGCCGAGGATTCTGAGCTCAAAATCTGGGTCGAGACAGATGCGAAAGCCGGCACCCTGACATTGCGCGACAACGGTATCGGCATGAGCCGCGACGAGGCGGTGTCGCATTTGGGCACGATCGCCCGCTCCGGTACCGCGGATTTTTTCAAGAAACTGAGTGGTAACCAGCAGAAAGATTCGCAGCTCATTGGCCAATTTGGCGTGGGCTTTTACTCCTCCTTTATCGTCGCCGACCGCGTCGAAGTGTTTTCGCGGCGCGCCGGCCTGGCCGCCGATCAGGGTGTGCGCTGGGAATCCGCAGCTGCCGGCGATTTCACAGTGGAAACGCTCGAGGTCAAGGAACGCGGTACCCGCGTGGTGCTGCATCTGAAAGAGGACGCCAAAGAATTTGCTGACGGCTGGCGCTTGCGTTCGCTGGTACGTCGTTACTCCGACCACATATCTTTCCCCGTTCTGATGCCCAAGGAAGGCGAGGCTTCAACAGACTGGGAAGCTGTGAACCAGGGCAAAGCGCTGTGGACCCGCGCCCGGACCGAGATCAAGGATGAGGAGTACAAGGAGTTCTACAAACACCTGACCCATGACTTCGAAGATCCGCTCGCCTGGAGCCATAACAAGGTCGAGGGCAAGCGCGAATACACGAGCCTGCTCTACCTGCCGGCACGTGCCCCATTTGATCTGCATCAACGTGACGCGGCCCGAGGACTGAAATTGTATGTGCGGCGCGTGTTTATCATGGACGACGCCGAGCAATTCATGCCGCTCTATCTGCGATTCATCAAAGGCGTCGTCGATTCGTCTGATCTACCGCTCAATGTGTCGCGCGAGCTGTTGCAGAAAGACGCTGAAGTTGAAGCGATGCGCGGCGCACTGACCAAACGGGCGCTCGATCTGTTAGCAAGGGTGGCCAAGGACGAGCCGCAGCACTACGCGAGCATTTGGCGAGAATTCGGCGCGGTGCTCAAGGAAGGCCTTGCCGAAGATGGCGCGAATCGCGACAAACTCCTGGCGTTGTTACGGTTCGCCAGCACGGTGAATGCTGACGACAAACCAGCAGTCAGTTTCGCCGATTATGTGGGGCGCATGAAAGACGGTCAGCAGCACATTTACTACGTGATCGGCGATTCGATCGCGGCAGCGCGCGGCAGCCCATTTATCGAGAAGCTGCGTTCGAGCGGCATCGAGGTTCTGCTGTTAGGCGATCGCATCGACGAGTGGGCACTAAGCTACGCCCAGGAATTCGACGGCAAGAAACTGAAAGACGCGGCGCGTGGTGATCTTGATCTCGGCAAACTTGCCGATGCGGCGGACGACGCGGCAGCCGAGGCGGCGCTCAAAGAGAACAAGGGCCTGCTCAAGCGCGTCAAGGATGCGCTGGCGGACCGAGTCGGTGAGGTCAAGATCAGCAAACGCCTCGCGGATTCGCCCGCCTGCCTGGTGCGCTCCGACCAGGATATGGGTGCTCAATTGCGTCGTGTGATGGCGGCGGCTGGCCAGAAAGTGCCGGATGACAAGCCGATTTTTGAAGTGAATGTCGGACATGCACTGCTGAAGCGGCTCGATTCAATGCAGGCGGGTGAGGAATTCAATGACCTTGCGATCTTCCTATTCGAGCAAGCGCAACTCGCTGAGGGTTCGCAACTTGAGAATCCGGCAGCACACGTGCGTCGGGTCAATCAGATCCTCAGCAAATTGTTGTCGTCCGCTTGATCGCGATCATTCCGACACTGCGCTTCCGTGATTCAATTTAGCGGGATCAGCCTGCGGCGCGGACCGGAGCCGCTGTTCGAGAATGCCAGCTTGAGTATTTTCGCTGGCGACAAAATTGGCATTGTCGGTCGTAACGGTTGCGGCAAGTCGAGTTTGCTGGCGTTGCTGCAGGGCGAACTGCATGTCGACAAGGGCGATGTCACCATCCCAAGCGGGCTGCGAATCTCGGCCGTTGCGCAATCTCTGCCATCGGGCATTCAGCCGGCCATCGATTTCGTCATCGACGGCGACGCTGGCTTGCGCCAAACAGAACAGCAACTTGCTGCCGCAGTCGCGCGCGACGATGGGCTGGCCCAGGCCTCACTGCATCAGGAACTCGACCTGTTAGGTGGCTACACTGCGCGCAGTCGCGCGGCCAGTATTCTCGATGGTCTTGGATTTGACGTCGAGCGAATCGATGAGCCTGTCGATCGTTTTTCCGGCGGCATGCGCATGCGTGTCAGCCTGGCGCGTGCGCTTATGTGTCCTGCAGACTTGCTGATTCTCGACGAACCGACCAATCATCTTGATCTGGATGCCGTGGTCTGGTTGGAAAACTGGCTGCGGGCGTTTCGGGGAACGCTGCTACTGGTGTCGCACGATCGCGAGTTCCTGGATGCGATTGTGAACCGGATCGCTGAGATCAGCGGCCAAGTTCTGCGGCTGTGGACCGGCAATTACAGCCAGTTTGAAACGGCCGAATTCGAGGAACGGCGTCGCACTGCCTCGCTGGCAGCGCGCCAACAAGTTCGGGTCCGCCAGATTCAGTCCTTTGTTGATCGATTTCGCGCGCAAGCCACCAAGGCCCGCCAGGTGCAAAGTCGTATTAAATGGCTATCGAAATTGCCCGCCATCGCCGAAGCGCATCATGACCAGAGCATCGAATGGGAATTTGCGGAACCCCGCAAACTGCCCGAACCGCTGTTGACTATCGACCGCAGCGATTGCGGCTACCCGCAGCGAACCGTACTGCAGGGCGTCTCACTGACAGTCGGCGCTCATGAGCGTATTGGCGTGCTGGGTCGTAACGGCGCAGGCAAGTCGACGTTGATGCGACTGCTGGCCGATGAATTGCAAGCCAATTCCGGCGAGGTCACCCGCGCACCGGATCTGGCCACTGGCTTTTTCGCCCAGATGGAGCTGGAACAATTGGACGCCAACTCGAGCGCGATCGAAGAGCTGGCGAGGCGCGGTGGCGCTGAGGTGGCTGCGTGGACTGAGCAAGAGCTACGCGACCATTTGGGCCGTTTCGGCTTCTCCGGTGACCGCGCCTTTGAAAGCACGGGGCGGTTTTCCGGTGGCGAACGTGCCCGTCTGACACTGGCCATTTTGGTGGCCAGGCGGCCCAACATGCTGCTGCTGGATGAGCCCACCAACCACCTGGACATGGAGATGCGTTCGAGTCTGCTGATCGCGTTGCAAACTTTTGCCGGCGCCGTCATCGTTGTGTCGCATGACCGAGCGCTGCTGCGTGGCATCTGCGACCGGCTGCTGCTCGTCGATCAGGGGCGTGTCCAGGAATTCGATGGTGATCTCGATGACTATGCGAAGTATCTTGCGGCTTCTGCTTCTGCTTCTGCTTCTGCGGCAACGAAGACAGCGGTTCCTAACATCAGCGGTGATCGGCGTGAGCAGCGCCGGCGCGAGGCCGAGGCACGCAATCGCTTGAGCCCATTGCGCGCAAAACTCCGCGAAATCGAGCAGCGCCTGGATAAAGCGGTCGCAAAACGCGGTGCACTGGATACCCAGCTTGCTGCGGATACGTTCTACAGTGGTTCGACGGTCGTCAAGCAGCAGCAGGTTCTCAAGGACCACGCGACACTGCAGCGTGAAATTGCCGCTCTCGAGAACGATTGGCTCGAGATCAGCGAAGCACTAACGAAAGAATGATCGGGGTAGCGTAGCTACAGCGGCTGCCAGATAGTGCCTGGCAATTCCGGTCCAGTCGTCCAGCTCATCCCAGACGAACAGCAGGCGTTCCATGCTTGTGAGCTAACGGCTGCGCGGCGGATCGTTGCGTGGCTTCGTCTGCGGTTCGCTCCAGTTCTCGCGCACCTTCTCAGTCCAGTTCTTGTAGTTGGACCAGGTGTAGAGGTTCTTGGTGATAGCAGCATGACGGCCGCGGCTGCGCTGCATACGCTCCAGCCAGCTGCTATACGGAGTTGAAGGTGCCCCCGCCAAAGTGTTAGGCGGCACAGCCGGCACAGGCTCACGACCGGCTGCGGCGGCGGCAATCAAATCACTGCGAAAACGTCCCGTAACACTCATAAAAAATCCTCTAACCGTGACGACGAGATTAGGGAGTAATTGAGTTGATCAGCAGGAACTGAGTCACAGCGGCGCGGCGGTCTTTGACGCGTGGGATGCTGCTCTCGTTAACACGCGCAAACCGCAACCTTATGTCGCTTGCGGTTATGTCACGCGACGATGCGATAGCACGGTTTGTAGACGCTTCCCGGCAATTTCATGCGGCCTTGTGCGACGAATTCGGCCAGTAATTTGTCCAACATCGACATGATTCGCGGATCGCCTGCCAATTCATAGGGTCCATGGTCTTCGATAGCCTGCACGCCGCTTTCCTTGACGTTGCCGGTGACAATGCCGGAGAAAGCACGGCGCAAATCGGCCGCCAGTTCGTGCACTGGCTGATCGCGATCCAGCCGCAAAGTCCGCATGCTGGCATGGGTCACTTCAAATGGCTGCTGAAACTGAGGATCAACCTTGAGGAGCCAGTTGAAATTGTAGGAATCGGAATGACTGCGCCGAAAGTCGTGCACTTGCTCCATACCTCGCGCCATCAGGCGTGCGGCCTCCGGCGGATTACCAATCACGAACTGCAGTCGACTGACGGCGGTTTCCCCGAGAGTACCGCGCAAAAATTCGCGGATCCGTTCGAAATAGTCGCGGCTGCCCTCTGGACCGGTCAATACCACCGGAAATGGCTGTTCGGTATTGGCCGGGTCGAGCAGGATACCTACCAAATAGAAAATTTCTTCCGCAGTGCCGACACCGCCGGGAAATATAACGATGCCATGCGCAAAGCGCACGAAGGCTTCGAGCCGTTTTTCAATGTCCGGCATGATGACCAGCTGACTGACGATCGGATTCGGCGGCTCGGCGGCGATGATACCGGGCTCCGTCAGACCAATATAACGGCCGCCTGTGATGCGCTGCTTCGCGTGGCCGATGGTCGCGCCTTTCATCGGGCCTTTCATCGCACCGGGACCGCAGCCGGTACAGATATCCAGTCCGCGCAATCCCAGTTCGTAGCCAACTTTCTTGGTGTAATCGTATTCTTCGCGGCCGATCGAATGTCCGCCCCAACACACCACCAGATTTGGCCTTTGCTTGTGATCCAGCACGCGCGCATTGCGCAGTATGTGAAACACTGCATTGGTGATAGCAGCCGGTTTGGTCAGATCAAATCGCCCACCTTCAATTTCGTTGTAGATGTAGACGACATCCCGCAATACCGCAAACAACAATTCTTTGATACCGCGAATCATTTCGCCATCGACAAAAGCCGCAGCAGGCGCATTGCGGATCTCAAGCTTGATGCCCCAGGCATGCCGCACAAGATCAATTTCAAAATCGCTATATTTGTCGAAAATTTCCTTGGCGTTGTCAATGTCACTGCCGCAGTTCAGCACCGCCAGCGCGCACTTGCGAAACAGTGGATACAAGCCACCGCGTCCACTGCTCAGAAGTTTTTCTATCTCTTCCTGCGACAGGCTTTCCAGTGCGCCGCGCGGTCCGACTCGCGCGTCGACAAACTCCGGCATGACAATACTGGCTTCGATCATGGTTTGATCTCGATAATGGCACGCCGGTCCACCAGCGTCCAAAGTTCGAGCATGTCGGCATTCGCAAGCGCTATGCAGCCGTTGGTCCAGTCGGCCGCCACATAGTACTGGTCCGAATGGCTCGGGTTGTTAGGCAGGCCATGAATCATAATCTGTCCACCCGCATCCCAGCCATTCATCCTGGCTTGAGCCATATCCGATTGTGCCGGATACGAAATCTGGATCGAGAGAAAATAGGCGCTGCGGGAGTTGCGTCGCGTCAGTTGATAGAGGCCTTCTGGCGTACGGTAGTCGCCGGCGCGCTGTTTGCGACCGACGGGATTCAGGCCCAGGGACACGCGATACGAGCGCAGCACCTCAGAGCCTCGAAAAAGATACAGTTTGCGCTCGGACTTAACCACCAGAATCTTATCGGCGGTACGAACCGGCGGCGAAACGGCATAATCGGCCCACGCGTCTACCGACAACAGAGACACAAGCACTAACAAACAGGGTGCTGCAATAAATGACAAAAATCTGCGCATGGCGAATTATAGGCGAGCGTTCAACCAAGCTCGACGCGAACTGTCTCCAGGGTTCTCTGTAAAGCCTGCTCCACCACCGCTGTTTCCGGGTGGCGGTAGATCACAAAACCGGAACCTTCGTAGCCCGGAGCTTGGTTTGTGCCGGCCACCGGCCAATATGAATCCATCATGATCGGACCGAATTCGCGCTTCAATTGTTCCACACCATGGACTGCGCGAATTCGCCCCTCCCCCATACCACGCAGATAAGCGGCCCCGGCTGCATAACGACGCTCCGGCACTGTGAACTGGTCGAATATCTGCAAACGCGGCCAGGCGGCATAAAAATCCAGGTCTGACACATTGGAAATCAGACTGGTGAACTGCGCACCGGGCGGCCGCGCGGCGACTTCGGATATTGCGATACTGCCGTCGCTGCGGCGAAACCACTCCATATGCGTCAAGCCGCTGTCCAGACCTAACACGGTCAACGCTTCGGCAGCAGCGCGCCGGATCGGGTCAAATTCGGCGCCATCGATCTTTCGTGGCAGCAGCACGCACCATTGAATCCACGGGTTCTCCAGCACCGTCAACGGCGCGGGCCGATAACAGGAAATCGAATGCCAGACGACGCAACCATCGATCACGACGCTGTCAAAAGAAAATTCTTCGCCGTGCAGGAACTCCTCCAGCAGCACCGCTTTGCCAGAGTGCGGCGCATCGTTCTGCAGCCATTGGGACAGTTCCGTTTCGCTGCTGATACGAAAGGTATTGCGCGCACCTGCGCCCGCCGGCGGCTTTACCACCACCGGAAATCCGACGCATCGGCAGAAATCGCGCGCGGCGTTCGCATTCTCCACCAGCTGGTGTTGTGCACACGGCAACCCAGCTGCCGTGAAGTGGTTCTTCATCAGATTCTTGTCGCGAAAATTGTTAGCCGCGGCGACTGCAAGCCCCGGCAGGCGCAGCACCTGGCGCGCCTCGGCCAGTGGCACCTGCAATTGCTCCAAGGATCCAAACAAACGGTCCACGGGACCGAAGCGAGCCGACAGCTCACGGACCGCTGCCACAACGCGCACTGCATCGAAACAGTCATCGACCCGCCAATGACCTAGCAGGCGCCGCCGCAGCGCTTCCGGCAGGCGTTCGGCCGGATCGTGACTGATGACAGACAAGCGCACGCCGGGCAACTGGGCAGCCGCCTGAACAAAACGCAAAGTAGCAGCCATGAAAAATGGCACGACAAAGACCGCATGACGATCGGCCATAATTACCTCTGACGAATAGTTGAGTATAGTCGCAGCATGGCGCCCAAATGGCTGGTCACAATTGCGTTCCTGTCGCTGGCTGGCTGTGCGGCCACTGCCATCGATCCGGTCCAGGAACAGCTCGATGAACGCGACGGCACGACCATCATACGATTGGCCACGCCCCTGACCCTGATTGCAGATCGTCCACGCGGCAGTGGTGCGGATCCGTTCGCATTCCTAGCACCTTTTGAAGCCAACAAGATGGGTTCGCGGCAAACGCAGTTGTGGGTGGCTGTGCCCATCGAAACCAACACTGACGCCACAGTGGCAGTGTGGCGCGACAACGTTCTGATCGTCGAACTCACACAGATCACTACTCGCGCACCCTATTCGGTCACTGCGAACTGGCAACGACAGTTTGTAGGCGACATCTCCACACCTCAGCTTGACAGCCTGTCGGCAGGCACAAAGCTAACGGTCGAGGTTCGGTTGGCGGACGGCCGCAAAGAAATATTTGGCTCGCAGGAGCCGGTTGAGCCGGCGCTGCAGGAGTTTCGTCGGCGTCTGGGCCTTTAAGGCGAGACTGTTGGAACCACGAGCTGAGTGCCGGCACGCAGCTGCAACAAATTCACGTTAGGGTTGTATTGCTCCAACAGCCAGGTTGGCACGCGGCCGAATTTCTGTAGCACCAGCCACAGTGTGTCGCCAGCGCGCACCGTGTAATTCATCGATCCGACAATGCGGCGCGTTTCGAAGTAGGCGCTTTGCTCAGCCACATGCCATTGCTGTCGACGTTGCTGGAAATCCTCGCGCGATACTTTCGAGAACTCGAGTCGCAAACGCGCGCCTAACGCCAGCGACTCGCGCTGTGACGGATTGAGCGCCCGCAGACGTGCGACTGACAGCCCCAACCAATCGGCGAGCTGGCCCAGAGATTCGCCGCCCAGCGCGCGCACAGTACCGTCCTCGGCAACGGCATACCGATTGTTGTCCAGCGGCTCCAGCGAAACCTTTGCACTGGTGTCGGGCGCCTCCACAACGGTCGGCGCTGTAATGGCAGCGGCCACCTCAACCACTGGTGGCACGACGGCTACGACGAGCGCGGCAGCAACGACGTTTGCAGGGTTCTGCCACAGCGGCGGTGTCTGATCCGGCAGCCGCAGGATCGAGCCGCGACGCAGCGCCGAGCCTTTTGACAGACCATTGAGAGCTGCCAGATCCGCCGCCTTGAGGCCATAACGTTTGGCCAACTTGGCAAGCGTGTCGCCCTTGCGTGTGACATGACTACGATTGCGAAATTGCGCCGCGAACATTTGATCCGGCGGCAGCACCGCTAACAAACGCAACAGGCTCCAAGCCGCGCCTGTGGCGGGCCGTGGCAGGTGCAACTGGTAGCCGCGTGGCAGGTAGCGCTCGCCTTCCCAGACCGGATCACGCACCGCCGGATTAAATGTGCGCAGCACGCCACGATCCAAGCCGGTCGCGGCTTCGACCGCAGCCACGGGTACCCAGGCGGGTAATTCCACAGCATCGCTCACCCGTTCCGCGGCACGCTTTACGCCTGGGAAATAGCGCTGTGGATTGCGTTCGATGCGCAGCACCGCCAGAAAGGACGGATAGAAGTTGCGCGATGCAAACCCGAATGAGGGTGCACGATAGTTGCGCGCGATGATTGCCATGTCGGTGGTACCCATGCTGTCACGCGCACGCCGCATGCCAGCGGCACCATGATTGTAAGCGGTAATCGCCAATGGCCAACTTCCTAACAAGCGAAAGTTGTAAGCCAATAGTTGCGCCGCGGCTTCCGTGGCGCGAAACGGATCCATGCGCTCATCGATTTCGTCATCGATGCGCATGTACAGTCGGCCGGTGGAGCGCATGAATTGCCACAATCCGGCGGCACCTACTTTTGAATACGCGGCTGCGTTGAAGGACGATTCGACGTGTGGCAGTGCGGCCAGCTCGGGCGGCAGATTCTTCGCAGCGAAGGTGCGCGCGATGTGTGATTCCCAGGTGCCAGAGCGCTCAATGCCCGCGCGGAATCGATCGGACTGGCCGAGCTGGAAACGCACCCTGGTCGCCGCGTCATTGAGCCGCTGCCAACTGACGTCGTCGCCAAACATCCGCAGGATGCGCGACTCAGTCTCAGTGAGTTGGACATCCGCCGGCAAACGGCCGGTCGCAGGTGCGACTTGTTCGCCGATAGAGCCACGTTCCGCCGCTGAGCTTCCCTCGAGAAACTCAGGCTCATAGCCGAGTGTCGCCAGCGCTATTTGTGGTGTTGCCGGGCGCAAGCCAAAACGCGCCTGCGCCGTGCGCAGGTTTGTCAGTTGATCTGCAAGGCGCCATTTGTCTGCCAGACCGCGCAATATGGCCACGTAGGTATCACGGTTGCTGTCGATCTGCGCCTGGCGCGCTGCGCCTGTTAGGTTAGCCGGCAGATTCATCTTGCCGTAAACGACCGCAAGATTCTGCTCATCGTGCAGAAAGCCCTGTTCGGTGGTGATTTCCGTGTAGACCTGCTGCCAGAAATCGACATCGCGCCGCAATTCGGCCGGCTCCGGAAAGTCCGCCGGCGCCGCGTAGCACGGGCCTCCTAACAGAAGCAACTGCAAGCCCGCAAAAGCGCGCCAGACATCCGCACGCTCGCTCACTTGGCGGCTGAACGCCCAGAATAGTGTCGGAAAACTTAACACTTCGCTCTTGTATGGCATCTTTTACTTAACGCAAATCGGGTCTCAAGTATCGGAAAGTACAGGCTTTTTTGCCACGGATATGTGACTGGCACAACACTTGCTCTTGTCATGGGTACAAGAACAAGAAGAGATACACTCCTCCACACACAAGCAAGCGACCACTCGCCCCGCCACAAGCGGGGCTTCTTTTTTGGGGTGGTAAAAACAAGGCGGCCTTGCAGCCGCCTTGAAAAACGCGCCAGTCCCGTCAGGGCAGGGAACCAGGCAGAGCCTGGAGAAGGCGCGGATTCGGGTTTCTGATCCTCATGCTCTCAGCCACATTTCGAATCGCCGCAATTGAGGCAGGTCTTGCAGCCGTCCATGAGCACAAGTGCGGCGGTATTGCACTTGCTGCACAGCTGCGCACCTTCTGGAAAGTGCGACTTGGAAAAAGCGTCGGTCTGCTTTGTGCGTGCCTCGAACTCGGCGCGCTTATCGTCGACCATCTTTTTCTGATGCTCATCCAACTCGGGCTTACGAATGATACCGATGAACTGCAGATGCTTTTCGATCACGAAACCGAGCTCAGCAATGATTGATGGCATGAATTTTCCGCCCGGCTGCCAATAGCCTCCGCGCGGATCAAACACGGCCTTCAACTCATCAACCAGGAATGTCACATCGCCGCCCTTGCGAAACACGGCGGAAATGATTCGGGTCAGAGCCACGATCCACTGGTAATGATCCAGGTTCTTGGAATTGATGAAGACCTCGAATGGCCGGCGCTGTTCATGCTCGGTGCCTTCGTTCAACACGATGTCGTTGATGGTTACGTACATCGCATGATCGGACACCGGTGTTTTGATCTTGTACGTCGAGCCGATCAGCATCTCCGGACGCTGTACTTCTTCGGTCAGACGAATGACCTTGGAACTGCGCCCGTCTTTGCCGCGCGTCATTTCCGCTGCCGGGCCGGCCTTGTCGGCCGCCAAATCATCAAGTTTCTTCACCCGGTACTTGGTGATTTTCTGGTCGATACGTGTAGAGCTCATGATCAAAACTTCCCGTAGTAGCCTTCTTTCAACGCGTCATACAAATTGGCGGCAGAATGCATCTCGCCGTCGTATTCGATTTCCTCATCGCCCGGAACTGACACTTCGCTGCCGTCTTCCAGCGTAAACACATAGGTGGTGTTCTTGAGGTCCTCTTCTTTGACGAGCACGCCCTGAAAAGCTTCTGGATTGAAGCGGAACGTGGTGCAGCCCTTGAGGCCCTGCTCGTGCGCATAGAGATAGATGTCTTTGAAATCCTCGTACTTGAAATCAGTCGGTATGTTCGCAGTCTTGGAAATCGACGAATCGACCCAACGCTGTGAAGCCGCCTGGATATCCACGTGCTCGCGCGGGGTGACAGCGTCCGCTGAGGTGAAATACTCGGGCAGTTTTTCATCGACCTTGTCGGAATTCGGCATGGCGCGCGAATTCACCAGCTCCCGATAGGCGAGTAATTCGAAGGAAAACACGTCGACCTTTTCCTTCGACTTCTTGCCTTCGCGGATCACGTTGCGGAAGTAGTGATGCGCAAACGACGGCTCGATACCATTGGACGCGTTGTTAGCCAGCGACAGCGAAATAGTGCCCGTGGGTGCTATCGAACTGTGATGCGTGAAGCGCGCACCGACCTGCGCAAGTTGCTCGACCAGCGCAGGCGAGACCTGGGCAATGCGTTGCATATAACGCGAGTAACGCGCATGCAACAGGCGGCCCGGTATTTTGCTACCGATCTTCCAGCCATCGCGCACCATCTCCGGGCGCTTGCGCAACATCTCGCCGTTGACGGTAAATTCTTCGTTCATGATGGGCGCGGGGCCTTTTTCGCGCGCGAGGTCAAGGCCAGCCTCCCAGCCAGCAACAGCCATTTCGCGCGATACATCCTCGGAAAACTGCACCGACTCTGGCGAGCCATATTTCATGCCTAACAAAGTCATGGTGCTGCCGAGCCCGAGGAAACCCATGCCGTGGCGGCGCTTGCGCATGATTTCAGCGCGCTGCTGCGGCAACGGCAAACCGTTGACCTCGACCACATTATCGAGCATGCGGGTGAACACGCGCACTACCTCACGATATTCATCCCAGTCGAATTCCGCGAACTCGGTGAAAGCGTTGCGCACAAAGCGCGTCAGGTTCACCGATCCAAGCAGACAGGAACCATAGGGCGGCAGTGGCTGTTCGCCGCACGGGTTGGTAGCGCGGATGTTCTCGCACCACCAGTTGTTGTTCATTTCATTGACGCGGTCGATGAGGATGAATCCCGGCTCGGCGAAATCGTAGGTGGAAGACATGATGACGTCCCACATACGCCGCGCGGGCAGAGTCTTGAAGATACGGCAGGCCACCAAGCCGGTGTCGCTGACCACATAGCCCACCGTGTTAGGCCATTCGCGCCAGACGTACTTGCGCGCGTCGCTGAGATCCGGTCGGTCGCTCTCATACTCCTTCTGCGTCACTGGAAACGCCAGCTGCCAATCACGGTCCGCGCGCACCGCCTGGATGAACTCGTCCGTGACCAGCAGCGACAGGTTGAACTGCCGCAGGCGGCCGTTCTCGCGCTTGGCGCGGATGAACTCCATGGCATCCGGGTGGCCGACATCGAAAGTGCCCATTTGCGCGCCGCGCCGTCCGCCGGCCGACGACACGGTGAAACACATCTTGTCGTAGATATCCATGAACGACAGCGGGCCCGAGGTATACGCGCCAGCGCCGGACACATAGGCACCGCGCGGTCGCAGGGTCGAGAATTCGTAACCAATGCCACAACCCGCTTTAAGGGTCAGGCCGGCTTCATGCACCTTGCCGAGAATGTCGTCCATCGAATCGCGGATGATCCCGGACACGGTGCAGTTGATCGTGGAGGTTGCCGGCTTGTGTTCCTGCGCGCCCGCATTGGATGTCACCCGGCCGGCTGGGATCGCGCCGCGACGCAACGCCCAAACAAATTTTGCATTCCAGTGATCGCGGATGGCTGGCGGTTCGACATCGGCCAAGGCGCGCGCGACACGCTGATAGGTATCGTCCATGGTCTGATCGATTGGTTCCCCGGACTTTGACACCAGGCGATATTTTTTGTCCCAGATATCAATCGACGCTTCCTGGAAGGGGATCGAGTTGACGTCTTTGGGTTCCAACTTCACGACTGAATTCATGCTGCACTCACCACTACAAATCCGACGGCCTGGCGACAGAGAAAAATATCCCTACCAGCGCCTGCCCCGTACCTTCCATGGTGGCAAGCAACTAACACTGTTAGACACTCTTGGCAGCCGCTGTCAGGCGACTACTATTTCCCTGCTACTCCCCCGACTCCTCACCACCCCGCGCCGCATTGCACGACACAAGATGTTGTGGTCGGGGAGTAAGACTATGACCGATGCAAAAACACGTCAAGGCCGCTCGCATAACATATTTCTGGAATTTTTCTATTTTGATATCAATCAGTTACAGGGTTTCCTGCGTAAATAGCGCCAAGAATTTTTTCCTACTTTTGCCGCGATGCAAAACGGCCTTACCCCTAGATGTTGTGTTCAGGAACGGCCAACACGTCATGCACAGGGTTATCCACAGCAAAACCCTTGACGAATACCCTTGAAAGCCGCTAGGCGTCCCCCAAATCGGGTTCATGCGGTTTTTCAATTGCTTTGTTAGGCCCGCAACCTGAAATGAAACTGGAGGATGAACACCATGACTTTATTGCGCTACCACCCCTGGGCCCTGGCGGGTCGTCTGCATCGCGAGCTGGATGAGGTACTGGGCGAACGCGCGCCGGTAGCACTGATTCCCCGTGCAGAAAGCCGCGAACTCGCTGATCGTTATCAACTGCGTGCGGATCTTCCGGGCGTCGACCCGAAAGACATCGAAGTCACGGCCGAGGCTGGTGTGCTAACAATCAAGGCTGCACGCAAGGGCTGGGAATCGCCTGAAAATGCCAGTGCCGCGACAGCGCAGCCGGCGTGGACCTATCAGCGCAGCTTTACGCTGCCTGAAGATGCCAACCCGGATGCGATCGAGGCACGCTCTGCCCATGGAGTGCTGGAACTGAACGTGGCTCGCCAGGCCAAGATCCAGCCCCGACGAATTCAGGTCGCTGCCGCCTGATCCACAGGCCACGATCTGAAAGGCCCAACGGGTTTGCTCCCCCTTGCCCGTGCCGGCCGCGCCATCGCCGTCGCGAACCAACGCGGCGGCGTTGTCGTTGGCTAGACTAGAATAGCGTCATGAATACACAACGCCCGTCGTTACTCTGGTCGATCCTGGCCCTCGTCATCGGAGCCTTGGGGTTAGGTTCGCCCGCTGTCCTGGCACAACAGGCAGCCATGCTGCCCGCCGCCATCGACGGCACGCCACTGCCGTCGCTCGCGCCCATGGTCAAACAGGTTGCGCCCGCCGTCGTCAGCATTGGCGTCAAAGGTGTGGTGCGCGAAAGCGGTCAGCGCAATCCGCTGTTTGACGATCCGTTCTTCCGGCGCTTCTTTGATCCGGATGGCAATCAGCAACGCG
This sequence comes from Gammaproteobacteria bacterium, assembly GCA_043769085.1. GTDB lineage: Bacteria > Pseudomonadota > Gammaproteobacteria > Steroidobacterales > Steroidobacteraceae > UBA964. The sequence goes on from JAYVJR010000030.1 coordinate 48,709, forward strand.
AAAGAGAATTCGAGAGTGCCGGCTCGGGCGTCATTGTGGACGCCAAACTGGGTCACATCATCACCAACGCGCATGTGGTCGAGAACGCCCGTGAAATTACCGTCGTGCTGCAGGACGGCCGCGAATTGAAAGCCACCGTGGTCGGCAGCGACACGCGTTCCGACATCGCCGTCCTCAAAGTACCAAGCGAGCGACTCACGCAGGTCACGTTAGGCGATTCGGCCCGACTCGAAGTCGGCGACTTCGTCGTTGCTATCGGCAATCCGTTCGGCCTGCAGCACACTGTCACCTCCGGCATTGTCAGCGCCTTGGGCCGCACCGGCGTCAGTCCCGAACAGGGAACCTATGAAGATTTTATCCAGACGGATGCCTCCATCAATCCAGGCAATTCCGGCGGCGCACTGGTCAATCTGCGCGGCGAACTCGTCGGTATCAACAGCGCAATTCTGTCGCGCACCGGCGGCAATATCGGGATCGGCTTTGCCATCCCAACCAGTCTCGCCCGCGGCATAGTCGACCAGCTGGTGAAATTCGGCGGCGTCCGGCGTGGCGTGTTAGGCGTCACCACGGCGGCAATTTCGCCGGCCATTGCTCAGGCGCTGGGCCTGGCAACGGCCAATGGCGCCCTGGTGCAGCAGGTTGTCACCGCCTCGGCCGCCGAGAAAGCTGGCATCCGTGCTGGTGACGTAATCACGGCATTGAACGGCAAAGCTCTGAAGACCCACACGGAATTGCGTAACGCGATCGGACTGATGCGCGTCGGCGACAAAGTCGACATTGATCTGCTGCGCGACGGCAAAGCCATGCGCGTCTCAGCCAGCATCGGCGAAAGCACGACGGCATCGACACCCGCGGGCGGTGGATTGTCGGATGCGCCCTCGCCGGAGGAGGCGAAACCACCGCACCCGGCGCTCGAAGGCGCAGCGCTGGCTGACGCAGCTAACAACGGCGGGGTACTGGTCCGCAACGTCGCCCCAGGCAGCAAGGCCGCCAGAACCGGCCTCAGAAACGGCGACATCATCGTGCAGGCCAACCGCACGCTGATCGATGGCATGGCGAAGCTGCGTACCGCCGCTACCAACGCCGCGGTAGTCGTGTTGCGTGTACGTCGTGGCCGCGAAGATCTGCTGATTACTCTTCGATAAGGAGCGGCATCAGTCGGCTGCGTCGTTGCAGACCGCTTGCCAGCGCTCGACGGGCGCGGCTTTGGCAAGCGACTCGGCGCGTTGATAGAAAGTGGCAATGTCGCCGCCGACCGCGGTCAGCAATCTCTGCAAACCGGGAACGCAACGGCTGTAAGTGGCCAGCGCAGCCAGGTGGGCGTTGTTGAGACCACTGCGCGCCCACTCCGAATACACAGTGGAGGAACCGTGGCGCTTTTCGGCCGCCAGCAATTCGGTTGCCAATTGACTGAACATTTGCGCCTTGGTGCGACGCTTGTCGTTCGCCGGCACTGACGAGACATAAAGCTGCGAAAGTGCGTGCCGCGCCTTGATCAACAGGCTTTCGAACTCGCGCTCGGCCACCTGTCGTTGCGTAATTCGACGCAAGTCGTCGGAGCGGCCCTGTGCTTGCAGCCAGCGCGTGAGACCCGCTTGTGCAACGACCGTGGCAAACGCTTCGTTGAAATCGCTGTCGCCCGGCACATACAGCCGCTGGTGCGCAAGCTCATGCATAACAGTTTCTGCTACCGCCAGTTCGCCGTATCGCAAAAGTGTATCCGGCACCGGGTCGGCGAAGTAACCTAACGTCGAGTAAGCCGGAACGCCGCCTACCATGACATCGTCGCCGCGCCGGCGCTGCCGCGTGGCAAATCTGTCGGCGCTGCGTTCGCGAAAATAGCCACGATAGCCAACGCAACCGGCAACTGGGAAGCACCAGCGTCTGGGAGTCAACGACAACTCGGGCGTCGCCACGACGTTCCAGACAAGGTACGGTCGACGCAATTCGGCGTAGCGGGTGTAGCTCTTGTTGTCGGGAAGTTGCAGGTCGTGGACCGCGAACTCCCGGGCCGATTGAACGCTACGCAGCTGCGCTCGCAGCTGCGTACTGGTGTCCGGTCGGCTAAGCACATCAGCAATAGGTTCGCTGACCCGGGACAACTGCCACTGACCGCGCGCCGCCTGCAACCCATAGCCGATCGCGCAGCCGCTCAGGAGCAGTGGGGCGAGGCAGGCAATCCATGCTCGGGTAACATGCACGCATGGAAGTTTACTTGGTCGGCGGCGCTGTGCGCGATCAGCTGCTTGGTCGACCCGTCAAGGAGCGCGACTGGGTTGTCGTAGGTGCGGTGCCCGCGGACCTCGAGCGCGAGGGCTATCGACAGGTCGGCGCCGATTTCCCGGTGTTTTTGCACCCGGACACCCAGGAGGAGTACGCATTAGCTCGTCGCGAGCGCAAGACCGCCCCCGGGTATCATGGTTTCGTGACCGAATTTTCCCCGGACGTTAGCCTGACTGACGATCTGTTGCGGCGCGACCTGACGATCAATGCCATGGCGCAGAATGCCGCCGGCGAAGTCATCGACCCTTACGGCGGCCGGCGCGATCTCGAAGCGCGGCTGTTGCGCCACGTCTCCGCGGCTTTTGTCGAGGATCCGGTGCGCGTGCTGCGCGTGGCGCGTTTTGCCGCCCGCTTTGCGGCACTGGGCTTCACCGTAGCCACCGAAACACAGCAACTGATGCGCGCCATGGTGGATCAGGGTGAGGTGTCAGCGCTGGTGCCAGAACGCGTCTGGCAGGAGATGGCGCGCGCGTTAGGTGAGGCGCGACCCGAGGTGTTTTTTGGCACGCTCAGAGACTGCGGCGCATTGCAGATCATCTTGCCGGAGCTGGATCGGTTGTGGGGCGTGCCGCAACCGGAACGCTGGCATCCGGAAATCGACACCGGCGTGCACGTGATGATGGCGTTGCGTCTTGCCGCCGATGCCAGCGCACCGTTGCCGGTGCGTTTTGCCGTCCTGATGCACGACTTGGGCAAGGGACTGACGCCACCGCACCGCTGGCCGCAGCATGCGGGTCATGAGAATTCCGGGGTTGCCAGTATCGATGCAGTTTGCGATCGCTTGCGCGTACCAAACGATTGCCGCGACCTGGCACGCCTGGCCTGCCGCTTCCATACGCACGTTCACACCGTGACGGAACTGCGGCCCGCAACGGTGTTGCAGACGCTCGAACAATGCGATGCGCTGCGTCGTCCGGCCCGTTTCGCCGATTTGTTAGCAGTCTGCGAATTTGACGCCCGCGGCCGCAAGGGCCTCGAGGCTCGTGACTACCCGCAGGCGGCCCTGTTCGCGCGGGCGCTGGTAGCCGCGCAGCAGACCAACCTCACACCTGAGGAAATGGCAGGCATGGATGGCGCGCTGATCGGCGAACGTCTGCGCCGCCTGCGACTGGCTGCCATTGCCGCGCTGGGTCTGCGCGACTGAGTCGGTTACAAAGGCCGTTGCAACGCGTCGGGGATGCGCTGGATCAGAGCTGCGCGAAAATCCGCTGGTAATTCTTCGGTGTTGCGAAAACTCCGTCCGAAGATCGACCACAACATGCGTCCCGGCCGGTCCGCCATGCCCAAATCTGCCATCCAGCCACCGACGCTCTCCCAGTGGTAGGCAGGCGCCAGCATGTTGAGCCGTTTGTTAGCCAGCGCGCGCGGCGTGGTGGTAAATGAATCGACCGACAACTCGCGCCGCAGTTCGCCATTGCTCGGCGAAACAAACTGCGTACGCACATTGCGACGGATGACCACTACGTCTCCCATGGTCAACAATTCGAGTTGCATCGGCCCACCGAGTGCGCTGCTGTCGAATTTCATATCGCTCAGCAGTTCCACTTTTTCCGGTGTATAGCGCGTCTCAGGCGCGCTGCTGCAGCGACTTGTCAGTGCCACATCGCGTCCGTTAAGCGGGTTGGTAAAGCGATCGATGAATTCGCCCGACAGCGCGTCGCGATACAGTCGACAGGCATAGTTCTTTTCAATAAAAGATGCGGGGCCGGTCTGCTGGAACCGACGTACGGTCACGCTCTCCATACGAAAAAGCACCACCGAAGGTCCGTCCGCTGGTACTCCAAAAGCGGTGCCTGAGACCCATTCATAGGTGGTTGCGCCACTGGAGTCGCCTTTGAGACGCACCCAGGTCGTGACGGCCTCGGCGCCCGACACGACGCGGATCTGATCGGCCTGGCTCGCGCCGCTGGTCATCAGCAGGCACAGTCCTAACAAAACAGCGCGCAATCGCATACTCAGCCTGCGCCGTTACCGGCAAACACGGCGACTACTAGCGCCGCCAACGCCAACCGATACCACATAAAGGGCGCAAAGCCGATGCGAGCAATAAAGCGCATGAAATAGTGGATGCAGGCAAAACCGACCAGCGCCGAAACCAGAACACCGATCAGTATCTCGCCGATCGGGACTGACGCCGACGCACCGGTCGCGACCTTGTAGCCTTCATAGGCACCCGCGAGGCCGATGCCTGGGATGGACAGCAAAAATGCAAACCGGGCTGCTGCCTCGCGCGTCAGACCCGATACCAGCCCCATCGTCATGGTGATACCAGATCGGGATGTTCCAGGCACAAGCGCCAACGCCTGACCCAAACCGATCAGCAAGGCTTGCGGTATGGTGACTTCAAATTCGCAGCGTGAGCGCCGACCAAACCGATCAACCAACCAGAGGACTACGCCAAATAGCGCCAGCTGAAAGGCGACAATAAAGGGACTGCGCAAGTTCGCTTCAATCCACTTGTTGAAAAACAGGCCAACCAGACCCACTGGAATTGTACCTAACAACAGGTTGACCGCCAGCCGACCTTGAGCATTCTGACGATCGCCAGCCAGCCAACTCATTAGACCCTGCAACAACGGCAGCAGGTCGCGGCGAAAATAGGCCAGCACCGCCACCAAGGTGCCGACGTGAACCGCAACATCGAACGCCAGTCCCTGATCATCCCAGCCTAACAAACGCGGCACCAGCACCAGATGACCGGAGCTCGACACCGGCAGAAATTCGGTCAGTCCCTGGACGATCGCCAACACCACAGCCTGCCACCATTCCATTGTTGTTTCCTCTGCCAGCGTTCAGTCGCATAAAGATGCGCGTAAATCCTGAGTTCCGACTGTACCGAATTGCTCGGCGAGCCCGCGTGTCAGACACATCATTTTGACAGCTTCACCCATTTCGCCGGGTAGCAGCAATGTCTTGACGCCCTGGGCGAGGGCAACCGCCGCCGCACTGTTGTTTGCCGACTGCATGGCCTCTGCCAGCAACGCATCCAGTCCTGAGTCGAGCAGCCAGGCCATTTGCGTAGCGAAGGCCGTCACCTGCAATCCGTTGCTTTCGGCAGCATCAGCCACCGCCGTGAAATCCACCCACGATGTGATATCCGTCAGGCCCGGATCCCGCAACGGATCGTCGTGCGCCTGGTGGCGGCGAATGCAGCGCAAACTGCCGGCGCCGCGTTCCGGCAGATACAGTTGACGTCGCGGCAAGCCGTAGTCGATCAACACGATGGCGCCGCTTTGCAGTGCCGTCGATAGCGAACGCAGAAATGGCGGCAAAGCTGGAATGAACTCACCTGCGTAACCAGGCGGCAGTCTGCAACCGCTGCTGTCCAGATTGGCAGACAGACGCGCATAACAATCGATCAGCGATCCTGCCAACGGCAGTTTCACATGAGACAGCGTCGAGGGCTCGCGCAATGCTTCGACCAACCGACCATCCGCATTCATGCGCAGGCCTCTGGCTAACAAACCCGCCGCGCCCACCACAAATCGTTCGCACGGCAACGCATCCAGGACTTCGTTGGCGAGGATAACGCCGCGAAAATCCCCAGGTAAACTGTCTAACCAGCGCACCGGCACCGCCTGCAGCGCCGGCACCGCGGCCAGCGCGTCTGCCTGACGCACGCGCAAATCCGCACTGATATCGAGGATCGAATAGCGCGCCGGCGCAGAACTCATGACCAGCAATTCTTCGAGCACCTGCTGCGCAAGCGCTGCATTGCCCGCGCCCAACTCCAGGATTTCGGCTCCCGGCCCGCTGGCAGCTAACAAAGGAGCAATCCAGCGGGCCACGGCGCGCCCGAAGAGCGGCGAAACCAGTGGCGCCGTGACGAAATCGCCGCCACAACCGAACTTAGCGGCGCCCGACGCGTAATAGCCCAGGCCGGGCTCATAGAGAACCCGCTGCTGGTACTCGCTGAAAGGAATCCAGCCGCCGGCCCGCTGAATAGCATCACGCACCGACGCCAACACACGTTCGCTGTGCGCCCGCTCGGTCTGGTCGAGCGCCGGAAAAGACATTGAGGCAGTGCCGCCTGACGTCATATGCTGTCGGCCACATGAACAAGGATGTCCTGGATGCCAGCCCGCTTGGGCTCCCGCTGACCGGCAAGTCGGCGCTGGTCACTGGTGGTGCGCGTCGCGTCGGTGCCGAAATCGTCCGCGCTTTGCATGATGCCGGCGCACGGGTTGTCATCCATTGTCACCGCTCGGCATCCGAAGCTAACGCACTGGCGGCGGAACTGAATGCACGTCGAGAAAACAGTGCCGTTTGCCTGTCGGAAAATTTGTTGAATGTGGCCAGGCTCGGGCCGCTGGTACAGACTGCAACCGAGGTTTTCGGCGGACTCGATCTGCTCGTCAACAATGCCTCGACTTTCTATCCGACTCCCGTGGGCGAGATTACCGAGGCACATTGGGACGACCTGCTTGGCAGCAATCTGCGCGCCCCGCTGTTTCTGTCGCAGGCCGCTGCGCCGGCGTTGCGCAAGACGCGCGGCCTGATAATCAACATCGTGGACATTCACGGCGCGCGTCCACTGAAACGCTACCTGACTTACAGCGTCGCCAAGGCGGGCCTCGTTATGCTGACACGCGGTCTCGCACGCGAGCTGGGCCCAGAGATTCGCGTCAACGGCGTGGCGCCGGGCCCGGTCATGTGGCCGGATGGTAATGAGGCCGATCTCGCCCTGCAGGAAAAAATTATCGATGCCACTGTCCTCAAGCGACTGGGCTCGCCACAGGACATTGCGCGCGCGGTGCGGTTTTTTGCCACCGAAGCGCCCTACGTCACCGGACAGATTCTCGCCGTCGATGGCGGCCGTAGCATCGGCTGGTAGGACGCCGCCGCGCACCTAACAACTCATGCTGCCTGGCGCCGGGCGCAGACCTGGAACATCCACCAGTTGCATCGCATGGGCGCCACGATCAAAGCGCTGCCAGTGATCGGCCATGGTCAAGCCTGAGACCGGGTGACGCACGTTGCCCGCCAGTTCCGCCATTGGGCCTAACATATAGGGGCGTTTCAGAAGATCAGGCCGCGGCAGAACCGCACCCGGGAAATCGCCAACCAGTTCGCCATAGAGCAGCACATCGAGGTCCATGGCACGCGGTGCCCACTTTGGCGCCTCGCGTTCACGGCCGCAGCTGTGCTCGATGGTATGCAAGCGCACCAGCAGTTCCGCAAGCGTCGCCGTGGTGGTAAAGCTGGCCGCCAAATTGATGAAGTCGTCGCCTTCGAATCCGGCCGCCGCATTGCGGTAGGCACTCGAAAAGCGGATGTCTGGCCAGGCGGCGCGCATCAGGGCGATTGCCCGCGCAAGAGTCGCGACCGGCTCGATATTGCTGCCGATCGCGATATACACATCCGTCACGAGCGATGCCGCTCGATGCGCACGCCAACATCGCGTGAGCCACGAATCGCACCCGGTTTGTTGACCATGATTCGCACCCAGGCCAGGCTGAATTCAGTGAGCAGCAACTGCGCCATTTTTTCCGCCATCGTCTCGACCAGTTTGAACTCGGAAGCTGCCACGAAAGCCGCGACCCGCTTGGAAATTTTCTTGTAGTCGACGGTGTCGTCCACCTCGTCGCGGGTCGCCGCGCGCACGCAGTCCACCGGAAATTCCAGATCGATGACCACCGTTTGCTTGACGCGGCGCTCCCATTCGATGAAGCCGACGATGCACTCGATCTTGAGCCCGCGCAGGAAAATGGTGTCATCGGCAGTACTTTTTTTCATGATCACAGTTTCATGTCCTAACAAACAGATGCGCCAGCCAGGCTGGCAAGTGACCACTGCGCTTGCGCACGGATCGTCAGCGGTTCCTGCTCGCCGAGGCGCAAACGCACCAGGCCCGCCATAGCGATCATTGCTGCGTTGTCGGTGCAAAACTCGAGCCGCGGATAGTACACGCGCACGCCAACCCGCGCCGCGGCCGCGCGCAGGCGTTCGCGCAGCAATGCGTTAGCGCCGACGCCGCCCGCGACCACCAGTGCCTGGTGGGATGTTTCCTCCAGCGCCCGCAAGGTTTTCGCCACCAGCGTCTCGACAATGGCGTGTTGCGCGCCGTGAGCGATGTCGGCGCGTGCCTGCTGGTCGCCAGCACCGGCGCGCAACGCCAGCGCCGCTGCAGTCTTAAGACCACTGAAACTGAACTCCAGACCAGGGCGATCGAGCATCGGGCGCGGCAGGTTGATTGCCCCTGCACGTCCTTGCTGCGCGAGACGCGCCAATTCAGGACCGCCGGGATACGGCAGACCTAACAACTTGGCAATCTTGTCGAAGGCTTCGCCGGCCGCGTCGTCGCGCGTGGTACCCAGCACCCGGTAACGTCCGGCCGCCTCGACATCAACCAGCATGGTATGACCGCCAGAAACCAACAGCGCGAGATGCGGCAAGGGCGGTTGCTCTGCTTCCAGCAAAGGTGCGAGCAAATGGCCTTCGAGGTGGTGTACACCGATAGCCGGCACGCCCCAGCCATAGGCGAGGCAGCGACCTAACGCTGCGCCGGTCAGCAGCGCACCTATCAACCCTGGCCCCGCAGTGAAGGCGACGCCGTGAATGTCTGCCGGTGACGTGCCAGCGGTCGCCAGCGCGCTTTGCACCAGCGGTAATAGCCGTTGCACATGGTCGCGCGACGCAAGCTCAGGCACGACGCCGCCGTAAATCCGGTGCAGATCGATCTGGCTGTGGATCTCGTGCGCCAGCAAGCCTTTTTCATGGTCAAGGACCGCCACTGCCGACTCATCGCAGGACGACTCGATCGCCAGTACACGGCTCGGTAAGACTTGAGAGGAATGACTCATGGTCGCCGCGCACTATAACGAAGTGCGGCACCGACTCTGAGAGATCAGGCGACCTCAGTGCGAATGTGCGACCGCGTCCTCTGGTTTGCCCGGCTGGCCCATTTTGCCGCAGCCCTTGTCCATAGCCATTTTCATACCCTTGCCCGGACCCAAGATCGTGTCGTGCGCCGCTTTCATCGCAGACTGACTTCACTCATGGGTTTTTCCGATCGCAGGCACGCTGACATTTGATCGTGCACCTTGGCCATTTTTTCCCGCGCTGCAGGATTGGGCGTTGCTTCCAGCATTGGCTCGGCGGCCGGCAAAATCGCCGTGGCCAAAACCAGAGTCAGCGTGGCGGCGGCAAGTAGTTTCTGGGATAGCATCGGACACTCCATGGCGGACAATTGACATCCATTCGAGGCATCATCGGCCCCCCGGGCAATGCCGACATCAGGACAAATGCCTAGCCAGCCAATAGTTTTGCCTTTTCGGACCGATCTCATTAGAATGCCCGCCCTTCGCCCCCGTGGCGATTTCAAAAAATACATACAAATCAGGTAGTTGAGGTTTCGATGCCGAGTGTTCGTGTCCGCGAGAATGAGTACTTTGACGCTGCCTTGCGGCGTTTCAAGCGCGTTTGCGAAAAAGCCGGCGTTTTGACCGAGCTGCGCAAGCGCGAGTTTTACGAAAAGCCCACCCAGGAGCGCAAGCGCAAGAAGGCGGCTGCGGTGAAGCGCCACATCAAGCGCATCACTATGCGCATGCCTGGCTACGTACCGCCCAAACCGAAAGAACGTTAGGCGTATGCGATGTCGCTGAAAGAGCGCATCACCGAAGACATGAAAAACGCGATGCGCGGCGGTGAAAAAGACCGCCTCGCCACCATTCGCATGCTGCAGGCTGCCATCAAGCAGCGCGAAGTCGACGAACGTATTCAGCTCGATGATGCCCAGGTGCTGAGCGTCATTGAAAAAATGCTGAAGCAGCGCAAAGAATCCATCACCCAGTTTGAAGCCGGCGGACGCGCTGACCTGGCCGCGAAAGAAACCGCTGAAGCGGCCATCTTGCAGGCCTATCTGCCTGCGCAACTCGGCGACGCCGAACTCGATGCATTGATCGCTGAAGCCATAGCCGCCACCAGTGCCACCACGGTCAAGGACATGGGCAAAGTCATGGGCCTGGTGAAGGCCAAAGCCGCGGGACGGGCCGATATGGGCGCGGTCGGCGCCCGCATCAAAGCAAAGCTCGGCGCCAACTGAGCGACGCACCGCGACCGCTGATTTCCGGTCGTTTTCAAGGCTATCCTGTTACGTATGGCCGGCCGAGTCCCCCAATCTTTCATCGATGATCTGATCGCACGCAGCGATATCGTCGAATTGATCGGCAGTCGCGTGCCGCTGAAAAAAGCCGGCCGCGAATACCGCGCCTGCTGCCCGTTTCACAATGAAAAAACGCCGTCGTTTTGGGTGAGCCCGGACAAACAGTTCTATCACTGCTTTGGCTGCGGCGCACACGGCACGGCGTTAGGTTTCTTGATGAACTTTGATCGCCTGAGTTTTCCGGAAGCGATCGAAGATCTGGCGCAAAGACTCGGCGTTGAGATCCCGCGCGAGATGCAAACCGGCGGCGGCTCGCAACGCGTCGGCGACGACCTTTACACGCTCATGGATCAGGTCGCCGCACACTACGCGGCGCTTCTCAAGCGTGATACCCGTGCCGCCAAATACGTCGAACAACGCGGCCTGACGAGCGCGACTCTCGATGCGTTCCAGATCGGCTATGCAGCTAACAGCTGGAACGACGTGCTGCGCCGTTTCGGAGGCAACGAAGATGCGCGCCGCGCACTGAGCGAAGCGGGACTAATCGTTGAACGTGACGCCGCACAGGCCCGCGAAGGCGAACGGCACTACGACCGCTTCCGCGATCGCATCATGTTTCCGATTCGCGATGCCCGCGGCCGTTGCATTGCCTTTGGCGGCCGCATCATCGACCAGGGCGAGCCGAAATACCTCAATTCCCCGGAAACCACCCTGTTTCACAAAGGCCGCGAGCTCTACGGTCTTTATGAAACACGCCGCTCGCGCGCACCGCTGAAGCGCTTGCTGATCGTTGAAGGTTATGTGGATGTGGTGCGCTTGCATCAGGCGGGCATCGTCAACGCAGTTGCAACGTTAGGCACCGCTACCACACCCGAGCATCTGAAGCGCGCGTTCCGCCTGGTCAGCGAAGTGGTGTTCGCTTTCGACGGCGATCGCGCCGGACGTGCCGCGGCCTGGCGCGCGCTCAATAACGCTTTGCCGGAAGCGCAGGACGGGCGCGAACTCAAATTCCTGTTTTTACCGGAAGGTCAGGACCCGGACTCGATGGTCGGCGAGGAAGGCCGCGAAGCATTTGAAGCGCGACTGGAAACCGCGGTGCCAATGTCCGAATATCTGGTGCGCACCCTCGCCGCCGAAACGGACATCAGCCATGCGGACGGTCGGGCTCGTTTTGCCAAAGAGGCACAGCCTTTGTTAGCCAAACTTCCTGATGGCGTTTATCGCGAACTGCTGACGACCCGCATCGCCCAGGAAGTCGGCATGTCGGCCGAGCGTTTACAGATGTTGTGGCAGAAATCCAGCGCCACCACGTCCAAGTCGAGCGCCGTCGGCGCGCGCAGCCGCATCGAAGGCACACGGCCCAAGTCGGCCACCGATCGTGGCGGACTCGTGACTCAGTCGGTGCGTCTGCTGGTGCATTACCCGGCGGCTGCCCGCGCGCTCGGTGCGGATGCCGTAGCTGCACTGGGTCAGCTGGAGGCGATCGATGCCCGCGCGTTGTACGACATCGTGCAGGAATTACGCTCTCAGCCCGCCGAACTGACCGCCCAGTTTTTGCAGCGACGCATCGGCAGTCACGGCTATGAGCGGTTGGTCGCGCTGGCCTCGCAGGCGCCCTTGGTCGGCGATTCCAAGGCCGCCGGCAGGCAACTCGACGCCACGGTGCAAAAAATATTGGCGGTCGCTCGCGACCAGCGCTACGAAGCGCTGCTCAAACAGCACGCGGCTGGCACGCTAAACCCCCAAGAAACTGAGGAATTACAGGTACTTATGAAAGTACCGCCCACCACGCGGTCAGGCCCTATTAAATAAGCCGACCTGAAATGGAATCTGGTGCAGAGCGCCAGGTCTGAGTATCATTCCGCGCCTCTTTTTCCGCACATTCCCACCATGAAAAATAAACCAAAAGTTGCGGCACCAGCTCGCAAGCCGGTTCGTGCACCCGACACCAAAGTCGCGGCGCGCAAACTGACTGCAAAAACTGTCAGCGCGCGCAAGACGAGTCACAAGGCTGCGCCGGCCAAGGCCGCACCGCCGCTGAAGCTCGCTGCCAAGCCGGCTACCGTGAAGGCTCCTACGGCCAAGGTAGTCGCCGCACCCTCGGTATCGCACAAAGTCCCCGCCGCCAAGGCCGCGCCTGGCAAGGCTGTGACACCCGTTGCTAACAAACCCGCGGTGGCCCCTGTGGCGGCCGCCAAAGTTGCCAAGCCTGGTACGCCTGCGGCGTTGCGCGAAGCCGCTGCTGCCGAAAAGGCCGCCGACAAGAAAGCGCTGGCCGCGATTGCCGAACGCCGCGTTGCCGTAATGCCGGAAGACCGGCAGTCGCAGCTCAAGCAGTTGATCGCACTAGGGAAAGAACAGAGCTACCTCACGTATTCGCAGGTTAATGACTACCTGCCGAGCGAGATTGTCGATCCTGAGCAGATCGAAGAAATCGTCAACACCATCAACGACATGGGCATCCCGGTTTACGAGAAAGCCCCGGACAGCGAGTCGTTGTTAGCCGCGGAACCGGCCGCGCCGTCGGACGAAGAAGCCATCGAAGAAGCCGCCGCGGCACTCGCCGCGCTGGATGCCGAACTCGGCCGCACCACCGACCCGGTGCGCATGTACATGCGCGAAATGGGCACCGTGGAATTGCTGACGCGCGAAGGCGAAATTCGCATTGCGAAGCGGATCGAAGAAGGCCTAACGTCCGTCAAGTCGCAGCTCTCGGTGTATCCGCCGACCTATGAATTCCTGCTCAAGGCCTACGAGAACGTCAAGGCCGGCGCGGGCCGCCTGGTCGACATCATTGTCGGCTACATCGACCCTAACGCCCCGGATGTGATTGCCCAGCCGCAGAATCCCACCAAAATGGATCTGGTCGACGAGGCAGCAGAGCCTGCTGCGGCGGAAACCGACGATGGCGAAGACAGTGAAGAAGCCATTGATACGGGCCCGGATCCTATCGAAGCTGCCGAGCGATTTTCCGCCATCAACAAAGCCTTCACGCAGTGGATGGGTTTGCGCGAAAAAATCGGCGTCGACGACCCGAAGTCGCACAAGGCGCGCGGCAAACTTGCCGATCAGTTCATGGAACTCAAGCTTTCGCCGCGCATGTTTGAAGCGCTGATTGGCAACCTGCGTTCACACATCAACGAAGTGCGACTGCTCGAGCGCGAAATCATGGTTATCGCCGTGCGTGATGCCGGCATGCCGCGCAAGGACTTTATCCAGAGTTTCCCAAAAAACGAGACCAACCTGCGTTGGGCCTCTAAACATGTGAAGCTGGCCAAGAAATATTCGGCGCCGCTCGCACGCTTGCAGGAAGAGATTGAACGTCGGCAGGAAAAATTGCTGACATTGGAAACGGTTTTCCGGCTGTCGATCACAGACCTCAAGAACATCAATCGCGAAGTCTCGGTGGGTGAAGCGAAAGCACGCCGCGCCAAGAAAGAAATGGTCGAGGCCAACCTGCGCCTGGTGATTTCGATCGCGAAGAAATACACCAACCGTGGTCTGCAGTTCCTCGATCTCATCCAGGAAGGCAACATCGGTCTGATGAAAGCAGTCGACAAGTTTGAATATCGGCGCGGCTATAAATTCTCGACCTACGCGACCTGGTGGATTCGCCAAGCCATCACGCGTTCTATCGCTGACCAGGCGCGCACCATTCGTATCCCCGTGCACATGATCGAAACCATCAACAAGCTCAACCGCATTTCGCGGCAGATGCTGCAGGAGATGGGCCGCGAGCCGACACCAGACGAATTGGCCATCAAGATGGAAATGCCGGAAGATAAAGTCCGCAAAGTCCTGAAGATCGCCAAAGAGCCGATCTCGATGGAAACACCCATTGGCGATGATGAAGATTCGCACCTGGGCGATTTCATTGAAGACACGTCCGTGGCGTCACCGATCGATCAGGCAACTTCCGAGAGCCTGCGCGAGACCACGCACTCCGTGCTGGCGCAACTGACACCGCGCGAAGCCAAGGTGCTGCGCATGCGCTTCGGCATCGACATGAACACCGATCACACACTGGAAGAAGTTGGCAAGCAGTTCGACGTCACGCGCGAGCGTATCCGGCAGATCGAAGCGAAGGCGTTGCGCAAGTTGCGGCATCCCAGCCGCAGTGAGCAGTTGCGTTCGTTCTTGATGGATGACTGATACTTAGCGCGTTGGCCCGATTACCGGCGGGCAGAATTCCAGCGCGCGGTCAGCTGCCTGTCGCTGGTCACTTTCAGGATGCATGAGTTTACGATGCAACTCCGCCGCAGCGGCCAAGGACTGGCAGGCGGCGTTCGCCTCACCCGTTGCACGCAGCCGTTGACCCAGCTCAATCAGGGCCGTCGCTTCCAAGTGTTGGTACGCTGGACGCTCCGGATGGCGTCGTATGTCAGCTAACAACTGATTTAGTTGGGCGGCCGCAGCGCTTGGATCGATCGACGCGGCGGCAACTGCCTCCGAAAGCCGCAGACGCCAAAACAGTTCGCGATTGCCTTGCGCATCCACACTCAATTTGGCCAACAGGCCCGCTGCCCTGCGATTTTCGACATCGAGCTGCGCCCGATCAGATTTCTTGGCGGCCAGCGCGGCCGCAACCAAAGCCAGACGCGCTTCGGCCGAATTCCGACGGTCAGGCACGTCGCGCATGTCGGCCTGTGCAATCGGCAGCAATCGTTCCGACTCGCTGATAGCTTCCTCTGCCAATTTCAGATTGCCCATCGATGTG
>JAYVJR010000031.1:0-20256 GCA_043769085.1 Gammaproteobacteria bacterium
CGCGGATACGCCGAAGGGCGATCGGGTGGACTCCTACGGCTGCTCGTTCAAGACCGAGCTGAAGCTCCCCGGTGTGGTGTTTGAGACCAACAGTGCGGAACTGAAGGCCGAGAGTCTGCCGATCCTGGAGGGTGCGGTGGCGACGCTGAAGCGTTACCCCGAGCTGATCGTGGAAGTGGCGGGGCACACGGACTCGGATGCGTCCGATGGCTACAACCTGGCGCTCAGCAAGCGTCGAGCGGAGACGGTGATGAAGTACCTGACCGACAACGGGGCGGCGAACTCGTTGAAGGCGCGCGGCTACGGCGAGCGCCAGCCGGTGGCGAGCAACAAGACCGATGAGGGCAAGGCGCAGAACCGCCGCGTGGTGCTGCGTATTTTGAACAAGTAGCCTGCAGCGCGTTGCGTTAGGCAGCGCGCGGTTGAGCTAACAACCAAGGCCCGGTGCGCACTGAGCGCGTCGGGCCTTTTTCTTTGGCGGCGCTTTCAGTTCGCTCGCGCCGCGACAATACCTTCGCGTGCCATGACGTTGAACATTCGCGCGAATCGGTTGCCCTTGCTATCCACGACGGTCACGACGTGCTCGCCGGGTGGCAGGTTCACCGGCAGCTGGTGGTAAGTGCGCGTGCGGCCGGCAAATTCACCGTCGAGATGCCAGAGAAGCTGTGCGTTCGGGTCCCGATGCACGGCCTCCAGAACTACGCGCCCACGTTGACCGTCCAGATCCAATGGAATGTAGATTGTTGCACCGGTGTTAGGATAAATGAAGTCCATCATCTGGCGGCCATTGTTAGCAGTCACATTGCAGTCCGCGCGAAAGGACGGTAGCTCACGGTAGGCTGCGTGGTGCCGCTGGTAATAAAACTCCTGCGTGGCCGGCAGCACAAACCAGCCTACGTGCTGCATGTTAGTGACTGACTCACACTGATCATCAACCCGCTGCCTGCCAGAGGTGTCCAGATGGACGAGTTGGTTGTAAGGACTTTGCTTTTCAAAATGACTGGCTATAGGCACCCACTCTGCCTCGGTGGCGCAGACATCGTTAGCCAGGTAGCCATCATTGCCGCAGATCTGCACGCGTTTGAGTGCACGCGAGGGCTGCGCGATCCAGGTTGCGGCCGGCAGTCTGTTATGCAGCGCAAACATCAGCGGTGCAGCCGCGACTGCGCCTGTGAGTCCCGGACGTCCTTCGCCACTGGCATTGCCGGCCCATACGCCGACCGTGTGGCTGCCACTGCTGCCGATGGCCCAGGCGTCGCGCTGACCCCAGCTGGTGCCGGTTTTCCAGGCAATCTGGCGGCTGCTGGCAAACAACCGCCAGCTGCCTTCCTCGGCCGGCCGCGGGACTTCCAGCAAGGCGCGCAACGTGAGCCAGGCGGCGCCCGGTGAGATACCGCTGCTATCGACGCCGTTAGCGTGGCGATTCGCGGCGCCGGGTTTGCTGTCCGTCAACACGGTAAGTGGTGCCGGTGGCGGTCGCGCATCGTCTTCCTGCCGACGCGCGGCGTCGACCAATCCGGCGTGCATGCGAGTGATATCCCAGAGGTTGCCTTCCGAGCCACCTAACACCAGTGTCAGACCATAGTGACTGGGGCTCTGTCGCAAAGTGCTCATGCCTTGGGACTTCAGCAAATCATAGAATCGATCGACACCGTATTCGCGCAGCAGGCGCACGGCCGGGATATTGAGCGACTGCGCGAGCGCAACATCGGCGGGCACGGCGCCGCGGTAATCGCGGTCGAAATTTTCGGGCGAAAAGCCCGCGATTTGTGTCGGCACATCCGTGAGCAGCATGCGCGGCAAAAGTTGTCCACTGTCGAGCATCGCTGCGTATAGGAACGGCTTGAGAATGCTGCCGGTGCTGCGTGGCCGGCGGATGATGTCGACCGCGAAACCCCGTTCGTTCCGCACCGACCAGTCCGCGTTGCCGACATAGGCCAGTACTTCGAAACTGCGGTTGTCGATGATGAGAGCAGCGGCGTTATGAATTTCCTGCCGCTGTAGTTGCGCGGCATGATCACTGACCAGTCGCATGGCGTCGTGCTGTAACGAAGCATCGAGCGTGCTGGTGAAGCGGTGTTGTCCAGGAAACTGTCGGCGCAGAGTTTCGAGTAAATGCGGTGCCTCATCGGGCAACGGGACAGGTGCGCCCACCAGCGGCTCGGCCAATGCAGCCTGCAACTCAAGAGCGTCCAGCTTTCCAGCCTGTTGCAAGCGCTGCAGTAGTGAATCGCGTTTCTGTTGTAAACGGGCGCGATTGCGGCCGGGCGTCACCAGTGCTGGCTGATTGGGCAGCACCGCCAGCGTCGTTACTTCGGCCCAGCTCAGCCGCTGCGGCGCGCGCCCGAAATAGCGCCAGGCGGCTGCTTCGAGACCTACAACGTTGCCGCCGAATGGCGCATGACTGGCGTGCAAGGCCAGGATTTCCTGCTTGCTGTAGGAGAGTTCGAGTCGCAGTGCTAACAACGAATCGGCAACTTTCGCGACCAGACCGCGCTTTCGCCGCCGGTCGCCGCCTTCACCGGTCGAAAGTGGCGCACGTGAAAGACGCGCCACTTGCATGGTCAACGTGCTCGCGCCGCTCACCACGCGGTCGCTGCGCCAGTTCTGGCGCAAGGCGCGCACGATGGCGACCGGATCGACACCCGGATGGCTTTCAAAGCGCCGGTCTTCGTATTCAATCAGTGCGTCACGGTACTTCCGCGGCACCTCCGCGGCCGCCGGGAATCGCCATTGACCATCCGCGGCAATGCGCGCGCCTAACAGTTCGCCATTGCGCGCCAAGAGGACTGAAGACTCGGGTGCCGCAAACAGCGGGTCCGGCGCCAGACGCCAGAACCAGATGGCGCCCGCCAGCAACAACACGGCCGCAGCGACGCGTCTACGTCGCTGCGTTAGTGCCGCGCCGAGCCGTTGCTTCAGCGCGGTTGGCCGGCGACCTGTACCCACTGACCCTTGCTCCTCGCGAACTTGCTGGCGTCGTACATGGCGTCCGCTGAAATGCTCGGCAAGTAGAACCGACCGACATACGCTGCGTTGACTCGTGTCTTGAAGCGGATCGTCTGGCCGGAACGCAAGCCGAAGTACTGCAGCACGCGATCGTCACGGATATCCGTGTGATCAGGCTGCGCCTCGGTTGCGTTGCGCCTTAACACGGGAATCCCGTCGGACGCCTCGCTGGCACCGCTCTGGTCTTTCTCGCCGCCTTCATCGGCGTTGTCCAGGCGATCGTTATGAATTTCCCAGCCCGCAGGTACCATTTGCGTCAATGCGATGTTGTCGATAGTCAGCGGTGTCAGATTGCGAACCGTGATGCTGGCGATCAGGTCCGTGCCCTGGGCGACACGGGTTACCTCGATGGGCGTACCTTGCAAGTCGGTGTAGCGGACTTCGAGCCCGAGACCCGACGCCTCAGCGGCATCGCGGCCTGCCGCGGGAATGCCGCGCAGCGCCAGTGTTGCAAACAGCACGCGTTGCGAGCTGTTTTGGACCAGCACGTTCGGGCCCTTGCCGCCGAGCGCGCCGAGCTCGCGCTGGAACACCGGTTTGACGGCACTGATGCGTTCCAACTTGCCACCGATCGTCAGGTCGCTGGTGAAACCCGGTGCGCTGCCATTGCCCGCAAAGCGCGCCATCGCCATCAGCGCGTAGGCCGTTTCCTGCGTGCTGTACCAGGACTCGGATGACAACTGTGTTGATATGAGACGCACCAGATCGGCGCTTCGGTCCAATCGGCCTAACGTCACCATGCTCTGCAACAGCATGGCGCGATCTCGCAGTGGCGAACCGAATGTCTCGTAGCCGCCGCTGTCGCGCACTGTCAGCGCGGCGTTCGCGGTCATCGCTTTGGCAATGTCCGGTAGGCCCGCCAGCTTGTAGGCCGCGGCGAGCGTCCATGTCTCGACGCCTGGCAGGTCCTTGAGTTCACGCAGCCGGTTCATCGCGCCCACATCCGGCGCACCGGCCAGAGCTAACACATAGAGCCGGTACATCTGACCCATCGCCGCGCCACTGGCCAGCGCTTCGCGGCTGCCGTCCGAACCTTGTTGGGTCTGGCGCCAGGCGGGTGCTGTCCATGCTGTTGACTGGGCTTTCAGCGCGCGTACCGCGCCTGAGCGCAGCGATCCGGGCAATGTATAGCCGGCCTTTTCTGCCTCGATCAGAAAGTGCGTAGCATAGGTGCTTGACCATGACTCGTAACTGTTAGCTTCTGCAGTCGCAAAGCCGCCGCTGCCGCCTGGCCAGTAGCTGAATGCGCCGTTAGCCAGCTGGAAGAACCGCAATCGTTCGATCGCCGCACGCACATTTTCCTCTATTTGTCGTTTGCGGCCATTTTCCAGCGTCAACAGACTATTGAGATAAAGCTGCGGGAACGCCGCCGATGTTGTCTGTTCGAGACAGCCGTGTGGATACTGAATCAGATAGCGTAGCCGTGCATCCAGGTTCAGCGGCGGCACTGCTGACAACTCAAGGGTGCCGTAGTTGGTACCGTCCAGGCCGAACGGCGTCGCGTTGGTCGACCATGTCTCGCCCGGCTGCAGCACGTGGTTCTGGTAGCGTGTGCTGAGCGGGTTGGGGCTGCGGATCTCGATATAGACCTCGCCCTTGGCGCTGAAGCCGCCGCCGTTAGCCGCAAACCGCAGACGGGACTGACCGAGCTTGTCGCCGGTCCGTACTCGCAGCAACCCGATGCGTTCATCAGGTTTCGTGAAAAGCACGTGCACTGCACGATCGCCAACTGGTTGCATCAAGCCGTCGGTATCCAGTGTCAGCGTGACATCCTTGATGCCCGCTTTGGTGACAAAGAGCGACACCGGCACCAGGATTTCCTCGCCCGGTCCAGCGACACGCGGCAGTGTCGGCAGTAGCATCAGCGGCTGACGTACAAAGACCGATTTATCCGCGGTGCCGTAGGCGCCGTCGCTGCCTGCGACCAGCATGACCCGCACTGCGCCTACATATTGCGGCAGCTCGATCTGGTGACTCGCCTTGGCACCGGCCTTCAATTGAAAAGGTCCGATGAAACGTACTACCGGTGGAAAGCGCGATTTCTTTTCGTTGGTTTTGTTGTCGCCCGCGGTATCTGAGCCGCCCAGTGCTAACAATCGATCCAGTTGCGCGCTATAAGACCCCGCAACCTGATCGAAAAGATCCCAGGTTGCGATGCCCAGCGCTTCGCGTTTGTAGAACTCGGCGTGAAGATCCGGGGTCTTGAAATTCGTCAATGACAACAGGCCTTCATCGACGACAGCGACCGTATAGGTCATTGCCTTACCATTGGTTTCCGCCACGTCGACAGCCACTTTTGACTCTGGTTTCCACTCATCTGCCACGGTCAGCTTGGGCGCGAGTCGCGTAGCAGGATCGTTCACCAGCAGTGGCACGACACCATAGAGACGCAAGGGGCGATCGTTGTTGCGACCTTCGTGCGGCTGCACCAGAGTGATCGCCACGTAGACGTTAGGTGTCATCGCGTCTGTCACAGGAATCTGGAAGCGCGTATTGCCGGCTTTCGGCTCGAGCCAGCGAGACTCGAGAATACGTGTGCCATTCTCGATCGTCATGAGTGCACGGCCCTGCGCACTCTCGGGCAATTGCACAGTCGCTGTCTCGCCGACTTTGTATTGGTCCTTGTCGGCCGTGACCGTCAATATGCTGGCGGCCGGACCGGATTGCTCGCGTTCCTTGCCGGCCCAGGCTGGCCAGTCGATGTAGAACGTGCGGCCGGAACAGTGACCACCCGGATCGCAGACCCGCAAGAGGTAACGACCCCAGTCAGGATAATTCACCCGAAACTTCCATGCGCCACGGCCGTTTACTGTGCTGACCTTGCCGGTGCGCACCACGGAATTGCTTTGACCCTCGACGTATTGCGCGAGCGAATCCGCGCCCTTGTCCCACCACCAGCGCCACTCCACTTTATAGAACGTTACTTCCAAATCCTTGACGGCGACAGGCTTGCCGTCGGCATCCAGCGTGGCGATTTCTAACGTGTGATCCTGATCGGTAATCAACATGTCGCGCGCGGCGTCGCCTTTGGGCAGACGTACACCGACGAAACGCTCGAACGGCGCATAGGTAGATGAATCGCGCAAGATGCTGAAAGCGCCGCCACGTTCAAAAACCCGAGTTGTGAAGGTTGCGGACAACATGCCCGGAGGCGCGCTGTCGAGCTTGAGCGTGTTCTCAAAACCGGCATTGCCGTTGTCATCGAGATTACCTTCGAACACGGTGATCGGTTCGGCAGCAAAACCGCGGGCCGGATCGTCGAACACATAGTCCTTGAAGCTCGTGAAGGCAGTGGCCGTTGGAGTCAGCCGCACACTGACGTCGGTCTTCAGGCCTGACGCGGTGGCGCCCGACAGCCATTGCGAACTAACGCGACCGGCAATCGGCTTGCCGGCTCTGAGTTTCGTGTTACCGAGATCAAGTGCAATTTTCAACCTGTTAGGCATGACGGTTTCGATCTTCAGCCGCTTGCTGAAACTCGAGCCGCCTAACACAGATTTCGCGGTCCAGTTTCCCGTCGGTGCGGACTCGTTGGTCTGCATCGCAAAAGCGTAAAAGCCGCCAATGGGTCGAGTATTCACCTGGCTCTGCACCATTCGACTGGCTGGATCATAGAGTTCCAGAGTGACTGGATGATCGGCCGGCAGGCTCTTTTCTTTATCTTGCAGCACAAATGTCAGGTACAGCGTGTCACCCGGCCGCCAGACGCCGCGATCGCCATAAATAAAGCCTTTGAGTCCACGACTCACAGTTTCGCCGCCGACGTCGAAATGACTGACAGGCAGAGCCGCGCCGGCGGCCAGTTTCAGATAGCCACGCTGGTCGTTGGCTTCTGCAACCAGAAGATAGGGGGTGCCTTCGGTGGTCAGTGTCGCCAGTCCATTGCTGTCGGACGTCGCGGAGCCGATCTGCTGATTCTGGTAGTTGCGTACCGACAGTTTGACGCCGGCCAGAGTTTTGGCACTGCGCAGGTCGGTGGTCATGATCAGCAACTGGCCACGCTGATCGCGTTTTGCTAACAAGCCGATATTGGATGCCAGCAGGTTGCGGGACGCAGTGGTCCCTTGGCCATACTGGAAATAGGCCATGTCACAAGGATCGTTACGCTTTTCCCAGTTGCCGCCGTTGCCGTAGTACTGTTCGACGTAGTCCCAGTTGCTCTGCATTGACGTGTCGCTGTCTTCCTGGTTGGGCGGCGCGGCAGGTGTCATCGTGTTAGTAACCTGCAGGGGCACATCGCAGCGGTAGTCGCTGTCGGCCGGCGTGATTTGCAAGGTCAACTGGAACATGCCGCGCGGGTATTTGCGCAGCAGCTCGCCGACGTCGAGACTGTAGCGCTGCCAGCGCCCGGTGCGCGGACCGGTGAGGTCGATTTTCTTGCGCCACAAGACGCGTCCTACGCGGCCTAATTCCTGCTCGCCATCGAGGCCATTCACTTGCAGAAACTGCGTGACGTTGTCGTCGTAGATGCGAGTGGCCAGCACGTTGATGGAACGCGCACTGACGGCTTCAAATGGCACCGAGATTGTGGCGCTTTCCGGCAGGATCACGCCTTTGCCTAGCCAACGCACCTGCGGTTTGGTGCTGGTGAATTCGAGCTGATAGTTGAGTTGCTGGTCGAGCTTCTGGCCGCGTTGGTTACGGATCCCCGGCTCGAGCGTGACCGCGACGCTGCCGTCGGCTTCGCCGCCCGGATAAATCGTCAGCAGGTTGTTAGCTACGCGAGTGGTGAACTGCAGATCGCCCAGGCGCACGAGACCGCTCAGGTTCTGGTTGCGTGCCAGTGCGTCCGAAAAGGCTATGACGATTTGACGACGGCCTTCGGTTTCCAGCGCCTGCGCGTCCGTGACCGTGAATGCGCCGCGGGCAGGAACTTGCGCCGCGAGTTCGCCGCTGTTCTTCGCGCCGATGTCTTTGCCGTCCCAGCGAACTACCGCTTTGGATACGGCGTTCTGCCTTGGCAGACTGCTACTGGTGAAACGGTGATTCAGACCATCGGAGTCATGGGCCCATTGCAGCACGATCGGCTTGTCAAGATGACTGAGCGTCGCCAATTTCTCGACTCGCGCGGCATCTTCGGTGTCCGCTGTGGTCAGCAGACCACGCAGGATCATCTTCTGGTCGTCTGCCGGGTCGGATTCGAGGCTCTGCAAACTCACTTCAAACTGTGGTGCCTGGACGGCGAACTTGAATTCGTAGGGCGCGAGACCCGCAGGAACTTCGGCCAATCCGGCGGCCAGCACGCGCACGGTGTAGGTCTGTCCGGCAGCCAGCTCACCTGTGGGCTGAAACACCAGTTCACGTTTGCCGGTGAACTCCGCCCGACCCTGCAGCGCGGGTTCAATGATCAGCGACTGGTTTTTGTTAGCCACAGGCTGAACGTCGGTCTGAAACAAAACCCGTATGGCGCTCTTGCGCGACACGGTGCCGTTGGTGTGGCCCGCGATAATGCTGCTCCAGGCGGTAGTGCTGGCGGAGTCCATGGCGGCCTGATCCGATTTCGGACGGCAGGCGGTGGCAAGGAGCACACTGCTGAGTACAGCAACCAACAAAATACGAATTCGCATAAAACAGACCTTTTGGGATTCCCAGTGTCTAGATTCTAGTGCGACTTGTGGCACCCCTAGTGCGGGAATTGTGGCGAATTCTGACGCCGCGCGTTGCGCTACGGGATTCTGGTAGCGCGAATCTGCTGCAGGCCGATGCGTAGTTCCAGCATGCGCTTGAACTCATCGTCGCCGAAAAAGCGCTGGGCCAGCACGTTCATGGGGTCTTCCCGGTAGCCTATTTCGCGCACGTAGTAGTCGTAATGCTGCTGGGCTTTGCGTTCGGTCTCCGGCAGGGGATTGCGGTCGGCTTCGTCCAGCCAACTGAACCAGCGATCGACGAATTCTTTGAGGTAGGCCTCGCAGATATCGATGTTAGCGTCGTTCAGCTCGCCCATGATGCTGGCGCAGACCGGCGACATGAGGCCCCGGAGGTAGGTACCGTGGCTCCAGTTCCAGGTGAAATTGGGATGGCCGCGCAGCTTGATCGCACTGGCGTTTGCCGGCTCGTAATACTTACGAACGTAGTCGAGATTCATGCGCGGATCGACCCGTGGCGTGTAGTCGGCGTAGAAAAACAGTTTCGGCACCGTGCCGAAAATAATCACCAGGTGCGGCACGCGGTTCTGTTGCGACAGGAAGGCTGTGGCGTTCATGTCGAGCAGACTGGCCTTGCGATTGCCCAGCCAGGAGTGCACCAGCCAGTCCATGCCTGTGCCGGTGTAGGCCGTGAACGAACCCTCCATGCCTTTGTCGAGCGAGGTGTAGTACTCGCGCCCATTGCTGGAAGAGTGCTTGTTGGCGCCGAAGCGGGTCTTGATCCGTTCAACGATGCCCGAGTGGATACCCCAGCAGCGTTGCCAGGCGGCGCTAACGTCAACGTTAGGCTGCTCGGCCAGGAACTCGGTAATGGTCTTGATATCCAGTTTGGTGCTCATGGCAGCCACTGTGCCGCAATGTGAATCGACCCGCTGACCACTGCCAACCCGTGTCCGAGCCATGGATAGCCGTCGGCTTCGATCGGTAGGCACGGCCCTGTACAACTGGCGCGGACGTGATTTCCTGCCATGATTGACCCATGGCAACTACCAGACGCAAAGTGATCATCGGCACTGCGGCAGTCGCGGCCGCCGGTTTCGGCTATATCGCCACCCGGCGCCGTTTCGACGGCCCCGTGGAACGGCCTGCCGGCATTCCTGTTAGCTCGTTTGACAAGCACGCGACCGCCGAACTGGTGACGCAGGGCGTTGATCTCTCGGGTAAGACAGCACTCATCACCGGCGCGACCTCTGGTCTTGGTCTGGAAACTCTGCGCGTGCTCAGCCTGCGCGGCGCCCATTGCATCGTCACCGGGCGCACGCTGGACAAGGCCAGAGAAGCCTGTGTCAGCGTCAATGGCAAGACCACTCCGATTGCCCTGGAACTGGAAAACTGGGATACGGTGGCGGCGGCCGCGGCGGCGGTGCGCAGCCTCGGAATGCCGATCGACATGCTGGTGCTGAATGCCGGCATCATGGCGCTGCCAAAGCTGGAAAAAGTCTACGGCCTGGAAAAGCACTTTGTCGTCAATCACCTGGGTCATTTTATTCTCGCCAACCGGTTGCTCGATCAGGTAAAGGCCGCGCCACAGGGTCGTGTGGTTGCGGTTTCAAGTCTGGGCTACCGTTGGGCGCCGCCGGCTGGCATCGAGTTTGACAACCTGAGCGGCGATCGTGGCTACGAACCTAACAAAATGTACGGCCAATCGAAACTGGCCAATGGCTTGATGACTTTGCAGCTCGCGAAGCTGTTGCAGGGCACGGCAGCCACGGCCAATTCCGTGCATCCTGGCATCATCAACACCAATCTCGGTCGCCACATGGCGGCTTGGAAGCTAGCACTGACTCCGTTGATCGGCTGGGCCTTCATGAAATCAGTCGAGGAGGGTGCCGCCACCACTTGTTACGTGGCCACGGCACCGGCACTGGTTGGTACCACTGGCCAGTATTTCGAAGACTGCAACCCGGTGGTGCCTGCCGCGGGCAAGCATATGGACGATGGGCAGCTTGCGCAGCAGCTCTGGGACAAGTCTACCGAGCTCACAGCGAAATATCTGGCCTGAGTATTACTAACATGAGGAGTGCACGGATGCACCGCAGCATATTTGTTAGCTTATTGGCGATAGCAGCGCCGGTTTTTGCGGTAGATGATGTCGCCGCTATTCTGGGCAAAGCGCAGTCGGCCTGGCTGCGCGGCGCCGAGAACGAACTGTCGCAGCTGGCTGCGGCAAATGTTGCGACCCCGACCGCTGAATCTGCCTATGCGAACGCCTTCATCCAGTTCCGGTTGTTGCAGTCCGCCGTCGCTCGCAAGAATGAAGCCGCGACCACCAAGGCAGGCGAGGCCTGTATTGCCAGTGCCGGAAAGTCAGCAGAAATGACCAAGACCGGCGCACTTGCAGCGGAAGCCCGGGCGATCCAGTCGTCGTGCTACGGCTACCTCGCCGGGATGGGCGGCACGTTCGCAGCGATTCGCAATGGCCGGGCCAGCGGCAAATCCATGGAGCGGGCGTTGGCGCTCGATGCGCGCAACGCGCGCGTCATTCTGGTAGATGCGTTCGGTCTTTATTTCCGTCCGCGTATCGCCGGTGGCGACAAGGTCAAGGCCTGCGCGCGTTTCCGTGAATCAGCTGCTGCGTTTGATCGACCTGCGCCGCAAACCCCGGGTAATTGGGGGGCGGCGGAAGCGCGCTTCTGGGTCGGTCGCTGTCTGTTAGATGCCGGCGATGCGACCAGCGCCAGACGTGAGTTTGAAGCGGCGCTCAAACTGGCCCCAGAGTTTGCGGCTGCACAGCGCGCACTGAGGCCCAAGAGCTAACGCGCGAACTAGAAAACCCCTAGCGCCAGCGCGCTGGCGAATGTCAGCCCCAGTTCGCGGCAGCGTTCGAGCGCGGCATCATCGGGTGCGCCGCGAATGATCAAGGGTTCGGCGATGGCGCGAAACCGGTAGCCGATTGCGATTTTGGCTATCGAAGAAGCGCTGCCCGCCCCATCGTTGCCTGCGCTGATATAGACCGCGTAGGGCAAGCCTTCGCGCTTGCCTTCCGCCGGATAGAACGTGCGATCAAAAAAATCCTTGACCGCGCCCGACATATAGGCGAAATGCTCGGGCGTGCCGATCAGAAGCCCGTCGGCCCACAACAAATCGTTGATCCCGGCCTGCAGAGCAGGCAGGACCCGCAGCTCGACCGGATCTTCGGCGGTCAAGATACCGACAACGACCGCACTCGTTAGCTTTTCAGTCCGACCGCCGGCATGGCCGCCGTGAATGAGCAACAGTTTTTTCTGGTCGTTAACGGTCGTCATAAAGCAAGTTTGCTGCGGATTCCTGTTGCTCAATCTAACATTGCGGAACGATGTTGCTACGAGTGTGCCATAAACTGTTTCTCACGCTGAGCCTGCTATTGCTGACAGCAGTGGTCCAGCCGGCGGAAGAAATGCCGGTCGACCCCGTCGCTGGCAGCCTCAAGGTGGCAACCGCGGTGCGGATCAAGGATCGGCCGCGCATCGACGGTGTACTTGACGATCCGGCCTGGCGCCAAGCGACCAGCATCACGGACCTGTCGCAGTGGTTCCCCGGCGACGGCGATCCGCCCACCGAACCGACCGAGGTGCTGATCGCTCGCGACGACGATTTCCTGTATGTCGCCGCCCGCTTTCAGGATTCCGACCCGGCTGGCATCAAGGCACAACAGCTGGTACAGGGATCGGCCGTTTTCAACGACGACTATTTTCAGATTCTGTTAGATCCGTACAACAGCAACCGTACCGGATACATCTTCTACGTCAATCCTAACGGCGTGCAGCGCGACGGCCTGGCGCTTGGCGGCATGAGCTTCAACATGGATTGGGATGGCATTTGGGAAGCCGACGCGCGCATCGACGAGCATGGTTGGACTGCCGAAATCGCTCTGCCGTTCAAGACGCTGTCGTTCAATCCAGATAACGATATCTGGCGTATCAACGTGGTACGGTCGATTCGACGCAAACGCGAAGAGTTGGCTTGGTCACATCAGCACCGGCGTTTCACCATGGATCTCAACGGCGAACTGCGTGGCATGCGCGGCGCACGTCAAGGCCGCGGGCTCGATGTGGTGCCCAGCCTGGCCGTATCGCAGCGCGAACGCTTCATGGCCAGCGCATCGTCGCTGATCACAAAACCCTCGCTGGATGTTTTCTGGCGAGTTACGCCGAGTCTGACTGCGGCGTTCACGGCCAACACAGATTTCTCTGCCACGGAGGTCGATGATCGCCAGGTCAATCTGACCAGGTTCTCGCTTTTCTTCCCGGAGAAGCGCGACTTCTTTCTCGACAACGCCGACGTGTTCGAGTTCGGTGGCCTGACACAGAACGCGCGGCCTTTTTTCTCGCGAACCATCGGGCTTTCGTCGGCCGGCCAGCCGATCGATCTGGATGTCGGTGCGAAGCTGGCGGGTCGTGCCGGGCCATTTGCCATAGGCGCGCTGGCGGTACGACAGGCAGCGGACGGCGCGCTCACGGAACGCGATCTCTTCGTGGGGCGTGGTTACATCAACCTTGGTGAGCAATCGACGCTCGGTGCCATCGTGACGGTGGGCGATCCAGCCAGCGTGCGTTCCAATCAGTTGCTAGGTGTGGATTTCAACTATCGCGACCGCTTCGGCGGCCGCAACGAGATTATGGATGTCAAAGGCTGGTGGCAGGCATCGACAGCGCCGAATGTCCGTGGCGACAACGCTGCCTGGGGTTTGAATATTGCCTGGCCTAACGACACGTTGAATGCCAGTCTGAACATCGCAGAAGTCGAGCGTAATTTCCGGCCTGCACTTGGCTTCGTCAATCGCGTTGGCATCCGTCAGTACGATGCGGTTGCCAAGTACCGGGATCGATTCGACAACAGCAAACTGCGTTTCAAGAGCTGGCTGTACGGCGGCGAGTATCATCAGGTGGATTCGCTGGCCGGCGGTCTGGAATCGCGCAGCGCTGTCGTCACGCCGTTTTCTCTGGATACGCTGCCGGGCGGCACGATTGCGCTCGATATCCTGCGCAACACCGAAGTGTTGGCAGCACCATTTCGCCTGCCGGGTGGCCTCATGGTTGCAGCTGGGCAGTACGATTTCGGGCGCGTCCGTTTCTACTCAACCATGGCCGGGTACCGGCAACTGGCCGTCAATCTCGATCTGGAGACCGGCGACTTTTACAATGGACGTCGTGATGACGCCAAAGTTACTTTCAACTTCAAACCTAACAAAAATATTTTCCTGGGTGCGGTGTACGGCATCAATCGGATCGACGTGCCGACGGGCAAATTCACGGTACGCAACTACGCCCTGACCGCGAATCTGGCGTTCAACGTGCGCTGGGCCTGGCTCAACGTGCTGCAATACGACAACGTGTCGGGCCGTCTCGGTGTCAACAGCAGGTTGCGTTGGTTGCCAGGCGAAGGCCAGTCGGCGTATCTGGTCGTAAACTATGACTGGCGCGAAGATGCTCTCGGCAATTTCCGGCCGAATATTGCCGAAACGACACTCAAGCTGAATTACACTTTCCGCTACTGATCAGCGACATTTTTGGTTGCAAGAGCGGGAATCAGTCGCCGGCATTTTGCACTATTCATGTACGACCCAGATGTCGGTTGCCATAAATCATGAAAATCCTGGCGTGGATTTATGAGGCATTTTTTATTTTATGTGGCAGCGGTATAGCGTGCGTCCGCCGCTATTAGTGCAAATACCTGTGGACAAGCGTCGACGTTTGACCAGATATTCGAGCAAATCGGCGCCCAACATTGACCAGCCGTTTCTTGCGAAACCGCAGACAATTCCGTGCGTTAGGTGCTACACGGGTGGTCAAAGTTCGACGCCTGACCACAAGGGCATCCAAATCCGCTTGGATCGTGTGTAGTTCCTCGAGCGTGAAGAGCCTCTTACGGCCGTCCATTTCGCCCTGCGGCAGCTCAGGCTTGCGCTTGAGTCGCCGTGCAAGCGAATCTGCATTCGTGCCCAGCAATTCGGCGGCGTGAGTCCACGCGACATGATTCGCTATGGCCGATACAAGAAATTGCTGCAGTTTGTGCTCGCAGCTCTCGAAGACAATCGCGAAGCGTCCTCCTTTGAAGCGGTGAAGCATGCGGCGCCGTCCGCCGCCGCGGCCAACTAACCCCGTCTCGTCGGCGAATGTGAATGCCGATCTCCCGTCGCTGCGGGAGCTGGAGCGGTTCAGTCGATCGTCCTTGCGCCAATGGCAGCAAGCGGCCGATCGACTCAGCAAAGTTCAGCGGTCGCTGTATTTTGATCTCGAACCGCTGCGTCAACGGGTGGCGCCATCACTGCTGGACGCGGTTCGCCGCGGCGCGACGCGGACCGTCGATCTCACGGGATGGTGTCGCATTGTCGAGTGGCGGTACACGCTGACGCCGCTCTCGATGCGCGGAAGCCTGCGTGATGAGGGCGGGCGATTCAATGTGGGTGAACGGCTGGCGCCGGGAAGTTTCACGCCGTTTCCGGCGTTGTACCTGGCGGAAAATTTCGAGACTGCGATGGGCGAGAAATTCTCGCGGCCGGATATCAAGGCGTCCCACGGACTCACACCGGCGGCGCTCGCGTTACGGACGCCCGCATCCTTTACGCAGTGTCGGTTGCGAGGGCAGGTGGAGCAGATCCTGGACGTTTCTGATCGGGAGGCACTGACGCCGTTCGTGGAGCAGATCAAAGCGTTTGAGTTTCCGAAGCAGGTCCTCACCCTGTCACGGTAACTCGGGCTCAAGCCCCCATGGTTGGTGAGATCGGTGGGGCGGCTGCAGCAGCTGCTGCTGCATCCGAATTGGCGGCTGCTTCCGATGCAATATGACTTGCCGGCCAATTCGCAGATCTTCGGCCGCATCGCGGCGGCCGCGGGTATTCATAGGATTTTGTATCCTTCGTCGAGAGCAGATGACAGCAAGCGATGCTTGGCGCTATTCCCTCAGAACTGGCGCGGCAGTAGTTCTTTCATCGAACTGATGGACCCGGCGCCCGAGGGCGCAACGCTCCTCAGGTTGGACGGGGACAGCGAATTGTCTTCATAGAGCCGTCGGCGGTTGTTAGCAAAGAATTAGGAGTAGAGGGTAGCGCACAAAAAATCCAATCCCTATATCGACAGCGATTTTTAGGGCTTTTCTGCAGGAATACGGTGGCCAATCAGTCTCCGTGCCAACGGCCAACCGGGCATGAATGGCTTTTTCGCTATTGCCAAGAGTAGTCCGTTGCGTAGTGTCTGACAGCGGCGACGCCGCACTGCTAACACGCTGTTAGGTATCTAAGGATAAGCCACAAGCCGGCTGTTAACTCCCCACTATCCGCCTCCGGCGAATCATCTGCAAGAATTCCAGTACATTATTACTAGGCCGCTATTGGGCGCGGGCCTGTGCATTATTGACAAGATAATTTCTTGAACGACATTTTCGTCGCCAATGAGCGACTCAGGGAAAACCTGGTATTGCAATCCCAGCAATTTTGGGCGCAGCCTAGTCCCGTGTTGCGGAGCAGGGCGTAGCTCACTTGCTAACAAGCTTCTTCTGATAACACGGGTTTCGATGGGCACGCGTGTGGCACGGCCGTCGATAAGGACTCAGACGAACAACCGGGAGGGGACCCCGATGTTCGACGTTTCACAAATGCCTCCGATCGAGCACCGTGTAGCGGTTCCGGAGGTATTGGGGTCGGGGGGTTCGAGCGCATCGCGCCGCTCGTATTCGCGGATATTCGCGGCCGCAGCGTCGGCCGCACTCCATGGGATCGCCGCCATCGCGCTGGTGACTACGTTGGCTCGCGCGGTGCCAGAGCGGCTGATCGAACGCAAATCCTCCGGCCTGCCGCTGATCGCCACGGCGTTCTTCATCGATGAGCGCCCGCCTGAGTTGGTGTTCACGGTAGCGCCCATAAGTACGCCCGAGTCCGAGAGCACTATATCCGCCGAGAGAATCCCGTTGCCGCCGATCCAGCCGGTGGCGATGGATTCCTTTGACGAAGCGACAGAAACCGTGGACGTCGCAGATGCCGAAGAACTCGCGCGGTTGCAAGGTCTCTACGTGAGGCAACTCAACGCGCGCTTCGCGCGGATTCTCGAAGAGGAATGGCCGACACGTCGCGTTGTCGTGTCCTGTCAAGCCAAAGTGGGCCAAGACGAACGCGGCAATGTACTCGTGGTGAACTTCGACGCCTGCGATCTGAAAGCTGACGAGCAAAAAATTATGGAGCGCGCAATTCGGCGCTCATCGCCCTTGCCCCGGCCGCCCGCAGGGTTGGCGATGGGCAGTTATTTGACCCTCGATTTGACGGCGTTGTAATGCGCCTCAGGAGACTGTCATGTTCGATGTTCTGAAAATACGGGGTCGTCGAGCAGTACTCGCGTCCCATGCCATCGGTCTTGCGGTACTAGCGACCAGCGCTCTGGCACAAACCGCGCCGATCGCATACGGGCCCATTGCTGTTGTGAATCGCAACGCGGCCGATTGCTTTACCGTGGCGAAGTCTAACGACAACGCCAAAGCCCGCAGCAACGCGGTGCATCAATGCATGCGCCAATGGATCGCAGCGTCCAAGAGCCAACCGCCGCCCGTGGTCGTGAACCGCGTGCCCAACAATTAGTGACTAGACGCTTTTGAGTAATTCAGGACTTGGTCGGGGAGATTCTCAATGAAACATCTACTCGTGCAATATCTTAAGGTCGGGTTTCGGACGCACGCTCGCGTTGTGTTGCTGCTGACAGCAGCAATAGGCGCGTCACCGGCTCTGGCCGCGACGGTCATCAACATTCCTGGCCAATTCGATGTGTCGCCGAGTGGAGCGGCCACGTACACGATTCCGATTGAGGTGCCGCGTGGCACCCATGGGCTAACACCGCAGCTCGGCATCGCCTACAACAGTAGTCTTGGCAACGGCCTGGTGGGGGTCGGCGTGTCGCTTGCGGGGTTTCCGACCATCACGCGGTGTAACCAAAATCTGGCCCAAGACGGGGTCGTGAAAGCCGTCGCGGTCGTTGCCGCGGACAAGCTGTGTCTCGATGGTAACCGGCTGCGCCTCACCTCTGGCACCTACGGTGCCACGGGTTCAAAGTACCAAACCGAAATCGAAACGTACTCTCAGGTTATTGCAAACGGCACGACCGGCTTTGGGCCGCAGTGGTTTGAAGTCAAACTCAAGAACGGCCTGATTTACGAATTCGGCAACACGACGGATTCGCGTATCGGCTTTGGCGGTTCGGCGACCAAGATTCGGGTGTGGGCGCTGAACAAGATTCGCGACCGCAGTGGCAATTACATGCTCTACACGTATACCCAAGATACGGCTAACGGCGCCTACGTGCCCTCGTCCATTCAATACACCGGTAATACCGCTCAGGGACTAACGCCCGCGTACAACGTGAGTTTTTACACCTCGACCCGACCGACGGTGGATACGCTGGTCCACTACGACAGTGGCTACAAGGTGAAACAGACCAGAATCATCATTGATATCTCGATTTTTTACAACGGCGGCTATTCTCGCAGCTATACATTGTCCGTCTCGCCCACCGGGATAACCAATCGCAGCACGCTCACGGCGGTTCATCGATCCGCTGTCGGCGGTGCGCAGTGGTTCAGCAGCAATATCAGCTACCAGGCGGGGTCTAGTGCTTTGGATTTCGAACAATCCACGGGCATTTCGATTCCAACAGGTGCGGTGGTCCACAGCATCGATACGAATGCGGACGGGCGCAGCGATCTGGTGTTTCCCTCCGGCGGCACGTGGCATGTGAGCGACGGTCAGCGGTATGGCTTCTACATCTTGGATGTCGATACCGGGATCGCGGCGACCAATCCATCGCAGTCCCACTCCATCGATTACAACGGGGATGGCTGGCGCGATGTGATTTTTCCGAATAGCAGCGGCAACTGGGATGTGCTGCAGTTCTCGGCGAGCGGCATCAGTCTGCTATCGACGGGACGACCCGCGAACGGGGCGTCGAGCGGGCTCGTGGCGATTCAGGATGTCGATGGCGACGGACGGGACGATGTCGTGTCGGCGAGCGGCGCCTCGCTCAAGGTTCGACTGAATACCGCGACCGGTCTCTCGGCGACCGAATCAACGTATTACACCGCGCCGACCGGCTGGGTGTTCGACACCGACGCTTTCGGCACTGCCGGTGCGGACGAATATCGACGGGATAGGCAGATCGTCGATTTCAATCGCGACCGTCGCGGGGATCTCCTCGCCAGACTCAAAGAAACTGCCACCGCCACCATTCAATGGAAAACGCTGATATCGATGGGCACGACGTACTCGGCGGATGTGAACCTCGAGAGCGCGAGTACTCAGCGCCCGCTGCTGCTCGATTTGAATGGCGATGGTTTGATGGACGCGCTCGGCCATAACGGCAGTACCTGGGTCATGCAGTTCGCGCGCGGCGGCGCGGATCCCGTGACCTTAAGCGTCTGGGATCCGACCAAGGTCTACCCGAATATTACCAACGCGTTGACCGAAGCCATCGCGACCGATTTCAACGCAGACGGTGCCAGTGACGTGTTCGTGCCCGTCAGTGGCGATTGGAACGTCGCGCTGTCCACGCGAGAGAATGTGCTGCTGCCTGAGCCGACCGGGTATGCGGTGACGGCGAACCATAACGCACGTTCGCCGGACATCAACGGCGACGGACTACGGGATTTGTCGTATGCATCCAGTGGCAACTGGGTGTCGAGAAAACACAGTGGCGAGATTCCCGATCTCGCCACGAGTTTCACCGACCCCCTCGGCAATTACACCACGGTGTTCTATGGGGCGTTGCCGAGCCTGCGAAGTGACTACTACTCGCGCGATGCGGAGCCGACCTTCCCCAATCGTCGGTTCACCGGTTCGCTGCCAGTCGTATTGGCGTCGTACACCTCGGATGCGTTGGGCGGCAACTATTCGACAGATCTTACGTATAAGAACGCTAATGTTCATGTTCAGGGGCGGGGATTCCTGGGGTTTTCGTATCAATCCCGCTTGGATGGGCGCACCTCGGTGCGCGCGGACATCGTCTCCTCGCAAACTTTTCCCTACATTGGAAGAGCGACCTCGGTTCAGCAACTCCGGTACGACTACGGATCCGGCACGGACAAGAAATTCAGCGAAGTCACGAACACGCTGGCCTCAATCAATGCCGGAACCGGCTTTAACACGCGGTCCTTTCCCTATGTGAGCTCGCAAAACCAGAAGCGCTGGGAAGTCGGCGGGGCGTTTGATCAAGCGTTGATCAGCGATGCGACCACGACGACCCTGATGGATACCTCCGGCAATGCGTACGACGTCACGACCACGACCACCGAACCTGCGAGCGCGAACGGGATTCAGTCTGGCATTGTGTATACCGATCGAACGTACACGCCGCTCGCGAACATGGTCAATGACACCACCAATTGGTGCCTGGGCCAGGAGACGCAAGTTCAGACGATTCGGTCCCATACCGGCTATAGCGGAGCCTCCGTCACGCGCACGCGCAATCAAACTTGGGATGCCGTCAAATGTCGCATCATGGGCGACACCGTCCAGCCGGGCCACGCGACGCTGCAAATCATCCGAGCCTTTGCGTTCGACGGCTTTGGCAATCGCAACAGTGAAACCACCACCGGTATCGGCATGGCGGCACGCACGACGACCACGAACTGGGGAACAACGGGACAGTTT
>JAYVJR010000032.1:0-71988 GCA_043769085.1 Gammaproteobacteria bacterium
GACATCCATGGCCTGGCTCATCAGTTCGTTTTCCGACCTGCGCCAGCGTTCGTAGTTGCGCAACACGCGCGCCGCACCAAGGTCTTCACCTTCAGCATGCGCCGCCGCCAGAGTGTCCGCGAGTGCTGCCGCATCCAGCAAGCCCAGGTTGACGCCCTGACCCGCAAGCGGATGCACGACATGTGCAGCATCGCCTGCCAACACGCAACGCTCACTGATGTATTGATCGACATGCTGCCGGCGCAGTGGAAAGCTAACGCGATCACTGCGCAAGCTCAGCCTTCCCAGCACAGCTGCGGAATCGCGGGTCATTTGCGCGGCAAAGTCGTCCGCTGCCATTGCCATGTATTCAGCAGCCATGGCGGTCGGCAACGACCACACGACCGACACTTCGCCATTGGCAAGTGGCAGAAAAGCCAGCGTACCGTGACCCAGGAAGCGTTGCCAGGCGGTGGCTTCATGTGGCCGCTCGCCACGGACATTGGCAACAATCGCAGTCTGCTGGTAGCTGGCAGATTCCAGCGATATGCCGGCAAGACGACGCACGGTCGACTGACCGCCATCTGCGCCAACCAGCAAGCGAGTCGACAGTGTGGTGCCGTCTTGCTCTTGCTGCGCGACCACTCTGTCGGACTGAAATTCCAAGGCACCCAGCGAGCCGCGCAGCACACGACCGCCCAGTGACTCGAACCGCTGTAACAAGCCAAGCTGCAGCAGGTTGTTAGCCACAATATGCCCGAGATTGGCTTCGGCCTGCTCGGCAGCATCGAAAACCAACCCGCCGCCCGCGCGCGGATCGGCGTCGCCCACCCACACCGCCATTTTCGTGTAGGGACTGATGGCGGAGGACGCCAGGGCCTGCCAGGCGCCACAGCTGCGCAAAATCCTTTCGCTCGCGCGCGACAGGGCGAACACCCGCAAGTCCAGCGGCAGGTCAGCCAACGCAATGCGCGGTTCAGGCAACTGCGGGTCCAGCAGCACAATGCGTCCGTGCGCGACTGTCCCATCAGTCAACAATAACGCGCCCAACGCAGCACCTACCGGACCTGCGCCGACGATCAACACGTCACTGTCGGTGGGCTGCGGACTCAAATCAGTGGCACGCCGCGCGTCAGTTTCGGTCTTTTGCCATCCCATCCCCAGCTGAGGCGCGACATCGCTGCTTTGGCGGGCGGCAACAAATCAAACGCCAGCAGGCCAACACTGCGAGCAAGCCCCGCCGCTGGCCGTTCGTCGCCGAACAACTTGATCAGCCCGTCGGTGAAACGCGTGATGCCGGCACGGTCATCCGCCCTGGCGAGGTCATACTCCGCCAGCAGGGTTGGTGCGCCGGCGTCGGCCCGATGTCGCAGCAACAACTCCGCTAACAAAGCAGCATCGCGCATGCCGAGATTGAAGCCCTGGCCGGCGATCGGATGCAGTACCTGCGCAGCGTTGCCGATCAACAGGCAGCGCGGCGCCAGCGTCTCATCAGCGCGCTGCAGACGCAGTGCATAGCTCGCTCGCTTGCCGACGCGCTCGAACCGGCCTGCGCGCCAGCCGAAAGCCTTTTGCAGGTCACGCAAAAACTCCTCCTCGGTCAGCGCGAGCACGCGCGCGGCGGCCGCCGGCGCCAACGTCCAGATCAGGCCACGTGCGCCATCGAACAGCGGCAACAACGCGATCGGTCCGGCGGGCGTGAATCTTTCGTGGGCAACCCCGCGATGCGGATCGCTGGTTGCCACATTGGCAATCACTGCCACCTGCTGATAGTCCACGGTCTGCACACCCAGCCCAAGGGCGGAGCGCACTGCAGAGTCGGCGCCGTCAGCCGCGACCACAAGGCGCGCGCGCAGCTCCACCGTCTCACTGTTAGCTGCCGCAGGCTGAATCGCCAGCGTCGCAAAGCCAGGGTCCGCTCCCAGCCATTGCGCGCGCGCCGGCATAAACCGCCGCAGCGATGGCTGGGTCGCGAGCGCTGCCCAGAGTGCCGCACCCAGCACGCGGTTGGTGATGACATGCCCAAAGGCGTCGATACCCTGCTCGTCCGCCTTGAGGCGCGCCATGCCAAACCTGCCTGCGTCGGTCACATGGATTTCGCGGATCGGCGCCGCCAGTGCTGCAACAGATTGCCAGAGACCTAGTGTCTGCAGCATGGCCTGGGTGCCGTTGCCCAAGGCAGTCGTGCGTTCGTCGAAACTCGGTTGGCTGTTAGCCCCTGGAGCAACACCTTCGATCAGCGCCAGCGACAGCCCGCTGCCCGCCAAGGCCATCGCCAGCGAAGCACCGACCATGCCACCGCCCACAATGGCGACATCGACAGTCGCAACCATGCGTCAGGCCGCCTGCATCAGTTGCTCAATGTCGTGAATATCTTTGGGTGCATCGCTGGTCAGCACCTCGCAACCCGTCCGCGTAACCACCACATCGTCTTCAATGCGAATGCCAATGCCGCGAAACTCGCGCGGTACATGGCGATTGCCGGCAGAGATATAAAGACCAGGCTCGATCGTCAAGGCCATGCCTGGTTCGAGTACCCGCCATTCGTCACCGACCTTGTAGTCGCCGACGTCATGCACGTCCATGCCGAGCCAATGGCCAGTGCGATGCATGTAAAAGTCCCGATAGGCCTCCGACTTGACGAGTGCTGGCACACGGCCTTTCAGCAGTCCTAGCTTGACCAGCCCAGCCGTCAGAACATTGACCGCCGCCGCGTGGGGTTCGTTCCAATGGTTGCCGGGCTTCACTTTGGCAGTGGCCGCGCGGTTGGCATCAAGCACGACGCTGTAGACGGCACGCTGTGCAGGCGAAAAACGTCCATTGACCGGAAAGCTGCGCGTGATATCCGACGCATAGAGCTCGAATTCGCAACCCGCGTCGATCAGTACCAAATCACCGTCCCGCAAGCGGGCGTTGTTTTCCACGTAATGCAAAATACAGCCGTTGTCACCGCCGCCGACGATTGGCTGATAGGAGATGTCGGCGTTCGCGAGACGAAACTCGTGCATTAGTTCCGCCATCAACTGGTACTCGAATCGACCGGGTTGGCAGAACCGCATGGTGCGAACATGCGCTCGCGACGCAATCCGCGCCGATTCACGCATCAACGCGATTTCGGTTTTACTTTTATAAAGACGCATGTCATGCAGCGCATGCTCGAGCGCCACAATCTCGTGCGGCGGATGGCGGCCATTACGCGCCTGATTACGCAGTTCATTGACCCAGCCAACGATGCGATGGTCGAACTCCTGCTGGCGCCCCATGGTGTAAAACACACGCACGCGGTTCTCAAGCAGGCCCGGCAAAATATCATCAAGATCATCGATGGGAAACGCATCGTCCGCACCGAAATTGCGAATCGCCCCTTCAGGTCCTGCACGCCGCCCATCCCAGGTCTCGCGCGTCACATCGCGATCCTGGACGAACATCACGAATTCACCCTGAGGACGGCCAGGAATCAGCACGGCGACCGCGCCAGGTTCGCGGAAGCCCGTCAGATAGTGGAAGTCGCTGTCCTGGCGATACGCGTAATGGGTGTCGTTGTTGCGTGTACGTGGCAGCGCTGCCGGCAAAACGGCGATCGAGTCGCGACCCATGATGCGCATGAGCTGCTTGCGGCGATGGGCGTATTCAGGCTGGGTAATGGGCGCGGCTCGTCCAGGCATCTAGTTTTCCCCTGCGGTTTTGCGATGCGATGTCAATGAAACGGTGCGTCCTGCGGTGCACGCGCCATGCCGGCAACTCGGTACGGCTCCAGTTCCTCAAACAACAACTGCACGCCGACACGGACAAATTCCACCAGTTCGCTATAGGCGGACTCGTTAGCTTCCACATCCTCGCTATCATCCACGCCCACTTGAACAATAGTCGACAGGTCCCGAACGATCTCACCGATATTGCCAGGCAGTTGATCGGGATTCGGAAGCGGATTGGTCCCTAAACCATACAAGAACCCCTGACACCACTGGCCAAGTGATTCGGTGCGTTTCGCGAGTGGCTCATCGTCGTCCGGCAGCATGGCATGAAACTGCAAATCGTCGGAGTGCAGTGCGGCGCGCGTTCGATTGAACATGTCCCGCAGCTGTTGGGCGGGTTCTGCGGCTGCATGACCGTCAGCAAACAGCTCGCCCAGCCAACTCTCGAATCGATAATCGCCGGCCGAGCATAGAGCCCCTGCGAGGGTCCCATGGGCCTCCGAAGCGTCTGTCAAGGCCCCTGCCTGGCTCAAAACACGCTGCATCTCAGTAAATTCGACCGGTTCCATGCGGAAATTATGCCAAAACTCATCGGCTCTCATTGACCGGTCTTGGATCGAGAGCCCATAATTTTCACTATGAATAACAATCAAAATAACAACGTCGAGCAGGAACTGCAGCAGCTCGAGAAACGCGTCGATGAACTGGTCAACCAACTCGATACGCTGCGCAATGAAAATCGCGCCTTGCGAGCTCGTCAGGAGACCATTTCGACGGAACGGTCCTCGTTAATGCAAAAGAATGAGGTGGCGCGTGCCCGCGTCGAAGCCATCATTGGCCGGTTGAAAACCCTTGAACACAGCGCCTGAGTACCTGGCTGAGCGACCCCGGTGACTGACAAATCTGCCAGTGACAAAGAAATCTCGCGCGTCAGCGTTCGGATTCTCGACAAAGAATACCTGATCGCCTGTCCGCCCGATGAGCGGGCCGACTTGCTGGATGCCGCAGAGCATTTAAGTCAGGCGATGCGTGCGATACGCGACACAGGCAAAGTTGTAGGTATGGACCGCATCGCTGTGATGGCGGGTCTCAATCTGGCTAACGACATGCTCAAACTCCGCGTCAGCAAACGCACTGTTGACGATTCGCTGCTGCCCCGTGTACGCAGCCTGCGCGCCAAAGTTGACAGGGCGCTCAAAACTGAGCCGCTGGATCTTTGAATTTCTGCCAACTCGCGCAAACAAACCTTCATCCAATTGCTGTAAAGTGGATCCTGCGTCACCTGTGGTGTTCGACAGTAGATCGGGTTACCTCTCGACCCTAATTTGGAACGCCCAGGGGCATTTGGGTTTGTTGGCAGAATTGTGCAAGTCCACCTCGAGTGGAAAGCCTTACCTGCCGCAGCTCGCCCCACTTGTTGCTCTGTGTCGAGAGCAACGGTCCGCACCGGCACTCGCGGGTGACGCTTGATTTCTCCACTGGATAATCTCCGGCGCGCTCAGCGCCGCGCTGCACGAACCGCACGCGAGGCGCTGCCAGTAGCAGTGCAAAGATCAAATGCACTGGCTGTCGCGCGCCGCGTTTTACAGCTGCGCATCATCCGTCCGCAACAAAACATTGCCGCATACCTGCCCGCGAGCGCTGAACTCGACACTCGGATATTGCTGCGAGCTCTGCTAGCGCGCGGCTGCCGCCTCTTTCTGCCACGCATCGACTCTTGGCGCGCGAAGCGCATGCGCTTCCTGGCAGTCAATTCGGGACCACTGCGGCGCAACCGCTTTGGTATTGCTGAACCGTCTGGTCATCGCAGCTGCGGCACACGTTGGATGCATATCGTGCTGCTGCCTTTGGTTGCGTACGACTCACACGGCAATCGTCTCGGCAGCGGCGCCGGCTTCTACGACCGCGCTCTGCGCTTCCGACAACTACGCAGCAGCTGGCATGGCCCGCTGCTGTTGGGACTCGCACATAGCGCCCAGTACCAGACAGACATCACCTCCGGACCCTATGACGTGCCAATCGATGCTGTCGTGACTGAGAAAGGCATCACTTGGTTTAATGGCAGACAACGAGAACAGCCATGAAGTATTGGTTGCTGAAAACGGAACCGGATAGCTTCAGTGTCGACTCGTTGGTGAAATCACCGGGAAAAACAGCCTGCTGGGATGGTGTGCGCAACTATCAGGCGCGCAACATGTTGCGCGATGAGATGCAGGTGGGCGATCGCGCGCTTCTCTATCACTCGAGCTGTGCCGAGCCGGGCGCTGTGGCGATCATGAAGATTGTGCGTGCCGGATATCCTGATCACACCGCATTCGATAAACGCCATCAGCACTTCGACGCCGACAGCGATCCGAAAATCCCACGCTGGTTCATGGTCGACGTAAAGCTTGATCGGCGTCTCAAACGCATCATCACGCTGGAAGAAATGCGTGCGCATGCCACACACGCATTGCAGGACTTGTGGTTACTGCGAGCGGGCAATCGACTCTCGGTAATGCCCATCAGCGACGCACACTGGCAATTTATTCTGTCGCTTGAATGATCTCGGAGGCGTGTTAAGGATCACGATGTCAAGCGCTAACGCTTGTTTTTTACAATATCGTGTATATACTCGCCCTCGGACTAACCCATAGGAGATTGTCATGGCGAAAGCCAAGAAAAAGAAAAAAGCTGCCAAGAAGAAGTAAGGTAGTTTTTTTCTAAGCCTAAGGCGGGCGGGGAACTCAACATTTCTCGCTCGCCGCTTCCAAAAAAAGGCCCGCGCAAGCGGGCTTAGTTGTTTCTGGAAGCCCTTGTTTTACAGTGTTTCCGCAACATCACCGAGCTAACATGAGCGCCGGAAAAATAGCTGCAGCCGAAGCTGCGTTGCGATTTGTCGATGCAGGCAGCATCGTCGGTGTCGGCACAGGGTCGACCGTCAATTTCTTCATCGACGCCCTTGCTCGCGATTTTGGTCATGATCGTATCCGGGGCACAGTATCGAGTTCCAATGCCTCGACCGACCGTCTGCAGGCACATGGCATACCGGTTTTTGATCTCAATGATGCCGAGCTCATCGGGGTATACGTCGATGGCGCCGAT
Organism: Gammaproteobacteria bacterium; assembly: GCA_043769085.1. GTDB lineage: Bacteria > Pseudomonadota > Gammaproteobacteria > Steroidobacterales > Steroidobacteraceae > UBA964. The sequence continues at coordinate 6,759 of JAYVJR010000032.1, forward strand.
GAAACCAACCTTGATCGCCAACTGATCAAAGGCGGCGGTGGAGCGCTGACGCGAGAAAAGATCGTGGCCGCGGTATCACAGCGGTTTGTCTGCATCGTCGATGACAGCAAGATCGTGGCTACGCTCGGTCGTTTTCCATTGCCGGTCGAAGTCATACCGATGGCGCGAGCACACGTTGCCAGGCAATTGCGTGCGCTGGGCGGCGAGCCCGCATTGCGCGCCGGATTCATTACCGACAATGGCAACCAGATCCTGGATGTGAACGGCCTCACAATTTCCGCGCCCCAAGAATTGGAGCGTCAAATCAATAGTATTGCCGGCGTGGTGACAGTCGGGCTGTTCGCCGAACGCCCTGCGGACATCGTTATTGTCGGCGGCAAGGACGGCTCAACTCGGCAGTTCTGAATTGCCTTACTAACAGCAGGCTGTCAGCGAACGCGAGCCTGGAATCGCAACGTAAAGCTCGGATTGCCTGTGGCGCTCGCTCCCAGCAATGAACCGCTGGGTGCCAGCCGCATACCTGTCACCAGCGGATCCACACCATTCGCATTCGCGACCGGCACATAGCTGTAGGGCGCACCACCCCCGGCAATGTTGGAAAACGTTGCATTGGCTGGGTACGTGAAACTCAAGCCACTGACGACCACACCGTTCACAAAGGTGATGGGCGGGCCGCCGCTGGTGGCCACAAAGAGTTCGGTATTCGCCGGTACCGGATCGGTAATGAATACGGTGCTGGCAACGCCGGCTCCGGTATTTGTCACAGTCACTGAATATTCAACAAAACTCCCTGGAATACGTTTCGGGTTGATCGTGCCGTTGATCGGATCACGCAACACCACAGAACTCTTGCTGATAATCAGCAATGGCTTGTTGGGCCGGAATCGCCAACCTGAATTGTTGACCGGCAGTCCAGTCTGCACGAGCTCGAAATCGGTCGTGGTAAGTTGCCAGCCTATTTGTGCAGGCCCCAATGTCGTTGTCCCCGACACATTGCTGGAGACTCCATACATGAAATAGAAGTCGCCATCCTCCGCCAGTTGAATCTGCAGGTTGTAGGAAGTCCCGGCGGCGTTCCATTGCGGTACGTTGTTCCATGTGACGACAAAGCGGCGATTCGGCGCCGCGCCGCTGGTGCCGTAAGTAATGGAACCACCCGCGCTTCTATCCAGATCGGCGCCGTAGACCCGCAGTGTATTGTTCAGCGTGGTCGCCGGCATCGGATCGAAATAGGTTCGCGGTGGTCCCACGGACTGCGTGCCAAAACTGCAGCGCGTGTTATTGAATTGCAGACGACCATTGGTCATCACGCGAACACTCGTATAGACAATCGTGCCCAACGTAAAGGTAAACGGCAGAGTGATCTCTGCAGAAATGCTGTCATCGCCCACCGTATCGGGGCAACCGAAGCCGCCCGCCCACGCGTTGATCGCGGTATGCCCGGTCACGGACAGTAAATTGAATGGAGTGGTCTGCGTTACGTAGGACGCAGCATGGCCGGCGGTGGACACCAACCCCAGCGCAAGCAAACTGGCTATGCGATTCGAGCCATAGAACATAAGTTGCTCATCATGCCGCGTATCGGCAGCTACTGGCCGCCGTGTTGTCGAAACTGCGGAGCAGCCGACAAAATAACGTTAAGTCTCGGCTTACATGCGCGATTACTTGGCCTCGAACACTCGCAAAAAGGCCCGCTTGCGCGGGCCTTCCTGGTTTGGCTGGGGGACTAGGATTCGAACCTAGGTAAACGGAGTCAGAGTCCGTTGTCCTACCGCTAGACGATCCCCCAAATAAAGAATCGCGTAACAGATTACCCGATGTTTGGCCTGCTCTGCTGTTAGCGCTTCGAGTACTGAGGACCACGACGCGCCTTGCGGCGACCCACTTTCTTGCGCTCGACTTCACGCGCATCGCGAGTCACAAATCCGGCCACTCGCAATTGCTTGCGCAGATTCTCATCGTATTTGATGAGTGCGCGAGTAATGCCGTGGCGAATTGCACCAGCCTGCCCAGTGATGCCGCCTCCGGCGACGTTTGCAATCACGTCAAAACGACCGGCAAGCTGTGTCACTTCGAGAGGCTGCATGACAATCATCTGGCCGGTTTTTCGACCAAAGAATTCGTTGATCGGCCGGTCATTGACGGTGATCTTGCCCGTGCCGGGCTTGAGAAATACACGCGCCGTTGCGGTCTTGCGGCGGCCGGTGGAAAGTTGGGTGGCTGGCATCTTGAAAATCCTTGTACCTGATTACGGGCGGTTCAGCCCGCGAGGGCGAGTGCCTTGGGTTGCTGAGCGGAATGCGGGTGCTCGGCGCCCGCAAAAACGTGCAGTTTGCGAAACATGTCGCGACCTAACACAGTCTTCGGCAGCATGCCCTTGACCGCGATCTGCATGACACGCTCAGGATGTTCCTTGAGCAGCTTTTCCAATGCGATCGATTTGATACCACCGATGGCGCCGGTGTGGTGGTAGTAAATCTTGTCCTTGAGCTTGCGGCCCGTGACTTTGACTTTCTCGGCGTTGATCACGACGATGTGATCGCCCATGTTCACATGCGGCGAATAATCGGCTTTGTGCTTGCCTTTGAGGCGCAGCGCAATTTCCGACGCAAGACGGCCTAAGGTTCGGCCCTCGGCGTCGACCACAAACCAATCGCAGCGGACAGTGCCGGGCTTCGCAAATAACGTAGTCATCTAAATACTCCACCCGGCCGACCACTCTGGTTGGCTTTATTGTCACGCTTGTCTTACACAGGGCCGCGTGCCGGGCTCTTGGAAAAAGGCGCGCAAGTGTAAAGGAGCAATCCCGGCAATGCAAAGGACGTTCTAGCGCCACTAAGGGATACTAATGCCTCTTTATAAGACATTGTTTTTATTGATATTTTCTCATATACTGCTTTGAAGATGGCAGCTGCAAGCCCCCTTGAACACCTGTTGGTCGCCGCCGACCAGGCCTTGCGATCGCTATTCGCCCCCTCACAGGCAGCGAGGCCGTTCCCTAGCCCGGCAACGTCAGATCTTGGCGCCAGCAAACTCACCGACTCCGAAAAGCGCCAGTCCGCGGCCCTGATGCGAGTCAATCACGCGGGCGAAGTGTCCGCACAGGCTCTTTATCATGGCCAGGCATTGTTCGCGCGTGACAACGCGAATCGCGACATGTTGTTGCGAGCCGCCCGTGAAGAAGCCGATCATCTTGCCTGGTGCGAGCAACGCATCCAGGAGCTGGGCGGTCGTACCAGTGTGCTGAATCCCTTGTTTTATGCAGGTTCTTTCGCCATTGGCGCGCTGGCCGCTGCAGTGAACGACAAGGTCAGCCTGGGTTTTGTCAGCGAAACCGAGCGCCAGGTCGAAAAACACCTGGAGGATCACCTTGCGAAGCTGCCGCCCGCAGACCGCAACAGCCGCGCGGTACTCGAATCGATGAAACATGACGAGATTCACCACGGTGAAGCAGCCAGAGCAGCGGGCGGTGCCGACCTCCCCGAACCTGTGAAAGCCCTCATGTTTGCCACTTCACGTGTGATGACCGTCACAAGTTATTGGATTTGATTGTGAAACGCCTTGCGCCTCCTGGGCGTTATGGTTAAAAAACATCTGTCGAAAATGCTTGCTACCAAATTGTGAGGGGAGATTCGAATGGATGATTCAGTGAAACCGCTCAGCGACATTCCAGCGATTAATCGCTTTCTGAGCTATTGCCGTATTCGCACCGTACCGTCCAAGACGGTGGTGATTCATGCCGGCGATTTGCCGGACGTTCTCTATTACATCATCTCGGGTTCGGTCGAAGTCATGATCGAAGACGAAGAAGGCAATGAGATGGTGCTGGCCTACCTGAACAAGGGTCAGTTCTTCGGTGAGATGGGCCTGTTCCATGAACAGCCGACCCGCACCGCCTGGGTCCGCACCCGCGGCCAGTGCGAGCTCGCTGAAATGACCTATCCGCGTTTCCGGCAGATCGCTGCCGAAAGCCCAGGCCTGATTTTTGAATTGGCAACCCAGCTGGCAACCCGCCTCGACCGTACCAACAAGAAACTCGGCGACCTGGCGTTTGTGGATGTCACGGGCCGCGTAGCGCACGCGATCATGGACCTCTGTGGCGAACCCGATGCAATGACCCATCCGGAAGGCATGCAGATCAAGGTTTCGCGCCAGGAACTCTCAAGACTGGTCGGTTGCTCGCGCGAAATGGCGGGCCGTGTATTGAAGGTGCTGGAAGACCAAGGCCTGCTACGCGCCACCGGCAAGACTATTGTTGTGTTTAATGCACGTCCCAAGATGAAGACACGCCCAGTCGTGGTGCCGGTCAAAGGCACGATGGCCAAGGGTCCGGTCAGCGTCGGCAACACCGCTCTGGCAGCCAGCCCGGACGAGGATGAAGACGACGATTGGGATGCAGACGAAGAATAAGCTGACCGCGAGGGGCTGACGCATGCTCGAGCTGGCTGCAGCTCCTCAAGCCCTCACAAAGCAGAAAAGCCCGCGCTCGTCGCGGGCTTTTTTTATCGTGCACGCAATAGCGGTCAACTTCCGCGCAGGGCCGCCAGTTCACTCTTCAAGGCTTGTACCTCGCGCTCGAGCGACGCAACCCTGACTGCAAGGCCCGGTTCTTCCGCTGCCCTTGGCGCTGCCCTTGGCGCTGGCATTGAAGGCTCAGAAACAACAAATTCCGTATCGGCCAAGACCACAACGGGCCCCGACAGCAAGTGCATGTAACGCAGTTCACGCTCGCCCTTGCTGCGCGACAGTCGAACCACCAGCGGATTGCTGTCGCGGGTCATCATCTGATTCAGCACCGCTTCAACCTCAGCCAGATCCGCGAATTCGCACAGGCGATTGGTGCGGGTGCGCAATTCCGCAACGGTCTGCGGCCCCCGCAACAGCATCACGCAAAGAATACCGCGCTCCTGCGGCGTCACCTTGATCTCACTGAACTCGGTGCCCACCAGTCGATGCTGATATTTCATCACGCGGCTGCCGAAGCCACTTTTTTCATAGACCAGATGTTTTTTGGCCAGGCGATCCAATTCTGCCTGTACGCTAGCATCATCGACAGCCATCACTGGCTCGCGGTTGGTTTTCTGGTTGACTGCCAGCGTCAGCGCATTCAGCGACAGCGGATATTGATCCGGCGTTGTTAGCTCTTTCTCGATCAGGCAGCCGATGACCCGCGCTTCAAACGGCGTTAGCTCGACTTTCACCGAGCCCCCTTCATGGGCCAATGACCTTGCGCATCGCAGCGATAGTGCCTTGGTAGTCCGCGGTGCTGAATATCGCGGACCCGGCCACGAAGGTGTCAGCGCCCGCAGCGGCGATCTCGGCGAGATTGTCCAATTTGACGCCGCCATCGATCTCGAGCCGCACCGCGCGCCCACTGGCATCGATGCGCCGGCGCGCGTCACGCAGCTTCCCTAACACGCTCGGAATGAATTTCTGGCCGCCAAAACCCGGATTCACAGACATCAGCAACACGATATCGATCTTGTCGAGTGTGTAATCGAGAAAATCGAGGGGCGTCGCTGGATTGAACACCAGGCCGGGCTTGCAACCGCACTCGCGAATCAGCGCGATAGTGCGATCAACGTGCTCGCTCGCTTCCGGATGGAAGGTGATATAGGTAGCGCCGGCCTTGGCGAAATCCGGCACGATGCGATCGACCGGGCGCACCATCAGATGCACATCGATCGGCGCCTTGACGCCATGCTTGCGCAGCGCCTCGCAGACCAACGGACCCATAGTCAGATTCGGCACGTAGTGATTGTCCATGACATCGAAATGGACGAGGTCAGCTCCAGCTGCCAGAACGGAATCCACTTCGGCACCAAGGCGCGCGAAGTCCGCAGACAGAATGGAAGGTGCTATCCAGGGGCTTTGCATGAGGCGCAGAGTATAGCGGCTAGCGCTTTGCCTGCCTGCGCGACTGCACAATGTCCCAGGCTTCAATGATCTGTTGCGTGCGCTGTTTGGCGTGCTCAAGCATCGATTCAGGCAGTCCGTTGGCCTTCAGCTTGTCTGGATGATGTCGGCTAAGCTGACGTCGGTACGCTTTTTCCACGTCGTCATCAGATGCGCCAGGATCTGCCTCCAGTACGCGGTAGGCATTGGCGAGCTTCTCCGGGTCGTTAGGTGCCGACGCTGCGGCGCCGCGCGTGCCCTGCCCAGCGCGCAGACGCAGCACGGCCTCCAGATGCGCGAACTCCATCGTGCCGATACCGAACAAGGTCGCGACTCGCCCCAGGCGCTGACGGGAGGCGCCCCGCATGTCGCTGCCCTGTAGGGACGCCCGGACCTGAATCTCCAGAAACGCAAGCATCAGGTCGGGCCGGCCCGCGCATACCTTGCGCAAGCCGAGGATGACTGCATCAAGGCTGAAGTCAGGCTCCTTGCCACGTCCAAAGGCCGCAATCGCGGCGTCTGTCTGCGGGCCGTCCAGCCGCAGCTCACGCATCACGGTCCGCGCTGCGTCGATTTCAGCTTCAGATACGCGGCCATCTGCTTTCGCGATGTGGCCCATGACTTGGAATGTGTTGTGAAAGAAACGCTCGGCAATTGCTTTGGCGTCGCCTGGCTCGGCGGCGCCCGCCATGGCTGGATCAGTCGCAGGCACCCGACGCTGGCGCTGCTGATCAAATGCGTGGCCGATGATTGCGCCAATGACTGCGCCGAGCGGCCCGCGCGTAACCAGCAGCCCGATAGCGGCGCCCAGCAGTTTCCCCATCCACTTCATCCTGCAATACTAGCCGAATGCAATCTGATACCCGAACCGTGCATACCACTTCATTGCACGGACTCGAAAAAATCCACGCCGGCAAGGTACGCGACATCTACGCTGTCGATGCCGAGACCATGCTGATTGTCACAACTGACCGCCTGTCTGCCTTCGATGTGGTACTGCCAGATCCGATTCCACACAAAGGCAGAGTGCTGAACGAAATCAGCAATTTCTGGTTCGCGCGCACGCAGCATCTGCTCGCCAACCATCTAACAAATCGCGGACTGGAATCCCTGCCCTTGAGCACCGAAGAACGCGCGATGCTGCAAGGGCGCGCGATGCTGGTGCAACGCCTGCAAGCGCTGCCAGTGGAAGCGGTGGTACGCGGCTATCTCATTGGCTCTGGCTGGAAGGACTACCAACAAACGGGGGCTGTCTGCGGCATCACGCTGCCCAAGGGTTTGCCACAGGCTGCAAAACTGCCTCAGCCGCTATTCACGCCCTCTACCAAGGCGGCGGCCGGCGAGCACGACGAAAATGTGCCAATCGAAGTCATCGCCGGCGTGATCGGTGCGCAACGCACGGCGCAAATCCGCGTTGCCGCCATTGGTCTCTATGAGTTTGCGCGTGACCACGCCGCCCAGCGCGGCATCATCATTGCCGACACCAAATTTGAATTCGGTGTCGACAAGGCGGGACAGCTGACGCTGATCGACGAAGTACTGACACCAGATTCCTCGCGATTCTGGCCTGCGGACACGTATCGCACTGGTATCAGCCCGCCGTCGTTCGACAAGCAGTTTGTGCGCGACTATCTTGAAACACTGGACTGGAACAAGAAATCACCGGGCCCCAGATTGCCGCCCGAAATCATCGCCAAGACCAGCGAGAAGTACCAGGAAGCCCTGCGTCGTCTGACAGCCTAACGCGGACCGCGCTCGGCATTGGCCCAGTCGGCAATCAGGCGGTGTATTTCTCGCACCCCGTCAGTGAGCGCGGCCGGTCCGGGCTGCAGGATAATCGAGGACTTGATTTCGTGCAGCTCATCATCGCGCACCGCCGGCACATCCTGCCAACCTGGCCGCGCCGCGACATTTTCCGGGCGGAATTTTTTGCCGCACCAGGAACCTAACAGCATATCGGGCGCGCGCCTGGGCACTTCGAGCGGATCGGCAATGATGCGGTTCTTGCCAAGCGATTCGCGTGCCAGTTCAGGAAAACAGTCGTCGCCACCGGCAATGGCCACCAGTTCCGACACCCACTGAATGGCCGAGATCTGCGGCTCGTCCCACTCCTCGAAATAGACCCGCGGTCGACGTGGCAGCAGGCTGGCGGCGCGGGCGATTTCATCGAGCCCGGTTTGCAATCGGGCCGCGAGTTCGCGCGCGCGACTTTCGCAACCCAGCAAACCGCCGATCGTCAATATCGTGCGGAAAATGCCGGCGATGCTGCGGTGATTGAAAACATGCACATCGATGCCGAGGCGCACCAGACTCGCCGCGATGTCCGCCTGCAGATCGGAAAAAGCTAACACCAGATCAGGCTTGAGATCGACGATGCGGTCGATTTTCGCGGACGTGAACGCCGACACGCGGGGTTTCTCGCGCCGTGCACGCGTCGGTCGCACCGTGAAGCCCGAAATACCTACGATCCGGTGGTCCTCGCCCAGCAGATAGATGGTCTCGGTAGTCTCCTCGGTGAGGCAGACAATGCGTTGCGGATAATGATCGACGGCGGCCACGTTCGCAGTATGTCATGCTTGTTATTGAATGTTCGAGGCACTCTGGACACTGCTGGATCGTGTTGTTTTCGGCCCGCTGTCCGCGGACCAAGGCACAGCCGTGCAACGCGGCGTGGCACTGTTATTGCGCGGCCTGCGTTATCCGTTTGCGGTGTTGCGCGACTTGTCACGCGGACAGATCAACCTGCATGCGATGGGCCTTGTTTATACGACTCTGCTGTCCCTCATTCCGCTGATTGCATTCAGTTTTGCGATTCTCAAGCTGTTCGGTGTCCACCGTGAATTGCAGCCTTTGATTTTCGAATTCTTCCGACCGCTCGGAGCGGACGCCAACCGCGTCACCGCCAACATCATGCAGTTTGCGGAAGGCGTTTCCAGCAGCCTGTTAGGGTCCGTGGGTCTGGCTTTGCTGCTCTGGACTCTGGTGGGCACGATCCAGCGCATCGAAAACAGCTTCAATTTCCTTTGGCGCGTGCAAAGGCCACGCAGTTTCGGCCGCCGCGTTGCTGAGTATCTGGGTCTGATCATCCTGGGACCGCTGCTGCTGGTTGCCTTTATTGCGCTGGTGCATGCCGCCATGGAAACTGAGGCCGCACATCGCCTGGCAAACCTGCCAGTTGTTGATCAGCTGTGGAACCTGGGCCTTAACCTCGCGCCATATGTGATGGTGTCGGCCATATTCGCCTTGCTCTATCATTTCATACCTAACACGCAGGTACGCTGGATTCCGGCGTTATCCGGTGGTCTTGCGGCTGGCGTTCTGTGGGCCGCGGTCGGCAAGATCTTCACTGCTCTGGTCGTTTACACCTCACGCCTGACACTGGTCTACGCCGGTCTGGCGGTGGTGATCGCGGCGCTGATCTGGACCTATCTCGGCTGGCTGATCCTGCTGGTCGGTGCACAGCTCAGTTTTTATCTGCAGAACCCCAACTACTTGCGCCTGGGGCTGGTGCCACTGCGACTTTCCAATGTCGAGCGCGAAGAACTCGCCCTGCGCATGATGTTCCTGATCGCGAAATCTCACCACCAGGGAGCGCGACGCTGGACCGTGGGCGGTCTCGCGCGCAGGCTCGGACTTCCGGCTATTGCCATCGCTGACGTGGCTAACAACCTGGAGTCCAACGGTCTGCTGACACAAAATGACAAAGAGGAACTGATACCAGGGCGGGACAGCGCGGACATCAGGCTGGCGGACATTCTCGAAGTCGTTCGCAACCAGCGCGCCGGACACATTGCGCCACGGGACATCGTAATCCCGGAAGTGGACGCCATTCTGCGCGAATCGGCCGCTCACTGGCGCAGCAGCGTCGGCGGTAAAACGCTGCGTGATTTGATCGCCGGGCCAGCCTGAGCCGCTATTCGCCCGCAATCATCATTTCGCCGATCAGGATCGAGCCTGTCTGCAATGCGCCGCGCCGATCGACATCGTCACCCACCGCGACGATGGACTGATAGACGTCCTTCAGATTTCCAGCGATTGTGATTTCATGCACCGGATAACCCACCACACCATTCTCAACCCAGAAACCACTGGCGCCACGTGAATAATCTCCGGTCACACCGTTGACACCTTGCCCCATTAGCTCCGTGACCAGCAGGCCCGTGCCCATCTCGCGCAACAGCGCTTCACTACTCAGTGTGCGAGCGCCTGCATCGACAAACAGATTGTAGTTGCCGCCGGCATTGCCGGTTGTTTTGAGTCCCAGCTTGCGCGCCGAATAACTGCCCATGACATAGCCATCGAGTACGCCGGCGCGTATCAATTCTCGATCGCGGGTCGCTACGCCTTCACTGTCGAAGGGCGAACTGCCAAGCCCTTTGCGGATATGCGGCCGTTCCTGAACATTGAAGAACTCGGGCAGGATCCGCTGTCCCGCCGCTCCTAACAAAAAACTCGATTTACGATACTGCGCGCCGCCACGGATTGCGCCCAGCATAGAACCGACCAGGCCGCGCGCCAGTTCCGCCGCAAACAGCACCGGCGCCTTACGCGTGCCAAGTTTGGTGGCACCCAACCGCCGCAAAGCGCGCTGACCGGCTTGGCGACCGATGCTTTCCACACCTTCGATATCAGCGGGATCACGCGCAGCGGAATACCAGTAGTCACGCTGCATGTCTTCGCCATCGACAGCCAGTAGCACGCAGCTCACCGAATGGCTGGAGGCCGCTGTGCCTTGCAGAAAACCGTGGGTATTGCCATAGACTCGTACGCCTCTGTGCGTACTGACCGAGGCACCTTCAGAATTACTGAGGCGTTGGTCGAGTACCCGCCCCGACTCCTCACAACGGCGCGCGAGCTGCACTGCCTCGTCCGGTTCGATGTCCCAGGGAAAATCGAGATCCAGGTCAGGGATTTCGCGCGCCATGTCGGCAGCATCCGCAAGGCCGGCACACTCGTCCTGTGCGGTATAGCGCGCGATGGCGGCCGCCTTGCCGACCGACTCCTTGATGGCCGCGGCCGAAAAATCACCCGTGCTGGCTGAGCCTTTGCGGTGGTCGAAATACACCGTGACGCTCATACCGCGATCCCGCTGATATTCAACGGTTTCTACCTCGCCGAGTCTCACCGTGACATTGAGACCCTTTTGCAGGCTCGCGTCTGCATCGGCCTGGTGGGCACCCAGGCGCCGGGCCTCCGCCAGGGCGATAGAGACGACATCCTGAAGTTCGGGAATGCGGGAAGCATCGACGGGTTGGGACATGTCAGAATTGTACTGGCAATGCCCCGTCATCGACACGTGAACCCAGAACCAGCCCCGGTCTCGACGGCCTACGATCGGCCGAGCAAAAGCGCGCGCAAGCGCGCGGCACAGGATGCCCAGTCGCTGGGTGCCAAGCTGGTCGAAATGCCGGAGCAGCGCCTGCGCGAACTGCCGCTAGGCGAGTCGCTGCTGGAAGAGATCATGGCTGCACGCGCGATCAAAACTCACGGCGGCCGTGCGCGGCAGCTGCAGCTCATCGGCAAGTTGATGCGGGATATCGATCTGCTGCCGATCTACGCAGCGCTGGCTGAGCCAGCACGACAACGCGCCTTGGAAACCGAACGTGACAGACGTGTCACCGCCTGGCGCGATCGCCTGCTCGAGGAGGGCGATGTGGCAATGCGCGCATTGCGGGAGTGGCGCCCGGATGGCGATTTCGACCTGTTAGCGCAAATCCTGGCCAGAGCGCGTGATCAGCATCTGCCCGAAGCGCTGCGCCTCGCGGCCCGACGAGAACTTTTCCGCGCTTTGCGACACTGTTTTACAATGTCGTGATGACAAATCTGGTGGGCATCATCATGGGCTCGCAGTCCGATTGGGACACGATGCAGCACGCGGCAAATACGCTAACAGAGTTTGGCGTGCCGCACGAAGTCAGAGTCGTGTCAGCCCATCGCACACCGGACTTGTTGTTCGAATACGCATCGGGCGCCGCAGCGCGCGGACTCGAGGTCATCATTGCCGGCGCTGGCGGTGCTGCGCACTTGCCGGGCATGACGGCATCCAAGACCACGTTGCCGGTATTGGGCGTGCCGGTGCAGTCTGCGGCGCTGTCAGGAATGGATTCGCTGCTGTCGATCGTGCAGATGCCGGCAGGCGTGCCGGTCGCGACCTTCGCCATCGGCAAGGCCGGGGCGATCAATGCGGCGCTGACAGCTGTCGCCATATTGGCTAACAAACGCCCTGAATACAGCGAGAAATTACGCGAATTTCGCGCGCGTCAGACCGCTGCTGTGCTGGCCAAACCCGATCCGCGACAATGACCGTCGGTGTTGTTGGCGCAGGCCAGCTCGGCCGAATGCTCGCGCTCGCCGGTTATCCGTTAGGTATCGATTGCCTGTTTCTCGATAAGGACGCCGCCACACCCGGTGCTCAGGTAGGACCGATCCTGAGCGGCGAATTCACCGACAGCCGACTGCTGCAAGAACTGGCGCGACGCAGCGAAGTCGTTACTTTCGACTGGGAAAACATTTCGGTCAGCGCCCTGAAGGCTCATTGCCACCGGACCCGTATTGCACCGCCGCTGGCCGCGCTGGCCACCGGCCAGGACCGTCTGGCAGAGAAAAAGCTGTTCGAAAAGTTGGCGATCCCGACGACACGCTACGCCGCGGTGAGTTCGCGGGCCGACTTGATGCGCGCGCTTAAAAAAATCGGCCTGCCTGCCGTCCTCAAGACGCGCCGCCTGGGCTACGACGGTAAAGGTCAGGCGGTACTCAGAACTGCGGCAGATGCGGACCAGGCCTGGTCCACGCTCGGCGAACAGGACCTGCTCTGCGAAGAGTTCATACCTTTCGATTTCGAAGTCTCGATCATCGGCGCACGCTCGACACGCGGCGAGATTGCGGTCTACCCACTTAACCGCAACCTGCACCAGGGCGGCGTCCTGCGCTTGACGCGCGCGCCAGCGCACGCGCCATTGTTAGCGGCAGCGGCCGAAAAACATCTGCGACGGATGCTGCGGCATTTCGACTATGCGGGGATTCTAACCATCGAATTTTTCGTCCGCGGCGGACAACTGCTCGCCAATGAGATCGCGCCCAGGGTCCACAATTCCGGCCATTGGACCATTGAGGGAGCGGTTACTTCGCAATTCGAAAACCACCTGCGAGCAATTCTCGGCCTGCCGCTTGGCGGCACCGCAGCCCGCGCGCACTGCGCGATGATCAATCTGATCGGCACCATGCCCGACCGCGCTGCCTTTCTGAATGTCCCGGACCTGCACTGGCACGACTATGGCAAGGCCCCACGCGCCGGGCGCAAGTTGGGCCACATGACGGTTCTCAGCACCGGCCAGGCAGCCCGCGACCGGTTGGCCAAACGGCTCTTGAGGGCGGTGATGGGTCGCCAGACCCCAATTTAACGTAATATTTGGCAGGGGAAGTCTGGGGTACCTCACATACGGGAAGCCGGGCTGTCCGCATAATTCGAATCGGCCATGTATCTAGAACATTTCAAACTCAAAGAACTTCCGTTCCGACTTAGCCCGGATCCAGAATTTCTGTATCTATCGAAGAACCATTCGCGCGCCAAGGCGTACATGGAATCGACGATCTGGTTTACCGATGGCTTCGTCGTCATCACTGGGGAAATTGGTTCAGGCAAGACCACCTTGATCGAGAGTTTTCTGCGCGAAGTCGACAAGGACGTTGTCGTGGCGCAGATCAACCAGACCCAGATCAGTGCAATCGAGTTCCTGCAGTCAGTGCTGGTCCAGTTCGGATTCACGCCTTTCAAAATGCGCAAGGCTGAGCTGCTTGCTACTTTCAATCAATTTTTGGTTGAGCAGTATTCCGCCGGCCGCAAGGTGCTGCTGATCATCGATGAAGCTCAAAATCTGTCGCCGCGCGTACTGGAAGAAGTCCGCATGTTGTCCGGTGTCGAGACCACCAAGGAAAAAGTTCTGCGCATCATTCTGGCGGGTCAGCCCGAATTGAATGAGAAACTTGACGCACCGGAACTGATCCAGCTCGCGCAACGCATCCGACTGCGCTTCCATTTGACGGCTTTGTCCCAGGGCGACATGGAAAACTACATCCGCCACCGCCTGGAAATTGCCGGCGCTGCGGGTCGGCCAATTATTGATCCACTCACCTACGACAAAATTTTTCGTTTCACCGGCGGCACGCCACGACTGATCAACACGCTCTGCGACACCGCGTTGATGGCAGCGTTCGCTAACAGCAGAGAGACTGTGGACATCGAAATCATCGATGCGGCAATTGAAGAGCTGCAATGGGTCGAATACAGCGCGCGCACCCACAGCCAACGGAAGCCGGATTTCGCCCGGATCAAACCCCCAGAGTCGGATCCGACGGCGCCAGTGATCGCACGGATGATTCTGACCAGCGAAGGGCAATACTTGGGCGAGGTCGCGCTACGCGTCGGACGTAAGATTGTCGGGCGCACGGCCGACAACGACCTGCAGATCGAAAGCCGGTTTGTCAGCCGCCACCATTGCCAGATCGTGTCGTCGGAGCAGGGATGCGTTGTAGAAGATCTCAACAGCACCAACGGTATCTACGTCAAACGCCGACGCATGCGCAGGCACAGCCTCAAAGACGGCGATGTCGTCGCGATCGGCACTCACGAATTGACCTATGTCGATGAGCGCGTGCCGAAACAGCGACCAACGACCGACACGCTTCCGGGCGTGCAGACCATCGTACTACCTAACGAAATCAACTAGCACCCGCTAATTGGTGCCGCCGACGGTCAGTGTGTCGATCAAGAGCGTCGGCTGACCGACACCAACAGGCACGCTTTGACCATCCTTGCCGCAGGTGCCGACACCCTGGTCGAGCTGCAGATCATTGCCAATCATGCTCACTTTCGTCAGCACATCCGGGCCGTTGCCAATGAGCGTCGCGCCACGGATCGGCGCGCCGATCTTGCCATCTTCGATCAGGTAGGCTTCCGCCGCGGTAAATACAAACTTGCCCGAAGTGATGTCGACCTGACCGCCGCCGAAATGCGGCGCGTAGATGCCCTTCTTGACTGAGCGGAGAATTTCACCCGGATCATATTTGCCGGGGCGCATATAAGTGTTGGTCATGCGTGGCAGGGTCATATGGGCGAAGGATTCCCGGCGGCCGTTGCCAGTGGCTGCGACACCCATCAAACGCGCATTCAGTTTGTCCTGCAGATAGCATTTCAGGATGCCGTTCTCGATCAGCGTCGTGCACTGGGTCGGCGTGCCCTCGTCATCCACATTCAATGAGCCACGGCGATTGGCGATTGAGCCATCGTCAACCACGGTGCAATCCGCAGCGGCCACTCGCTCGCCTATGCGGCCCGAGAACGCCGAGGTGCCCTTGCGATTGAAATCGCCCTCGAGACCATGGCCAATGGCCTCGTGCAGCAATATGCCGGGCCACCCCGGACCTAACACCACGGGCATGGCGCCAGCAGGCGCAGGTATTGCCTCCAGATTCACCAGCGCTTGACGCACCGCTTCTTTGCCTAACGCGTAGGGCCGGTCGCCAGAGACCAGTTCACCCAGCGTATAACGCCCGCCCGCACCTGCGTAACCGGTTTCGCGCCGGCCGTTCTGCTCAGCGATAACCGTAACATTGAAACGCACCAGCGGACGGATGTCCGCCGCCAGCGTGCCATCTGAGGCGGCAATCAGCACTACGTCGTACGCCGCCACGCAGCTCGCCATCACCTGCACAATGCGCGGATCGAGCGCACGCGTGGCCTTATCCACTTTTTCGAGCCAGCCGACTTTATCGTCATCTGACAATGTACCCACTGGATCGATCGGCAGATAAAGCTGGTGGCCGGTAGCCTGTTTGAGTGCCAACGGTTTGTTGGCGCCGCCGCTGGCAGCAATGGCGCGTGCAGCCCGCGAGGCTTCCTCAAGCGCTGGCAGGACTATTTCGTCCGAGTAGGCAAAGCCGGTCTTTTCGCCGGCCAGAGCGCGCACACCGACGCCTTGTTCGATATTGCTGCTGCCCTCTTTAACGATGCCATCCTCCAGCGACCAGGATTCGTCGCGGGAAATCTGGAAATAGATGTCGGCTGAGTCCACCGCGGAACCTAACACGGTGCCCAGCGCACGTTCGACTCGCGACAGGTCGAGTCCGGAGGGTTCAAGAATCAGACGACTCGCAATCGCCAGGTGATTGGTGGTATCGGTCATAGTGTTTCAGTCCATCTTGCGGTGTTGCAGCGCTGGGAATTTTTCCCGCGCTCTATGTTGATCATGGAGGTCGACATCCGCGATCACAACCCCAGTGCCACGCGGCAGACGCGCCAGTACCTGGCCCCAGTGATCGACGATCATGCTATCGCCGTAGGTTTCACGGCCGTTGGCGTGAAATCCAGATTGCGCCGGCGCTACCACCCAGCACTGGTTCTCGATGGCCCGCGCACGCAGCAGCGTTTCCCAGTGGGCGCGGCCGGTCGGCGCCGTAAAGGCTGATGGCAATACAAAACCGTCCATGCCAGCACTTGCCAGTCGCCGGAACAGCTCCGGAAAACGAATATCGTAGCAAACAGCCAACCCTACCCGACCTACCGCAGTCGACGCGACCACGGGCGCGGAGCCCGGTGCGATGAAACGCGATTCGCGATGACTTTCGCTCTTGCCCGGCACGTCGACATCGAACAGGTGGATCTTGTCATAGCGCGCCACGCGCTCGCCGGCGGGGCTGAAGAGTAACGACGCCGCATGCACTCGGTTAGCTTCCGTACCCTTGAGCGGCAGGGTGCCGCCGAGCAGCCAGATACCTGAGGAACGAGCCATGCTACTAAGCCCCGCCTGAATCGGACCAGCGCCGTCGTTTTCGGCAACCTGCAGTTTGTCCGCTTCGCCCTTACCCATGAAGGCAAAGTTTTCCGGCAGCGCCGCGAACTGCGCGCCGCGCTGCGCCGCTTCAAGAACGAGATCACGCGCCATTTGCAGGTTGGCGGACACGTCGTCACTCGATGTCATTTGCAGTGCCGCGAGTCTCATGGGCTATTTGAACACCAGATCAAATTGCTCGGGCGTATACAAGGCTTCAACCTGCAGGCGTATCGGCCGACCGATCTGCGCCTCCAGGTCCTTGACAGCCACTGCGTCCTCCGCGAGTAGCCGATCGAGCACATCGCGGTGGGCAAGCAGCAGTATTTCGCGACCTGAATCCTGACGGCCCTGGCGCAGTATTTCGCGAAAGATAGCCTGGCAGACTGTCGCCGTACTGCGCACATGACCGCGGCCACTGCAGGTCGGACATGGATCGCATAACTGGTGTTGCAGAGAATCGCGGGTCCGCTTGCGCGCCATCTCCACCAGACCTAACGGCGACAAACCGGTGACTCGGCATCGTGCGCGGTCCCCGGCCATCGCTGCTTTGAGCGCTTCGAGAAGGTTATTGCGATGGGATTCTTCCTGCATGTCAATGAAGTCGACAATGATGATCCCGCCAAGATTGCGCAGTCGGATCTGACGAGCGACCGCAACGACCGCCTCCATGTTGGTCTTGTAAATTGTATCTTCCAAGTCACGGTGGCCGGTAAAGCCACCGGTATTGATGTCGATGGTTGTCATCGCTTCAGTCTGATCGATGACCAGATAGCCGCCCGAGCGCAGCGGCACCTGACGGTCGAGCGCGCGATCGATTTCCTCTTCGACCTGATGCACGGCAAACAACGGCCGCGAATCGCTATACAACTCCAATTTGCTCTGCTGCTCGGGCATGAAGAGGCCCAGGTAGTCATTTATCGTGGCGAACTCGGCCTCATTGTCGACAATCACGCGGCTGACGCCCTGTGCGCATTCGTCGCGCAATACGCGCACACCTAACGACGGTTCGCCATGCAACATGCTGCCAGGCGTGGCAGCCGGTATCGCGGCCGCCAATTGCCGCCACGCCCGATCGAGATAGCGCACGTCGTCCCGGATGGCGGCGGCATCGGCGTGTTCGGCGGCAGTGCGAACGATATACCCGCCACCATGGCCGCCAGCGATGACAGGCAACAACAGCTCTCGCAAGCGCTCGCGCTCCTGCTCATCGGTAATGCGCGCGGAAACTCCGATGCCCTGGTCATTGGGCATAAACACGAGGTAGCGCGATGGCAACGCCAGGCGGGTGGTCAGCCGCGCGCCTTTGCTGCCAATTGGATCCTTGACGACTTGCACGACGACGTCATCGCCACCGCTGAGCAGACGGCGGATATCGGATTCGGCAGGTTCCGCGCTTTGCTCGATGTCGTCTATGTGCAAAAACGCTGTGCGCGCCAGGCCAATGTCGACAAACGCCGCCTGCATGCCTGGCAGCACGCGCTGCACCCGGCCCTGGTAAACACGGCCCACCAGGGTCCGATCATCCGGTCGTTCGACGAACAGTTCCTGCAAGGCACCGCCTTCCAGCAGCGCGACCCGAGTCTCGCCGAAACTGACATTGATCATGATTTCAGGTGCCAGCACGCGTATCCCCACCAATGACAACTCCGGCAGCTGCTAACAACTGCGCGGTTTCAAATAAAGGCAAACCCATGACGCCAGAATAGCTGCCTTGCAGGTGCTCCACAAAGATAGCTGCCCGACCCTGAATCGCGTAGGCCCCGGCCTTGCCAAACGGTTCGCCCGAAGCAATATAACGATCAATTTGTGCCTCGCTGAGCGGCGCAAAACGTACCCGGGAAATGGACAATCGCTCGTGGCATGTGCCGTTCTTTACCAGTGCCACTGCCGACATGACTTGATGTTCGCATCCCGCGAGCCTGGAGAGCATGCGGTGCGCGTCCGCAGCATCGGCCGGTTTGCCGAATATCGCCTGACCCAGGACCACCGACGTGTCAGCGCCTAACACTGGCAGGCCAGCTGCCGCCGCGCCGCCAGCGACCGCAAAGGCCTTGCTGCGCGCCAGCCGCTGTACATAGTCGCCCGGCGCCTCGCCCGGCAGCCATGATTCGTCGATGTCTGCGGCCGCGACTGCATACTCTACCGCAATCTGTCGCAGCAGTTCCTGCCGCCGCGGCGACGCTGAGGCCAGGCAGAGCACGGTCGATTTTGTGTGAGTATGCTCAATCACGGTGATAAGGATGCCCGCTCAGCAGCGTGACTGCGCGATAAAGTTGCTCTGCGAGCAATACGCGCGCGAGCCCATGGGGCAAGGTCAGGCGCGACAGCGACCAGCGCTCCGGCACACGTGCGAGCACATTGGGTGCGAAGCCGTCCGGCCCGCCGAGCAGGAAGTTGACCGTGCCTTTGTGCAGCCATTTTGGCAATTGCTGCGCCAATTCACGCGAAGAATGCTCGCGGCCACGCTCATCAAGCAACACCGCCATGCCGCCGGTACCTAACGCGCTAAGCATGCGGCGACATTCTTCGTCCAGCAACTGACCGACCCTGGCAGCGCTGTCGCTCTTGGTTCGCCTCGCGACCGGAATCTCGATGAGTTCCAGCCGATGGCTGCCACGCAAACGGCGCGCATAGTCTTCATAAGCCAGGTCCACCCACTCGGGCATGCGCGTACCTACGGCGATGAGCCGCAACGGCATAAATCAGGTCGGCTTGCGTCGCTTGGCCGGCGGCGGTTTTGCCACAACGGGCATGCTGACCAGATTGTTGCCGCGATCCCAGAGTTCTTCCAATCCATAGAACTCCCGCACGCGCGGCAACATCACATGCACCATGACCTCCGGCAGATCGACCAGCACCCACTCGCCATCGCGCGCGCCTTCCACGCCGAATGGCCGCACGCCACTGGCCTTGGAATGCTGCAGGACTCGCTCGGCAATCGAGCGTACGTGACGGTCCGATGTGCCACTCGCAATCACCATGAAATCGGTAACGTCTGTTAGCCCGCGAACATCGAGTATGCGCACATCCACTGCCTTCAGATCATGGACGGCGACTGCCACGATTTTCAGGCAGGCCGACAAATTGGCGGGCGATTTCTTTTTAGGTTTGCTGGATTTTGGTTTTTTCATTTTGTTAACCGGGAATAACAACCAGTTTCGATGATGATGTCGCGCACGGCATCAGGCACCAGAAAACGCGGATCGCGTCCGGTAGTGATGATATTGCGCAAGTCAGTGGAAGAGATTTCGAGTTGCGTGACGGCATGCACGTGAATGTGGCCCGCGGGCTTCTGGTGCAGGTCGCGCACCGCGCCAGTGCCGCGATCAACCATCAACTCGCCCAAAGGACCGCTGGTCGGCGCCTTCCAGCCCGGTCGATGCGCGACGATCACGTGTGCCAACTCGATGATGTCGCGCCAACGGTGCCAGTGAGGCAGGCCGAGAAACGCATCCATGCCGAGAATCAGGCAAAGCGGCAGCTCTGGAAATTCCCGGCGCAGTTCCGCCAGCGTGTCTACCGAGTAGGACACCCCTTCGCGTCGTACTTCACGATCATCCACGACAAACCCGCTTTGATCGGCAACCGCGGCACGCACCATGGCGAGTCGCAAACCCGGGTCGGCAATCGGCTGATCGCGATGTCCCGGATTGCCTGTAGGAACAAAACGCAGCTGTTCGAGCCCCAATACCTGCCACATCTCAAAAGCGGTGCGCAGATGACCAAAATGAATGGGATCAAAAGTCCCGCCAAAAATACCGATTGGTGCCATGGTTCTATTGTGCCAGTCGGTCAGCGGCGCACCAAAGGCATTCGTATCCCACAGAATTCAGCGAGCAACTGCGCCAGTTCATCCCAGGCGTCGCCTGCCATGCGTCCTTTGATCATTCGATCAACCCGCATTGCGCGAAACGACAATCGCGAGAGTGGAATTCGCGATATACGCCGTACTGCGACTTCGAAAGCTGCCACCTGCGCCGGCGGCCGCCAGCCGCGCTTACCATCACCGGCGCGTTCGTTGACCAAAGCCTCAATCTCACGTGCGACGCTCCACAAGACCAGCGTCGCTTCCGTGCCCTCCGCGCGCAAACCGGCGAGCGTTCGCAATGCGCGTGCCGTGTCGCCGCGCAAGACCGCCTCCGCGAGCTGCCAAACGTCAAATCGGGCACTATCGGCCACGGATGCCTGCATTTCGTTGAGTGAGATGCGCCGATCGCCATGCAACAGGGACAGTTTCTCAATTTCCTGCTGGGCCGCCAGCAAGTTTCCCTCGACGCGAGAGCTCAGCCATTGCAGGGCATCATCGTCGAGCTGCAGTCCGGCACGCTCGCAACGCGCAGCAAGCCATTGCGGTAGCTTTGCTGCGTCGGGCGGATAGACCGTGACGTAAGTGCCATGGGCCTCGATCGCACTGACCCAACTGGCCGCGGTGCCCAACCTGTCGGTCAGAATCAGGAGAAAAAGGTCGTTGTCGCGACGCGCAGCGATGTCGGCCAGTAGCGAACTGCCTTGATCGCCGGGCTTGCCGGTAGGCATTCGCAACTCCACCAGCCGTCGCGCCGAGAAAAGCGAACGCGAGTCGAGTGACTGCTGCAGGGCCGACCAGTCGAATCCGCGTTCGACAAAATGCACTTCGCGTTCATCGCAGCCGGCAGCGCGGGCAGCCAGGCGAATAGCGTCAGCGCATTCGGCCACCTGCAAGGGTTCGTCGCCCGCTACCAACCAGACTCCGCCTTGTTTGGATTGCAGGGTCGGGGCGAGTTTTTGCGGATAAATTTTCATCAGCGATACTTTGGTATCATTCTGACATGTATGCGCATGTCGCCGCGACGCGTCTTGCTGCGTTGCTGTTGGCCCTGTTGCCTGCCGCTAGAGGCCAAGACTTTCAGCAGCATGGCAAGCATGAGCATGGCCATTTGACGTTGAATGTTGTCGTCCAAGACGATCTCCTGAGTGTGGAACTTGTAGCTCCAGGCATGAACGTCCTGGGTTTCGAGCATCGGCCTGTCGCTGCTGCAGAACTCGCGCAATTTTCCAATCAAGAACGCTGGCTGCGATCCGGACGCGGCGCGATTGGCGTGCCTACGAGTGCGGGTTGCCGTCTCGCAAAAGTCGTTGTTAGCTCACCGGACTGGACCGCGGCCGGCGAGGGCCATGGCGACTACGGCGTAGCCTGGCAGTTTCGGTGCCAGCAGCCGGCGGCGCTCGTCTGGTTTGAGCCCTGGCTGTTACAAAAACTACTCGATGTGGACGAGCTCGACGTCAACCTGATTAACGGCAGTTTGCAGACGCGCATCGAGGTGACCGGGCCGCGCCAGCGAATTGCGCTGCGCTGACCGATGACGTCGTCGTCCGCCGTCGAACTCAAAGCCGTGACATTTGCATGGCCGCGCGGACCCACGGTCCTGGATATCCCGGAACTGACCATTCTACCTGGTGAACGAATTTTTCTGCGCGGACCTAGCGGTTCAGGAAAAAGCACCTTGTTAGGTATTATTGGTGGCGTGTTGCGTCCCGACAGCGGATCGATCCAGGTGCTGGGTACCGATCTCAGCACGCTCTCACCGGGTGCCTGCGATCGCTTTCGCGGCGATCACATTGGTTTCATTTTTCAGTTGTTCAATTTGATTCCCTACCTGTCAGTGCTGGACAACGTGCTTTTGCCGGCGCGTTTTACGCCGCGACGGGGCGCGCGGTGGCACGGCATCGCGGAGCTGCGCGCGGAGGCAACTCGCCTGCTCGCCGCGTTGGGACTCAGCGATCCTCGCCTGCTGCGCCGAGACGTGACCGAATTGTCGATTGGACAGCAACAGCGCGTCGCAGCGGCGCGTGCATTATTGGGCTCGCCTGAGTTGGTAATCGCGGATGAACCAACTTCGTCCTTGGATTTTGATGCCCGCACGGACTTTCTACGGCTGCTAATGCAGGAAATCGCAAGGCATGGCACCACGCTGCTATTTGTCAGCCATGACACGTCGCTGAGCGGGCTGTTCGACCGAACGGTGGCACTGACCGACATCAATCGTGTGCCGCAAACCACCGGGCGTGCCGCATGACCATCCTGCTCTTGGCTCTGCGCTCCCTGTGGAACCGGCGAGCTACGGCGCTGCTGACTATTTTCTCGATTGCGGTGAGCGTCAGTCTTTTGTTAGGCGTGCAGAAGATGCGAGTTGCGGCGCGCGACAGTTTCGCCAACACCGTGTCGGGTGTCCACCTGATTGTTGGCGCCCGCTCCGGACCGCTCAATCTGCTGCTGTATTCTATTTTCAGGGTCGGCGACGCCACCGCGAATGTGAGCTGGGAGAGCTATCAGAAAATTGCCAGGCACCCGGACGTGGACTGGACCATCCCGATATCGCTCGGTGACTCGCATCGCGGTTTCCGCGTGGTAGGCACCACGACCGACTATTTCAAGCATTATCAATACGGTGGTGATCGCACTCTCGCGTTTGCAGAAGGCAAACCGTTCGCCGATCTTTTCGACGTCGTGTTAGGTGCAGAGGTGGCGCGGCAACTCGGCTACCGCATTGGCAGCGAGATCGTCATTGCGCACGGCCTCGGTAGGGTGAGTTTCAGTGAACACAAGGACAAACCATTCAGAGTGGTTGGCATTCTGACGCAGAGTGGCACGCCAGTCGATCGCAGTGTACATGTCGCGCTTGAGGCTATCAGCGCTATCCACATCGACTGGCAGAACGGTGTGCAACCCGCGCCCTGGGCACGCATTGATGCGGCAAAAGCACGGCAGGCGAAGCTAACACCGGACAGCATCACGGCGTTTCTGGTCCGCATGCAGGAGCCGGCGCTGATTTTTACGATGCAGCGAAGTATCAATCAGTATCGCGGCGAACCCTTGTCGGCTGTTATTCCAGGCGTGGCGCTCACGCAGCTCTGGGATCTGGTGGGCATTGCCGACACGGCGCTCACCATAGTCGCCGGATTCGTGGTTCTCGCGGGGCTGCTTGGCATGCTAACAGCCATTCTGACGACATTGAACGAACGGCGCCGCGAGATGGCCATTATGCGTTCCATGGGCGCACGGCCGGTACACGTGTTTTCTCTGCTCATGACGGAGGCCGGCGCCCTCGCCTTGCTCGGCGTGCTGACCGGCGTAGTCCTGACATTCTCGCTGCTTGCCATTGCCGCGCCTCTGATCGCGCAACGTTATGGAATCTTCATCGCCCCCGGCGGTCTGAGCACCATGGACCTGGTATTGCTGCTGGGTATTGTGGGCGTCGCGCTGCTGCTGGGCGCCTACCCGGCCTGGCGCGGCTATCGCAACACCCTGAGCGACGGTCTGAGCATGCGAATCTAGACGAGGTAGAATAATGGCCATGAGGATCAATTTTTCAGTGGGTTGCCTGAGCTCCATGCTTTTGTGGGCGCCAATGGCGTCGTTTGCGATTGACGCAAATCCAAAACCGCAACCGGACGCGGCCGCTGCGGCGGCACCCGCCCCCAAGGCAACAGCTTCTGCATCGTCCGCAGGCAGTACAACGCTGCGCGAACTGGATTGGGAAGACCTGATTCCCGCGGAATCCAAAGCTCGGCCGCCTTCCGGAAAGCAGGGACCGATGCATGACTATCTGGGCGAAGGCGGACTCGCGGCACAGCAAGTGATGGATTTTTCTGTCAACAAATCCCTCGATGGCAGCAATGTGAAACTTCCGGGATTCATCGTGCCGCTGGAAGTCAGCAAGAACGGTCTGGTGACTGAGTTCTTTCTGGTGCCCTATGTGGGCGCTTGCATCCATGTGCCACCGCCACCGCCCAATCAGATCATTTATGTGCGCAGTGAAAAAGGCCTGGCGCTCGAGAGCATCTGGGAGGCTTATTGGATCACCGGCAAAATGTCGGTCACCAATCGCAGCACTCGTCTGGGCGCAGCGGCCTACCAACTTGCCGCAGAAAAGGTCGAGATCTACAAGTTTTGATTCACGACTAGCGTCGCGCTAACACAGAATCGATCGCCCGAAAATGCGCTTCAATGATGGGTTCACTGTAGCGCCCCACCGGCAGTCCGTTATAGATGATGCGCGTGCCGCCTTCAACGAATTCACGGGTATAGGGCACTGACCAGTCCGAGTAGTCCACCTGCGCGTAGCGATCGAAGCCCTTGAAGCCCTCGAAATTGAACATCGCGTGCGAAAACATCGTATCTGTATTTTCGACAAAAAACTCAATGGGCAGATTGATCACATAGTCGAACCCGGCAGCGATTCCATCCTTGAAGGCTTTATTGGTGGACAGGTACCGGCCTTTGGGATTGTTAACCGGATCGGCGAAGTGATCCTGCGCCACCACCACCTCACGGCGCCCAAAATCATAACCAGCTAACATCACTTCAGCTTCTTTAAGCAGCGCATCCCGGTAAGCGGGCGCAAGTTGCAGCCAGGCTTCGTCGGGCACAAAGTCCCAAGGCATGCCGTGAACCGACAATGCGACTTTGACGTCGATGTCCTTGCCTTTGGGAAGGCTATCAAGACGATCCTTCAGCATGTTGAGATAGGCCAGACGCAACACCGGAAAATCGCCAAGTTGCGGCGCGATAATCACCTTAATCTTTTTGCCCTTGGCCTGCTCCCAACGAGCGATGTCGGCAAATGCATGGCGGAAAGAGCCATTGAACTCCTCGTGATGGGAGTAGATCGGCACTGACGGAGCGATCACCAGCGTATCGATGCCGCTATCCAGCAATTCAGTGATGGCATCCTCCAGAATACCGAAATTGTCCGAGGTAGCGACCCGCCAGGGTATGTCTCCATATTTGGCACGTACCCGCTCCAGGGTACGCGCGGCAAGCAACTTCATGCCCGATTCATGCGGCAACTTATGGTTTACAAAGCCATGCCCATAGTAGAAAACACGCGCCTTGGTCATCAGCTTGGCAGAGATCGTCGGGATTCCCTGCTTGCGAGTTGTTAGCAGAAAATAGCCATGATCCAGGTGCTGGCGCGGGTCGGGTGACACCCACTTTACTTCGCCGCGGTGGTACTTTTCCAGATAACGGATGCCATCGACGTCGCGCTCACTGCCATGCAAATCAACAAGTTTCGTCGGTTTAAATTCCTGAAATTCGTAAAATTTGATTTCATCTAACAACACTACGCCGCGGTCTGCTGTCGCAAAAATACGAAATGGCCAGGGTATGTACTGCAGCGATTTCAATGAAATGTTGTAGTAGTCAGCCGGCCGATTGTCCTCGGGCATGATGAGCTCGGTCACCAGCACACCGACTTTGCCAGCCGGATTCTTATCCTGAGTCTGGTAGTAGCTGAAGTAGTTAGGCTCGCGCAGCTGCGGCGGCTGATTCTTGTATCTGAACAGGCCAAAGGCGGCGCCTGCCAGAACCAAAAGACCTAACAGGATAGGTACGATCCGACGACGCTGCGATTCAGCCATGGCTTACCCCTAGAGTCGACAACGAATTTTAAAGCCCGCCCATCCTGGTACTGTGTGTAGCACTACTTAGAAACAATCCAATCACAAAAACCGGTAAGCTGAGCGCACTGTTCCTGGTAAATCGCCGGCCCGTATTTTCCAACATTCCCAGGCAAGCCACCGTGAAAACCACTCGCAAGGCCAGACTACGGATTCGCACTCCAGCCACCGAACTCTATCCGCCCATCCGCGTGCGTCGCAGCGGCCGGCTGCGAGTATCAAAACTGCATGAAATCTACTGGGAGGAGTCGGGCAACCCGCAAGGCAAGCCGGTGGTATTCCTGCACGGCGGCCCAGGCGGAGGAACGGCACCTCGGATGCGCCAGTTCTTCAATCCTTGGAAATACCGGATCGTGCTTTTCGACCAGCGTGGCTGCGGCAAAAGCCGGCCACATGCCAGTCTGGTGGACAACACCACCTGGCACCTTGTTAGCGATATCGAAAAACTACGCGAACACCTTGCGATCGACCAATGGCAGGTCTTTGGTGGTTCATGGGGTTCCACTCTGGCGCTCGCCTATGCACAAGCACACGCGGATCGGGTCAGCGAACTGATCCTGCGGGGTATTTTTCTGTTGCGGCCCTGGGAGTTGCATTGGTTCTACGGATCGGCAGACGGCACCGGTGCGCTCTATCCCGACCTTTATGAAGCATACGTCAAGCCGATACCGCCTGCGGAACGGCCGGACATGATCAAGGCCTATTACAAACGACTCACCAGCAGCAATCGCAAAGTTCTCAATGAGGCAGCGCGCGCCTGGTCAGTGTGGGAAGGTGCAACCAGTTTTTTGTTAGGCGATCCGAACTATGTGGCGAAGTTCAAGGAGTCCGCCTACGCGGCCGCTTTCGCCCGCATCGAGTGCCACTACTTCATCAATGGTGGTTTCCTGCGCTCACCGACGCAACTGCTGGACGACGTGCACCGCATCCGCCACATTCCGGCGGTAATCGTGCAGGGCCGTTATGACGTGGTTTGCCCGATGCGCAGCGCCTGGGATCTGCACCGCGCCTGGCCAGAGGCGGAGCTGAGAATCGTAGGCGACGCCGGCCATTCAGCCTTCGAGTCCGGCATAGCGCGCGAGTTGGTGCGAGCCACGGCTCAATTTGCCGATCGTCGCTGAATAAAATCTACGGTCTCCGCTAACACGGGAGCACGCCGGCGCAATGGCACGGAGAGCGCTGCGAGCGTGTCCGTATGTGCAAGTCCTGGCAGCACAATCAGTTTCGCGTCGACGCCTTGCGCGCGCAGTGCAGTGCTAAGTAGTTGACTCTGCTCGACACCGACCAATCGGTCAGCGGCGCCATGAATCAGCAGCGCGGGCGGCGAGGTGGAGCTGACATAGGTCAACGGCTGCCAGTCTGCGATCTTCGAGGGCGGCGCAAAAATAGTCCGCAATTCGTCCGTATTGGGATTGAGCACGTGGGGTGCAGACAGAGCGATGAAGCCGCGAACCTGGATGTCAGCACCACCGGCCGCGGCAAGATAACGACGGTCGAGCGCTACCATACTTGCCAGATAGCCACCCGCCGAATGTCCCATGAGGAAAATTTTCTTTGGATCGCCACCATACTCGGCTGCGTGCAAACTGGCCCAACGCACCGCCAGCGCCGCGTCGGTCACAAACGCCGGAAACACGGCAGGTGGATATACGCCATAGTCCGGCAGGATTGCCACCAGACCGCGCTCGGCAAGCGCCGCGCCCACGAAACGGTATTGTTCACGGCGACCGCTGACGAATCCGCCCCCGTACCAAAACACAACTACGGGTGCTGCCCGCGCGCCACGCGGCACATAAACATCGACAAGCTGACGCCGGCTGTCGCCGAAACGCAGTGCCGGAAAATGATCCACTTTGGCCAGGCGGGCCGGCAAATTCGCAATGCCGAGCTTCAACCCCGCGCATGACACTAACAACACGACAGCGATTAACAACGCCACTTTTCTCAGCATCGTAGCGCCCCCGTCAGGCAGCCCTTGTGGTCGGCGACGCCCTGTTGCTGCAGCCACTGCAAGGCGTCGGCAGCATCCGCCCGAAACCAAGCCAGCGTCGAGCCCAGACGGAAGGAGTAACCCCAGCTATCCATGTCCTGCATCAATTGATCACCGCCGGCGCCGGGCAGCGTTTCTGCCAGCAGTATCTGCAGATAGCACACGGCGGATTCTTCCGCGTCGTCGCCGCCAGCATCGCGCGCCATGGACGCGCGTCGCTCAGGTGTCGCACAGATAAAATGACTGGCCTCATGCAGAATCGAATGCAGGGGGGTATCGGGCCTGACCAGCAAACGGTTGCCTAACAGACCAGCTTCGCTGTCGCCCCAGTACGATCCAGGTATCTCATCGGCGCTATTCAACAACTGCAATTCGATGCCGTAACGTGCCAACAAATCGAGCAGTGCAGCCGGCTGAAGCGCTTCAAACCGCTGCATCACCAGTGCCTATCAGCGGCTGCGCAGACGTCGCAACAGGCTGGCGGCCAGTTCGCGAGCCAGCTCACCACGCAGCTGATCGCGTTCGTGCTCCTTGGCCAGTACCTCGCGTTCATCAAAAGTGAAATTTCGCGTCAATTCCAATTCCTGATTGTCCATCAGCAGCTGTGCACCCGCGTTCACGCTCACCTGAACCCGGTAGGTCAATTCGTATTCCCGCGGCAAGTTGCGGCTGGATACCGCCAGTACTTTCTGTGTCAGCTCGTCGCGCTTGACGCGGATCACGGCTGTCGCTGATTTTTCATCGCTGGTCAGCTCCGCCCCGGAGGTCCGCAAACCAGACCGTAAGGCCTCGATAAAATCGCTCTGCTGATCTTCGGCAACGACATGTATGCGCAGCATATCTGCGGGCAAAAGTTCGCGACCTTGTAAATGAAAGCCGCAGCCATACAGACTCGCAACAGCCAGGAACCCCAAGAAGCAATTTCTAGACCACAACACTGATCAGTTTCCTTGGCACGATCTTGACCAGTTTGGGTTCCTTGCCCGCGACGAACTTCTGCACGTTGCTATCGGCAAGCGCCGCCGTGCGAATGGCCTCTTCGTTCGCGTCCGCTGGCACTGTGATGTTAGCCCGCACCTTGCCATTAACTTGTACCACCAGGGTAATCTCCGTCTGCAGCAGCGCGGTCGCATCCGGCGAGGGCCAGCGCGTCTCGATCAAAGCTGTCTGATGACCTAACGACTGCCAGCAGACATGGGAAATATGCGGCACGATTGGCGACAGGCCGATAATCGCGAACTCAAAAGCCTCCTGCATCACCGCGCGCCCAGCAGGCGAGCGATCGCTGAACCGGGACAACGCATTGAGCAATTCCATCACTGCGGCGATCGCGGTATTGAAAGTGCGGCGCCGCCCAATGTCGTCAGTCACCTTGGCCAGCGTTTGATGTGCGAGGCGACGCAGTTCTTTCTGCGCCGAATTCAGCACACTCTTGTCCAGAGCCGGCGCAGGACCTGCGGCTACGTGCTCATGGACGGCCGTCCACACACGACGCAAGAAACGGAATGAACCCTGCACACCCTCATCCGACCACTCGAGCGTCTGCTCCGGCGGGGACGTAAACATCATGAAAAGCCGCGCCGTGTCCGCCCCAAATTTTTCCACCAGTCCCTGAGGATCTACGCCATTGCCTTTGGACTTTGACATCGTGCCTAGACCATCGTGCAAGACCGGAATTCGCTGACCCTTGGCGTCCTCATAAAACCATTGCTTGGCGCCCTGGATTTCCTCTGCAACGACATCAACGGGGCTATAAAAAATCCGCCGGCCTTCGGCGGGCTGCGAATAAAAAATATCGTTCAGTACCATGCCTTGCGTCAGCAACCGGGTGAACGGTTCACCAAAATCGACCAGTTTCAGATCACGCATAACACGCGTCCAAAAACGCGAGTACAAGAGATGCAGGATTGCGTGTTCGATGCCACCGATGTACTGGTCGACCGGCAACCAGTACTTGACGCGGTCGTCCACCATCTGTCCGCTGCTGTCGGCGGAGGCAAATCGTAGAAAATACCAGGATGAATCGACAAACGTGTCCATCGTATCGGTTTCACGACGTGCGGTGGCGCCGCATTTTGGACAGGCACATTCATAAAACGCCGGCGTCTTGCCTAACGGATTGCCACTGCCATCCGGCACCAGATTCTCCGGCAGTACCACCGGCAGATCCTTGTCCGGCACAGGCACCACACCGCAGGTCTTGCAATGGATCAGCGGGATTGGGCAGCCCCAGTAACGCTGTCGGGAAATTCCCCAATCCCGCAATCTGAACTGCACTCGCTTGCGGCCGAGCTCACGTTTTTCCAAGGCGGCAGCAATGGCGTCAGTGGCCGCAGCGAAATCCAGCCCGGAAAATTCAGCCGAATTGATGGTAACGCCGTGTTCGCTGTAAGCATTGATCCACGGCGCGACAACCTGCTGGTAGGCACCACTCGGCGATTCAATCACACCGACGATCGGCAGCTTGTTCTTAAGAGCGAAATCAAAATCACGTTCGTCATGCGCGGGCACGCCCATGACTGCGCCTTCGCCGTAGCCCATCAGGACGTAATTCGCGACCCAGATTTCCACTTTGGCACCGGTGAACGGATGCAGCACGTGAAATCCAGTGGGCCGACCCTGCTTTTCCAGAGTCGCGATATCCGCTTCCATGGCGCTGCCGCGTCGACATTCGTCCACAAACTGCTGCAAAACCGGGTTGCCTGCAGCCGCTGCCAGCGCCAGCGGATGCTCTGCGGCCACGGCCATGAACGTCACGCCGTAGAGCGTGTCCGCGCGTGTCGTAAACACCTTGAGCACGCCGTCTGCGCCGGCAAGCTTGCGCGTGTCGGGCGCGAACGGAAAACTGATCTCGCAGCCGGTACTCTTGCCGATCCAGTTGGCTTGCATCGTGCGCACGCGCTCCGGCCATTCGGTCAGCGTGTCGAGCGCACCTAACAACTCATCCGCATAACGGGTGATGTTGAGGTAATACATCGGGATTTCGCGTTTTTCGATCAGCGCCCCGGTGCGCCAGCCGCGACCGTCGATGACCTGCTCGTTAGCCAGCACCGTCTGGTCAACCGGATCCCAGTTGACAACGCCGGTTTTCAGGTAGGCAATACCCTGCTCCAGCATCCGCAGGAACAACCATTGATTCCATCGGTAGTAGGACGGATCGCAGGTTGCAATCTCGCGGCGCCAGTCGATCGCCAGACCTAACGACTGCAACTGCTTTTTCATGTAGGCAATGTTGTCGCGCGTCCATTTGGCCGGCGGCACGCTATTCGCCATGGCGGCGTTCTCCGCCGGCAATCCGAACGCATCCCAACCCATGGGCTGCAGTACATTCTTGCCATTCATGTGCTGGAACCGCGTCAACACGTCACCAATGGTGTAGTTGCGCACATGTCCCATGTGCAACCGGCCTGATGGGTAAGGAAACATGGACAGGCAATAGAACTTGTCCCGCCCAGGCGTCTCCTTGGCCTCGAACGAACCATGCCGGTTCCAATAGTCGCGGGCGGCCTGCTCGACAACGGCCGGATCGTAGCGTTCCTGCATCATGATTGGCCTGAAGGATACACGAGGCGCCGGACGCGCCGGCGCTCAGCCACGTAGCAACAGTAGCGTTCCGGCGGCGTCCCGGCTGGCAATGCGGATTTCCTCCGCGGTGCGGGTAAGCGCGACTCCGGCCGAACGCAGGTAGCGCTCCGAGGCTGCTATATCGGTTACTCGGAGCGTCACTGCCGCCAGGCCACCTGCCTGCCAGCAGGGTCCGTCAAAATCTTCGCCCCAACGTTGCGCTGCTGCCTGCGGGGTGGTCAATGTCAGGCCGCCGCGGCCCAGAGGGATGAACAGGCCATTGGCGCCAGCGCTGCTCGCATCCCCCAGCCAGCGCAATTGGCGAACGTAGAGTTCATCGGGCTGCCTAACGACAATGGCCACTTCTTCCAGCGCTTCGACTCCGATCGGATGCGCCATAACTTCACGCTGGTACACCAGCTCGGGCCTGCGATTGCAAACAACGCACAACAGTACCGGCGCAAAGACCGATGCTGGCAGCATGAACCAATCGAATTCCGCCATCCCGCGCATAACGCCGTAGTCGATCGGCCGCGTGGCGCGGGCGAGCGCGGTTGGTTGCAGGCCAGCTGCAACACACTGCGCATGCAAGGCCGCGGGATCGTCGGTACCTAACGCTAGAATGTGTGCGCTGCTACCGCGTGAACGCCAAGCAGCCAGGTGATGGGCAGGATCATCGGTCGCAACCGCGGTAAGCTCCAGATACCCGTTCGGCAGTACTACATGACAGCTCTGCTGCTGCAACGACACGATTTTGCCCGTTCCGGCTTCGCGACCGAGCAAGGTTTCCGGCGCGGTCGGCGCAAAACCCAGACGGCGCATGGCTGCGGCCATTTTTGTTAGGTCTGTGCCGACAAAGCCCACATGATCTAGCGACAGTACGGAATTCATCGTCAGGATTTTGCGTCCGTGCTGCGACGATCGCAAGACAGATAGCCCGCCAGCAGTTGACCTAGACGGCAAATCCCTCTAAAACCAGCCCATGGCACGACCGCACACCTGTTTTGTCCAAGCGCAGATGATTCCCTGGTCTCGGGGCCTGTACGGCGGCGCGCGCGCCGAGGTGGAGCACAAGAACCTTAGCCGTGACGACAGCGATGGCAGTGCCAGCTGTATCGTGCGTTACCCGGCAGGCTGGCAGCGACCCAGCGCCGAAACATTAGATGCCCATGAAGAGTTTCTAGTGCTCGACGGCAGCATCGAAATCAACGGCCGGTGCTATGAACGGCACAGCTATGCATTTCTGCCGGCCGGATATCCACGGCGCAGCGCGCGCAGCACCTCGGGCGCAGTACTGCTCGATCTGTTCTATGGCGAACCGCGGTTGCGCACTGCAGGCAATTCGAACAGTTTTGATCCACGACTGCTGGTCGAATACGTCAACCCTCTGACGGTGGAATGGGACGCGGGCCTGGTCGACCCGCAATTGTCCAAAGGCGTTGCGATCAAACCCCTGCGCACCGATCCTTATACTGGCGAGGTCAGTTTTCTGTATTGCTCGCCGCCTCATCGCGTGCCCCCTGGCATGTCGAAGCCGCAGTGGACTCACCCCATTGTCGAAGAAATCTTTGTCCTTGAAGGCGACTACGTGTGGGCAGATCTCGGTCGCATGGGACCCGGCGGCTATTGCTGGTGGCGTGAAAATGTCTACCACGGTCCGTCAGGTACAGACACCGGATACAACCTCTGGGTGCGCACTGTGGGTGGCCCCCTGGTCAACCATTTTGCGACGGAGAAAAAACCGTTTACCTGGGATCCGCAACATCGGCCCGTGTTGCCGCCGGAATTGAGCGCGTACGGGCAACCGCTCAAGCGCAGCAACTTCTGACGTGACGCCTGATACCGCGCCACCAGCGACCGAGTGGCCCGCGCCCAGACTCGCCTGGTACACCGTGCTGGTGCTGATGTGCGCCTATGTCCTGTCGTACGTGGATCGACAGATCCTGTCCATGCTGGTCGGCCCAATCAAGGCAGATCTGCAGCTGAGCGACTTCCAAGTCAGTCTGCTGCACGGACTGGCGTTCGCGCTCTGTTTCACGGTGTTAGGCATCTGGCCCGTTGGTCGCTGGGCCGACACGGGCAACCGGCGCAATGTGATTGCCGGCGGCATTGCTCTCTGGAGCATCATGACGGCACTGTGCGGCCGTGCAACCAGTTTTCTTGGGCTGTTTCTGGCTCGGGTCGGTGTCGGTGTGGGCGAAGCCACGCTGGCGCCGTCCGCGTATTCGATGCTCGCGGATTATTTTCCTCCCAGCAAGCGCGGCCGGGCGCTCGGATTTTTTACGATGGGCGTGTACATCGGTAGCGGCGCGGCAATCATGATTACCGGTCTGCTGCTGCAAAAAATTGCCAACAATCCCGTGATGGAACTGCCACTGTTAGGTACGGTCAAAAGCTGGCAGGCGGCTTTTCTGCTAGTGGGCCCACCCGGCATTCTGGTCGCAATCTGGGCGCTGACTGTGTCCGAACCGCGCCGCATCGGCCACTCGCCGCAAAAAACCGCGTTTTCCGAAGTGTTGAGTTTCGTATTTCGCTCTGGCCATGCGCGTTTCTATATCGGCATCACGGTTGGCGTCTCATTGCTGACGATGTTGTTTAATGCCGCTGCCTTCTGGACCCCTGCGCACTTGATGCGTGTGCACAAATTCTCTCCGGCGGAAGTGGCTGCAACATATGGCCCGTTGATGATGATATTCGGCGCAGCCGGCGTATTGTCGGGTGGCGCTCTCGCGGATCACTGGCGGCGTATCGGTCGTAAAGACGCGGAACTTCGTGTCGCCATGTTCAGCGCGATACTGTTGTGGCCAGTCGCCATCTGGACGTTTCGCAGCCCAAGCAGCGCCACCATGATTTTTCTGTTAGGTCCGATGCTGTTTCTCAGCAGCTTTCCGTTCGCCGCAACCTCAGCTGCGCTGCAACTGGCAACGCCTAACGAGTTACGCGCACGGACCTCGGCCATGTATCTTTTTGTTCTGAACTTGACCGGGATCGGATTTGGCTCGAGCGCCGCCGCACTCGTGTCGGACTATTTGCTGCATGATGAGCAGCGAATCGGCGATGGCGTTGCCTTGGTGGCAGCCCTGGCCGCGCCTCTGGCCGCGCTGTCGTTCTGGTGGGCCCGGGGCGCCTTCAACAGTCTGCAGCGAGAGTCGGAGTCGCGCCCGACTAGCCAGGCCTGACAGGCACGAACAGCTGCGTGTCGTCGCGCTGCACCAACAGCGCCAGAGTGCCTTTGGCATCGCGACTAACTTCGCGCCATTCGCGAATGTTGCGGATACGCCGGTTGTTGACACCCAGCAAAATGTCACCGGGCTGCAGATTGGCCGCGGCGGCCGGGCCGCTGACATTCTCGATCACCAGCGAACCGGTAGTTTCCGCTTCGCGCTGTTCATCGGAACTCAGTTCGCGCAGCGCCAATCCAAAACGATCGGGCTCCTTCTGATCCTCACCAGGTTGCGTGCGGCTGGCCGTCTGCGCCCCGCCGTCCGGCACTTCGCCAACGGTCACGGCAATCGTCTTGGTCGCACGGTCGCGCCAGACTTCAAATTGCGCCTTGCTGCCAGGGGTTATGCCAGCAACCCGCACCGGCAGCTCGTTGGAGCGTTCGATCAGACGGCCGTTGACCGACAGCAGAATGTCGCCTTCCTTGATACCGGACTTCGCCGCAGGGCCGTTAGCTTCGACCGAACCCACCAGCGCACCACGGGGCCGGTCCATGCCAAAACTCTCAGCGAATTGTGCCGTCACATCGGTGATGCTGACGCCGATCCTGCCACGCCGCACGCGTCCGTTCTTGACCAGCTGCTCGCGCACGCCGTTAGCAATATCGATTGGGATCGCGAATGACAGGCCCATGTAGCCGCCACTCTGCGAGTAGATCTGCGAATTGATACCGACAACCTCGCCGCTCAGATTGAACAGCGGTCCGCCCGAGTTGCCCGGATTGACCGCCACATCGGTTTGAATGAACGGTACGTAGTTGCTATCGCCATTTGGAATGCTGCGCGACACGCCGCTAACAATGCCCGCTGTTACGCTGTTTTCAAATCCGAACGGCGAGCCGATCGCCACCACCCATTCACCAGGGCGCAACTGCGCGGGATCGCCCATTTTCACGGTCGGCAGATCGCGCGCATCGATTTTCAAGACGGCCACATCGGAGCGCTTATCGATACCCACGACTTTGGCCGTATACTCGCGACGGTTAGTCATGCGTACGGTCACTTCGGATGCGTCATCCACGACATGCGCATTGGTTAGAACATAACCATCTGAGCTGACAATAAAACCAGAACCCTGGCCACGTGGCGTCGGACTACCGCGAGGCGTGCGCGGCGTCTGCCCGCCAAAACGCCGGAAAAATTCATAGAACGGATCATCCGGTGACAGGCCCGGGACCTGGCTAACACGCTGCTGCTTGCCGACCACATCGACATTGACAACTGCTGCGCCGGCCAGCTGCACCAGCGCGCTGAAATCGGGCAGCCCACGCACCAAGGGTGGTGCGGCGGGCGCGGGAGCCGGGCTGACCGCGGGTGCCTCGACGGGCCGCGCCTGACTGGTATCGGACCGCGCAGCCGCGGTCGACTCCTGGGGCGAACAGGCGGTAATGGTCACCGCTAGCAGGACCAGGCCAAAAGCACGATGTACCAGGGGATGTCGCAGCATCGAATACCACTCCACAAGAAGACCCGTATGAATGTGCATAGCTAGACCTGCTCGATTTTCAAAAGTTCACGCCTGCGCCATACGCCGCAAACCAGCAGCAATAAGCAGCAAAACCCGAGGGCGGAAAGGTTTCCACTGCGGGCGAACGGAGTCAATCCCGTCAGCGGCGTCAATTGTGATCGCAGCACGGTCGGGGTGAATTCCGGCGCGCTGGCGACTATTTTGCCATACGGATCCACGATCGCAGAGACGCCATCGTTAGCCGCGCGCACCAGAAAGCGGCGGGCCTCCATGGCTCGCAGGCGGGAAATCTGCAAGTGCTGGTAGCGCGCGCTGGATTCGCCGAACCAGGCATCGTTGGTCACGTTGACCAGAGCTGTCGCGGTCAACAGCGCGTGCAACTGCGTCGCTGCGTAGGCGTCTTCATAACAAACACTGGCAGCCAACAGCAGCCCGGCCGCTGCCAGGGGCGGTTGGGTGGCAGCGCCATGTGTGAAATCGGAATAAGGCAAACTCATTAGCCGCAACCATTCGCGAATGAAACCCGGTACCGGGAAAAATTCTGCGAAAGGCACCAGATGATGCTTGTCATACCAACGGACGCCGTTATCGAGCGCCAGCACTGAGTTGTAATAGTTTTTCTCGGCATCATCGGTCCGCAACGCGCCCATGACAATCGCCGAGCCATGCGACTGCGCTTCGTCGTAGAGCGCACCGAAATAAGAACCCAGATTGTTGACCAGGTCTGGCGCTGCGGCCTCTGGCCATACGATCAACGGCGTGCCGAACGCCGTGCGAGTCAGATTGCGGTATCGGACCAGGGTCGCATCGTGATTATTGAGGAGCCATTTCTCATCCTGCGGGATGGCTCCCTGGACGATGGCGACGCGGACGTCCGGACCGGCTACCGTCGACCAGGCAATGCTCGTCAACCACCAGCCGCCCGTCAGCATGAGTACCGGCAGAACAAGCAGCGCGAGACGCTGCCGTACATCAGGCAATATCACGACCGCGGCGCAACAACCTGCTAACAGCATGCAGATAAGCGTAATGCCGTACATACCCGCTACTGGCGCAAAACCTCCCAATGGCGAATCGGTCTGCGCGTATCCCAGCGACAGCCACGAAAATCCTGACAAAAACCAGCCACGCAGCCATTCGACCAGAGTCCACAGGGCCGGCACCCAAAGTACTGCGACCAGCACACGAGAACGCATGCGCCACCGGGCTGCCAGGTAACCTAACAAAGAGAAATAACTACTCATGATGGCCACCAGGGCCAGCATCAGCAGCAGCGCAAGCCATATCGGCGCCTGACCAAATTCGTGGATGCTGATGTAGAGCCAGTAGGTACCGACTCCAAACTGGCCAACAGCGAACCAGAATCCGCGCCACGCCGCAGTACGCGGTGCGCAATCAAGCCAAAGGAGAATCAGAATGGCTGGCAACAGCACCGCAAGCCACCAGAAATTGAATGGTGCAAAAGCCAGCGGCATGGCAGCGCCTGCCAGCAGCGCCAGCAATCCCGCTTGCCAGCCCTTCAGGCCCGTCAAAGTGGCTTCAAACAACGGACTCGCCATCGGCCGCTGGCGGCTCAATATCCCGAGGTGCGAGAACTCTCAACATGTCGACCCGCCGCCGATCCGCTCTGGCAATCTTGAACTCAAAGCCGTCGATGGTGACAGTCTCGCCACGACGCGGCAGCCGGCCGAGTTGCTTGATCACAACGCCCGCCACGGTGTCGAACTCATCGTCCGCAAGCGCAGCCGCAAAGTAACTGTTGAATTCCTCGATGGGCGTGGCGCCACGAACCGAGAAATTTCGCGCGTCTTCGCGCCGCACATTGGTTTCGTCTTCTTCATCAAACTCATCATCAATCTCGCCGACGATCTGTTCCAGGGCATCTTCGATAGTCACCAGGCCCGCCACGCCGCCATATTCGTCGACCACAATGGCCATGTGATTGCGGTTGCGGCGAAACTCCTTGAGAAGCACATTGACTCGTTTCGACTCCGGCACGAATACCGCTGGGCGCATGCACTCGCGAATATCGAAACTGTCTTCGTTTTCGCCCTCACCGACAAACACGCGCAACACGTCCTTGGCCAGCAAAATGCCGACTACGTCATCTCGATCAGCATCCATGACCGGGAAGCGCGAATGTCCTGATTCAAGAACCGCGGGCACCAGTTTCTCCGCTGGATCATCGCGGCGCACGAAGGTCATTTGCGCGCGCGGCACCATGATGTCGCGCACCTGGATGTCCGCAACTTCAAGTACACCCATCAGC
This sequence comes from Gammaproteobacteria bacterium, assembly GCA_043769085.1. Lineage (GTDB taxonomy): Bacteria > Pseudomonadota > Gammaproteobacteria > Steroidobacterales > Steroidobacteraceae > UBA964. The sequence continues at coordinate 45,436 of JAYVJR010000032.1, forward strand.
ATCTCAAGCGCATCGGCATCCACCAGGCCACGTTGGTGCGCGTCGCGCAGCTGCGCTACCAGCTCGGTCCGATCCTGCGCTTCTCCGGACAACGCCTGGGAGACACGGCGCAGCCATTTTCCTGTGCGCGAATTATCCGTCGACATATGGATTCCGATAGCCAAGGGTGCGCAACAGACGCGTTTCGCGGCGCTCCATGCGCAGCGCATCGCGCTTGCGCTGGTGGTCATAACCTAACAAATGCAGCGTCCCGTGCACGACCAGATGAGCCCAGTGTGCCCGCAGGCTCTTGCCTTGCTGCCGCGACTCGCGCGCCACCACAGGCGCGCAAATCACCAGGTCGCCGAGCAGGCGATCGCGCTGTCGCGTTTCGCGTGACGCTTCAAAGGACAGCACATTGGTCGCGTAGTCGCGGCCGCGATAACGCCGATTCAGTGCCCGACCTTCAGCTGCACCGACCACTCGCAAAGAAAGCTCCATGTTCGTGCGCACTCGTCCTGCCGCGCTGGCCTGCACCCATTGCGATAGCAGGCGCGGACCCGGCACAGCGCTGCGCACCCCCTTGGACACGGAAACGCGTACGGGCGCCAAACGCAAAGCGGAGCTGTTAGCTGCCACGGCTTTCGCCCTCATAGGCTTCAACGATACGCTGCACCAACGGGTGCCGAACCACATCGCGTGTCTCGAACCAGGTGAAAGAGCAGCCGTTGACGCCGCGCAGAACGTCGATCACGTGTCTAAGCCCGGACATGCGGCCGGCCGGCAGATCGGTCTGAGTCACATCGCCAGTCACGACCGCCTTCGAACCGAATCCGATTCGAGTGAGAAACATCTTCATCTGCTCGACGGTGGTGTTTTGCGCCTCGTCCAGGATGATGAATGAGTCGTTGAGCGAACGGCCGCGCATGAAAGCCAGCGGCGCAACTTCAATCACGCCACGTTCGATGAGTTTGCCAACCTTTTCAAAACCTAACATTTCAAACAGCGCGTCGTACATCGGTCGCAGATAGGGATCAACTTTCTGCGACAGATCGCCCGGCAGGAAACCCAGCCGCTCGCCTGCCTCGACCGCCGGCCGCACCAGCACCAGACGCCGAACTTTTTCTGCCTGCAGCGCTTCGACTGCGCAGGCTACCGCGAGAAACGTCTTGCCGGTGCCGGCCGGTCCAATTCCGAAGCAAAGATCGTGCTTGCGAATGTTTTCCAGATACAGTTTTTGATTGACGCCGCGCGCTCGGATCGAGCCGCGCGCCGTGCGTACGTTTGGAAAATCTGCAGTGTCGTCCTGCGGACTTACACTGCCGATCTCGCCCAGAGCCAAATGCACATGTTCGGGTGTCAGCTGCTCGCGCGAGGTCAGCGCAAACAACCGCCGCAGCAACGATTCCGCGCCCGCGGTGTTAGCGCCTTTGACCTGGAACAAGCCGCCGCGGCGCTTGAGTTCCACAGACAGGCGAGTTTCGATCAGTCGCAGATGCTCTTCCAACGGGCCGCAAAGGTTGGCCAGGCGTTGGTTGTCGGCGGGCTCGAGCACGAACTCACGGGCAACGCTCATCCGTTGGCCACCATCGAGTCCTGCGCCAGGCGGCCGCGCAACGTATGGGCCATGGCTGTGGTGATGTTGACGTCGACAAACCTATTCAACAAAGACTCGGGCCCCGGAAAATTGACCCAGCGACCGTTTTCCGTTTTGCCTGCCAATTCGCGGGCGTTCTTACGCGACGGGCGCTCGACCAAGACGCGCTGTCGAGTACCTACCATCCGTTCGCTGATCGCGCTCGCCTGGACTTCCAGAAGTTGCTGTAGCTGCAGCAATCGTGCTTTCTTGATCTCATCCGGCACATCGTCCGGCAGGTTCGCAGCGGGTGTCCCTGGGCGACGACTGTAGAGGAAGCTGAAAGACTGATCGAATTGCGCATCACGCACCAGTTTCAGGGTCGCCTCAAAGTCGAGCGCTGTTTCGCCCGGGAAGCCGACGATGATGTCTGTGGAGACCGAAATATCCGGTCGCACAGCACGTAGCCTGCGCAACTTGTCCTTGTATTCCAGCGTCGTATAGCCGCGTTTCATAAGAGCCAGCACCCGATCGGAGCCCGCCTGGACGGGCAGGTGCAGCTGATTGGCGAGTTTGGGCACCGAGGCATAGGCGTCGATCAGGTTGTCAGAAAATTCCACCGGGTGCGAAGTAGTAAAGCGGATGCGCTCCACCCCATTGATTGCGGCGACGTGGTGAATCAGGCTGGCGAGATCCGCGACCGTGCCGTCGCTCATAGGACCGGCATAGGCGTTGACGTTCTGACCTAACAAAACAATTTCCTGCACACCGTGCGCAGCGAGTTGGCGAATCTCGTCCAATGTGCTCACAAAGGGTCGGCTGATTTCATCACCGCGCGTATAGGGCACTACGCAGAAGCTGCAATATTTACTGCAGCCTTCCATGATGGATACAAAGGCCGTAGCGCCCTGGGCACGCGGCGCAGGCAGCGCATCGAATTTTTCAATTTCGGGAAAACTGATGTCGACGACCGCGCGGCCAGTCCGATGCTTTTCTTTGATCATCGCGGGGAGCCGGTGCAGGGTCTGCGGCCCAAACACCAAATCCACAAACGGCGCGCGTTCGGCAATGGCCGCGCCCTCCTGGCTTGCCACGCAACCGCCGACACCGATCAAAATATCGGGGCGCAACTTCTTGAGCAGCCGCCACTCGCCCAGCAGTGAATACACTTTGTCCTGCGCCTTTTCGCGCACTGAGCAGGTGTTCATCAACAATAGATCGGCAGTTTTTGGATCTGACGTAGGTTCATAGCCGCCAGCATCACGAAGCACGTCCACCATCTTGGTGGAGTCGTACTCATTCATTTGGCAGCCGAAAGTTTTGATGAATACGCGGCGAGACATATAGATGCGCGTCTTGGGGCGCGGATAAACGGTGAGCTTACCGTCTTTGGCACTTGCCGGGTACCGCCGACGGCCCCGATTGGGACCGTCGGGCGGACTATTTTTTCTTATAATTCAATAGGTTATCTAAAACGGGATGTCGTCATCGAAATCCGCTTTCTCGGTGCTGGATTTGACTGGCTCGCCGTAGTCGCCGCTGCTGTCGCGGGGCGCCGAGCTGCCGCGTTCGCTGGTGCCACTCATGCCGCCACCACCACTGCCACCACTGCCACCACCGCCACCGCCGCCACCGCCGCCACCGCCAGCGCGGCTGCCGAGCATCTGCATCTCATTGGCGACAATTTCGGTGGTATACCGATCGTTGCCCGACTTGTCCTGCCACTTTCTCGTGCGCAGTCGACCTTCGATATACACCTGCGAACCCTTGCGCAGGTATTCGCCCGCAATTTCGGCCAAGCGGCCGAACATGGCCACACTGTGCCATTCCGTTTGTTCTTTCATTTCACCGCTGGTCTTGTCTTTCCAGCTTTCGCTGGTCGCAATTCGCAGGTTGGTGACTGACATACCCGAAGGCATGGCCTTGGTGTCTGGATCCTGGCCCAGGTTGCCCACGATGATGACTTTGTTTACGCCTCTCGCCATGATTTTTTCCTTTCTTAACTTGCTTAAACCGCCACTTACCGTAGCGGCAACATTTGTAACGTACGCCTTGTCGACGCCGGACTAGTTTAGTCGCAAGCAGCCAATTCAGGCGCTCAGAAATCGAGCAGAAATTGGCCTAGTCAGCCACTTATCCACCGGCTGGACTAAAATGGGCGATTGCCACTGGGTTACACCTCCTTCCATATATGGCCTCCATTCGGATCCGCGGCGCGCGCACGCACAATCTGCGCAATCTGGATATCGATCTGCCGCGCGACCGGTTGATCGTTATCACAGGCCTGTCAGGATCAGGAAAGTCATCACTTGCGTTCGACACCTTGTACGCAGAAGGCCAACGGCGGTACGTCGAATCGCTGTCTTCCTATGCCCGTCAGTTTCTGTCGGTCATGGACAAACCCGATGTCGACAGCATCGAGGGTTTGTCACCGGCGATCGCCATTGAGCAAAAGGCTGCTTCGCACAATCCGCGTTCTACGGTCGGCACAGTTACCGAAATCAACGATTACCTGCGCCTTCTCTACGCGCGTATCGGCATGCCTCGCTGCCCCGACCACGGAATCGATCTCGCGGCGCAGACCGTGAGCCAGATGGTGGACCAGGCGCTTGCGCTGCCGGACGGCGCCGCAGCCCTGTTGTTAGCTCCGGTGATAGAAGGCCGCAAAGGCGAACATCAGGATGTGCTCGACAGTCTACGTGCGCAAGGCTATGTGCGCGCCCGCATCGACGGCCGTGTGCATGAGTTTGAGGCACTGCCGGTGCTGGATCCCAAGAAGAAGCACAGCATCGACGTGGTCGTCGATCGGTTCCGCGTACGACCCGACGCGGCGCAAAGACTGGCTGAGAGTTTTGAAACCGCACTACGGCTGTCAAACGGTACCGCCATAGTTGCGCCCGCGGGTGACGCAAATTTTGACGAACAGCTATATTCCAATCAGCATGCCTGCCCGAGCTGCGGCTACAGCCTGCCGCTGCTCGAACCGAAAATGTTTTCGTTCAACAGCCCGGCGGGCGCCTGCGCCAGCTGCGACGGGCTGGGATTCCAGGACTTCTTCGATCCGCAGCGGGTTGTCAGCCAACCGCAGGTGTCTCTGGCCGATGGCGCGATACGCGGTTGGGACCGGCACAACAGTCACTACTTTCATTTGTTGGTGTCGTTAGCAAAGCATTACAAGTTCGATCTGGAGAAACCCTGGGATAAATTGCCGGACAAGGCCCGGCAAATTCTGCTGCACGGCAGTGGCGAGGAAGTTGTCGAGTTCCGCTATCCTGAAGCTGGCGGCAGGTCGACCAGGCGCAAACACCGCTTCGAAGGAATCCTGCCGAACCTCGAAAGACGATACGCGGAAAGCCAGTCGCCAACGGTCCGCGAAGAGCTCGCCAAGTATCAGGGACGACGCCCTTGCAGTGATTGTGGCGGCGCTCGGCTCAACACGGCGGCGCGCCATGTTTTCGTCGGTGAACGCGCCCTGCACCAGGTCTCGCATTTGCCGGTCGGCGATGCCCAGGATTTTATTGCACAGCTTGCTCCGCCCGGCTGGCGCGGCGAAGTGGCGGCACGCATTCTGCGCGAAGTCGCTAACAGGCTACGCTTTCTGAGCGATGTCGGTCTCGACTATCTGACGCTGGACCGCAGCGCAGAAACTCTTTCGGGTGGCGAAGCGCAGCGCATTCGTCTGGCCAGCCAGATAGGTTCGGGCCTCACTGGAGTCATGTATATCCTCGATGAACCTTCGATTGGACTGCACCAACGTGACAATCAAAGATTGTTAGGTACTCTGCACGCGCTGCGGGATCTCGGCAATACGGTCATCATGGTCGAGCATGATAGCGAGGCCATACTGAGTGCCGACCAAATCATCGATCTGGGCCCTGGAGCGGGTGTCCATGGCGGCGCGCTAGTCGCTCAGGGCACGCCCGCGGAAATCACGGCACACCCTGAATCCATCACCGGCCAATACCTCTCCGGCCGCAAGTCGATTCCTCTGCCTCTGGTACGCACGCCGCGCAACCCAAAACGCGAACTCACAATTCGCGGCGCCAGATCTAACAACCTGCAGAATGTCGATGCGACTGTACCGCTTGGATTGCTGACCTGCGTGACGGGCGTATCCGGCTCGGGAAAATCAACGCTGATGGTTGATACGCTGTTAAGAACGGTCGAGGCCAGACTCAATGGCAATCCGGTCGATCATAGTCTCGCGGTCGAAATCACCGGCCTGCAACACATCGATCGCGTAATCGACATCGACCAGAGCCCAATCGGCCGAACGCCAAGATCAAATCCGGCCACATACACAGCACTCTTTGGCCCGCTGCGCGAATTATTCACCGCCGTCCCTGAAGCACGCGCCCGCGGTTATGACGCCGGACGATTCAGCTTCAATGTCAAAGGCGGGCGCTGCGAGGCCTGCCAGGGCGACGGGGTTATCAAGGTCGAACTGCATTTTCTGCCCGACGTGTATGTGCCTTGCGATGTCTGCAAAGGCAAGAGATACAACCGCGAGACGCTGGAGATTCGATGGCGCGGACTTAGTATCCACGATGCGCTGGACCTAACCGTTGAAGATGCGTTGCGGCTGTTCGCCGCCGTGCCCGCTTTGCAATCGCGATTGCAAACGCTGCTGGATGTTGGCCTGTCTTACATGAAGCTCGGCCAGAACGCGACGACACTCTCGGGCGGCGAAGCACAACGTATCAAGCTGGCTCGCGAACTTGCCAAGCGCGCCACCGGTCGCACTCTCTATGTGTTGGATGAACCGACTACCGGCCTACACTTTCACGACGTTGCGCAACTGCTGACGGTGCTGCATCGTTTGCGCGACCAGGGCAATACCATTCTTATTATCGAGCACAACCTCGACGTCATCAAAACGGCTGACTGGATTATTGAAATGGGCCCCGACGGCGGCGCCCGCGGCGGACGACTCGTGTTTGCTGGCACCCCAGAGGATCTCGCCAGGCACCCAACGGCCTATACAGCGCCTTTCCTGGCGCCCTTGTTAGTACGACCAAAGCGTCAGTAGCCGGCCGCCTGACCGTCCTTGCGGCTTTCCGAAGCCCCAATCCATGCGCCAGAATTTGGCGACCGTGCGATAGCCTGATAGCCGCCGAAGTCACCGTCGTTAGCTATTTTTACTTTGTGCCCGCGCCGTTCAAGTTCAGCAATGGCTGCCGGCGACATGCCGTGTTCCAGCACCACTGTGCCGCCACCCGCCTCGGCTGGCACACCATCGGCATCGCTCGAGCCGTCATGACGCAGTCGTGGCGCATCGCCGGACTCCTGCAGATTCATGCCAAAGTCGATGTGATTGACGATGATTTGCACATGCCCCTGTGGCTGCATGGCTCCGCCCATGACGCCGAAGCTGGCGTAGGGCTTCCCGTCCCTGGTGATAAATGCGGGAATGATGGTGTGGAACGGCCGCTTGCCCGGCGCATAACTGTTAGGGCGACCAGCTGTCACGTCGAACTGCTCGCCGCGATCCTGCAACACGAATCCCAGTCCTGGAGTCATGCCCGAACCCATACCGCGATAATTGCTCTGGATCAGAGACACCATGTTGCCGTACTGGTCTGCGACCGTCAGGTAAATTGTGTCGCCGCGCAGACTGGTCGGATCGCCAGGTAGTACGGAGGTTGCCGCGCGCTGCAAATCAATAAGCTTGCGACGTTGTGTCGCGTAGCCTTTGGACAACAACTGCGCCGCAGTCACGTTCATCGCGGCAGGTTCGGCATAAAAGCGCGCACGATCTTCAAACGCAAGTTTTTTTGCTTCGGCTAACACGTGCAGATAGTCGGCGCTGCCAAAGCCCATTGCCTTGAGGTCGAATCCCTCAAGAATATTGAGCATCTGCAAAGCAACCATACCCTGCCCATTGGGCGGCAACTCCCAGACATCATAGCCACGGTAGTTCACCGATACGGGCGCAATCCATTCACTGCGGTGCGCCGCAAAATCGGCGGCGCTCAGGAAACCGCCCTGCGCCTTGATATATCCGGCAATCTGCGCCGGAATCTCGCCTTTGTAGAAGGCATCGCGGCCACCCCTACCGATCCTGGTCAGGGTATCTGCTAACAACAGGTTTTTGAAAATCTCGCCCTTGCCGGGCACCTTGCCGCCCGGCATGTAGGTTGCGCGAAAGCCCGGAAATTTCTCCAACGCGCGCGCATTGCGCCCCCAGTAATAGGCGATTACCTCGGACAATGGGAAGCCCTCGCGCGCATAGCGGATTGCAGGCGCGAGCACTTCGGTCATTGGCAGGCGACCGTAGCGTCCATGTAGCTGGAACCAACCATCGACGGCGCCCGGAACGGTGACCGGCAGAGGGCCATAGGCGGGAATTCGCGTAAGGCCTTGTTTGGCGAGTTCTGCACGCAGCTGCTGCAGCGAAAGACTCTGCGGCGATCGACCGCTGGCGTTCAGGCCCTGCAACTTGCCTGCCTTGGCATCCCAAACGATCGCAAATAGGTCGCCGCCAATGCCATTGCCGGTCGGCTCCATCAATCCTAACGTGGCGTTGGCAGCGATAGCGGCGTCCACCGCGCTGCCGCCTTTCTTGAGGATGTCGATGGCCACTTGAGTCGCCAGAGGCTGACTGGTGGCCGCCATGCCGTGAGCAGCAATCACTTCGGACCGAGTGGCAAAATCAAGTCCGACCGGACGATCCGAAGCCAACACGCGCCCACCGCAAAACAGAGTCGCAACTATGACCTCAAGGATCTGCAAATATCGAATTCTGTCACGCATAACTCATGCAACTCCCGATGGTGATCGCGATGAGCCAGTCGAAAATCGCTGCCGTACATCGCCATTGACAATGCGTTCTTCGTACTTGCCATGCGTATAGCTTGCAACCACTTTGCGCCAGAAGCCCACAGCGGCACTGTTGCGCTGATGCTCGAGGATCTCCCAACGGCCGGGGAACCGATCGAAGATCAGATTTACAGCTGCGGCTCCCACACCCAACCTGCGAGCTGCACGACTAACAAAAAATTCTGCCATCCGAAAATCAGCAGGCGGCGCACCCTGCAGTTTGTCGCCTGGCGCAACCACGGCGAAACCGGCTGGACGCTCCACTTGCAAAATCGTTAGCACTTGAACTTGTCGTTCCGCGAACCAGCGTTGCACGTGATCCGCTGCGCTATGGCCCACTTCACCGAGTGCTGGAAACAACCCGGTCTGCGTGACCGACAAGTCATCGAGAAATTCACGATACACGCTTTCGATCCACGCGCGGTCGGTCGCGAGGCCGCGCGCATTACGCACCGCAACGGTCATGATCTAGGACCCACGCATATGGCGCTCATAAAAAAGCCCGGGCGAATGGCTTACCATCGCGCCCGGGCCTGGTAAATTCCCCTACAGGAAATATTACTTCTTCATCTCTTCCGCAGCCTTGGCAGCAGCGTCAGCAGCGGCCGTACCGGCAGCGGCAGCAGCGTCGCCCACAGCAGCACCGGCAGCAGCGGCAGCGTCGCCAGCGGCCGTACCGGCAGCGACAGCGGCATCACCAGCGGCAGCGGCAGCGTCACCCGCAGCGTTCATGGCGCCAGCGGCAGCGTCGGTCGCGGTCGCAGCAGCATCCGAAGCGGCAGCGGCAGCGTCCGAAGCGGCAGCAGCAGCTTCAGCAGCCGGCGCGGCAGCTTCCTGCTTGCTGCAAGCAACCAAAGCGAGAGCCGCAATGGCGGCAGCAAGAGCAAGTTTCGTCTTCATTTTTCAGTTCCCCGAAAAGTTAATGGATTGATATCAATCAAACAACCTAGCTAGTTTGTCTGGCAATCGTAGGATCGCGCCCGGATTCTAAGGACTGTCATTCCCGTTGCAAACATGCTGCGGGCATATTGTCTGTATTGAGCGACAAGTGGACGAAAGCGATGCGTGGGCGCGACAGGTACAATGGCCGAACGCCAGAGTAATCGGGGTTGAGATGCAATCCGCCTATCCAAAAACCGGCCCAGACAGCTTTTCTGACCACCTGTCGGTTGTCTTAGCCCAAACGACACGCGCCTTGACAGACAGCGGGTACGACGCGTTACTGCTCTTCTCAGGAACGCGCAAGTCGGTCTTTCGTGACGACTGCCATTACAGCTTCAAAGCCAGCGCGCCATTCAAGGCTTTGGCACCCCTCACAGATGCGCCGGATTCCTTCATCTATTTCAAACCCGGTCACAAGCCGCAGCTAATTTTTCATCGCGATGATGATTATTGGCATCAACCCGCGCAACTGCCTGACGCGGATTGGGTGCATTGCTTCGATGTTCGCATCGTCAGCCAGCGCCGCGCCGCGCGCGCCGCGTTGCCAGATAATCTCAGCCGTGCAGCATTTGTCGGTGAGCCATTTTCTGAGCTAACAACCTTTGGCGTCGGCGCAGTCAATCCGGAACATCTACTCACGCGACTTGAATACCCGCGCGCGCTCAAGACCGGTTTTGAGCTCGGCGCGCTGCGCCAGGCGAATGTGTTAGGTGCACGCGGACATTTGGCTGCTGCCGCGGCGTTTTCCGCCGGCGCGTCCGAGTTTGAAATTGAACTGGCATTCCTAAGGGCGAGCGGTTTGCGCGAACAGGAATTACCTTACAACCCGATCATCGCTCTCAATTCAGGAGCGGCAGTGCTGCACTATCAGGTACTCGACCGCCAGCCGCCGAAAATTCGCCACTCATTGCTGATCGATGCGGGCGCCGAATATGCGGGCTATGCCAGCGACATTACCCGCACCTACGCGGCTAGCGGCGGCGATTTTGCCAATCTGATTGCCGCTATGGAAAAACTGCAACTTGCACTGTGCGAACAGACGCGCTCTGGTACTGACTGGCGCGACATCCACCTCGCGTCCTATCGCGCCATCGGCAGTCTTTTGGTCGAAGCCGGGATTTTGCGTTGTAGCGCAGAAGAAGCGGAATCCCGCGGATTGACACGCATTTTCTACCCACACGGTATTGGCCATTTGTTAGGCCTGCAGGTTCATGATGCGGGCGGCCTATGGGCGGATAACAATGGCCAAGAAAATGCGCGGCCAGAGGGGCATCCATTTTTGCGGCTCACGCGCAAGCTGGAGCCAGGTTTTGTTGTAACGATGGAACCTGGACTTTATTTTATCGATGCGCTGTTAGCTGAAGCACGCGCCGATGGGCGCGGAAAATCAATCGATTGGGCGCGGGTCGAATCACTTAAGCCATTCGGCGGGATTCGAATTGAAGACAACCTGGCCGTGCAGCCCGAAGGTCCGCCCGAAAACCTCACTCGCAATGCGTTCCGGGCGGCGGCCTGAGGCCACCACCCGGAACAACAGTCAGCAATATCGCGGCAGTTTATTTTTTCAGCAAATCGCGAATTTCGCCCAGCAACACTTCCGTTGCCGGCGGCGGCGCCGGTGGTGCGGCCGGATCAGGCTTCTTGAGTTTGTTCATTGCCTTGATGGCCATGAAAATCGCAATCGCAACGATCAGGAAGTCGAAAATTGTCTGCAGAAAGGTGCCGTATTTCAGCATGATTTCGGTCTTGCCATCTGCGGCCATTCCAAGACTTGCGCCAAGCTTGGAAAAATCAACGCCACCGACAATCTTGCCAAGTAAGGGCATGACAATATCGCCGACAAATGACGAGACGATTTTGCCGAACGCGCCGCCGATAATGACACCGACAGCCAGATCGACCACATTGCCTTTCATGGCAAATTCTTTGAACTCGGATGCAAAGCTCATTCCATATCTCCCCGACTTTATTTGGTTATTGGAAACATCCCGCGAGCATGCAGGATAGACAGAGGCTAGCACAAAAATGCAATATTTAGACTACGTCCAATTGGTCGAGGAACGGTACTTCGGCAACGTTAGTCGTGATGAACAGGGAGCCGTGTTGGCTTGCTTTACTCACGACGCCGAAATTCAGATTCGACATGGCGACAATCCAGTTCGCATATTGCGAGGCCAACCGTTAGCCGGCGACTCGCATTTGTCCGAATTCTGGCGCTACCTGAACGGCAATTATCGAGCAAGCTTTAGCAACTTCGAGCACTTCGTGGATGTTGCAGCGCATCGTTGTGCGGCTACGTTTGTCGTGACGCTGGCGCCGAAACCTGGATCCGTCCATGCCGCAGAGGGCATTCAGGTTTTGCAAAACTGTAATTTTTTCTGGTTGCGCGATTCGCTGATCGAACGAATGGTCGTTTACTACTCGAATCCGCATATCGCAACCGGGTTGGCTGCCCAAAAAAAACGGCCGACGGGATACCCGCCGGCCGATGATCCGGGCTAACAGAAATCAGGGTTTGGCTTTGCCGCCGTCGAGCTCGTCCTGAAGTTTCTTAAGATCAGCCCATTTGTTATCACGCGCAAGCGCAGCCTGATTCGGCCACGTGGTCGGATCCGCTGTCGCAAATCGACCGCCACCCTTCTTCAGGATGTCTCTGATGGCGTCCGGCTTGGCCGCCGCCAGAGCCGCGAAATCACTGATGCCAGCCGTTTTCAGCAAGTCCGCGATCTTGGGGCCGATACCCTCAACGATTACCAAATCGTCCGCCCCCTTAACCTTGATGCCGGCAGTCTTGGCGGCAGCAATATCAATTGCAGGTCCGGCGGACGCCGCAACGCCAGCGGGAGCGGAGCGATCCACCAACTGCATCAATGCCATCGGCGCGTTATCGCCTGGGCGCGGCACCATATGCAGGATGCGGGTATAGCCACCCGGGCGGCCGGCAAAACGCCGCCCGAGATCGCCAAAGAGCTTGGCAACCACTTCTTTGTCACGCAGCCGCGCAAACGCCAGCCGACGTCGGGACTCAGTGTCAGTGCGGGCGAGCGTAATCAACGGCTCGACCACACGACGCAATTCCTTGGCTTTGGGCAATGTGGTCTGAATGGTCTCGTGGCGCAGCAAGGCAACGCTTAAGTTCCGCATCAAGGCATGGCGATGCGGTGCTTTGCGTGAGAGCTGACGCCCGGAAAGTCTATGTCGCATGATCTAACAACCTCTACTTGAAACCCCGACTGAATCAGGCTCTGTTAAATCAGGCCCCGGGGCTCGTCATGTCGCAAACCCGCAGGTGGCCAGCCGTCAAGGCGCATGCCTAACATCAGGCCATGGCTCTGCAGGACTTCCTTGATCTCGGTGAGCGACTTCTTGCCAAGATTCGGCGTACGCAGCAATTCGACTTCGGTTCGCTGTACGAGATCGCCGATGTAATGAATGTTTTCCGCCTTGAGGCAGTTCGCACTGCGCACCGTGAGCTCCAGCTCGTCGACCGGGCGCAATAGGATCGGATCGAACTGCATCTCGGTGGTCTTCGGACTGGCTTCGTCTTCGCCCTGCAAATCCACGAATACAGACAATTGGTCCTTGAGAATGCTGCCGGCCCGACGGATGGCTTCTTCCGCGTCGATCGTGCCATTGGTCTCGATGTCGATGACCAGCTTGTCGAGGTCGGTGCGCTGTTCGACACGCGCCGATTCGACGGTATAGGTCACGCGGCGTACCGGGCTGAAAGATGCGTCGAGCTGCAGACGGCCGATCGGGCGCGACGCAGTTTCGTCAAAATTGGCGCGCAGAGTGGCCGGACGATAGCCGCGGCCGCGCTCAATCTTGAGCGTCATATTCAATTCGCCTGCCTTGGTCAGATTGGCGATCACCAGTTCGGGATTCACGACTTCGATGTCATGGTCGGTCTGGATATCGCCAGCAGTCACCGGACCCGGACCTTTCTTCGAAAGGCGCAGTTCGGCGACATCGCGCGAGTGAGCACGCAGCGCTAACAACTTGAGGTTAAGGAGAACATCAACAACGTCTTCCTGAACTCCCTCAATAGAGGTGTACTCGTGCAGCACGCCTTCGATTTCAACTTCCGTGACCGCCGCGCCCGGCATGGACGACAACAACACCCGCCGCAGCGCGTTGCCGAGCGTATGTCCGAAGCCGCGTTCGAAAGGCTCGATCACGACGCGCGCCTGGCGCGGTCCGATCGGAGTCACTTTCACGACGCGTGGCTTCAAAAATTCTGTGACAGATCCCTGCATGGCATTACCCTTTTATACTTGCCCCGAGCTGACGAAAGCCCGGGTGACATTGCAAAACCGACGCAAACTAATTATTTCGAATACAACTCGACTACCAGATTTTCGTTGATGTCCGGAAGGATGTCGTCACGCGCGGGCACCTGCCTGAGCACGCCACGCATTTCCTTGTCGTTCACATCAACCCAATCAGCCAGGCCCACCTGCGAAGCGATTTGTATCGCGTTCTGGATGCGCAGCTGCTTGCGGGCTTTTTCCCGCACCTGCACCACATCACCCGCTTTGCACTGGTACGAAGCGATCGTGACCACTTCGCCGTTGACATCAATGGACTTGTGACTGACCAACTGGCGCGCTTCGGCGCGCGTCGACGCAAAACCCATGCGATAAACCACGTTGTCGAGGCGGCACTCAAGCAGCTTCAACAGGTTCTCGCCAGTCGAACCAGAACGGCGCGCCGCTTCGGTGTAGTAATTTGAAAACTGGCGCTCGAGCACACCATACATGCGGCGCAACTTCTGCTTCTCGCGCAGCTGCAGACCGTAGTCCGACAATCGCTGCTTGCGCTCGCCCTTGATGCCACCCGGGGGCACCTGCAGCTTGCACTTGCTCTCAAGCGGCTTGACACCACTTTTCAGAAACAGATCGGTGCCCTCGCGGCGCGCGAGCTTGCACTTGGGACCTATGTATCGAGCCATCTTGCTTACCTTGTTGAATTAGACGCGACGCTTTTTGGGCGGACGGCAGCCGTTATGCGGTATCGGCGTGACGTCAAGAATGCTGGTGACCTTGAGACCGCAACCGTTAAGTGCGCGAACTGCCGACTCGCGACCGGGGCCGGGGCCGCCGACGCGTACTTCGACATTCTTCACACCATGTTCCTGCGCAGCAACGCCGGCTTTTTCAGCGGCGACCTGTGCGGCAAACGGCGTGCTCTTGCGTGAGCCACGAAATCCGCAACCGCCCGAGGTTGCCCAGGACAAGGTGTTGCCCTGGCGATCGGTGATCGTAATGATCGTGTTGTTGAACGACGCATGCACATGGGCGATGCCGTCGAGCACGTTCTTGCGGGCTTTCTTGGGCTTCTTTGCGCCGCCAGCGGCGGCCGCGCCACCCGAGGCCTGTGTTTTCTGCTCTGCCATAAATTTCCCTTACCGTTAGACCTTGCCCGGGGGTGCGTTCAACTTCACCGCCTGGCGCCGTGGGCCCTTGCGGGTACGTGCATTGGTGCGCGTGCGCTGACCGCGAACCGGCAGACCCTTGCGATGACGCATACCACGGTAAGTGCCAAGATCCATCAGACGCTTGATGTTCATTGACACTTCGCGTCGCAGGTCGCCTTCGACCATGCCTTTGGCAATCTGCGAGCGCAGCGCGTTCACTTCCACTTCGGTCAGATCCTTGACCTTGGTATGTGGATCGACGCCAGCACCTGCGCAGACGCCGCGCGCACGAGTGCGACCAACGCCATAAATATGCGTCAGGCCGATCCAGATGTGCTTGTTCATCGGAATGTTGATGCCAGCAATACGTGCCATGTTAGCTTCCTGAAAATACCTGTTAACTAGCCCTGGCGCTGTTTATGGCGCTGGTCTTTGCAAATCACATAGATCACGCGCCGGCGGCGCACGATTTTGCAATCCTTGCAGATCTTTTTTACAGACGGACGGACCTTCATTTTGCCTTCCTCTTAATCCTTGCTCTTGCCATCATCGCGGTCTTTCTTGCCACCTAACAGATTCGCTTTGTCCAGCAGATTGCCGTACTGGTGCGACATCATTTGGGCCTGTAACTGCGCCATGAAATCCATGGCGACGACAACAACAATCATCAATGACGTGCCGCCAAATTGAAACGGCACGCCACCCTGCGAAAACATGAATTCAGGCAGCAGACAGACGCTCATGACATACAACGCGCCCCAAAGAGTCAGTCGCGTTAGCACCTTGTCGATGTACTCGCCGGTTTGCTGACCGGGACGGATACCAGGTACGAAAGCACCCTGCTTCTTCAGGTTGTCGGCGGTTTCGCGAGCGTTGAACACCAGTGCTGTATAGAAGAAACAGAAAAACAAAATCAGCCCGGCATACAGCACCAGATGCAGAGGCTGGCCGTAGCCCATTGCGTTAGCCAAATTTTGCATGAAATCAGCCACCGGGCCTTCTTTGCCGGTGGCGAAGAAACTTGCAATGGTTGCCGGAAACAGCAACAGGCTCGACGCGAAGATCGGCGGAATGACACCCGACATGTTGAGCTTGAATGGCAGGTGAGTGGTTTGACCGCCCATCATTCGCCGCCCTACCTGGCGCTTCGCGAAATTCACGGCGATTCTGCGTTGCGCACGTTCCACATAGACGCAGAACGCCGTTACACCCAACACCATCGCGATCAGCAGCAAGGCAAAACCCGGACCCATCTGACCACTGGAAATTTGCTCAAGCGAGCTGCCAAGAGCTCCGGGCAATCCAGAAACGATACCGGCCAGAATGATCATGGAGATGCCGTTGCCGATGCCGCGTTCGGTGATTTGCTCGCCAAGCCACATCAGAAACATGGTGCCCGTCGTCATGGTCAGAGTCGCCACGAACAGGAAATTCCAACCCGTGACGATGGTGAAGGAATTGTTCTCGAGCGCCAACGCCGCGCTGAACGACTGCACGATGGCCAGGCCGAGCGTGCCGTAGCGTGTGATCTGCGTCAGCTTACGACGACCGGATTCGCCTTCCTTGCGGTACTCCTCCCAGGGCGGATACACCATGGAGAGCATCTGTACGATGATTGATGCGGAGATGTAGGGCATCACGCCCATCGCGAAAATCGATAAACGCTCGAGCGCGCCGCCTGAAAACAGGTTGGCGATGCCCAGTATCGTGCCCTGGTTGTCGCGGAAGAAACTCGCCACCTGGTCCGGATTGATGCCAGGCACTGGAATAAAGGTGCCAATGCGATAGACGATCAACGCGCCGATCAGGAAGACCAGGCGCGTGCGTATCTCGGTGAAGCGCCCCGCGTCTGCCAGTAATGCTGCCGGATTGTTAGCGTTGTTAGCCATTGTTTCCCGGATTAAGAGATGCTGCCGCCAGCAGCTTCGATAGCGGCCCGCGCACCCTTAGTAGCGCTGACGCCCTTCAGTACGTAAGCGCGTGCGGCCTTGCCCGACAAAACGACCTTGGCCTGCTGTGCAGCAGCGGACACGACATTCGCGGCCTTCAATGCGGCGAGGTCCACGGTAGTGTCTGGCAGTTTTGCCAGCTCACTCAGCCGAACTTCAGCCCGCGACACCTGCATCTTGGAGCGAAATCCCACCTTCGGCATGCGGCGCTGCAGCGGCATCTGGCCGCCTTCGAAACCGACCTTGTGGTAACCACCTTTGCGGGCGCGCTGACCTTTGACGCCACGGCCGCAAGTCTTGCCTTGACCCGCCGAAGCACCACGGCCGACACGCAAACGCGGACGCTTGGTGCCCGGCGCCGATTTCATAGTGTTGAGTCGCATGCGAATGCCCATGATCAGACCTTTTCAACTTTCAGCATGTGGGTCGCGGCATTGATCATGCCGAGATTCTCCTGCGTTCCCGCCACCACCACGCTGTGATGGATGCGACGCAGCCCGAGGCCGCGCACGCTGGCTCGAATAGCCTGCAGCTGCCCCGCCAGGCTGCGTACCAGTGTCAGTTTCAGTTTTGTCGTCGTCGACATGATTGCCAGCCTGGGTTGTTAGCCTGTGATTTCGTCAACGGTCTTGCCACGCTTCGCCGCGATATCATCGGGCGAGCGCAACTGCGACAGCGCATTGATGGTCGCGCGCACGACGTTGATCGGGTTGCGCGAACCGTAGCTCTTGGCCAGCACATTGCGAATGCCGGCACATTCCATCACCGCGCGCATACCACCGCCGGCGATGACGCCCGTACCTTCGCTGGCTGGCTGCATGTATACGCGTGTCGCGCCATGCGTGCCGTTAACGGCGTAAAACAGAGTGTCCTTGCGCAGCGCGACATTGATCATGCTCTTGCGCGCAGCCGACATCGCTTTGGAGATAGCGACCGGCACTTCACGCGCCTTGCCGAATCCAAAGCCAACCTTGCCGGCGCCGTCGCCCACCACTGTCAAAGCGGTGAAGCCGAACTGCCTGCCGCCCTTGACGACCTTCGCAGTGCGGTTGACCGCCACGAGTTTCTCCATGAACTCGTCTTGCGATTGCGTCTTGTTATCAATTCTTGCCATTTGTTAGTTCTCGCTAAATCTCAGAACTCAAGACCGGCTTCGCGCGCGGCATCTGCCAGCGCCTGCACTCGGCCGTGATACATGAAACCGGACCGGTCAAAAGCCACTTTCGATATGCCGGCAGCCTTGGCGCGCTCGGCGATTGCTCGACCAACCGCTTTGGCGGCCTCGACGTTGCCGGTGGCTTTCAATTCCTTGGCCACAGACTCCTGCACGGTTGACGCAGCCACCAACACCTTGCCGCCCGCATCGTCGATCACTTGGGCGTACATGTGTTGCGGTGTGCGGTGCACAGTCAGCCGCGGCACGCCCTGGCGGCGAATGTTGGCCCGGGTCTTCACTGCGCGGCGCTGACGCCGCTGTTTCTTGGTGATCTGCATGGCTATTTCTTCTTGCCTTCTTTAAGCGAGATCTTCTCGCCCGCATAACGCACGCCTTTACCCTTGTAGGGCTCGGGCGGACGGATGCTGCGGATCTCGGCTGCGACCTGGCCCACTTTCTGCCGATCAGAACCCTTGATCAGGATCTCCGTTTGGCTGGGCGCTTCAAGTGTGATGCCGTCTGGCGCTGGGAAGTTCACCGGGTGCGAAAAACCCAAAGTCAGATTCAGCGTCTTGCCAGTAACGGCGGCGCGATAGCCGACGCCTTGCAATTCAAGCTTGCGTTCGTACCCTGTGCTGACGCCTGTCACCGTGTTAGCGAGGTGGGCGCGCAAAGCCCCCGCCTGCATGCGATTGGTGCCGTCAAACTGCACCACCAGCGTCTTTTCCTGCTGCACGACCGTCAGGCCGTGGCTGAGCGACACAGTCATGGTGCCCTTCGCACCCTTGAGCGCGACGGCATCGGTATTAATGGTAGCGGTCACGCCCTGGGGCAGATTGACCGGCTTTTTGGCTACACGGCTCACGGTATTAGTCCTTAGTTCTAGGCCACGACGCAGAGCACTTCGCCGCCCTGACCGATGGCGCGAGCCTGCTTGTCCGTCATCACACCGCGCGGCGTCGACACGATGACCGTGCCCATGCCACCTAACACTTTTGGCATCTCGTCCTTGCCGCGATAGATGCGCAGGCCAGGGCGACTGATGCGCTCGAGACGGTCGATGACCGGCCGGCCTTCGTAATACTTGAGATCGATGGTCATAGTCGGTTTGCCGGCATCGCTCGCGATGCGGTAATCGGCTACGTAACCTTCTTCTTTCAGTACTTTGACAACCGCCTGCTTCAACTTGGAAGAACCAAGCGAAACCTGCTCCTTGCGCGCGGTCTGCGCGTTTCGGATGCGGGTCAGCAGATCGGCAATGGGATCAGTCATGCTCATTGTTGCGCGCTCCTCACCAGCTCGACTTGCCGAGACCAGGGATCTCGCCACGGCTGGCTGTCTCGCGAATCTTCACGCGCGAGAGTCCAAATTTGCGGTAAACGCCGCGTGAACGGCCCGTAATTGCGCAACGGCGACGGCCCCGCGACGCGCTCGCATCGCGCGGTTGCTTCTGCAGCGCGACTTGCGCCGCAGCACGATCGTCCTGCGACGTCTTCGGGCTACGAATCATTTCCTTGAGCTTCGCGCGCTTGGTCGCATATTTGCGAACGACTTCTGCGCGGCGCTTCTCACGCTCGACCATGTTTGTCTTGGCCATTGCTTACTCTCGCCTTTGCCCTTAACGACGGAACGGAAATTTGAACGCATCGAGCAATGCCCGACCCGCTTTGTCATCCCGTGCTGTGGTGGTGAATGTGATGTCCATGCCCCGCAATTGATCGATCTGGTCGTACTGAATTTCGGGGAAAATAATCTGTTCTTTGATGCCGAAACTGAAATTGCCCTGACCATCAAACGAACGCGCCGAGATGCCGCGGAAATCGCGAATGCGCGGGATCGCGACGCTGATCAAACGATCAAGAAATTCGTACATGCGATCGCCACGCATTGTGACTTTGCAGCCAATCGCCTGGTTCTCGCGCAACTTGAAAGACGCGATCGACTTGGTTGACTTGCACAACAGCGGCTTCTGGCCGGTGATCTTCGCCAGATCAGCCACCGCGGCGTCCATGACTTTCTTGTCCGCAACCGCTTCGCCAACACCCATGTTGACAGTGATCTTGAGGAGCCGCGGAATCTGCATAGGATTTGCCAGCCCGAGCTCTTTCTGGAGCTTGGGCATTATTTCCTTGCGGTAATGTTCCTTGAGTCTGGCCATGTCTTCTATAACCCTGTTAGGCGTCAACCACTTCGCCGGTCGACTTGAAAAAACGCACAAGCTTGCCGTCGGTCAGAGCCTTGATGCCGACGCGTTCGCCCTTCTTGGTCGCCGGGTTGAAAAGCGCAACCTTGGAAATCGGCAAGGGCATTTCCTTCTCGATGATGCCGCCCGGACGATCCTGACGCTGCGGATTGCCACGCGTGTGGCGTTTCACCCGGTTGACGGCTTCGACAAGCACCATGTTGCCCGGCAGCACTTGAGTAACAGCTCCCTTGCTGCCCTTGTGCTTGCCAGACATCACAATCACGTTGTCGCCTTTACGAATCTTTTTCATAACACTTGTCTCTTCAAAGCACTGCTTAAAGTACTTCAGGCGCTAGCGAGATGATCTTCATGAACTGCGCATTACGAAGTTCGCGCGTCACCGGCCCGAAAATACGCGTGCCAATCGGCTCCAGCTTGTTAGTCAGCAACACCGCGGCATTGCCGTCGAACTTGATCAGCGAGCCGTCATTGCGGCGCACGCCGCGACGGGTGCGCACGACAACCGCGTCATAGACTTCGCCCTTCTTGACCTTGCCACGCGGGATCGCATCTTTGATGCTGACTTTGATGACATCGCCGATCTGTGCGTAGCGGCGCCGTGTGCCGCCCAGCACCTTGATACACATCAAAGTGCGTGCGCCGCTGTTGTCGGCGGCATGTAGCAATGTTTGTAGTTGAATCATGACTACCTAATCCTTTACTGGGCGGCTTTGGTATCAACCGAAACGAGCTTCCAGTGCTTGCGTCGCGACAACGGACGGCATTCTGCAATCGTTACCAGGTCGCCAGTACGCGACTCGTTTTTTTCATCATGTGCCAGCAACTTGGTCGTGCGGCGGATGAACTTGCCGTACTGCGGGTGCTTGACCAGACGCTCGATCTCGACCGCAATGGTTTTGTTCATCGCATTGCTGACGACACGACCGGACAACGTGTTAGCGGACTTGGCGTCGCCTTTTTCGGCGTCGGCTTTCTGGGCTGCGTTGTTCATACTTTCTTCTCACCCATAACCGTCTTCAAACGCGCAATGCTCTTGCGTACGCGGCCATATTCGCTGGGCTTGACCGTCTGGCCAGTAGCCGCCTGCATACGAATCGAAAATTGCTCTTTGCGAAGCTTCAGCAACTCGTCGTGGAGGTCGGCGGCCGATTTGGCACGTAAATCTTTTGCGTTCATGGTTAGCGCACCATCCGCTTCACAAATGTGGTCTTGACCGAGAGCTTGGCCGCACCCAGGCGGAAAGCTTCGCGGGCCGCAGCCTCTTCGACTCCGTCAAGCTCAAACAAAACCTTGCCCGGCTTCACTTTGGCGATCCAGTATTCGACGTTGCCCTTGCCAGAGCCCATGCGAACTTCGAGCGGCTTCTTGCTGATCGGCACATCCGGGAACAGACGAATAAAGAGCTCGCCGCCGCGCTTGATGGAACGTGAAATTGCCCGGCGCGCCGCCTCGATCTCTCGAGCAGTCATGCGGGCGCGTTCCTGCGCCTTAAGGCCGAATTCGCCGAAGGCCACGAAGTTGCCCGAGGTCGCAAAACCGGCATTTCGTCCCTTGAATTGTTTGCGAAACTTAGTTCGCTTAGGTTGCATCATGGCTGTTAGCTCTTAATCAGGCCGTGGCGGGCGCCGCAGTATCGGCAACGGGAGCGGCGGCAACAGGTGCGGCCGGTTTCTCGTCGCCCTTCGGCGCCGCATCAACTTCCGCGGTCTTGCTCATTTCTTCTTTATCGAACACTTCGCCCTTGAACACCCACACCTTGACGCCAATGATCCCGTAGGTCGTCGATGCCTCGGCAAAGCCATAGTCGATGTCGGCGCGGAACGTGTGCAACGGAACGCGGCCTTCGCGCGACCACTCGGTACGCGCGATTTCCGAACCGTTGAGGCGGCCGGAAACACGCACCTTGACGCCCAAAGCGCCGCTGCGCATCACACTCATGACGGCCCGTTTGATCGCACGACGGAACATCACGCGCTTTTCGATCTGCTGTGCGATACCGTCCGCAACCAGCTTCGCATCAAGCTCAGGTTTGCGAATCTCGGCGATATTCAGCCGCACGTCGTTGGGGCTCATCGCCAGCATGCGCGAAGTCTCGGCGCGCAGCTTGTCGATATCTTCACCCTTCTTGCCGATTACGATGCCTGGACGGGCGGTATGGATGGTGATATTGACCTTGTTAGCAGCACGTTCGATCGTAATGCGCGACACCGAAGCCTCGGTCAGTTTCTTGCCGAGAAATTCGCGCACGCGGAAGTCGGTGTGCACGTGACGCGCAAAATGCTTCTTGTTCGCATACCACTTGGATACCCAGTCACGGGTGATACCAAGACGAATGACGACCGGATTGACCTTTTGACCCATGCTCTTACCTTCAGGCCTTCTTGTTAGGACTTGTCATTACGCTTTTTGGCCGTCGCTGACGACGACCGTGATGTGCGAATTACGTTTGATGATGCGCGCACCGCGGCCCTTGGCACGCGAGGATGAACGCTTCAATACCGGCGCAGCGTCGACATAGATCGTCTGCACCTTGAGATCGTCGATATCGGCGCCGTTGTTGTTCTCGGCATTCATCACCGCCGAATACAGTGCCTTGTGCACAAACTTCGCGCCTTTTTTCGGCAGAATTTTCAGCGTGTTGAGGGCGAGATTCACGGTTTGGCCTCGAACCAAGTCGGCCACCAACCGGCATTTCTGCGGCGAAATGCGCGCGTACTTGATTTTTGCACTGACTTCCATGTTAGGCCGCCGCTACTTTTTTGTCGCCCGAGTGCCCCTTGAAGGTGCGTGTCGGAGCAAATTCGCCAAGCTTGTGACCGACCATGTTCTCGGTCACGAGCACCGGCATGTGTTGCCTGCCATTGTGGACGGCGATAGTGAGACCAACCATGTCAGGAATCACCATCGAGCGACGCGACCAGGTCTTGATCGGACGACGGTCGCTTTTGGACTGCGCCACCTGCACCTTCTTTGCGAGGTGCAGATCAACGAAAGGTCCTTTTTTGAGTGAACGTGGCACTGCCGGTTGCTCCTAACTATCGCTACCTGAATTAACGAATCTTGTTCTTGCGACGCTGCACGATCATGTGATCCGTGCGCTTGTTGCTGCGGGTCTTCTTGCCCTTGGTATGCCAGCCCCAGGGCGACACAGGATGCGGATTGCCCTGACCGGACTTTCCTTCGCCACCACCGTGTGGGTGATCGACCGGGTTCATCGCAAGACCACGCACTGTGGGACGGATGCCGAGCCAGCGTTTTGCGCCGGCCTTACCGTACTGGCGCAAGTTATGCTCTTCGTTGCTGACTTCGCCGATGGTCGCGCGGCAATCGATATGCACTTTGCGCGTCTCACCAGACTTCAGACGAATGTAGGCGTAAATGCCTTCGCGGGCCGTGAACTGCACGGATCCACCAGCACTGCGCGCCAGCTGACCGCCGCGACCAGGCTTCAATTCGACGTTATGCACCGTTGAGCCGATGGGCACATGACGCAGCTGCATTGCGTTACCAGACTTGATTGGCGAATCTGAGCCAGATCGCACTTCATCGCCTTCTTTCACGCCCTTGGGGGCAATGATGTAGCGACGATCACCGTCGAGGTACTTGATCAGAGCGATATGACCGGTGCGATTGGGATCGTACTCGATTCGCTCAACCACGCCCTTGACGCCATCTTTGTCACGGCGGAAGTCGATCAGGCGATACTTCTGTCGGGATCCGCCGCCCTTATGGCGAACGGTAATCCGACCGTAACTGTTGCGGCCGCTATTCTTTGACTGATTGGTCGTCAGGCTAGCTACCGGATCACCTTTCCACAAGTGCGCCTTGTTGATACGCACCTGAAAGCGCGTACCAGGAGAGGTTGGTTTAAATTTGATAAGTGCCATATTTGTCAGACCTGGGGTATCAATTCTTTGCTCAGGCCTTTGCCCTGGCTTCGTAATCGATCGTCTGGCCCTGCGCGAGACGCACATAGGCCTTTTTGCCGTCGGATGTACGCCCCGGCGTTTTGCCGTTGCGATATCGAGTCTTGCCGCTGGTATTCACCAGATGCACCGACTGAACCTGCACGCCGAACAACGCCTCGACAGCCGCCTTGACATCGGGTTTGCTGGCTTTGCGCTGCACCTTAAACGTGTAGGAATTGCTGTTCTGCATTGCTAGCGATGTTTTTTCGGTGATATGTGGACCGATCAGCACGCCTAACAACTTCTCGTTGAGTTTCTTCTCGGCGCTCACTGCAGACGCTCCTCAATCAATTTCACCGCGCCGACAGTCATCAGCACCTTGTCGTAGCTGACCAGCGCCAACGGGTTGAGCGCAGCGGCTGGCAAAATCTCGACATGCGGCAGATTGCGGGCAGCCAGGAATAATTTCTCATCGATCGCTTCGACCACGATTAGCACGCTGGAAAGCGACCAGCCCTTGAGCCTGTCGACCAATTGGCGGGTCTTCGCGGCTTCGAGAGTCAGCGTATCCGTCACCACGAGGCGATCTGTGCGAGCCAGTTCCGACAACATCGAGGCAACAGCGCCGCGATACATCTTGCGATTGACCTTCTGGGCGAAATCACGCGGCTTGGCAGCGAAAGCGCGGCCACCACCAACCCAGATCGGGCCACGGATCGAACCTGCGCGAGCACGTCCGCCGCCTTTCTGGGCGTGCGGCTTGCGACCGCCACCACGCACTTCGGCGCGGGTTTTCTGCGCTTTGGTACCGGCACGGCCCGCATTGCGATAGGCGGTGATGACCTGATGCACCAGCGTTTCGTTGAACTCGCGGCCGAACGCGGCGTCCGAGACCTGCAATTCGTTGGCACCGCCGGCGAATTTGAGTTTCATGGGTTCTCAGCTCCGCTTATTTCTTGGCTTTAGCAGCGGCTGGGGCAGCTGCAGGCTTGGCACCAGGCTTGGCGCCCGGCTTCGCAGCCGTCTTGTTAGGCGCAACGTATTTTCGATTAGCCTGATGCGCCGCTTTGACGGACGGCCGCACCACAACCTGGCCACCCGGCGAACCTGCCACCGCACCGCTGATCAGCAGCACGTTGCGCTCGAGATCAACTTCAATCACACGCAGGTTCTCGGTGGTGCGAGTTACGACGCCCATGTGACCTGACATGCGCTTGCCCTGAAACACGCGGCCTGGAGTTTGGCGCTGACCGATAGAACCGGGCGTGCGATGTGCGAGCGACACACCGTGCGTCGCATGATGGCCCGCGAAATTGTGGCGCTTCATGACGCCGGCGAAGCCTTTGCCGATGGTGGTACCCGTGACATCGACCAGCTGACCGGTTTTGAAATGATCCGCCTTGATCTCGGCGCCCACCGCTAACTCGGCATCGCCCTTGCCAAGGCGAAATTCGACCAGAGCCTTGCCGGGAGCCGAGCCAGCCTTACGAAAATGTCCGGCCTCCGCCTTTGACAACAGTTGCGGGCGCTTCGCGCCGTACGTCACCTGGATCGCCTGGTAGCCGTCTTTTTCCGTCGATTTCACCTGGGTGACGCGATTTGGCAGCACTTCGATGACCGTGACCGGTATCGATTCGCCCGCATCGGTAAACACCCGCGTCATACCGCATTTGCGGCCGACCAGACCAATAGCCATTTCGATTCCTAACAAGCTAAAAATCTAAACTCTTGTAAGACAACAAGAGAACCACGCGAGCGCCTGCCCGTCGTGAATCTCGAGTGGTCTTGGCGACAACCAGGCCGCCAACCTCGCTCGATACCGCAAACCTCAGACTTAGCAGTGGTTTTGCGGTTGCGCCAAAGAGGCCTATGGCGCGAAAGGGCGCGCAGTTTATGCCAGCGGCATGGGCCTTGCAAGCACTATGCGTCGGCGCCAACTGCGACACTGAACTCAGCGATAAGTTATTGTTTTAATTGAGTTTAATTTGAACGTCGACACCCGCCGGCAATTCCAGCTTCATCAGCGCATCCACGGTCTTGTCCGTCGGGTTCAAAATATCCATCAGCCGCTTGTGGGTGCGGATCTCGAACTGATCGCGCGCGTCCTTGTCGCCGTGCGGACTGACCAGCACGGTGAATTTCTCCATCTTGGTCGGCAGCGGAATCGGACCTTTGACAGTGGCGCCGGTGCGCTTCGCCGTTTCAACAATTTCTTTCGCCGAAGTATCGATCAATCTGTGATCGAAAGCCTTCAAGCGGATCCGTATATTTTGATTAGCCATATATTTCTCACTGTTTCGTACGGAGACTCAAAGCAGCCGCAAGAGTCTTCGCGCTTAACGTTTTCTGTAACCTTGCAAATTGCTGCTCAACACTCTGACAGTAGGCCGGTCGGCGAGATTCGAATTTCGAATCAACCAAGCGAGTAACGGGGAGCGACTTGATTCGAAATTCGAATCTCGCCGACCGGCGTCCTGACAGTTCGCTGAACTCCTATTTCAAAATCTTCGAAACGACGCCGGCGCCGACGGTTTTGCCGCCCTCGCGGATGGCGAAGCGCAGACCATCTTCCATCGCGATCGGCGCAATCAGCTCCACCGTC
>JAYVJR010000033.1:0-99325 GCA_043769085.1 Gammaproteobacteria bacterium
AAAGCCGCCGTGTTAAACACGCGAACAGGGGTTCGCGTTTACAAAGGTCTAGCGGAGGCTGAGGCTTTGTTAGGCAATCATCGCGCTGCGCACGCCGCGGCCGCTGTGTATGCCCAACGTCTGGTTATCACCCACGATCAACAAGCGGCACAAGAAGTGGCGGTAATGCAAGTCAAAGCCGACCTCAAACGAGAAGCCGAGAAAACCGCAGCGCTCGCGCGCGAGAAAATGCTGTTGCTCGATCTCAACGCCAAGGCGGCGTCGGAAACGCGCCTGATCATCGCCTTGGCGGTTTTGGGTTCGTTAGCCATCGCGGTTTTTGTGCTGTTGATATCGCAACGGCGTCGTGCCGAGGCGGAGCGTCTCGTGGTCGAGACTCGCTCCGAGGAGTTGAGTCGCATTTGTTCCGGTGTCGCCCACGACTTCAACAATTTGCTGACCGTGGTGCGCCAGGGTGCCGATATTCTGGTGCGCAAGGCCGGCCCGCACCCGAACACGGTGGAAAATCGCGTCGCCGAGTCGATCCGCCAGGCCGCGCAGGCGGGCAGCGAGATCACGCGGCAACTGCTGTCGTTCGGGCGACAGATGCAATTGAAACCCCGCGCCGTCAATTGCCGCGAGTATTTTCGACATCACACCCTGTTGTTGGACCGGGCGGCCAACAATCGTGCGGCCGTCAATGTGCAGGCCATGGATGTCGCTTTGGCGATGTGGGTGGACCCCGCGCAGCTCACCAGCGCGCTGATCAATCTCATCCTGAATGCCTGCGACTCGATGGTGGCCAGAGGAACCATTAGGATTCGCGTCGGTGCGGCATCTGGACTGGGTGGCTTTATTCGAATTACGGTTTCGGATAATGGCAAAGGTATGACAGCCGAGATATTGCAACGCTGCACGGACGTTTTTTTCACTACCAAGGAAACGGGTGTCGGTATCGGTCTCGGGCTGAGTGCCGTGCAGGGCTTCATGCAACAAAGTGGCGGCACGCTTGACATCAAAAGCGAGGTAGGAAAAGGTACCGTAGTGACGCTGGATCTCCCGGACGCGCAGGATTCGACTTAGATCATGACTGAACTCAAGAGCAAGTTGATATTGTTAGTAGAAGACCACGCGCCGCTGCGTCAGATGCTGGCTATGTCGCTCGAATCCCTGGGCTATCAGGTCACGGCGGCGGCGACAGGCGATGAAGCGCTTGCGCTTCTGGAAGGCGAATTGCGGCCAGCGATGGTCCTCACGGACGTTCGCATGCCCGGCCGACTTAATGGGCTGGGTCTTGCGCAATGGATCGCCGCCAATCGCCCTTCGATTCCCGTGGTATTGCAGACTGGATTTGTGTCCGAACCCACTAACGGTTATGCGGTGCTGCGCAAGCCTTTTTCGGCTGATGAATTGATTGCCATCCTGGACAAAACGATGGCATGCCGCGCGGACTGATCGAGCCGATCAGAGCAAGGACCAGAGGCGCCACGCGCCCCGCTGTATTACCAATGGTCTTCCGCTCTTGGGATGCATGAATACAGCGACCTGGGTACCGGCCGGAACCTGCTCGACCATCCAGCGTGGCGCATGCACGGCCACCCGAATGCAGGCGACGTCAGCGGGCGCATGTCTGAGTTTCGCGTAATAGGAAGTGCCATCGTTGTCCGCTACTTTTTCAATGTCGAGGTACATGATTAGCGGGTTGCTGGTACCGAGTAGCTTTGCAGCAAGCCCGTGATGTGTTAGGGCAACAGTCCACAAGACCGGTAAAGCGACCAGCAGGAGCAGTGCAATACGCACCGCCGTCGGCACTGGGTCCGGCCATTCCAACAGATCCGGCGCCACAAGCCCGACAACACCGAACGTACCGGCGAGCAATGCCACGACGCCACCGGCAAATAATTTCCTGCGGAGGTCGGCGTGAGGCATCCGACAATGTGACCGCGTTATCGGTTGCCGGCAACTGATTTCCGGTTCCAGGTAGCAAGAGGCTGGCAACTCTTGCCAATTCACGTATCTGCCGTTCGCGGCCGGCAACCATCAGGGGACCTGTGTCACAGTTTGAATCAAATTCAGGCTAACCAGATTTCGCGGCTGGGCATAACGCTGTCAGCAGCGATTTTGTACGGGTCCTAACAGGGTTCAGTCGCGTGTTGCTCGTCACGCATCAGACTTATGGTCTATCGTGAAATTTGACCTCCGTCGTGTTTTGAACCACTCAATCCAGCCGGGCGACCGCTCGTCCGGACCCGGCTCAAGTGAGTTGCGTTTCAGTTGAACTGAACGCCATGAAAACGAATGCCCATGAGTGCCGCGGATTTACGCTTGTCGAGCTGATGGTCGCCATTGGTCTGGTCGGCGTCCTGATCAGCTTCGCGGCCCCTGACATGAGCGAGTTCCTGCGCAACAGCCGCGTTAACGCAAGCGCAGATGCCATGCTGCGCTCGTTCAACCTGGCGCGCGCCGAGGCGATCAAACGCCAACTACCACTGGCCACGGGTGGCGGAGTTACGCCTGGCGTGACCGTTTGTGCATCGAACAGTACCAACGGTCTGGCCGACACGGCGCTGGATTGTAACGGCGGCGAATTCATCGACTGGTTTGTGTTTGTCGACGACAATGGCGACGGCGCCCACGATTCCGCCGAGGCCGTAATCGCAAGGCATGAGCGAGTCCATGACGATGTAATCGCACGCCAGGACAGCAATGGTCGAATGACCTTCAATTCGGCGGGTTTTGCCTATCCGTTCGTCGGTGCTAACACGGCGCCGGTGCGCAATATCGTGTTTTGTGACCGCCATGGCATTGTAAACCTGACGAACGACCGGACCAATGCGCGCGCCGTCCGCCTGAGTGCAACCGGTCGCGCCAGCGTCACGCGTAGTCTGGCGAACGTCAATGCGACCCTCGCCGCTATCCGCGGAGTCTGCCCGTGAGTACCGCCAAGCGCGCCGTTGCAGGCTTCACCCTGGTCGAAGTACTGGTCACGCTGGTGATTTTTTCGGTCGGCATGTTAGGCCTCGGCGGACTTCTAGCCACGGTGCTGCGCGCCAGCAGCAGCGCCATCTACCGCACTCAGGCAGTGAGCCTGGCAGCCGACTTTGCCGATCGAATTCGCGCCAATCGCAACGCGGGGGCTGCTTACGAAGCGGCTGCGGCGGACCACAATTGTTACGGGCGCGGTGATATCGACTGCAGTCCCGTGGACTTGGCGGCTAACGATCTACTCGTCTGGCAAGCCCAGGTCGCGGCGCAATTGCCCGGGGGCGTTGCCACAGTCGCCGTGGCCTCCAATCCGCTGCCCGCGACCTATCTGATTACAGTGGCCTGGACCGAGCCCACGGCAACCGCGCGCCTGTTCTACAGCCTGGCGATGCAATTATGAATCGCGCCTCGTCAGGGTTTTCTTTAGTCGAGCTGATGATCGCCGTCACCATCAGCCTGCTGGTCGTGTTAGGCGCAACGACCGTCTATGAGCGCACGCGCTCCCGCAGCACCGACAACGAGGCCATTTCGCGCCTGCAGGAAACGGCGCGCTATGCAATCACCATCATCGAGCCGGACATTCGCGCCACCGATTATTTCGGGCTGGTCAAAGGCGGTTGGCAGATCGAAAACAAGGCCAATGGCGCAGCGCCGCGCTCGCCCGCGGCGCTCGGCAACCCTGCCAATGTCTGTGGCGAGAATTTCGCGGTCGATCTCGATACCCCAGTCACCGCCGATAACAATAACTTCGGCACGCGACCCGGCGCTTGCAACGGCCTGTCGGGTTGGACCAGCACAGCGGTCGCGAGCGCGGACACGCTGGTGATCAGGCGCGCGTCCGTCTGCAGCTCAGATCCCAACAACGATGGCAACCCGGCGGACAGCACCTGTCCGGCGCCAACGGCCGGAATTCTGCAAATCTGCTCAACTCGGGTCGGCGCCAGCATCAACAGCAACGGCGCTGCCTGCCCCGCATGGCCTGCGGCGCAGCTCGGCAATCTGGTTGCCAACATCTATTACGTCGACGCGAACTCGGCGCAGACGGCGGGTACGCCCGCTTTGCGGCGCAAGTCGCTCACCTCGATTGGCGGTGTGGTGCAGTTTCAGGATCAGGAAATTGTCAGTGGCGTCGAAGACCTGCAGGTGCAATTCGGCATCCAACCCAACTTTGCTGCCAATCCCTTCAATGCGAACGCCGTCGCAACCAAGTACGTCAATCCGGGCGACCCGGCGTTAGCCGGGGCCCAGATTGTGGCGGTACGGGTGTGGCTACTGGTGCGGTCGGACCTGGCGGAACCGTCGTTTTCCGACAATGCGACCTACACGTATGCGGATCGCCTGGTTGCGACGGGCGTGACTGGCGTCCTGAGAGACGCCGCGGCTGCCGGCCGCGCATTTCAACCTGACAGCGCGGGCGGCAATGGGGCCGCGTCGCAGCAAAGATTTCGGCGACTACTGATGTCACGCACCATCCAACTTCGCAACACGACAGGAAATTGATCATGCACGCTGTCAGAAAACATCGTGGCGTAACGCTGATCATCTGCATGGTGCTATTGCTGGTGCTGACGGTATTGGCAGTGGCTGGCTTGAGCAGCGCTGGTACCGAAATGGCCATGGCGGGCAATGAGCAGTATCGCCAGAGCGCATTCAACGCAGCTGAATCCGGCATCGCCCAAGCGCTGCGCAGAGCGGCTTTCGATCCGGATGCGGCAGCCGGCCAGGGCTTTGCGGGCGCTGTTCGCAACAACTCCGACAACGCCTACACAAGCCAGGTACAGCCGCGCGGCCAGTCGCAGGGCTATTTCCTGTTCAGCAACAGCGACTTCACCACTTATTATTTTGACATTCGCAGCACCGGAATTTCGCAAAGAAATTCCACCGCAACTCATGTGCAAGGCGTCGCGCTGCCGAGTCAGACGGATAACACCATCGGTTGCATTGGCGGCGCGCCGCCGCCTTGCACGCTCAACTAACCCTGGAATATGGAAATGAAAATAAAATATTTTAAGTTGTGTTTGATTCTGGTCATGTTAGTTAGCCCATTGATACCCCAATTTGTGTCGGCATTCGAGATGCTGGAGGACGGTTTCGAGAGCTCGTCGCGCCTAACTAAACTCCCGTCGACACCGTTCGGCACGGTGCTTTCGCAAAGTTGCGCCGCGTGCCCCGCAAAGAGCTTTCGAATTTCTCAGGAATCCGCTTACTTCGTGAGCGAGACGCAAATCACTTTTGCGGAACTGCAAACCATCTTCCAACAACGACAGCCGTTCAACGTGCTGCTTGCAACCAGGCCCGGGACGAATGTCGTGACACGTATTTTGATCTTTGGATATCGCGCCCCGATCAGCAAAGCAATGGAGCGAACAAAATGAAGACCCGGAGCAAACACTTGACAGTCATGATCGCTGCCGCGCTTTACTCCGTGATCGCGTTTGATATCGCGCTCGCTGATGACAGCGAGATTTTCTATGGCCGCCAGCCTGACGATCCGAATATCTTGTTCATATTCGACACCTCGGGCAGCATGTCGGCGCAAACTCGCTTTAACGTGTACGACCCCACGGTGGATTACGTAGGCGGCGGCACCTGCAGTACCACAACGGGCCGCGTGTATTACTCACTTGGCACTCAGACCACACCACCAACATGCGGCGCAAGTACGTGGGTCAACGCCAACGACATTAAGTGTTCTAGGGCGCGAGACAACCTCGCTCGTGGATCATCCGGACGTTTTGTTGACAATCTGGTTCGCTGGGGGCGTTCACCATTCGCGGGTGGCATCAGGACTGACGAAGACACCGTATTCAACTGGGTTCCAGATCTCGGCGTTAGCTCGGGTACCGACATCGAGTGCAATGAAGACGATGGCGTGGACGGCAATTTGACTGGCGCCGCCACCTATCCCAGGATTTTCTTTAGCCCTCTGTCGGGCAGCAACCACGGCGTATGGACAACCGAGCCGACGGAGTCCTATTGGCGAGACGGCTCCAAGGTGCAATACACCTTGTTCAGCGGCAACTATGTTGTTTGGTACCGTCAACACCGTATAGTCGAAAATGCGCGTCGCATCGACGTTTTGCACGACGCGGCACAAAACATTCTCGACTCCGTCAACTCCGTCAATATCGGCCTGATGGCGTTTGACCCGGGCTACGACCACCCTGCCGAAGGTGGGATGGTGCGGCACGCAGTCGCACCCATTGCGACGGCACGGGCATCCTTGAAAAATGCCGTGGCTCAGTTGGAGCCCAATGGTAGTACGCCGCTGTCAGAAACATACTTTGAAGCGTATCGCTATTTGTCCGGCGGTGCGGTCGGCTACGGCGTCAACTCCGATCCACCAAGTGTTGCCAATTCGCGCATCCCGGCGACAGCCAACGGAGTCATGTACAACAGTCCTGCAGATCTGTCCTGTCAAAAGAACTACATTGTCTACCTGACCGACGGCATTCCGTCGAGTGATTCGAGTGCGGACGAAGCGATTCGTGGCCTGCCCGATTTCACCAACGTAGGTGGTCAATGCCGCGGACCGACCGGCAGTGAGTCAGATGATGGCAAGTGCCTGGGCGCGCTGGCGCAATACATGGCGAACAAAGACCTTCGCCCAGACGTGCCGGGTGAACAGAAAGTCAAGTCGTATTTCATCGGATTCGGTCCTGACTTCGTCAGTACCAATGAATTTCAAGGCCAATTGAACGAGGCTTTTGATTATCTGAAGGACGCCGGACTGCGCGGCGGAGGAGATGCCTATACGGCATCGGATCCCGATAGCCTCAATAGCGTTTTCTCTAATATATTAGGAAACATAGTTGACGACGCGACCACTTTTGCCGCGCCGACGATTGCGGTCAATTCTTTTAATAGATCGAGATCGCTGGATAATGTGTACTACCCCGTTTTCAAGCCAACCGGAAGTCGGCACTGGCCCGGCAATGTCAAGAAATATCGGCTAGTCAGAAATACTTTGACCGATAGCGCCGGCAACGCGGCGATCGACAATGCAACAGGAAAGTTTCTACCGACCGCCCGCAGTTATTGGTCGCTCAGAGCGGATGGAAACCAAGTGGAACTGGGCGGAGCCGCCGCCAACTTGCCGTCGCCTGATTCCCGCAGAGTCTTTACTTGGACCGGCGGTAGCAACGTCGATTTGGCGCCAGTAGATCTAACAACTTCAGCGCAGTCTTTCACGACAACAAATGCGGCCATCACGGACGCACTACTCTCCACCAGTAACGCAACTGACCCAGCGCGGACTAAACTCATCAACTGGGCGCGCGGCCTTGACGTCACCCGTGGCAATGCTGCACGCAAGGCCATAGGCGACGCACTGCATTCGCAGCCGTCGGTGGTTATTTACGGCGGCAACAGCGACCGGCGCGACTTGGACGATGCAGTTGTGTTTGCAGCGACAAACGATGGCTATTTGCATGCCATTAATGCCACCACGGGTGTGGAACTGTGGGCGTTCCTGCCGCGCGAGTCGTTGCAGAACCTGACCGAGCTATACCGAGATCAACCAGTTGACCAAAAACACTACGCGTTAGATGGCGACACCAAAATCGTCAAGTTCGACGTCAATGGCGATGGCAGAATCGACCCGGCGGCGAATGATCGCGTCATTTTGTATGTTAGCCAAGGCCGTGGTGGCAGCAAGTATTACGCGCTCGACATCACTAACAAAAATGCGCCAAAATACATGTGGGGCATCGGCGACGCCGAGTTGCAGGGAATCGGCCAGTCGTGGTCGACACCGGCTGTAGCGCGAGTCTATATAGACGGAGCCACCCAGAACTCGCAGAAACTGGCGCTGATATTCGGTGGCGGGTACGACCCGGCCGACGAAGCCGTCGGCGTGAACGGTGATTGGCTCCCCAGCAATAACGTCGGCAATCGACTCTTCATCGTCGATGCGGTGAAGGGCACGAAATTGTGGTCTGGCGGGCCAAACGGCGCATCAAACGTCACTCAACAGTTTGGCGCTCGCATGACCCATGCGTTTCCGGCAAGCCCCGATGTGATCGACGTCGACGGTGATGGTTTCGCCGATCGAATCTACATCGGCGATCTCGCGGCGCAGTTATGGCGTTTTGATATCTGGAATAGGAAAATTGCTGGCGAGCTGGTGACGGGTGGCATCCTCGCCTCGCTTGGGGCCCGCAATGGCGGCCAGGCGACCACGGCAGATGCACGGCGCTTCTTTAATTCGCCCGATAGCGCTCGCGTTGCCATACCGGGCGCTGCGCCCTTTATGGCAGTCGCGATCGGTTCCGGCTATCGCGGTCATCCGTTGAATACGTCGATTCACGATTCGTTCTATGTGATTCGCGACTACGTGCCGTTCTCAAAGATGACGCAGGAGCAACACAATGCCCGCGCGATTGTGTTGGACTCGACGGCGTCGTTGATCGACATCACGAACTCAACAAGCCCCACCCTGTCAGCTGGCGCGGCGGGCTGGAAATTGCGTTTGCGAGACGACGACGCCTGGCACGGTGAAAAGGTCCTGTCTTCCGCCGTGACGCTCGGTGGATCGGTGATGTTCAACACTTACACGCCAAGCCAGAGTGTTGCTGACTGCGATGCTCCGGCAACCGGCTCCAATCGGAACTACGTTGTCAGTGTTCTGGATGGCAGCCCAACCATCGACCGCAACGATGACCACAGCGTCGACCCCGATGACCGCTTTGTCGATCTCGCGGACGCCGGCATCGCCGCCGAAGCGCGCGTAATTTTCCCGAGCCACGATACTAACGGCGATGGTGCCCCTGATGACGAACAAGGCGGCGGCGCTGACCGTCTGCCACCAGTCTGCATGGTGGGTCGCGCGGTGCTGCAGTGCCCGCCCGCTAACTTGTTCATCAAGACCTTTTGGCGCGAAGGTGGAAGTAACTAATGGCTATCAATACGCAACGGCAGCGTGGCGTCACGCTGATTGAGCTGGTCATTGTCGTGACTATTGTCGGCATACTCGGCTCGATCGCTCTAGGCAGCTATCGCCAATATATGTTGCGATCGAACCGCAGTGATGCCGTCGCGACGCTGCAGCAAATCGCAGTGGCGCAGGAAAAGTTTTTTCTGCAGAACGGGCGCTTTGCCGGCTCTCTGATCGAAGTCGCGGCCGCGCCGCCCGCCGGGCTGGGCGTGCAATTGGGCGCTTCGAACACGTCACCGCGCGGGACCTACGCAATCAGCATCGCTGCTGCGGTGACGACGTTTACGGCGACCGCGACGGCCGCGGGTACCCAAGCACAAGACACCGCCTGCGGGGTTTTCACCTTGAACGAATCGGGCGCTCGCACGCCGGCGCTATCTGCCCGTTGTTGGTAAGCCACGTCAGCAAATGTGCAATCCATGATTCTGTTAGTGGCAGTACTGAAAAAAGTTGCGCTGGTGCGCCTATGACCGATATCGCATCTGCTACGTTGGCACAGTGGCAGCACTACTCGGGCTCGGTCAACCAGCGGCCCGCACGTTTCTCGGTCGATCTCGGCGTCGCAGCGATCGCGCCGCTCGCCAGATATCCGTTCGTCATGCAAGTGAAGATCGGTTCCGAACGCGCTGCAACCGGCGGACTCGAAGCAGCAGCGCATACAGGCGCACCTGTTAGGCTGCAGAATCAACTGCTCGAAGCGCTGACTGCCGGCGACCGTGGCCGGTTTGTGGGGCGGTGTACTACCGATAATTCTTGCTATATCTATTTTTATGTCGCACACCAGCGCGACTCTAGAGCCCGTATCGCGGCGGTGACAACGGCATGGCCTGAGCGGCCCTGCGAGAACACCGTGGCCGTCGAACCCACCTGGAAAACCTATTTTTCGTTCCTGCAACCTTCACTGGAATTCGTACGGCACTTTCGAAATAGAAAGACCTGTCACGCACTGCAGGAGTCAGGCGACTCATTGCTAACACCGCGACCAATCAGTCACCGCATGTGTTTTGCAACGGCGGAGGCCAGAACCAAATACGAGTACGCCGGCCGAAAATTCGGCTTTCAACGCATTGCAACTTCAGTACTGCCCAATACACGGCTGCCTTATCACATTGTGCTGATGCGCAGTGACACGCCTGAGGCTGCGGAAATTGATGGGATTACGGCAGCTTTGACCTGGCTGGCGGTTGAGTTTTCAGGTCAGTACCTTTCCTGGACGTCGCCCTTGATTGTCGAGTCTGGTTTCGCGGACAGCGCCGACATCCAGCGGAAGTTTGCCAGTCGTTAAATTTTTCTTTTTCTCGACGAATTCATCAAATACGCGAGTTGTGTCATGAATAAATTGTCTTCCAAAATATGGGCCATGCTGTGGATCCTGGCTTTTGTCGGCGGTTGTGGCGATTCTGGCAAAGAGGGTGCGTCAGCGCCCGCGCAGGCACAGAGTCCCGCGCCAGCAACCACGCCTGCGCCCCCGCCAACCTGCACGCTCGATGCCGATCTATTCCCGAACTGCCAACTCGATTCGAGTTTGTATCGAGCCATTGCTAACAATCCGGACAGTGATGCGGCCATTAAAGTGCGCTTTGGCAGCAGCCCAACAACCTCGCCGCCTGCGCTTATGTGTGGCATCGATGGCCCGGGTCCCATTTACAATCGCAACAACTCGTCACGCAATCAAAGTTATCTGATGGACCTGCAAGCGATTTATCGACCGACTGGCAACGCACTCGGCCTGTCGCACAGCACCATCGTAGCCTTCGGCGCAGGGGCCGGCTATCTGGGATTCTCGGCACCGCAGCATCAGCTAACAGCCACTGAAACCTGCCCCGGCCTCAATTGCCCCAGCGAGTGTTCGACCCAGCTACATGCGCTGCCGGACGACAATCTGGTGGGATGTACACTGCGCAATCGGCCGCTGCGCACGCTGATGAACACCAACTCATTGCGCCAACCTGTTGCCATTGCCCGCGCTGCCTCGTGGTGGAGCGGCGATGCGGTCGTGGTGTTTCGCGATGGTCTGGTAACGGCCAGCGGCGTCGCGACTAACACGTCACTGTCTGTCGATGACAGCGGACACGAGTATGTCCAGGGGATTCGCCTACCGACCAACGAGCGACCCATTGCGGTGACGCTCAGTCCGGAGAACGAGTTTGCGTTTGTGCTAACGTGGAACACCGAACGCCTGCGTTCGCGGGTCGCTGTAATCGCCATGGCGGGTGCGCCGTCCCGAACTACCCCTGGTATCAAGGGTTACGAAAACGCCTGTTGGACTCGCGTGAATGGCAACCTGCAATGCAACTGTGACAGCGCGCAATGCAATCCTGCCAACTATTGGGCCGGTGATTACACCGAACCATACCCGGGCACGCGCAATACGGGGCGCTTTCTGACTATGCGCTTGATGGGCTTCGTGGACTTGCCCGACAGCATGCGCGCAGCCACCAAGCTCGCGGCGATGACGGACTACGTCCCGGACCACCTCGCCACGCCGCTTAATCTACCGGTGATTGGCGTCACGGGCGACCGGCGTTGGGTACGTTGGAGCAATCCTGTCATGTGGGAATCGTGGCGACCGGGCGGTGTCAATTCGTTTGCGTTTGCGCGCGCAGGCTATCTGGTTGTGATGTCGCGAGCGGAGCGTCGAGTGCAGTTCCTCGACCTTGCGCCTTTGCTCAACGGACTCTACAAACTGTATTTCGACAACCTGCCAGGATTTATCGCCACACGGCGCGGCGCGGATGCAAACGGTCTGCGTGAGCTGGCAGATAATTTTCCGCCCACCTTCGATAATAGTCCCAATCTGGCGCCACGCCTGGTGGGCGAGCCGATCGAATTCCCTGACATTCCAACAGTCGTCCAAACCGCCGCCATTCGAATTCTACCGAGCTTACCGATGCCCAACTGCGTCACATCACGCGTGGCCGTGGTGTTGATCGGCACAGCCGATGGCATGCTGCACTTGTACGATCCAGGGCGGTTGGCCGGGCGGTTGCGAATTTCCAACGAACCCGGCCATGCGGATGGCGATCAGTGTGCGCGCGCTGACGGCGCCGAGCTGCCGCGCTCGATAGCGACGCTGGCCATTGGCAAGAACCCAGTTGCGATTGACCGCATGCTCGACAATGGCATCGACATCGAACCGAGTGCGGACCGGCCAGAGGTGAATTTCGCGGTGCTGTCGCGCGAGGAGCGGCGCATCGACTGGGTTGGCATACGATTGTCGCGCGTCACGATGAGTCAGAGCTCAGTGCAGAACATGTGCCCAATCAACTCGGGACGGCGCGGCGGCGTTTGTGTCGATCACCGGGCAATGTCGCTCGACGTGGTTCGAACCTTGCGCGATGGCCGCATGGTTGATCCGCTCGACCTGGTCGATGTGGTCCGCAACATCGATTCCAGTTATGTGACAGCAGTCGCCGACTATGGCGCTTCCAAGGTTCGGGCCTACCGTTATGCGCCCTTTCACCTGAGCCTCGGCGATAGCAGCGGCCAGGGCAACGGCGATTTTTGTGGCGGCGCCGGGCAATTGGCCTGCAATCTCTTTCCGACTTGCGCCGGGCAGCAAACCGCAACCATTTCTGATGACTTCCAACACGAAGGCGATTTGACGTTGCCGGGCCGGCCATGGATGCTCTCGGGTGCCAATGTCAACTAACCTAATGCCATTGAACCGACGGAAGTTTTGCGACTTCGCCAGCGCTGGGTTAGGTCTGATTGCCATTATCATGCTCCTGAACACCGCCGTATTTGTTTCCCGCGCCGAGCGCGCCGAGGCCACCGTGGTGGAGCGCAGCAAATTCCGCTACGCCGTGGAGTTTCAGAGTTCGGCCAATCAGCCGGTACGCGCCGAAATGATTCTGCCCCGCGTTCGCAGCAGCGAGCGACGGGTCATTCAAGTTGGTTACGTCATGTCGATTCTTTACCATCCAACGAAAGTTACGCAAGTCAGGCGCAATCGGTTCGCCGATTTATGGTCTTTGCCGCTGCTGTGGGGCCTGCTGGCGTTCATGATTCAAGGACTCGGCAGGACCTTGCCCGCGGCCAGATAGGCATGCACAATCGACTCCTTATTTTGTTAGTCGCGTTGGCATGCGCCTATGGGTGGTCGCAATGGCAACAGCGCCCACGCTTGCAGCGCGCGTTGCAAAACCCCTCACAATTTGCGCAAATCAACGAGGCTCGCGCGTCTGACAAGCCGCTGTTGTTCAGCATGTTGCTACCGGGGTGCCCATGGGCCGCGCACGCCGCGGTGCAAATACCCGCGATGCAAGCCAAATTCGCGGGTCGATACATATTTCTCCAGCTAACAAATGGCGTGGTGTCGACCTCCGGTCACGAGCCCTTTGACTATATGGCCGCGAAATGTTCCGGCGGTTTATGTTTATTCGATCCGGCGCGCGGGCGGGTCGTACAAATCAATGAAATGATCAGTGCCGATGCCTTAGCAAGCGCCATGGAGCGATTCGCGCGACGTTGAGTTTCTAATGCCAGTGCGGCGGATAGGTGCGTTCGTAGCCAGGCAGGGCTTCGACGCGGGTCAACCAACGACCTAGCGCGGGATAGTTAGCTTCAATCGGCAGAAAACGCGCAGACAACTCATGGGCTTCGGGCCGTTCCAGCGCGCGCAACAGCAATTTGATCCAGGGATACAACACCAGGTCGGCAGCCGACACGGCGTCACCGACGATCCAATCGGACTTCGATAACCGCAGCTCAATCGTGCGAGCCTCGCGAGCGGCCACATGCATGGCATTGGTAGTGATCTCGCGATCGCTTTCGCGTCTGAAGCTGCCCGTAAATATCGCCTGCGTAATGCGGCCCATATCAGCCTCGGTATAGGCCTGAAATTCATTGATCACCCGCATGATCACGCCCGCTTCTTCCGGCGTGCGCCCGAACAAAGGGTGTTCAGGGTATTTGAGATCAAGATAGTAGAGAATCGCTAACGACTCAAAAACTACGTAGTCGCCGTCCTTCAGCACCGGCAAACGCCCACGCGGATTCATCGCCAGCATTTGCGGCGACTGATGTTCCTGCTTAGAAAACTGCAGTGGGTGGCTTTCATAAGCCAGGCGCTTGTGTTCCAGCGCCAGCATGACGCGCCAGGAATATGGGCTGCCGCTACCCCACCAAAAATGCATCGCCATTCAGTCTCCCGTAGCCATTGTAACGGCAGCGCCTGCTCGCAGAGAATGGCGATATGCACCGTACGCTAATCGACTGCGAGACGCTCGCCAAACACCTCGGCACGCCCGATTGGCGTATTTTTGACTGCCGATTTGAGCTTGGAAAACCGGCATGGGGCGGCACGCAATATTGGCAAGGCCACATTCCGGGCGCGGTCTACGCGCATCTGGATCGTGATTTGTCTGCGCCGATCACTGCGACCAGCGGGCGCCATCCGCTGCCCGCGCCCGACGCTCTCGCAGCCCGCTGCGTCGGCTGGGGCATCAATGCCAAAACTCAGGTGGTCACCTATGACCAGGGCAACGGCATGTACGCCGCACGCTTGTGGTGGCTGCTACGCTGGCTGGGGCACGAACGAATCGCTGTACTGGACGGCGGATTGGCAGAGTGGACGAAAGTGACCTCAAGACCGATGAGTCGTGATGTGGTTGCGCTGACGCCGCACGTTTTCGTGCCGCGGCAGCGTAAGCACTGGGTTGTTAGCACCGCAGAACTCGAACCACTGGTCGCTGCGGGACTCGCCGAGCAAACGCTGTGCGACGCCCGCGGCGCCGACCGATATGCCGGCCAAAATGAGACTATCGATCCGGTCGCCGGCCATGTCCCGGGCGCGCGCAGCATGCCGTTTCCCGGCAATTTGGGCGCCGATGGCCGGTTTCTGCCGCCTGCGATGCTGCGCGAACGTTGGGCTCAGAAGCTAACAGACCCGTCGCGTACGATCATGATGTGTGGGTCCGGCGTCAGCGCCTGCCATAACCTGTTGGCGCTCGAGCATGCTGGCCTGGCGGGCGTGCGGCTCTATGCTGGCTCATGGTCCGAATGGATCCGCGACCCGGCGCGGCCCGTGGCCACGGGGGCGGAGTAGACAATGCTCGCCAGTTTGCGTGGCCGCGTTGAGGCTCGCGGTCGCGCGCACCTGCGGTGTTCCCTCGTTCGGTCTGGCCGCTCGGGAGGATTCGCTCACCGCCAGTATCCAAGCTCATCGACCTCGCGGCCGACGACCTCGCTCGGCGCGCTCCAGCTCGTTCACCACGGCCACGCAAACTGGCGAACGTCGCTAGCTGGCACCCGGGCCCGCGATCCGTGCGCCAATGCCGGACCGTGTTAGGAACTTGCGGAGCGCGTGCGGCCTTGCGGCTGAAACGGAGCGAACTGGAGCGCGCCGAGTGAGGGCTTAGCGAGCGCGGTCGACAACGTCGTGGACTCGAGGTGGTCGAATGTGTCCAAGCGAGCAGCCCTCACGAGGGCACCCGCTAGGGCGCGCGACCGTGAGCGCGGTTTCAGCCCCAAGGCTGCGTGCCGCGACAAAATCCCATCGTAAGCACATTGCAGTGCCACGCCCGCGCCGTATACTCGCGCGCCATGAACACCCCACCGGAACGCAGCTGGTCGGTCGCCGACTCGCGCGAGCTCTACCATGTCGACGCCTGGGGCGGCGGCTATTTCTCGGTCAATGATGCGGGCCACGTCGTGGTGCGCCCCGACCAGACCGTCGGTCGGGAAATCGATTTGCACGAAGTCGTCCAGGGGCTCAAAGCCCGGGACCTCTGGGCGCCCGTGGTGGTGCGGTTTTCCGGCATCCTGGCGCATCGCCTGAAGAACCTAAACGACGTATTCGCACAAGCCATTGCTGAAAATGACTACAAGAACCGGTACACAGCCGTGTTTCCGATCAAAGTCAACCAGCAACGCCTCGTGGTCGAAGAGGTATTCAGGTACGGTAAGGACTATAACTTCGGACTGGAGGTCGGCAGCAAGCCTGAGTTGTTAGCTGTGATGGCGATGACCGAGGATTCACCGGACCGCTTGATTGTCTGCAATGGCTTCAAGGACGACAGCTACATCGAAGCAGTGATCCTGGCGACCAAGCTGGGTCGCACGATCATTCCGGTGGTCGAGAACTATTCCGAACTTGGCCTCATCATCAAGCACGCTCAGAAATACAATGTGCGGCCGCGCATTGGCGTGCGGGTCAAACTTGCCAGCGAAGGCTCGGGACGTTGGCGCGATTCAGTCGGCGAGAAATCGAAGTTCGGCCTGTTCGTCACCGAAATGATGGATGCGGTGGAAAAACTGCGCGAAGTGGGCATGCTCGATTGTCTGAAGCTGGTGCACTGCCACGCCGGCAGTCAGCTGCAGGACATTCGCCGCGTCAAAGACGCCATCGACGAACTCGCACACATCTACGCCGAGCTGAAACAGCTGGGTGCGGGCCTGGAATACATCGATGTCGGCGGCGGCCTCGGTGTTGATTACGATGGCAGCGGCACGAATTACGCGAGCT
This sequence comes from Gammaproteobacteria bacterium, assembly GCA_043769085.1. GTDB lineage: Bacteria > Pseudomonadota > Gammaproteobacteria > Steroidobacterales > Steroidobacteraceae > UBA964. The sequence continues at coordinate 16,368 of JAYVJR010000033.1, forward strand.
CGATGAACTACACGCTGGCGGAATATGCCAACGACGTCGTCTATCGCGTCGCGCGTGTCTGCAAGACCCGCAACATCCCGGAGCCGATTATCGTCAGCGAATCGGGACGCGCCATCGCGGCGCATCACAGCGTGCTGATCTTCAACGCGCTTGGCAACTCGCAGCTCGACAAGTTTCAGGTCGGACCTGACACCGAGGAAGATTACAAAAAGCGTGGCGAACTGCCGCAACCGGTGCAGGACCTGTTCGATGCCATGCGCAGTATCAGTGAAAGGCGCGTGGTTGAGTGTTATCACGATGCACAACAGGCACGCGAGCAAGCTCTGCAGATGTTCAAGCTCGGATTATTGTCGCTTGATCATCGCGGCCTGACCGAAAGACTCTATTGGGTGATCTGCGCGCGCATTCGCGATCTCTGCCGCAAAATGGATGAGTGCCCGGAAGAACTCGACGGACTCGAAGCGGTGTTGTCGGACATTGTGTTTTGCAACATGTCAGTGTTCCAGTCGCTGCCAGACAGCTGGGCCATCGATCAGCTGTTCCCGATCATGCCCATTCACCGTCTGACTGAGTGTCCGACACGACGCGCCGTGTTAGCCGACATCACCTGCGACTCCGACGGCAAGATCGATCGCTTTGTCAGTCATCGTGAAATCAAACGCACGCTGGAAGTGCATGATTTTCGCGAGGGCGATGAATACTATCTGGCCGCATTTCTGGTGGGCGCCTACCAGGAGACGCTGGGCGACCTGCATAACCTGTTCGGTGACACGCATGTCGTGCATATCCGTCTGGAAGAAAGCGGCGGCTGGTGGATCGAAGAAGTGGTGCTCGGCGACACAGCTAACAAAGTGCTTGAGTATATGGAATACGATGTCGAGGAACTTTATCCTGCGTTAGCCCGCGATTGCGAGCGCGCCATCCGCGAAGGGCGCATGACTGTCACAGAAAGCCAGGCCATCAAGCGGTTCTATGAAGGCGAGTTGAACGGCTACTCGTACTTGGAATAGCGCATTGCCAAAGAGCGAGCGCCCTAGTCAGGAGCTTTGTTCGATCAGCCAGATGAGCGCGCCGCTGCCGGGGTTTCGCAGCATGGCCTGGTCGCAATTGCCGAAGCCAGGCACATCCGACTTTATGCGGGAAACAACCCGTTGCACGCCCAATCGTTCTGCCGCGTCGAGCGCCCTGGTCAAATCGCGAACCTCGAAGATCTGTGCGAGATAGCCAATGTTAGGGGCGCGCGCCATGGGCTGCAGATCGACGCAACGCTCCTGATAATTCAACGGCTCAGAAATCGCGACCTTGCCGAACATGTGATTGCCCTGCATGAAGACAATTTTGGTACGCCCGCCCGCTGGCAGTCGCAGAAACGCATTGACATGCTCGGCCGTCATCAAGTCCTCGAACAGCCGCCCCATCCCACAGATCTGACTGTAAAACTCGCAACTGCGCTCCACCGAGCGCGCCACATGCGAAGTCGTAACCACGGGTGTGAAGCCCTGGCGCGTATAGCCGGTTTTTTCCACGTAGGCACGCATCTGCCCTATGCGCGTATTCGGATCAACACTGGTCAGTTCGACGAGATTCATGGCCACACCGTCTGGACCGTCGAATATCACTTCGATGGGGTTGCCTACTCCGGCATTCAAGCTGTGCTGCGTAGGCTCGGTCCAGAACTGAAACCCGAGCGAGCGCAGGCGCGCGACTGCCGCACGCGAATCGGCCGTGTAGAAATTGAGATTGAGCAGACCGAAGGCTTGGGAATTCGGCACTGCTTGAATCAAGCCGCGTTGCGCGCCTGAAAATTCCAGCAATAGCACGCGGCCAACCATCATTTTGTTAGCCGTCAGAAGGCATGCGCGCGCCGAACTGCCGGCTGGCAGCGCCCACCAACGCTCAAATGCGGCGCCTCGCCAGACTTCTACAGGGCCAGCGTCAAAGCCGATGCAGTCAACATAAAAACTCAGGCTCGCCTCGAGTGAGCGGCTGCTGATGACGGCGGCAGCCAATGGACTGCCGTTCGGTGCCACGATGTCGCCCAATGCAAGTCCCTCTGCTATTTCGCCGTTGCGATAAGCGCTACTGTGACTGGCGGCCGCAGGTGCTGCAAGCATCTGGCGCCGCCGGCCGCGGCAATGGCCTGTTGCGCACCATCCCTTGAACAACTGCAGTCGAACGAACTCACAGCGACACCTGTTTGTGGCAGTCTTGGGTGGCCATGAACGCCGCCCTGCAGAGCCAGCCGGTCAGCGAACCATTGACGGTTCACGAGAGCCGCGATTTTCGCGCCTATCATGCTTTTTTGCGCGCCGCGCGCAATTTCGGCGAACAGCATTTGGTAGGGCAGATGCATGATCGATATGAAAACGCGATCGCCAACAACGGCGGCAAGTCGCCTAAGGATTGGCGCGAGGCAGAAACACTGCTAGCGCCCCTGCTCGAATACCAGCTTTACAATTACTTCTACCGGAATCTGCAGCGCTTCAAGTATCACCGCCCGTCGCTCGGGATATTCGCCACTGTTGCAGCGCAACGCGATCGACTGACGCGCGGATTGCAGTCGTCCGCGACAACTTCTGCGCGGGATGAGTTACGCCTCAATCCCAAACTGGTCGAGCCCGAATATTTCCGTTTCGTCCCTTTTCATCAGCACACGGGGGGTGTGACGCACGACATCCTCGACGGCGTTTGCTATGAAATCGGACGCCGTACGACAGTGCCATCGCATACCGACCCTAACAACATCTACAGAATTTTGTTTGAAGCACTACCGCAAAGAGTCTATCCACGGGTGCTCGACTGGGGCACAGGGCATGGCGCGGCGCTCATTGAGTGGCAGCGACTGCACCCTGAATCAGAATGTCATGGCGTGGATTTGTCGGCACCCTGCCTGTTGCTGGCGCATAAGCGGGCGCGCGAGCGCGGCATGAAGTGCCTGTTTTCCCAGCAAGACCTGGCGCACATGGATTTTCCTGACGGCCACTTTGATCTGGTTTTTTTCAATTTCATGCTACACGAGTTGCCGGCTTCAGAAACGCCTGCACTGCTGCGCGAAGCTGCGCGAGTGCTGAAGCCCGGCGGCATCTTCGCCGGTCACGAGTTCCATTTGCGGCCCGGGGATCCTTTCCAGAATGCCTTGCAGCGCTCGCACGCGTTCACCAACAATGAAACCTATGCGACACCGTGGTTCGAATCACCGATCGAAGATATGGCGCTGCACGCCGGGTTTTCACGGACCAACAGCCAGGTGTTCGACCAGCTTAATCGTTCAGTGGTACGTGCAGGCAAGGCGCCGATCACCGCCAACCATTGGTACCTCTATGTATTTGAGCGTTAGGCGGACGTGACAGTCTCTGGATTCAATCCGCCGCTGTCAGCACCCGTCATAGGCATCGAGCCCGACTTCCTGAATGGGCTGCCGATGGACAATACCGTGGGTGCCATCATGGCGCTGACCGCCGAGGTGTATATGCTGCGCGAGCGCCTGCAGACGCTCGAGGCGGAGCTGACGCAACGCAAACTGCTGCCGGAAGGCGCGGTCGAGAATCACCAGAGCACGAACGAAGAATCGGCTCGACAGCAGGATGACCTTGCTGCATTCACACATCGTGTGTTGGCGGAGCTGAGCCGCGACCGTACACCGGTGTCAAAAATCCACCCGGATGTTTTCAAGTACCTGCAGTCCTATGCGCAGCTGCGGGCAGCAGGCAAAATCAAATAGCGCCACTCGCAAACCAAGGATGTCACCATGCGACTAGTTCCGAAGTATTTGTTAGCTATCACCACCGTCGCGATGGCATTGGCTGCCGCTCCCGCTGCCGCGGTCAAAACGCAGAGCATTGATCTTGGCACACCGGAAGGCGCCACGCAGGCGGCGCGCAAAGTGCAGTGCTCGCTGATCGACGGCGAACCCTCGGTCTACTGGTTTCATGGCGAAGCTTTCGCACGTGTGCCCGGCGAAGCCGATCGCAAATTGTTCAATGTCGAAGGTATGAACATCCGTACTTGCGCCACCAAGACTGAGGGCAAGAAAGGCACGGGTTGGCGCCTCTTGTCACGCGAAGTTCTACTCTATGTCGATCACAAGACCGGACTACCGCTGCGCAAGTGGACCAACCCCTGGTCCGGCGCAACGGTCGATGTGCTTCATGTGGCTAACGACCCGGTGAACCAACGCTGGCAATTCCCGCGCGACGCTGATGGCAATCCAAATCCTTTCGCCAAGTTCACAGGCACCATTCAAGGCAACACCTGGTGGAATACGCTGACAGTGCCGTTGTTCTATAACAATCCACTGGGTGGCGATTACCAGAAATACATTGGCGGCACCTATCACGCAACCGAGATGTTCAACTTCTTCGGCACGATGGACGATCTCACTGACCCAAAAAAACCTAACGCGGCAGTGAAAGTCGGCTGGGTGCGGATGTCGTCCTGGCTGCCGTGGATGGAAATGGGTGATCGTGCCGGCCTCTTTTATATTCACGCCGCCGGTCGAAAACTCGACAGCTATAGCCAGCTTCCAGATGTTATCAAGAATGAGATCGCGGCCAATTACCCGGAATACACTCGCGCACCGCCAGCTGACGACACCCGGCCTAACGAAACCAGCTGGACCTATTTCAAGAAAAAGGTACCGGCACCCACTCCCGCCGCGCGCTAACAGAAGCCGGTCTTATCGGATTTGCTGCTTTGCAGCACAAAACTGGCCGAGTTTGCCGGAGCTTTAAGAGGGGAGTAGCATCCGGCCCGTTCATGTCCGGGTATTGCCCAGGCATGAACGGGTGCGTACTGTGAGCGCCAGGCGCGATCGGTCCGCGATCTGCAAAGTAAGCGATCATGCGTTGTTAGCTTTGGCTTGGCGGCGCCGCTGATCGTATTTTTTGAGAGTGTTTGGATGACGACGATCTATGTGGGCAACCTGCCCTTTTCCGCGACCGAGGCCGATATCAAGGTGCTGTTTGAGCGCCATGGCAAAGTGGACTCGGTGAAACTCATCAATGATCGTGAAACCGGCAAGCCCCGCGGCTTCTGTTTCGTTGAGATGCCTGGGCCCGAGGGGCAAGCTGCCATTCAGGGTCTCAATGGTTACCAGATGAACGGCCGTCCGTTGCGTGTCAATGAGGCACAAGAGCGTCCACGTGGCCCGCGGCCAGGTGGGCCGCCACGTCGCTGAACCTGGCGCGGAACAACCAGTCAGGTATTTGGCAGCCCCGCCCGGCGCGGGGTTGTTTTTCTGATCACCATCCCGGTTAACCGGTAGCGGGCAGAGCGCCTGATGCGCAAAGCTTGCCGCAAGGCGCTGCCTTTCGGATGTGCGTCGTTTTCCCCAATTACTGAGCAGGAATTACGATGTGCCGGCAATGCTCCAGGCCTAAGATCCGCACATGAAGCTAACAGAAAAAGCCATGCGGACCGCTGTCACAGAACGCGATCCTGCGATGTCTGGCCGGTTCATTTACGGCGTGATTACCACCGGCATTTATTGCCGTCCAGCCTGCCGGTCGCGCACTCCCCGGCCAGAAAATCTGCGATTTTTTGCGAACGCTGGTGCGGCTGAAACCGCCGGGTTCCGTGCCTGCAAACGCTGCAGGCCGCTACAGACACTCGATGTTATGGAGCCGCGCGTCCTGTCCGCCGCGCGAATTTTGTTAGCGGAACCGCATGCAGCACTAAGCCTGGATGCATTGGCGAAACGGGTGTACTGGTCGCCCGCGCACCTGCAACGCCGGTTTAAGGCGGCGCTGGGCGTATCGCCGCGCCAGTTCCAGGAAGCACAGCGTTTGGGGAAACTACGCGGCTTACTGCGCAGCAAAGGCGAAATCGGCCGAGCCTTGTTGGATGCGGGCTTCACATCGCTAAGCCACGCATATCGCGCGGCGCAGCGCAGTCTCGGCATGACGCCCGCGCAGTTCCGGCACGGTGCGCCGGGCGAACGCATTCAATATTTGACCCATCGCAGTTCGCTGGGTTGGCTGCTGATCGCCGCGACCACCAAAGGCATTTGCTTCGCTCAGTTTGGCGCGAGCCCGGCTTTGTTGCGCAGTTTGTTAGCGCGCGATTTCCCACGGGCTATTCTGGCCGACGCTGAAGTAGCCGCGGCTACTGCGCAACCGCTCAAAGCCTGGATGTCGGAATTGCTGGTGGCTATCGATAACGGCCGCACGCTGACGCAAATCCCGGTGGATTTGCGCGGCACAGCGTTTCAGGTTCGGGTCTGGCAGGCGCTGCGAAAAATTGCGCCGGGGCAAACGCTGTCATACCGGACGCTGGCGGACAGGATTAGGCAACCGCGTGCAGCGCGCGCCGTGGCTAGCGCCTGCGCCGGCAATCGCATCGCAGTGTTGATCCCTTGTCATCGCGTGATTCGTAGCAGCGGAGAACCGGCCGGCTACCGCTGGGGAATTGATCGCAAACGCAAACTGTTAGATCGAGAAGTCGCGAAAGTCACCACTCAGAAATAGCAGCCCTACCAGAGTTGACTCAGTTTGCCTGCGATATCGAGACCTTCTCCCGACAAGGCCTCTAGATCGCGGTCTTCGCTCTGGCTGCCGTGGAATGTCATTGGTTCAACAGTTTTCAACAGCTTCTCGGTCGCAAAACGGCTGCGGCCTCCGTAAACGTGGGCATCGCTTTGCGGCGCCTTGCTCGTGACTGGAAACCGCAGCGGCGCCATTAGATACAACTGATCGCGGGCGCGGGTCATCGCGACATAAAGAACGCGTCGTTCCTCATCGATCAGGGCTTCGCTGCCTGTGCCAAATTCAGACGGGAAACTGCCGTCCACCAGATTCAAGATGTAGACGGTTTTCCACTCCATGCCTTTGGCAGAGTGCACGGTCGACAGCACCAGATAGTCTTCATCCTGCATTGCCTGCCCAGCAAGATCAGAGGTTGCCTGCGGCGGATCCAGGGTGAGTTCACTGACAAATCGTTCGCGCGTTGGATACTGCGCCGACAACAGCTCAAGCTGTTCCAGATCGCCGACACGGGTGTGATGGTGCTCGTAAAGTCGTTCGAAATTCGGCTTGTACCATTCGCGAACCAAACGCATCTGACCTGCCCATGGGCGAGCGGGCTCGTTCAACGTCAACATAAGTTCGGCAAACTTGCTCCACGGCACTTTGGCTTCTGCCGGTGGCTTGAAATCCTTGAGCGACTTGAAGTCGCGATTCGCGGCTACAAATTCCTCAAGCGCTTTGCGAGCGGTGACCGGCCCGAACCCCGGCAACAACTGCAGGACACGGAAGGCGGCAATGTCATTACGTGCGTTGTCCGCCCAGCGCAGGATTGCTAACAGGTCCTTGATGTGCGCCGTTTCAAGGAATTTGAGGCCGCCATATTTGACGAAGGGAATCTTGCGCTTGGTCAGTTCAATCTCAAGGAGATCGCTGTGATTTGCGTTGCGAAATAGCACGGCCTGAGACCGCAACGGTGTCTGCTGTTCCCGGCGGCGCAGAACTTCATTGCAAATGAATTCCGCCTGTGCGGTCAAATCGTCGGTGGTCACGAATCGTGGTATCTGGCCATCGCCGCGACCGGAAATCAGATGCTTGCGGAACTGCCGTGGCGCATCGGCCATCAGCGCGTTTGCGGTGTTGAGGACGCCCTGCGTGGAGCGATAATTCTGCGCCAGCGCGACCACCTCGGCTTTGGGCGTAAAGCGCTCGGGAAAGGCCAGAATGTTATCGATCAGGCCGCCACGAAAACTGTAAATTGCCTGGGCATCGTCGCCGACGACGGTCAAACCATGACCGTCCGGCTTAAGCCCGTACAAAATCTGTGCCTGCAAAAAGTTGGTGTCCTGGAACTCATCCACCAGCACATGATCGAAATTCTGGCTCAGGTGCTTGGCGAGACGAGCATCCTGCATCATGAAATACCAATAGAGCAGCAGATCGTCATAGTCGAGTAATGCCAGCTTCTGCTTGTGCTCGACGTAGCTACGGAACAGGCGGATCAGATCCTGCTCCCATTCTGCACACCACGGAAACTGCTCGCTCAAGGTATCAGACAGTTTTTTCTGCGTATTGATGCGGTGTGAGTAGATCGCAAGACAGGTTTCCTTGCGGGGAAAGCGTTTTGTTTTCTGCGCCAACCCCAGTTCGGTACGCAGAGTATCGAGCAGATCGGCCGCGTCGCCGCGATCGATCACGGTAAACGACGACTCGAGATTCACCTGTTTGGCGTAGTGGCGCAGCACGCGGTTGCCCATCGCATGAAACGTGCCTGCCCAGGTCAAGCGCTGCGCCAGCTGCTGCGCTGGACCACCTAACACGTCGTTGTTGATTGCCTTGATGACGTCGCGGGCCCGCAGACGCATTTCCTGGGCGGCGCGGCGACTGAAAGTCAGCAACAACATGCGCGCTGGGTCGACACCATTCATCGCAAGATGCGCCACACGATGCGCGAGTGTGTTGGTCTTGCCGGTGCCGGCACCGGCAATAATCAGCAACGGGCCCGCGTCGACGCCCTTGCCTTCCGGCAGCACCTCGCCATAGGTGACCGCACGACGCTGCGTGGTGTTCAAGGTATCGGCTTTGGGTTGGAGAACGGCCGCCATCCATGCAGTTTACGTAATGAAGACGGTTCTCTCCATGGGCGCAATGTGGCGGGCATCACAGAATGATTGCCAGCCAGGCCGGCGTTCCCGGATGATGCGAACCGCGTCGCCCACAGCCCCGGAGTCCCAGCCCCATGCGCACACGCTTTCCCTCACAGCCAAAGCACCTCACCGCCCTGAAACTACGCATACCGAGGCGCCGCGAACTGGCACCCGACCTGCAAAAGTACTTCGCCGTCTGCGACGAAAAAATTGGATTTCTGCCGAATGTACTGGCCGCCTACAGTTTTTCGGAGCCGAAGCTGCGTGCTTTCATGGGCATGTACAACGATCTGATGTTAGCTGACTCGCAACTCAGCAAACTGGAGCGCGAAATGATTGCGGTGGTGGTTTCCGCCACTAACCGCTGCTACTACTGTCTTACGGCGCATGGACAGGCAGTTCGCGAAATGTCAGGCGATCCCGCGTTAGGCGAACTGCTAGTGATGAACTACCGAGCGGCGAAACTGACCCGCAAGCAGCGCGCCATGCTTGATTTCGCCCACAAGATGACGGTGTCGAGCGCCGAGATTAGCGCCGCCGACCGCGCCGCCCTCAGGCGCGCGGGATTCAATGATCATGCCGCCTGGGACATCGCGGCGGTCGCGTCTTTCTTCAACATGACCAATCGCATGGCAACCGCCATCGACATGATGCCGAATGAGGAATACCACGCGCTGTCAAGGTAGGCGTAGCTTGTCTAGGTTGACGCCGTGAATCATGTTGCGCATTGCACTTTGCAACAATGCCGACGGATAACCCGGCTCGATTTTGCTCGCGACTTCCAGTTCATCGAGCCCAGTTGCGTCAATATCGCATTCGCCGGCAGCTAACAATTCGTCGAGCTGTAGCATGTTGCGCGCACCGACAATAGGGATCACGCCGGCCGGTCGTTGCATCAACCAGCGGATTGCCACTTGCGCAGGCGTGTGGCCGAGTCGCGCGGCAACTTTCCGCAGTGCCGACACGATCAAAAAGTTCCGCGGCGTCAGAAACGATCTGCCCCAACCTCCTGTCGTCAGTCGTCCGACGGTCTGGTCGACGGCCTCAGCGCGATACTTCCCGGTTAGGAGTCCGCCAGCCAGCGGACTCCAGGCGGTCAGCGCCAGCCCAAGTGATGCAGCGCACGGCACTAGCTCGCGTTCCGCGGTTCGCTCGACCAGGCTGTAATGCAATTGCAGGGCGACGAACCGCGTCCAACCGCGCAATTCGGCCACGGTCTGCGCACGCGCAACGATCCAGGCAGGTACGTTTGAAAATCCGACGTAAAGTATCTTGCCGTCGCGCACCGCGTCGTCCAGCGCACGCATCAGTTCATCGAGGGGTGTGTAGAGATCCCAGGCATGCACCCAATAAAGATCCAAGTAGTCTGTCCGCAATCGTCGCAGGCTTGCTTCCAGGGACTGGCGCAGGTTTTTGCGGGAATTCCCGCCCGCATTGATATCCGTCGGATCAGTGCTGATCGAATATTTGCTGGCCAGCACGATCTGTCCGCGCTCTCCTGCAATCAGCGGCGCCAGGATTTCTTCGCTCCGACCCTGAGCGTAAATGTTGGCTGTATCGATGAAATTGCCGCCGCGTTCGCGGTAGCGCGCATAGACTTGCGCTGAAACTGCCGCGTCCTCGCCAATCGTGTCAACGGCACCAAAGGTCATTGTTCCCAGACAAATATCGGACACCTTGAGACCGGAATTACCTAACAAACGATAGTTCATGTCGACTCCGAGTTCGCAAGCAACAAGTCCATGTCCTGCCTGAGCCGCTCCCAGGCGAGTTCCGCATCGCCTTCCGTATTGTGCAGCAGACAGCTACTGGGTAGATTCAGAAACTGATCCGCACTCAAGTTGCGTTCGGCATCGCGACGCAGCAACAGCAAGTCGAGATGCCCGGGATGTCGTTCCTCACGCATGGCACGCTGTTCGAGTCGCTGTCGACGTTGCTCCTCCGGTAGGCGGCATAGCACCTGGATGACACGGCGGGCACGCGTAGCTAACAACTCTCGAACGGCATTCTCATGCTCGCCAGGGCGAAAATTGCCTTCGAGCATGACACTGCCGCCGGCGGTCAGTACCTGGCTGGCGACTGCAAACATGGCGGCGAAGCTGGCATTCGACAACAGCCGCGACCAGCGCGGTTCGCCCGTGCCCAAAGTATCGAACAGCGTCTCCTTGATTGTGTCCTTGGCGACCAGTGGCAGGCGATAATGGCTGGAAAGGCGCGCAGCAACCCGACTCTTTCCGACGCCGGGTAAGCCACTTACGATCACCAGTTGAGGTCTCATCATGCGACGATTGCATGCTGATTACGTGTCGTCAATGGAGTCCCGATGCTGCAGTCAAAACAGGAAATTTTTTCAGGCAAGGTCATCCGCGTTACGGTCGAGACCGTGCGTCTGCCTAACGGCTATGTGGCCGAGCTGGAGATCGTGCATCACCCGGGGGGTGCAGCAGTGGTCGCCATCGACTCACAGCAGCGAGTGTGCCTGCTGCGCCAGTATCGCCATGCCGCTGGCGGTTACCTGTGGGAACTTCCCGCGGGCAAGTTGGAGCCCAGCGAGCCACCAGCAAGCACTGCGGCCCGGGAACTCATCGAGGAGGCGGGTCAACAGGCTGCGCGATGGCAGTCGCTGGGTCAATATGTGTCGTCGCCCGGCGTGTTCACGGAAATAGTTCACGTATTTCTCGCTCGAGGTCTGACCACCGTTGCGCCAGCGCCTGAGGCGGCGGAGGTGCTCGAGGTTCACTGGGTACCATTGTCTGACGCGCTGCGCCGTGCCGCGCTCGGAGAAATTGTCGACGGCAAAACCGTCTTGGGACTTTGGCGCGCCCAGGTTCACTTGCAGGATGAAGGCGCTGAAGTTCGCTACACTGGCTGACGACATGGACAACGAATTTGCAGGCAAGACGGCACTAGTCACCGGCGCGGGTCGCGGCATAGGCCGCAGTTGCGCACTTGCATTGGCGGCTGGTGGCGCAGATATCGTGCTGGTCGCGCGCAGCCTGTCTGAGATCGAATCGGTCGCCACGGAAGTTCGCGCAATGGGCCGCAGCGCCAGGGCCATCGCTTGCGATGTCACTGACAATCAGGCGCTGGGCAGATTGTTTGATTCCATCACGCGCTGCGACGTGCTGGTCAACAACGCGGGCGGCAATCAGCCCGAGCCATTTCTCGAGGTTTCACCAGACACTCTGGATCGACTGCTGATGCTGAATGTCAGGTCCATGTTTTTATGCGCGCAGTATGCAGCACGGCTCATGGTGGCGCAGCAAAGCGGCGCTATCGTCAACATGTCCTCGCAAATGGGGCATGTCGGCGCACCTAACAGAACGGTCTATTGCATGACCAAGCATGCGATTGAAGGTCTGACCAAGGCCATGGCCGTCGAGCTGGCGCCGCAGGGCGTGCGTGTCAACGCCGTGGCTCCCACTTTCATAGAAACACCGCTCACAGCACCCTATTTTTCCGATCCGAATTTTCGCGCGCAGGTCCTCAGCAATATTCCACTGGGGCGGCTCGGGAATTGCGAGGAAGTGGCCGCGGCGGTCCGCTTCCTGGCATCCCCGGCTGCGAGCCTGATCACGGGCACCAGCCTGTTGGTCGACGGCGGTTACACGGCACGCTGAGATGCTACGGGAACTCACTCGCTACCAGTGGCTGGTGATTTTTGCCGCGTGGATGGGCTGGGGATTTGACGTGTTCGATGCCCTGCTTTTCAATTTTGTAGCGGCCAATGCGGTGACTACATTGTTAGGTCTGACGCCGGGCAGTGCAGCGGCGCGACAGCAGACAGTCTACTGGACCGGATTGATGTCATCGTTACTGCTAATCGGCTGGGCTGTAGGCGGCATACTCTTTGGCTGGCTGGCGGATCGATTCGGTCGCAAGCGCGCCCTGTTGGCGACAGTGCTGATTTATGGCATCGGCACAGCGCTGTGCGCATTTGCAACCAGCATCAGCCAGTTGATCGTATTTCGTGCGTTGACCAGTCTGGGAATCGGTGGCGAATGGGCGGTCGGCGCTGCACTGGTGGCCGAAACGGTGCCGGAAAAGCACCGGATCGCGGCCGGCACATTGCTGCAGACGGCCTCGCCCATTGGAATTTTCCTCGCCAGTCTCGTCAACTATCAGATTGCCGGCGTCTGGTTTGCCGGACAGCCCACAGAATCCTGGCGCTATGTGTTCTTATGCGGGCTTTTCCCGGTGCTGCTGGCGGTCTTTGTCAGGTATTTCATTCATGAGAGCGAAAGGTGGCAACAGCAACCGACGGCGTTGCAGCGAACGTCGCTGGCCGATCTGTTCAAACCGGTGACCTGGCAGGCAACGCGCGCGGCCATCCTCGTTTCGGTTGCCGGCCTCTTGACGTGGTGGGCTATCAACGCGTTCATTCCGGTGCTGGGCGGATTGTTAGCACAGGATGAATTACGTCGTGCTGGTCTTGACACCGCGGCTAGCGCGGCAATGACAGAAGCCTGGAAAGCACGCGCTTCAAATGCCTTCAATTTCGGCGGACTGTTAGGTTGTTTGGCTGCCATACCGTTGGCCAGCCGGTTCGGTCGGCGCCCGATGTTCGCTTGTTACTTTTTCGTTTCCGCGGCGATCATCGCGCTGGTGTTCGGCCCGCGGTGGACGCCAGGCCAAACAGTCGTCGGTTTGTTTTTTGTAGGGCTGCCTGTTTACGGCATTTTTAGTACCTACGTCTTCTATTTGCCTGAACTTTTTGCGACACGCGTACGCGCCCTCGGCGCAGGCTTTGCCTTTAATATTGGCCGCATCTTGGCTGCCGTCGGTCCGTTCGTCGTCGGTGGCATTGCCGCGCGCGCCGGCGGCAATAGTGGCGTCATCATCGATACGCTACTGTGGGTGGCGTTGGTGCCTTTGCTGGCCGGTCTGCTCAGCCTGCGCTGGGTTGTTGAAACCCGCGGCCGCGTGCTGCCTGAATAGGATTCGCCATTCTGCTCAATTTTCGCGCCGCGGATTGTTGAGGCCGCGTTGCACTGCGGGCCGAGACGCAATCTTTTCGCGCCATGCGGCAACCGCGGGCCAGGGATCAAAATTTCCGATGGTGGGAATCCGCAGCGCCGATACCGTCCACGGATAGATTGCAATATCGGCAATACTGTAATCATCGCCGGCAATGTAGCGCTGCGCGCTCAGCGCTTTGTCCATCACACCTAACAGGCGACGGGCCTCGTTGCTATAACGTTCGATGCCGTAAGGTACTTTCTCGTGCGCATAAATCGTAAAATGCCCAGCCTGACCGAACATCGGTCCGACTCCCGCCATCTGAAACATCAGCCACTGCAAAACGTGGTAGCGACGTACGCCGCTGGCGGGCAGCAGCGCGCTTGCGGTTTTTTCCGCGAGATAGATCAGAATGGCGCCGGACTCCCACAGCGTCAATGGCGTACCGCCGGGTCCATCCGTGTCGACGATCGCCGGTATCTTGTTGTTAGGATTAATGGCCAGAAACTCAGCCCGCATTTGTTCGTTCTTCTGGATATCGACCAGGTGCAATCGATAGGGCAGGCCTAGTTCCTCTAGGAGAATTGAGACCTTGTGTCCATTCGGTGTCGCGTGGGTGTAGAGTTCGATCATGGTTGCCGATGTGGGCGCAATGCGCGCCATTACTGTTGGGGTGTCAGATCTTAACGCGGCGCTCGCGCTCTTTCAGGGCGTCATGGGCCTCCATCTGGAAAAACGCGAGGCGCTGTCGCCGGCTCGATTAAAATTTTATGGGATGGCCGACTTTGTGCGCGGCGAATGGGCGGAACTGAGCTGTCAGTCCTATCCGATCGGTCGACTCCGGTTGCTGCAGCGGACCCCGACTCCACGCACCGTCGTGCGCCTTGACACGCAACTCGGCGGACCTGACTCCCCGCTCGCTATCGGAGCCAAGGCAATCGACTTCTATGTCCGCCCGCCTATCGCCACCACACTGTCGGAAATGACTGCTGCGGGCTGCAAGGCGCGGTCGCAACCGATTCGCTATTTGATTGGCGATACCGAAAGTGAAGAGCTGGTGTTGTTTGGCCCCGACGGTGTGCCGCTGCTGCTGATGATTGGCCATCGCCACAACCCAAGATCCATGCGCGCCGGCACGCCGCATGGAAAATACAGTGAGGTGCCCACGATATCGGTGGTCGCGGGCGATCTGGCGGCGACCCGGCACTTTTATGGCACGGTGTTAGGCATGACAGCCATGGTGGACGCTGAAGTCGGCGCCGAATACCGTGACCTGGCCTGTACGCTGGTCGGGATTCCGGCGGGATCACGCATTCACTATCTCATGTACCAGGATCCGGAGGAGCCGAGCGGCAAGATCCTGCTGGTGCATTTTTTCGCTCTTTCAACCCAGCGAATTGCCGGGCAGATGCATCCATCCCATCTGGGCGTCGGCTTGTACCACCACGATTGCCGCGACCTTGCAGCACTGATCAGGCGCTTGCAGGCCGCCGGCGCGCCTATCGAGGCGGGGCCGACTGAGGTTGACGGCGAGAGATTGCTGCTCGTGCGCGGACCGAATGGCGAACTTTTCGAAATCAGAGCGGTGACTGCAGCTCGCTGACGAGATCTGCCAGAGTGGCTAACACCAGGTCTGGCGGCTGCACACCGACTGGCAATTGCCGTGATGGATCGCGCCGCATCCAGGCCGTGCGCAGCCCGAGCTTTTTCGGTCCTGTGATGTCATGGTCGGGGTCGTCACCCACATAAAGTACTTCCGCAGGCGCGAGTTGGCTGAGATCCAGTACTTTCTGAAACACTCGCGGGTCCGGCTTGGCTGCGCCGAGGGTCGCGGCATTGAGTGTGAACTCGAAATGGTGCGCAAGACCAATGCGCCGCATGTCGGCATTGCCGTTGCTGAGCGTTGCCATCCGATACTTGCGACCTAACAACTGCAGTGCCGGCTGCACGTCCGCATAAAACTCCACGCGGTGGCGCGCCTCGATGAACACCTCAAAGCCCTCGCGCCCGATCGCCATTGACAAGCCCTGCGCGTCGGCACAGCGGGCCAGCGCCTCGATTCGCAACCAGGTCATGTCATAGGCCTGTTCTGGATTTTGTCGCGCTAGCTCGAACCTTGCTTCGCGCAGCGCCGCGGCCGACGTCGCAGCCGCGAGTGCGGGATAGGTCATGTGCAGCCACTCCTGCACGGCCCGATCCGCAGCCTGTATAACCGGCTCGATTGGCCAGAAGGTGTTGTCCAGGTCGAAGCAGATCAGTCGAAGATGGCGAAACATGTCATGCCTGCGGGAACGGGCTGGCAGTATATCGTTAGAATAGGCGTATTGATTTCTCCGGAGTTCTCCATGCGTTCATTAACCATTGGATATCTGTCTTTGTCGCTGTTTGCGCCTGTTGGCGCAGCCTTGGCAGCCTCGCCAACCGCAGAGAAGTACTTCACACCTGACACGCTGGTCGGGATGCGTCGCCTGTCAGACCCGCAACTATCGCCAGACGGACGCTACGTCGCCTACGTGCTGCGAGAAACCGATTTCGATGCCAACCGCGGCCGAACGGATCTCTGGTTGTTAGATCGGCGAGCATCTGCAAACGCGACGCGCCGCCTGACACAGCACCCAACCAACGATAGCAATCCGCGCTGGCATCCCAATGGCCGCGACTTGTATTTCCTGTCGGATCGCTCCGGCAGCAGCCAAATCTGGCGCTTGTCGCTCGCGGGCGGCGAAGCTTTGCAGGTCAGCGATCTGCCGCTCGATATCACGACCTTCAAGCTGGCCCCGGATGGTCAACGTCTTGCATTGACGCTAGCCGTGCTACCCGCCTGCGGCTCCGATCTCGCTTGCACCCGCGACAAACTGGCGGGACAGGCCAAGTCCAAGGCCACGGGTCGGCGCTATGAGCAGTTACTGGTCCGCCATTGGGACAATTGGGAAGACGGCACTCTCGGACGATTGTTCGCCGCGACGTTGGATACGCAGGGCAAACTCAACGCGCCGACAGATATTTCGGGCGGTATCGCCGGCAATCTACCCTCGCGCCCAAGTGGCGGCGACGAAGAGTACAGCTTCAGCAACGACAGCAAGCGCTTGGTTTTTTCGATTCGTCTGGCCGATCGCGTAGAAGCCTGGTCCACCAACTTTGATCTTTACGAACGGGCGGCGGACGGCAGTGGCGAGACACGTAATCTCACGTCACAAAATCCGGCCTGGGACACACAGCCAGTTTTTCTGGCTAACGGCGACCTCGCGTATCTGGCCATGGACAGACCGGGTTTTGAAGCCGATCGCTTTCATGTCGAAATCATCGATGGTCGCAGCGGGCTGCGCCGCAAACTCGCCAGCGACTGGGATCGCTCGGTTAGCACGCTGAGTAGGACCCACGACGGCCGACATCTTCTGGCTATCGCCGACGACATCGGGCAACACGCCCTGTTCCGCATCGACAGTCGCACCGGTGTCGTGCAGCGTCTGCATGCCGATGGGCAAATCAGTGCGTTCACAACCGCGGCAGATACCATCGTGATTGCGCGCGCCAGCCTGGCCGGGCCCAATGAACTTTACGCGCTATCCGGTCCGGGCTCGCGCCAGGGTGAACTGGCTGTGCGACGCCTGAGCGACGTTAACGCCGACCTGACCGCAGGTATGCGGATGGCAGAGTTTGAACAATTCAGTTTTCCCGGAGCTAACAACGAGACTGTTTACGGTTATGTCATGAAGCCGGCCGGATTCGTCGCGGGTCGCAAGTATCCCATTGCCTTCATCGTGCATGGTGGGCCACAGGCGAGTTTCCAAAATCAATGGAGCTTTCGCTGGAACCCGCAGGTGTTCGCGGGCCATGGTTTCGCGGTCGTGTTCATCGATTTCCACGGCTCGCCGGGCTATGGCCAGGCGTTCACAGATTCCATCAGTCAGGACTGGGGCGGAAAGCCGCTCATCGATCTGCAGAAAGGCCTGGAAGCTGCAATCGCGCGTTACAACTGGCTGGACGGCGATCGCGCATGTTCGTTAGGCGCATCCTACGGTGGCTTCATGCAGAACTGGATTGCCGGGAATTGGCCGGACAGGTTCAAGTGCATCGTCAACCATGCGGGAATTTTCGATACCCGTTCGATGTATTACACCACTGAAGAACTGTGGTTCACCGAATGGGAGAATGGCGGACCGTATTTTGAGGTGCCGAGAAATCACGAGGCGTTCAATCCATCAGCCACGATCAAAGACTGGCGGACGCCCATGTTGGTCATTCATGGCGAACGCGACTATCGCGTGCCTTACTCGCAGGGGCTTGCGACATTCACCGCCCTGCAACGCCGCGGAATTGAAAGTCAGTTCCTGTATTTCCCGGATGAGGGACATTGGATACAGAAACCTGCCAACAGCCTGCTTTGGCACGCAACGGTATTCGAATGGCTGGACCAGCACCTGAAATAGCGACGTTATGTCGTGTGGTCAAGAAAAGACTCTCTGAATCAGTAACCTACTGGCATGAAAACTTGCCTGTTAGTGCTTTTACTGACGCCACTGTGCTCAATGACGATTGCGGCACCGATTGCGAGTCAGGCGCTGGATTCGACGTCGCAGTCCACCAACCAGTCCTCCGAAGACCTCGCGGCACCGGTTGCCGAGGACCAACAAGTTGAGGACTGGGAAAAAAGCCAGTCGCTCTGGCCGACCACTGGAAGAAACATAGTAGCTGCCGACGGCATGGCGAGTCTCGACGCCTTGGCCCTCACGCTCGGCATTCTGGTGGTCGTTGCAGGAATCTGGGCGCTGACGGTCGACTGGATCGATCTGTCTTTTGTCGGAATGCCGGGCCGTGCGCGCGCCCGACGCCTGTTGTACGAGGAAATTAGTCGCTAACGCAATGGTACTCGCTCAACCGTAGTAATTGCGCCACTCCGCCTGATAGCGCAGCCCGAGCTGCAGGATGCGCGTCAGCAATGCGTCATAGCCAGTGCCTGCCGCCAATGCCGATTGCGCAAAATCCTCGCTCTGTGCCAGATTGGGATTGGCGTTAGCTTCGAGAACGAAAATACCGCCATCAGGCCGTACTCGAAAATCCATACGGGCGTAGCCTGACAAGCCGAGCGCTCGGTAGATGCGGCGCGCAAGCTGATCGAGCCGCGTCAGCGCCTGCGGATCAAGATCGTTGGCGGCCTGTGTCACGATGCCGTGCTTTTGCTGGTAGCGCTTGTCCCATTTGATCTTGCGAGTTGCAATAGGTGCCTGTCCCTCAGGCAAGCTGCCGAAACTAAGTTCCCAAGGTGGATATCGCGTCAGACGATCATTGCCCTGCACACCCACGTAAACCTCGCGACCAGCGATGTACTCTTCTACCAGCGCATCTGATCCCACTTGCTCGTGGATAAAGCCCACGCGTTCGCGCAGTCGCGCCAGATCTTCGACGATAGAAGCCTGTGAGATACCCAGCGACGCATCTTCGGTGGCAGACTTTACAAACAACGGATAGCGCAACTTGCGTGGAACATGCAGTCGAGCTCCGCGGCGAAAAACCGTGAACTGCGGCGTTGGAATCCGGTGATAGGACAGCAGTTGCTTGCTCAGCGGTTTGTCACGCGATAACAGCAGCCCGCGAGGGTTGCAGCCGGTGTAAGGCTGACGGCTCAGTTCCAGGAAAGCGACCACATGCTGATCGTAGGTAACTACACCATCGAATTCTTCCAGAAGATTGAAAGCAATGTCGGGCCGCCAGTCAGTCATGACACTCCGCAGCTCAGCCAGACTGTCGAGTACGCCCACCACGCGTACCTCATGACCTAGTGACTTCAGCGTGGATATGACATCGATCTCGGTACGCATTTCATCGAGGTGCGTCGACGCGACGTTCGCGAGATCCTCTGGCGGCACGAGACTCGCATGTGCAACCACCATGACACGGAGGGCTTTCATAACGGTAACGTAGGGCTCTGGGTGCGCAGAAAATCATGCGTGATGGAGGCGAGCATCCAGCGCAGATTGCGCAAATTTTCACGACGGCTGCCGCGTTGATAGAGGCGCGCAGGTCGCGCACGGTCGACGACCATGCGCAGAATCTGGCAAGCCGTATAGCGATCGACGCCACAATCGCGCATTACATGACGCACCAGTTTCTTGCGCTCGCTGGTCAAAAGATGCATGGCAGTTGCGGCATCGGCACGCCGCGGTCGCACGCAAAACACACGATGTAACAGTTCGTCGATGCGACCGCGCCGGTGATGGATGTGCTGCAACGCACGGCGTCGATAGTGATCGGCCAACGTCCGTTTGTTAGTAGTCAATGGTTCGACCACCTCACGACGCGTAACCACAGGAGGCTGATCACCCAACTTGTCCATCAGACGTTGCACCAACGTCAGCTTGTGCATGGCCGGCCAGTCGGCATAGTGACGGCGCCACGCGGAGTGCGGCTGCAGCCAGACACCGAAAGTCTCGGCAAAGTCCTCGGTTGGATGCGCCTGCGCATACCAATCGCCCAGGTGATGCACATAGCGACGACTGCCGGGACGCGCCCGGTAACGGTTCGGATACGGCAACGAGGCAGGACCGAACACTTCGCGCCATTCGCGTTGCCGACGCAGGCGATAGGCGTTGTCAATGGCGTGACCGGCCTCGTGACGCAAAATACGCATCAGCCAATTGCTGTTACCGCCTTCGACCTGGCCCATCATCGCGCGCTCCATGCGCATCAGCCGCGGATGCGTCAGATAGAACGGCACGGCAAACCCCGGGACGCCATCAGGCGAAAACCACTCTTCAGCAAGCCAAACGTGCGGCTTGAAATTGATACCCCGCCCGCGCAGTTCCCGGCCGAGCCGCGCGATCGCGCGACTGACTGGACTACGCGATAGGCTAACAGGAAGATCGCAAAGCCGAATTTTCAGCAGTTCGGCATCGCTGAGTCGCGCGAGACTGCGTGTGGTCCGCGGCGCGGCACGACTAGCCCTCACGCTGGCGCTCCAGCCTGGGAGGCTGCGAAAAGCCGCGCAGCGAATTCAGCGATGCTCTCGCGCCGCGCCAGAACAGCAAGCCAATCTGCGGGTATGCCCGCGAAGCCGAAGCGCGCGCCCGCTAACTGGCCGACCAGCGCGCCGGTCACGTCGCTGTGGCCACCGAGATTGACCGCAGTCAGCACGGCGTCTCGATAGTCACGTGCGCGCCAGAGTACCCACAAGGCGCATTCCAGACAGTCGAGAATATCGCCGTTGGGACGCAATTCCTCGTTGCGGATTGAGCGGAACCGTCCTTCGACCAGCAGCTCCAGCCGTGCCGATTCGGCTCCGGGCGGAATCACAATGACGTCACGCTCGAGAGCTAACAGACCAGAGCGATCCTGGTCTTCGAGGAATCGCCGCATGACCAGCGCCGCGCAACGCATTGCGGACATGACCAGTGGCGCCTGGCAGATCGTGCGTGCAGATTCCGCCGAATATTCGATGGCGCGCGCCGAACCCGCGTGAAAATAGAGCACTACAGGTGCGACGCGTGCCAGTGGTTCGGGATCCAGTTGCCGTGGGTCGTGAGAACCGGCAAACATCTGTCGCCGCCAACGCGCGGCCCCCAGAGATTTGGTGGTATTCGCAGTGATGCCGAACGCCTGACCAGTCGCCGACAGATAACCCTGCGATTGCCAGCGCTGGTAACGAGCCACCTGGTCACGAGGATCAAATTGGCCGGTGGACAACAAACTGTCGGCCAAACACAGAGCCATGGCGGTGTCGTCTCCCCAGGCGCCGCGCGGAAGTTTGTCTGGACCACCACCTTCAATGCCCGTGACTGGCGTGAACTGGCCGGCGATCAAGCCCTGAGTGGCCGCGGCCGCGGCCTCGCCAATGGCAAGCCCTAACAAGGCGCCGGAAAAACGCTGTTGTAATGGCAGCTTCGCAACCAAAGTCGGCGCTGGCGGCGCTATCTCGATCGTCTGGGCGACAACCGGCACGGCCGGACGCGGCAAACTACTGTCAACGCTGCCGAAGCGAAACCGGATCCACTGTCTGATGAATTCAACCTGCTCAGCTGTCTCAGGCACGGTATGGTAGACACTGGATCGTGCGCAGCGCTCCCACAGGAGATTGAGTTTCTCCAGAGTAGCCCCGGCATCCAGGCCACCCTCGGCCAGAAAGCAGGCAATCGTTGTTCCCGTGCGACCGATGCCCGCGCGACAGTGCACATAGACACACCGACGACGACGCACGGCATCGACTATCAGATCGACGATCTCGTTCATCTGCTGAAAATTTTCCGGCGTGCCGTGATCGCGTATTGGCCGGCGATCGTATTCCGCCGAAAACGGCAGGTGCTCATGGTACGGCGTAAGCTCACCAGGCCATGTCAGGTCAATGAAGGTATCTACACCAGCCTGCAGCAGACGATCGATACGCGCGTCGGTGTCTGCATCCAGCGGCACACCCGGATACTCGCCGGCCAGAAGTTGACCCGCCAGGACCCAGTAAGTGTTAGGCAGTGGTGGCTCTTCGCTGGCAATTGCGGAGTTCGCGGGCGTGAACATCACAGCGTCTTGAAATCGAACAGGCTGTTGTCGGCCAGATGACTCGGCACCACATTGCGCAAGGCGGAAAAAATAGTCTCGACGCGTCCAGGATGCTTACTTTCCCAGTCCGCGAGCATCTGTTTGACGGCGACGCGCTGCAAATGATCCTGCGACCCGCAAAGATTGCAGGGGATGATCGGAAATTGGCGCGCGCGCGCATAGCGTTCGATTTCACGTTCCGGCACATAGGCCAGCGGCCGGATGACGACGTGGCGGCCATCTTCGCTGCGCAGCTTGGGTGGCATCGATTTAAGTTTGCCGCCGTAAAACATGTTCAGGAATAGCGTCGCGACAATATCATCGCGGTGATGACCCAAGGCTATCTTGTCAATGTTGTTAGCTGCGGCATAGTTGTAGAGTGCACCGCGCCGCAGCCGCGAACACAGGCCGCACATCGTTGCGCCCTCAGGGATCACGCGTTTGACCACGCTGTAAGTGTCCTGCTCAACCACGTGCCAACGAACGCCCAGCGATTCAAGATACCGGGGCAGTACATCGGCCGGAAAGTCCGGCTGCTTTTGGTCGAGGTTGACGGCGATCAATTCGAATTTCACCGGGGCACTGCGCTGCAGGGACAGCAACACATCCAGCATGGTGTAGGAATCTTTGCCGCCCGAGAGGCAGACCATCACCCGATCGCCGTCGGCGATCATGCCGTAATCTGCGATCGCCTTACCGACCTGGCTCCGTAGTTGCGCCTGTAATTTGCGAAAATTGTTGGACGGCCGCGACCGCAAATGCGGTGCCGGAAAGGGCACGGCCACTTCCTTGATGAGCATATCCATGAGGTTTGCGATTTTAGGCTGCTGGCGTCAATCGCGCACCGACCACCGACTAGGGCGACCAAGCCGTAAGCATGCGCAGCAATGCCCAGACCGCCATGGCCGCCAACACGTGTTTGACGGTATGCCCGCTGACCGCGGTAGCAGTCGCCCGACAAATGGCAAGGTCGAAAGTTTCAGCCACCTTGGCCATGCCGTACCAAAAAATCGGCCAAAACAAAGCGTTGCTATGGCTGTACTGGCGGGCAGGAAAAAGTACCAGCAGCAGCAATGGCCAAAGCGAGCGCCGACCCCAAACCGGGCCTATACGTTCGCCAAGAACTGCCGCAATAAGGCCGGCAAAAGCCAGCGTCATCGGCAACCGGTCCCAGACCAGCCGCGGGTTGTCAGGCTGCCAGTGGTAATACATTGAGCCGACGCAGGTCAGCGTCGCACCCAGAAAAAATACCAAGTAAGGCAGCGCCTCGTTGGGATCGTGCCATCGCGCTCGCGCCTCAGGCTGCCTGGATGCTGGGTGCGATTGCACCCAGATATTTGTGCTCTAGATAGCGCAGTGCAGCGGTCGCGCTCAGCGGTTTGCCGGTGACTCGCACCAGCAGATCGTTCATAGTGTAGCGAGAACCGTGCCGATGCAGATTCGTACCCAGCCAGTCGAACAGTGTTGCGAACTCGCCGCGGGCCAAATGCCCGTCCATGTCCGGCAAGTCGCGGCGCATCGCGTCATGCAATTGCGCCGCTATCGCGGCGCCGGCCGCATAGGACGGGAAATAGCCAAATGCGCCGACCGCCCAATGAATGTCCTGCAGGCAGCCTTCGGCATCACTGGCCGGGCGCAGGCCGAGACGTCTCTCAGCGGCGTCGTTCCAGGCTTCTGGCAAGTCGCGCACTGCAATATCGCCTGCTAACAAACGCTTCTCAAGATCATAGCGCAGCATGATATGCGCGGTATAGGTCAATTCGTCCGCGTCGACACGAATTGAGCCGCGCTGCACGCGTGTCAGCAACCGATAGAGATTCTCTACCTCCCATTCCGCACCACTGACTGCAAAATGCTTTTCCAGTAGCGGCCGCAACCATTGCAGAAATCCGCGGCTGCGGCACAGGATCATTTCCATCAATAGCGCCTGACTTTCCTCCATGGCCATGCCGCGGTCCTGGCCCACCGGCTGGTCGCGCCATTCGGTAGGCAGACCAAAACTGTACATGGCATGCCCTGTCTCATGTATCGACGCTAACAAACCACCGAACGGATTGCCGAGATCCAGACGGGTCGTGACGCGCACGTCGCCGGGCACGCCTTCGGTGAACGGATGGTCGCTCTCATCGAGACGACCACGATCAAATGGAAAGCCGAAAGCTTTCATCACGTCGGTGATGAAAGCGCGCTGCTTGCCGGGCGCGAAGCGTCCCTGGATCGCAACGACCGGATGGGTTTCCTGCACAGCAATGGCTTCGCGAATCAACATCGGCAAGCGTCGCTGGTATGCCTTGAAGAGCCCCTCAATGTCGGTCGAACTCAGTCCCGGGGTGAATTCTTCGACCAGCGCATCGTAGGGGCTTAGGTTGAATGCTTGGCCCAACAGCGCGGCCTTGTCGCGCACCAGATTGACGACCTCCTGCAGATGCGGCGCGAACTGCGCAAAGTTGTTGTTGCTACGCGCTTCAAACCAGCGCACTTCCGCCAGCGAGGTCGCTTTAGCAAGCCGCGAAATCAGAGTGGCAGGGGTCGCAATTGCATGATCGCGCTGACGGCGCATTTCGGTGAGATTGGCAGCCTGCCACTCATCCAGGGCACCGACATTGGCTTGAGCTCGATCCAACAGGCGTGTGATTTTCGGCGCAGTCAGCAGCGTGTGGTATTCGGTCTCGAGCGCCGCCAGTTGTTCGCCACGCAACTCCGAACTGCCACGCGGCATCATCACGGCGGCGTCCCAGCGCAGCAATGCCAGCGCACCGCGAAATGCATGCAGTCGCTTCCACTCTTGTTCTAGTTGTTGGTAGGGAGAGGTAGCCATGCTCCCATTGTACCTTTGGGAACCGCCAACACCTCGACTGGAAAGTTATATTTCTAGATAAATCAGATACTTAATACGTCAAACCGACATTGACAGGGGCTAAACGCCGGGGCCAAGCCTGTCGTGTTATGTAAAAAACATACCCAATGAGACTGCAAATCCGGCGGTCCATGCCAGCGAGCGCAGCATGGCGTAATTCGCCAGGTACAGCCCCACGTACAGCAAGCGCAGTCCTATGAAAATCTCTGCCAGCAAATCGACTCTCGCACTTGGCCCATGCGCCAGGTGCGCCGCAAAGACTCCCGCCGCAAATACCGCGAAAGCCTCCCAGGAATTTTGCTGGGCGGAATTGGCCCTGGCGCGCCAGCCCTGCTGCTTGCTCAGCCAGTCGCGCGGATTGCAGTTGTCGTAATCGCGGAAGCCCGCCTTGGCGATGCCGGCACAAATGACTGGGAAAATCGCCGCGATGGCGACACACCACAATGCGATGGTCATGTAATGGCTCCGTGTTTGCAGCCGAACTTCGAGACTAACGTTTCTCGGCCGCCGGTGCCATGCCACCGACAGGCGCACCATCCGCAGCGCCGGCTGCACGATCGCGCAGCCGGTCGATCATTTTGCTGAGGTACTCGGGTGAGCCTGTGTTGCGCGCCAACAATGCATACAACGCCGGCACCACGAATAGCGTCAACACCAACGATATGACGGTACCAAAAAAGACCGTCGCGCCGATTGACTGGCGGCTCTCAGCGCCCGCGCCGCCGGCCAGCATCAACGGGATCGAGCCGCAGGCAGTGCATAGGCTGGTCATCAGCACCGGCCGCAAACGGATGACTGCTGACTCGATCACGGCTTCCACATACTCGATGCCGCGATCCCGCAGCTGATTGGCAAATTCGACGATCAAAATTCCGTTCTTGCAGGCGATGCCGATCAGCATGATGCCGCCGATTTGACTGAACACGTTGATTGAAGACCCAAACAGCCATAGACCAACGAGCCCGCCACTGATCGCAAGCGGCACAGTCGCGAGAATGATGAGCGGGTGGATGAAACTCTCGAACTGGGCCGCCAGCACCAGATACACGATGAGCAGCGCAAATGCGAAAGTCACCCACAGCTTGCCACCGGATTGCTTCAGTTCGCGCGCCTCACCTTTGTAATTGATCTGTACGCCCTCGGGAATTTCGCTGCGAATGGTCGTTCCCATATAGTCCAGCGCTTCGCCGAGTGAATATCCGGGCGCGAGACTTCCAGAAATCGTAATGGCGCGCAGCCGATCAAAGCGGCGCAATTGTGACGGACCGGCTGTTTCCTTGACCTGAACCAGCGCCGACAATGGCAACAGCGCGCCGCTACGCTCGGATTTTACGTAGATATTGCCAAGGTCGCTGGGCGTGGCACGATCCCCCTCACGGGCCTGCAGCACCACGTTGTATTCCTCGCCATTACGCAGAAACGTCGTGACAATTCGTGAACCTAACATTGTCTCAAGTGTGCGACCGACATTCTGCAGCGAGACACCGAGATCTGCCGCCTTGTTGCGATCGATATTGACCTGCAGCTGCGGTTTGCGCTCCTCGTAATCGGACTCCAGGTTGAATATCCGGGGATTTTCAGCGTTGACACGCGCAAAAATCTGATCGCGCCAGGCCGCCAGCTGCTGGTACTCAGTGCCACCCAGCACGATCTGCACAGGTTTGCTGCCACCGCCGCCAACTGAAAGACTGGGCGGTTGGATGACAACGATTCGCACTCCAGCAATGCCGGCCGTCTTCTGCCGCACCCGTTGCGCAATCTGCGCCGAGGTATCCTTGCGCTGGTCCCATAGTGTCAATGGCATGTAGATCGTGCCGACATTGACATCAGTCATTGCACCCCAAGTGCCCGAGCGGGCAATCACACGCCTGGCGTTGCCCTGTTGCAACTCATCAAATGCCGTTTTTTCCAGCTCCCGCAGGTATTTATCGAGATTTGCCAGACTTGCGCCCTCGGGCGCCGTCACCATGATTGGCAACATCGCGCGGTCTTCGATCGGCGCGTATTCCTGCTTGAGCTTCAAGAATGGCAATGGCTGGCCGGCAACCAACAACAGGACCAGCAAACTGGTGGTTATTGCCGCGGTGATCACCAGCACCAGAGGTTTGCGACCGGTGAGCGCGTTGCGCAGTCGCGCCTCATAACCGGCGGCAACACTGCGAAACAATTGGTCGGTGGCCGTAGCGATTCGGCCGCGCTGTATGCCGTTGGCGAATAGTTTCGAGCTCATCATTGGTGTCAGCGTCAGCGCGATCAGCGCTGAAAACGCGACCGCGGCCGCCACCGTGACGCCGAACTCGCCAAACAAGCGGCCGACGTTGCCTTCCATGTAAGAGATAGGCACGAACACAGCAATCAGCACCAATGTTGTAGCGATCACCGCGAAACTGATTTCGCGGCTGCCATTCATCGCCGCCAACAATGCCGGTTCGCCCGCTTCAATGCGCCGGGCAATATTTTCGAGCACCACGATGGCGTCATCCACTACCAGGCCGATCGCCAGCACTGCTCCTAACATCGTCAACGAATTGATCGAATAGCCGAGCGACAACATGACGGTTGCGGCGGCCATGATGGATACCGGAATCGTGACTGCCGGAATCAGTGTTGCGCGCCAGGTGCCGAGGAACAGGAAAATGATCACCAACACGATCAACATGGTTTCGACCAGCACTTCGATGACGTTTTTCAGCGACTCGACAATGAACACGGAAAAATCCAGGTTCACTTCGAGATTGAGATCGGTCGGTAGCGTCGGCTTAAGCTCCGCAAGCGTCCGCTTCACATTCGCGGCAACCTCCAGGACGTTAGCTTTGGAATTTGGCACGATGCCGAGGCTGAAACCGGGCAGCCCATTGGAACGCGAAATCGAGCGTTCATCTTCAGCGGCAACGCGCACATCGGCAACTTCGCCTAGGCGTACCAGATAACCGTCTGGGCTGCGGCCGATCACGAGTTCGCGAAATTCCTGCTCGCTGGTCAGCGACGTGTTGGTTCGCAGCGTGAATTCGCGTTGCTGGGATTCAATGCGGCCCGCCGGCAATTCGACGTTCTCACGGCGCAATGCCGACTCGACATCCGCCACCGTGAGCTGACGGGCGGCCATTCCCTGCCGGTCCAACCAGACACGCATGGCGTATCGGCGACCGCCTCCAAAACGTACCGCAGCCACGCCAGGCACCACACTGAAGCGGTCGACCAGATAGCGCTCCGCATAATCAGTCAGCTCCAAGGTATTGCGCTTGGTGCTGTTAGCATTGAGGTACAGGATGACTTCCATACCGTCATCCACCTTGGTAATGGTGGGCGCTTCCGCATCCTGCGGCAGTCTCTCCGTGACCCGCGACACGCGCTCGCGCACGTCATTGGCCGCATCATCGAGATTCCGATCAATCGAGAATTCGAGATTGATGCGCGAGGCCTCGTCGCGACTGGCCGAGCTCATCGCTTCGAGTCCCTCGAGGCCCGCGAGTTCATCCTCCAGCACCTGCGTGATGCGAGTTTCAATGACGTTAGCCGACGCACCACGGTACACCGTCGCCACGTTGACGACCGGTTTGTTGACATCCGGGTACTCACGAATACTGAGTCGCAGCGCCGCCATGATGCCGACGATCATCAGCAGCAACGCCAGCACCGTGGCGAATACCGGGCGGCGAATCGACAGCTCAGAGATGGTCATGGTGCGCTCCGCCTGACAGGCGGCGCTGCATTCGCACTGCCGCTCGACCCACCCTCACGTACCGCAGCGCCATCGCGAGCCTTGATCGTACCCTCGACAACGACGCGTTCGTCCTGGGCCAATCCGGCAATCACTTCGACCCGGCCGGGTTCGCGCGCGCCGATCGTCACTTCGCGCTTGGCAGCCACGCCGTCTTTGACCACATAAACGAACTGACTGCTTTGCTCCGGTACCAGCGCTTCCTCGGGAATTACCAACGCATTGCGCGATTCGCTGTCCAGTTCCACGGTCATGAACATGCCGGGCCGAAGCGCGCCTTCTTGGTTCGGAATTAGCGCTCGTACCGCGACCGAGCGTGAGGTCGGATCGACGCGTGAATCCACGCTTGACACGCGACCCACAAAAACCCGTCCAGGGTAGGCGCCACTCTTGGCTCGCACGCCAAGGCCGTCGCGCAGGCTTGCGACAAAGTTCTCAGGCACTGAAAAATCCAGTTTGATCGTGCTGGTGTCATCCAAGGTCGTGATGGAAGTGCCCGGGCTGATCAAGCTACCCACACTCACTTTGCGTAATCCGACTCGGCCAGAAAATGGCGCGCGAATAACCGTGTCCTCCAGTCGGGCGCGCGCCGCCGACAGTCGCGCCTCGTTGGCTTGCTTGGTGGCGAGCAACTGATCAAATTGCGATTTGGACACAGCCTGAGTGTTCAATAGTTCGCGGCTACGCAGATACTGCGAGGTGCTTTCGGTGACTGCAGCCTGCGCCACTGCCAAGTCCGCCCGTGCTTGAGCGCTGTCCAGCTCGACCAGAATGGCTCCCAGTGTCACCCACTGGCCGTCGGCAAACCGCACTCGCTTAACGAGATTCGAGCTCTTGGATGTGACTTCGACAGCTTCAGTGGCCTGCGCAGTGCCGACGGCCGTCAGCGACTGCTTAAGCTCGGCCATGCGGACCACTACGGTGACCACCGGCGTCGGGCCGCCACCAAAGCCGCCTGGACTGGCGCCGGGTCCGCGCGCATTGGCTGCAGGTTTGGCGCTCCCGCCTCCAGGCCGTGCAGCCGATGGTGCGGTGGACGGCGCAGCGGCGGCCGGTGGCGAAAATCCTGGTGGCTTGTCGGCGTGCTTGGTCGCATAAATTGCCCAGCCTGCGCAGAGCACTGCCAGGATGAGACTGACGGTTGTGGTGCGATTGCTGCGGCTATCTGACATCGGGAATAATTATCGCACCGCCGCACTGCAACAAGTGCCCTGAAGCCGGACTATCCGCGCTCAGGTCCGCGTGCCAGCCAACGTGGGGTTGCCTTTCTCAAACATGCCAGTCGCCAGCGCCGTGCCGATCAGCACGACGCCGCAGAACATCAGCAGGCGCGCGCCAATGCGCTCGTCGAAAAACAGCGCGCCCCAAAGAATGCCAAACACCGGTATCAGAAAGGTCACTGTCACGGCGCGTGCAGCACCGACGTTTTTCAGCAGTCGGAAATATAGAACGTAAGCAGCGGCAGTACATACCAGACCCAGCAAAATGGCGGCAACCCATGCGCCCACGGTGGGTGCTGTGGCTGGCCAAGCTAACAACGCTGGCGGCGCCAGCAAGACAGTGGCGGAGACGACGCTGCCGGTTGTCAGGACTGTCGCGGGCAGGTGAACCAGGTAACGGCGCGTATAACAGACGGCCAGGCCGTACAAAAAACCCGCGGCCAGCCCTGCGGCAACACCAAGGGCGCTACGGCCTTCGCCAAACGGTTGCGCCGCGCTGAATCCGACGGTTTCGACAACAATAGCGCCAACGCCAGCGAAGGCCACCAGAATTCCGATCCAGCGCTGCGGACCCAGCCGCTCGCCGAGCCAGAAACGCGCGATCAGCGCACCGAATATGGGGGTCGTGGCATTCAACAGCGAATTCACACCCGCCGGGATCAGGAGCGCCGCAAACGCGAACAGGGTAAACGGCACTGCGGTATTGATCAGGCCCAGTACCGTGAGGCGCTGCCAATTGGCGCGCAGCTCCCGAGCCACCTGCCACAGGCACAACACGACCAGGCTGGCCACCAGGAGTCGCACAGCGATCAACGCGAATGGCCCGAATTGCGGTGCGGCGTAGCGCAACAACGGAAACGACCCGCCCCAGATGGCACCTAACAAAATGAGATTGGCTACATCAGCGGGACGCATGGTCGCTAGCATAACGCACCGGTATGATATGTCAGCATGAGCACGCTCACCCTGCTAGGACCTCAGTATCGCGCACCCAATCTGCGCGCGGTGCTGGCCGCGCAAGGCCTGCAGGGGCCGTTCGTGTCCATCAGCGCCGGTTGGCAGGAACGCGAGGGCGAACTGGATGAACTGCGCTCGCACCTGGATGCAGAGGTTCACGACCTGCGCATTTATGAACGCAGCGAACGGGTATTCGAACAGGATTCCGCACTACGCAGCGAGCACCGTCAGCGCCAGGCGGAATTGCAGGAAATGCAGGAGCTCTACCAATTACAATTAGCGCACGCCAAGGATGCTGCGCGTGAAACTTTCGTGCACGACGGCACGCCAGCGTTAGTGCGCCGCGCCCAGCGCCAGTCGATTGCAGCGCTGCGCCGGCTGGACCGCGCGCACCTATCGGCCATTCGCGCTGCTCACATGACATTCAATGCGCGGACCGATCATGCGAATCGACCGGCGATCGCGACTGCAGTAGCGCAGATCAGCCGCTATGTTGACCAGGCAAGCGCGGTGTTGGTGGCCGGTGGCCATGTGGCAGTTTTGCTCAATAGACTGCGTTTGTTAGGTGGTGCGGCACTTTTTGCCGACAAACCAGTGATTGCCTGGTCAGCAGGCGCGATGGCCATGTGCGATACCGTGGCGCTGTTTCACGATTCACCTCCTCAGGGTCGCGCAAACGTGGAGGTTTTTGATCAGGGCCTCGGGCTGGCCGGCGGCGCGATCGTACTGCCACATGCAGCCTCGCGTCTCAACCTGGCTGATGCTGTGCGCGTACGCATTCTCGCCAGGCGCTTCGCGCCCACGCGTTGCCTGACACTTGAAGATGGCACGATCCTGGAATTCAAAGACCGAAAACTCGTGCACGGCATCATGGCCCACCGGCTGATGCGCGACGGTACTCTGCTCGAGGTGACCGGCTGATGCATGCCACCTTACGTAGTTTGCTGGTGGCGGGAACGCCCGAAAAACCGGTCATTGCCAGCTTTCTGCGCGCTAACAAATTTCCGCTTGTGGCCGAGGATGGTGTCACTTTCATCTATTCCGGCGAAGCTGACAGTATCCATCTGCGCTGCTGGATCTCGGGTCTTTCTGCCGCGCAGCCGTTCGAGCGCATCGATGGCACGGACCTGTGGGCACGTCACCTTGAGCTGCCGCCGGGCTCCCGGTTGGAGTACAAATTCGAGCGCCGGCAAGGCGATCACGTCGAGCTGATACTGGACCCGCTGAATCCGGTACAGGCCGCAGACCCTTTCGGCGCCAACTCCGTATGCCAGGCCTTTGGCTATGTGCGGCCGGATTGGACATTGGAGGATGGCCAGGCGCGCCGCGGCACACTGGAA
The DNA here is from genome assembly GCA_043769085.1 of Gammaproteobacteria bacterium. Taxonomy (GTDB): domain Bacteria; phylum Pseudomonadota; class Gammaproteobacteria; order Steroidobacterales; family Steroidobacteraceae; genus UBA964. The sequence goes on from JAYVJR010000033.1 coordinate 48,553, forward strand.
GAAATTCACGTATCGAGTGCTGTGTTAAACGACAAGCGCCGCGCCATTGTCTATCTGCCGGCACGATTCCGCCGTTCGCGTCGCTATCCGCTGCTGATTGTGCATGATGGCGACGACTATCTGCGTTTCGCAGCGCTACGCACCGTGCTCGACAACCTGATTCACCGTCTGGAAATCGCGCCACTGATTGTTGCTTGCACGCAATCGCCGGACCGCCTGCGCGAATACTCGGGCTACGAGCCGCACGCGCGATTTATAGTTGAGGAAATGCTGCAGACTCTGCGCGCGCAATTTCCGCTGGAGGACACATCCGATTCGCGCGGACTCATGGGCGCGAGTTTCGGCGCTGTGGCAAGTCTGTACACCGCTTGGCGCTATCCAGGCATGTTCGGTCGATTACTGCTGCAATCCGGTTCGTTTGCGTTCAGCGATCTCGGCGAGCACAAGCGCGGCCCACTTTTTGATCCGGTCGTGCGCTTCATCAATGGTTTCCGTGTGGCGCCTGGGCTGCCGACCGAGCGCGCGTACCTGAGCTGCGGCGTCTATGAATCCTTGATATACGAGAATCGTTCTATTCTTCCGCTGCTGCGCGCTCAGGGCATCGATGTGCGTTATGAAGAAGTCCGGGACGCGCATAACTGGGAAAACTGGCGTGACCGCCAGCGGGCCGGGCTGTCATGGCTGTTCCCCGGGCCGCTGTGGATGGTGTATGAATAGAGGACCTGCATGGCACACCTAACAAGAAAAATCGGGCTCTCGCTTGGTGCCGACATCTGTTGGCCGATCTGCTTCGAAGAAATTCTCAAGCGACTTGAATTGAAAATTGCCTGGCGTGGCGACACGCTGGATTTCGCTGTGAGTCGCGTAACCATTGAGCCATTTGATCTCAAGCAGCCAGTGCGCTACGACGTCGTGGTCGATCGCCTTACCCACTGGTATCACGTCAGTCGTGAGTGGATCAAGAAATCGGTGGTGCTGAACGATCTGTATGTCTACAACAACCCCTGGTCGCTCCAAGCTAACGAAAAACACACCACCTACTGCGCGATGATGCGTCTCGGTCTGCCTATCCCTGAAACCTGGATGGTGCCGCCAAAGTCGTATATAAAAACCGCGGATCTGGAGCCGACGCTGCAGCGCTACGCGCAGCTTTTCGATCTGGGAACCATAGGCAAGCAGCTTGGTTATCCGCTGTTCATGAAGCCCTATGACGGCGGGGGCTGGAAGGGCGTGACCAAGATCGACAACGAGGCGGCCCTGAAAACTGCCTATGAAGCTTCGGGAACAGATGTCATGCATTTGCAGGCAGGCATCATTCCCTTCGAACGGTTCGTACGTTGCATCGGTCTGGGCCCGCAGACACGCGTGGTCAACTATGACCCCGCCGCGCCGCTGCACGATCGCTATCGGATGGACCGCAATTTCATTGCAACTAGCGAACAGCGCATGCTCGAAGACATTACGCTGACCATCAATACGTTTTTCGGTTGGGACTTCAATTCCTGCGAGGCTTTGCTCAAGAACCATGCCTGGTATCCGATCGATTTTGCGAATGCCTGCCCGGACTCGCAAGTGACTTCGCTGCACTACCATTTTCCCTGGTTGGTCAAAGCCAATTTGCGCTGGGCTATTTTTTGCGCCGCGACGCAACGCAAAATGCGAAAAAATCTCGACTGGGAACCCTATTTCGATATAGCCGCTCGCGACCTGTCGCCCACCGAAAAGCTAACAGAATATGCGCGCGTCGCCCGGCAGCGGCTCGCGGCAGCGGAATTCGAGGAATTCTGTGGTAAGCACCTGGCGCACTTCGATGAGGTCGCCGACTCATTTTTCGCAACCCCGGAAGCGAAAAACGCGGTGCGCCGCAAGGTCGAGGCGCTATTCCCAGCCAGTGAATGGGATTCGTTCACAGAACTTTTCTTCACTCGCATCCAACAATGGCGCAAGGACGAAGGCCGCGCCTAGCGCTTGAATTCTCGGTCCGTCAACGCGTGCAGAAATGCCTGCAGATCCGCTCGCTCGGCGGCCGTCAGCCTGCGTCGAGGCAGACGTGAATCGCGCCCGACCTGCGCAGTAACATTCGTATAGTGAGTGAGCACTTCGTCAAGATTGACGAAGCGCCCGTCGTGCATATAAGGTGCCGTGAGCACAATGTTGCGCAGCGTTGGCACTTTGAAAGCGCCGGCGCCGAGACCGTTGTCAGCTAACGCTGGCGGGCCTGTCACACCACCTGCATCGCGCCAGGGCCCGGCAAAGTTGATGCCGCCATGACAACCGGCACAAGCGATTTCCTCGTTAAAAAAAACATCCATGCCACGTTTGGCTGCACCGTCCAGCTCCGCATGGGCGCCGCGATAAAGATAGCGGTCGAATGCCGAGTCGGCAAATATCAGCGCACGCTCATAACAGGCAATCGCCCGAATGATGTTGTCCATCGTCAACGGCCGAGCCTCGCCCGGAAACGCCGCCTGAAACTGCGCTCGATAGTCCGGTCGTGAAGCTAACAAAGCGACTACCGCCTGCTCGCGCCCCTTGAGCCCCATTTCAGTGGGGTGGTCGTTGAACAACGGTTCACGCATCTGTACTTCCAAAAGTCGCGATTCCGGCTTCACCCAACCGAGCGAGTGTCCGTAGGCGATATTGACCAGCGACATGGCGTTGCGTTCCGTCAACTCGCCGGTCGCACCTGTAGAGCGTGTGCGACCGTCGGTAAATGCTTTGGCGGCCTCGTGACAGTCGGCGCAGCTCATGCCTCCTGTAACCGACAGTTTCGTTTCGAAGAAGAGTCTTTGGCCGAGTACGCGTTTGGCCTCGCTCATGGGGTTGTCCGCGGGCACAAATGGCACTGGCATTCCTGGCGGCAGCCGCCAGACCCAGAGCTCAGCGCTGCGCGCCAGAGATCCTGAAATTGCTAACAGAATCGGCGCAAGTAGAGCCGCCCGGGCGGCTCGCAACCAGACGCCGTCTGCCGGGCTGTTAGTTCCAGCCAGCGGCCGAACCTGCGCGGCTAAGTGCCGCTGTCTGCTGCGCCGCTTTTTCCCGCTCGGCGATCCAGGCATCCAGTTGATCGAGCGCTTTCGCATCTGAATTGCCGCCACTGCGCTGCGTCGCCGACCATACGCGCATGCCTGCTAACAATTGACCCGCCAGCGCGCGATTGCGTCCGAAGAGATCGACATAGTCACGCTGGCTATCGGCGATTCGTCCCAGACCGAGATAGGCATGGCCGCGATATTCCAGTGCCTCCGGAAATCCGGGTTTCAACCGCAATGCCTCGTCATAAGCGCCTAACGCGCCCCCATGGTCGCCAGTCTTGCGACGGCAATAGCCGACGTAGTTCCAGCCTTCAGCCTGCTGCGGGTTGCGCTCGACAGCGCTTTCAAATTTCTTCAGCGCGGCGACATAGCCTTTGTCTGCTTTCTTAGCGTCGTCGCTGATTTTGTCCGCCTTTTGCACCAGCTTGACGCCATCGTTGTACAAACGCTGCGCGGCCGCCACCGGATCTTCAGCTGCAGCTCGGGACTCCGTGGGAGCGGAGGGGGATGCGGAGGGCGCGCTGCCCGCCGATCCCGAACCGGCTGCATAGGCTGAGGGTGCGCCGCCCAAAACGACCGATGCGCAAAAACATGTCACGAAATGCTTGTACATAGCTCCTCCAACACATGGGTATGCACCGGATCCTGCACCGGCAATTGACGCTGTGCAAGCGGGACGCGAATATGCGATGCCATGAGTGACCTGAACAAGAAAGTTTGGAACTGGCAGACCGCGCGACTACCAGAGCCTGCACGTGTCGTCCGCTGGGGTCACTTTGGTGTACCAGTGTTGTTGTTCCCGACCGCTGGCGGCGATTTCGAGGAAGTAGAGCGATTCAAGCTGATCCAGGTACTCGGTGACCTGATCACAGCGGGGCGTATCAAGGTCTATTCCGTCGATAGTGTCGCCGGCAAGACCTGGCTCAAAGGCACTGACAGCCCGGAGTACTGTTCCAAAGTTCAGAATCTTTTCGACGCCTATGTCCATGAAGAAATTGTGCCGCTGATTCGCAGAGACTGTGGCTCGCCAGACTTGGAAGTCATCGCTGCCGGCGCGTCGATCGGCGCTTTTAACGCAGTCGCCAGCATCTGTCGTCACCCGGATGTCTTCAAGCTGGCCATTGCCATGAGCGGCACGTTCGACCTCTCCAAGTATCTCGATGGCAAATTCAATGCGGATTTCTATTATTCGTCGCCGTTGCACTACTTGCCAAGCCTCGCCGATTCTCACCCGCAGATGATCCGCCTGCGGCAACGCTTTGTGCTACTGCCAACGGGTGAAGGCGACTACGAAGATCCGGGTGAGAGCTGGCGCGTCGCCAAATTGTTAGGTGCGCGAGGCGTACCGAACCGCGTGGATTCCTGGGGCAAGGATTATCACCACAACTGGATTACCTGGCGGGCAATGTTGCCAAAGTATCTGGCAGAGATGGCCTGACAGCCAATTAGGCACAGACAAAAAAAGGTCGCGGCATGAGCCGCGACCTTCTGGCAACGCGTTGTTGCTGACCTGAGCCCTTACTTGGCTGCCGCGCGCTTGCGACGCACGCTCATTCCGGCCAATCCAAGACCGAGCAAACCCAAAGTCGCAGGCTCTGGCACCTGGGTCACGAGGTCCTGCACGTCTGCTTGACCACGATCACGAACGTCGACCAACACCAACAGGTTGTTAGCCATCGGGCCGGTACCGTCCAGCACATTCAGCCAGGCTTGTGCCACCGTGCCGATCGCGCCTGCGCTTGTCATCTGGAAAGAACCAGTTGCCAGGTTGCGGTCGCGATTTCCGTATGAAAGTTCCCACAGGGCCACCTGGAAGGCGGCTGCGTTCACACCGTTGGCCTGGCCGTTGGTCGGATTGGCGATCTGACCATAGAACCTGCCCCACAACTCGGAAATGCGCGCGGTGTCGTAGCCGACGTCACCCGTTTCCCGTGCGATGTATGAATCGCCGAATGGCATTAACCATACGTTAGGTTGCAAACAGAAGCTCAAGAAACCCGTCCATGCCTCGCTGCCGCCGTCGCTGCGATAGTCCATCGAAAAAACACCGGCGGTGGCATTCACCGTGCGCACGGACGCAGTACCGCCGTCGAGTGTGAAGCTAACGCCGGCATAATGACCGTTGGGTCCATAGACGCCGCCCGTTTGGTCACTGACATCGTATGCGCCACCCACTGTGATTGGTGCGGCCTGGGCAACGCCTGCCAGAGCAAGCAGTGCCAGCGACGCAACCTGCACAGAAACTTTTCGAACAAACATCTTTTGGTCTCCAGTAGTCAGAATCATCACGCTGCCATTAGCGCTTTGCAGTGGTATATGCACCGTGCGTGCCAACGGCTGATTAACCCTGGAAGATCAATGACTTAGGTATTCCCAGGCGGTCCAAGCACCTGATTACGGTAAGTGGCTGGGCGCGGCCGTAAAGCGGGCCGACAAATCGACACATTCCGGGCCATGCGCTAGACGTTGGCAGGGCCCACAAACCCGCGAATGTGAATCAGTTCACGCTATTTTGGGTCTGCGTTCAGCTTCGGATGGTCGCGCCGAATGTGGCGGTTTCATGAATGTAAAAAAATCCCGACAACAGCTGCCGGGTAGCGACATAACGATGCGTCCTAGCGCTCGATCATGAATCGAGTTCGGATTTGAGGCGCGCGAGATCGACCGCACCCACCCATTTACCAATGACGATGGTCGCGACCCCATTACCAATCAGGTTGGTAAGCGCGCGAGCTTCAGACATAAAGCGATCAATACCCAAAATCAGCGCGAGTCCGGCAACCGGCACCTGCCCGACAGCCGCCAGAGTGGCGGCCAGAACGATAAAGCCGCTGCCAGTCACGCCGGCGGCGCCCTTGCTGGTCAGCAACAGCACCGCCAACAGCGTGAGCTGTTGGCCCAGGTCGAGCGGTGTGTTGGTCGCCTGCGCAATGAACACAGCGGCCATCGTCAGATAGATCGATGTCCCATCGAGGTTGAACGAATAGCCAGCGGGGATCACCAGCCCTACGACCGACTTGCGCACTCCCGCCTGTTCCATGCGCGCCATCATTCGCGGCAGCACCGACTCCGATGACGACGTACCTAACACAATCAGCAGTTCCTCACGGATATAGCGGATGAATCGCAGAATACCGAAGCCATGAAGCTTGGCGATCAGACCGAGCACGCCAAGCACGAAAACCAGACAGGTTGCATAGAAACAGGCCATTAGCATGCCTAGCGACAGCAGCGTACCCAAACCGTACTTGCCGATGGTGAAAGCCATTGCGCCAAACGCGCCGATGGGCGCCAGGCGCATGACATAGCCGATGATGCGGAACAATATCTGCGACAACGAATCGAAAAATGCGAACACCGGCGTCGCGCGCCCTCCGACCGCATGCAACGCCACGCCGAACAACAGTGCGAACAACAGCACCTGCAGAATTTCGTTGCGGGCGAATGCATCGACCACGCTCACCGGGATGACATTGAGTAGAAAATCAGTGGTGCCGTTCATGGCCGATGAATCCGTGTATTGGTTGATAGCTTTGGCATCGAGTGAGGCCACATCGATATTCATGCCAACGCCCGGCTTGGCCACATTCACCACCACCAGACCGAGGACCAGGGCAAGCGTGCTGACGACTTCGAAATAGAGCAGCGCCAGGCCTCCGGTCTTGCCAACGTGCTTCAGCTGCTCCATGCCGGCAATGCCCAGAACCACGGTGCAGAAAATGACCGGTGTAATCAGCATTTTGACCAGTTTGATAAAGGCATCGCCGAGCGGCTTTAGCGCTGTAGCGCTTGCAGGGTCGACAACGCCCAACAAGACACCGAGCGCGATCGCGAGCAGCACCTGAAAGTAAAGCGACTGGTATAGCGGTTTGGGCTTGTCGGTCATAACTGCATCTGGTGGCGGCCGAACCACTGACAACACTCGTGGCGCGGCTACTTTACACTGGGGCGCTTGCGCTTGGATGACCCTTGTTGAGCAGACAGCGCCGCGAGAGCTAACACGCCACTGCTGACCCTGGCATGGTCGCCGCTGCAGTGCGGCCCTCCTTCCTATGGCGTGGCACCCAGCCAAAGTCGGGCGCAGTAGCCGCCGACCTCACTGGCCGCTGCACGGACCGTTGCGGTTCGCTGCGGCGACTACTTACAGACAGACGTCCCCTGGGTCAAGACGATGGCCCCAGCGAGTCAATGGACATGCAGTCATGGCGGCAAACAGACCCGAGATTATAGTTGTCGGCGGTGGCATCGGTGGAATGGCGGCAGCCTTGGCGCTGCAACGTGCGGGCCACAAAGTGCACGTCTATGAACAGGCCGACACGCTTGGCGAAGTAGGCGCGGGTCTTTCCATCAGCCCCAATGGCGCGTTAGGCCTGGCAGCGCTCGGCGTGATAGATGAATTCCGCCGAGTGGCCTATGCGCCGGACTATCAGGTTGTGCGCCACTATTTGTCAGGCAAAATTCTGGCCCAAGTGCCACGTGGCAAGCAGCTCGAAGAACGCTATGGCGAGGGCTACTACGTCGTGCATAGGGCAGACCTGCACACGGTGCTCGCGAAACCAGTCCTGACCAACGACCCAAATGCCATCCATACCAGCCATCGTTTCATCGACTTGCACCAGGATGATCAGGGCGTCTCGGTGCGATTCGAAACTGGCGCTTGGCAGCGAGCCGCCTGTTTGATAGGTGCTGATGGCGTGCGATCCCGTATTCGCTCCACGTTATTCGGCGCCGAGGAAGTCAAATTCACCGGTTACGTCGCCTGGCGTGGCCTCGTGCCCATCGAAAAAGTGCCGCGCGATGCACTCGACCCCCCTTCGCAAGTCTTTATAGGACCCGGCCATCTGGTAAATCGTTATCCCGTGCGTAACGGCAAGTTGCTGAACTTCGTCGCATTTGCGGAACGCAGCGGCTGGATGGAGGAAGGCTGGAGCATCCCGGCTAACAAACTGGAGTTGGCTGAGGAATTCGGCGGCTGGCATCCCTGGGTTACAAATATCATCGCCAACGCCCCGGAAGAGCGGTTGTTCAAGTGGGCACTGTGTGCGCGTTGGCAGAGCGCGATTTGTGGTCGAGCGCTCAACATTGCAAGCGCCCAAGTTCCAAGGTTCCGACCCGGACTCGTTTCGTCACGAGGTGCCCGCAGACGAAGCGCTCGGCTTGTTTGATTACAATCCCGCAACGGTGCCGGTGTGAGCCGTCGTTGCTAACACATGTTCAATCTGGCGTTTGCTGCAGCCCGCGAAGGATCGAATTCACCAATTTCGAACCATCCCAGGTCGGCGACGCCCGGCCCAGACGCACGATAACGAGTTGGCGCGAGGGGATTGCCCAAATCGTGCGTCCACCGCCCCCTTCCATCCAGATGACGTCGTCAGCAAGGAAGTCTTCGCTGTGCCGCACTCCTTGGCCAGAACCCGGCACATATTCACGCACGCCCGCCTTTGCTCGCCCGGCCCAGATCTGCAAACCATAGAGCGGTTTGGCCTGAGAGCCGCGCGACATTTCCGCAATCCAACCCTTCGGCAATACTTGGCGGCCAGCAATTACCCCATCGTTGGCCAACAAAACACCGAGCCGGAGAAATCCCCGCGCGGTGGCCCGCATGCAGCAATATACGGCCGGCATGCCGTTGGCGCGATCCATGTATAGCTCCGCGGGGCCGGCCTCGAGCGGCGCCCAGATCAGGGTCTCCGCCAGTTTTTCGTAGTCACCACCCAGCGCGCGCTCCAACACAACACCCGCCAGTTGCGCGTTGGCGTTGGACACGGAAAAACGATAGCCAGCCTCGTGGGCGACGCGGAAAGACAACGCCGTCCTCGCGAAATCATTGCCTAACGACAATCGTGCGTTCTTGTCGAAATAATTACGCAGTGCCGCGGTCAAGCCCTTATTCGCTGCGCTCAGTGGCACCTCTTCCAGGCCGCTGGTGTTCTGCAGCAATTGACGCATAGTTATCGCGCCGCGCGGATCACCTTGCCATTCCGTCAGAAAACGATCAACGCGATCGTCGAGACTGAGTCTGCCGTCGCGTACTGCAAAACCGCTCACCATACCCAACAATGAGCGCGACATCGCGCGCGCGGAAAACAAGTCGTCTGCTGTCATGTCTTGCCAGTAACGTTCCAGCACCAATCGTTCGCCGTGGGCCACCAACAGCGCAACCGAGTTGTTCGCTTCAGCCCATGACGCCGCCTGTTCGAGCGCCGCCGGTGCTATCGCTGCAGCAGCAGAATCGACCGGCGTGAGCGGCTTGGCCTCGGAGCCGCCTATCCGCGCAACGGGCGAGTAGAAACTGTCCGGCCATTCGCCACTGTCGGACATTTGCGCGATACGCCAGCTGCGCGACAGGTACGGCCAGTCTGCCAGACCGATACCAATAGCACCGGACACCAGGATCAGCGCCACCAGTGTCAGGCCTAACAGAATGCGCTGACGGATGTTTTTAAAGGTCATGGGCGATCAACCTGCCTGGAGCTGGACGTCGCTGCCGATCCGGTCCGCAAGTGCACATGTCGTGTCCAAATCCGGATGCCGCAGCATAACGAAACCATCCGATACCAGGGTTGCTTTCCAGTTGCGTCGTCGCGCGCCTGGTCGCAACAGACTGTCCCAGACGATGGTTGCGCCATGCTGCGCTTTGAATTCGTCCAGGCCTGTGATGCTGCGTATTACGCCCTGGCCCTGCGCACGTTTGTAGATGGTTGCCACGTTATATTTGCGCTCGATGTGCGCCTCAAAAAGACCTTGTGTGACGGCGCGCGCCCACTCGCGGTAGACGTCGAAATCGCAAGCGAAATTCATCTGATCCACCTGATGCGCGCCGGGCGGTCGCCCACCGATCTCGCCGAACACCACCTCGCCGTCGGCCTTGCGGTACCACTCCATGTGGGTGAAGCCAGTCTCGAATCCTAATGCGCGAATGACATCAAAACCCATACGCACGCCAGCTGCGAGTTCGGGCGCATCCGGATTGCGCAGCGCGATCACCTGCGGGCTGATCCACTCATTGCTGCGGGCAATCAATGGCCGCGGCCGATACCAGGCAATATTGTAATAAGCAATGCGACCATTAATAGTCACAGTGTCGAAGGTGAACTCTTCGCCGTCGACGAACTCTTCGACGCTCACTTCGGCAATATGAGTGAGCTTGCCCAGCACCGCTTCCAGTTCAGTTGCCGTGTTCACGCGATAGGTATCGGCAGAGCCGGCGCCAGCGATCGGCTTGATGATCAGCGGAAATCCGATGCGCATGGACGCTTCGCGACATTCGTTAGCCGTGCGACAAGCCACGTGGCGCGGCGTACGGATGCTGGCGGAATCCAACACCTGTTTCATCGCTTCCTTATCGCGCAATGGCACGGTTTTCGCGATCGACATTCCCGGCACGCCAAGACCTTCGCGCAATTCCGCGGCCAGAAGCATGCCGGGTTCCCATAGGCACTCGATGCGATCTAACGTTCGACCACCCAGCCAGCGGCGGATCTCTGGTAACACCGCTGCGCTATCCCACAACGAGCGCACTTGCAGGTAGTCGCTGAGGCTACGGCGGACTGTGGACGGCAATGAGGCCGCTGGCTGATCGCCGATACCATAGACCGTGGCCCCAACCTCGGCCAGGCCGCGGGTGAATTCGGGCATCTCGGCTGGGTAGCCGGGGGAAATCATTAAAACGCTGGACATGTGGACTGTATAGCCTACCGGCAATTCCGCCCGTGTAAACTCGTCCGGAATGAGTTTGCGTGTCGCCATGGTAGCTGCCGAAGTGACTCCGTTCGCGAAGACCGGGGGGCTTGCCGATGTGGTGGCTGCGCTCAGCAAGTACCTGCATGGTGCTGGGCATGACGTGCGCCTCTTCGTACCTTACTACGGGCGCATCGATCGCAGTTCCATCGAGGCTTACCCAGTCGAGTTTCTGCAGGACTTGCCGCTCGAATTCGGCGGGCATCGCTATCGCTATTCCGTGCATAGCGCGCGGCTGCCAAATTCGGATGCGCGAATCTATCTGATCGACTGCCCAGTGCTGTTTGCGCGCAGCGGCATTTACACGGCCGACATCGATGAACACCTGCGTTTCCTAGCTCTGACAAGAGCCAGCATCGAATGTTGTCAGCGCATGGGGTGGTCGCCACAGATTTTCCACTTCAATGACTGGCACACCGCATTCGGTCCGCTGCTGCTCAAATCAGTTTATGCATGGGATCAGCTTTTCGCCAACACACGTTCATTGCTAACAATTCATAACATTGGCTACCAGGGCATCATGGCGGCGGCGGCACTGCCCGATGTTGCGCTTGGCGAGAAATCGTATCGAGTGCACCAGGACGATCTCGCACAGGGGCGCATCAATTCGCTGAAGCACGGCGTAATGTATGCCGACATTGTTACCACGGTCAGTCCAACCTACGCGCGCGAACTTCAGACACCCGAATTTGGCATGGGCCTGCAGGACGATCTGGTGGTACGCGCCAACAAGGGCGAACTGGTCGGCATTCTGAACGGCGTTGACTACGACGACTGGGATCCACGCTGGGATCGTTGGCTACCGCGGCATTTCGGTCCCTATGAACTTGAGGTCAAGCATTCCCTCAAGCACCAGTTGTTATCGCGCCTGCAGCTGCGTTCCGGTTCAGACACCATGTTGTTAGGTGTGATCAGCCGGTTTACGATCCAAAAGGGCCTGGATCTGTTGTTTGACGCCTTGCCGCCACTGCTTGCGACCCGAGATCTGTGCTTTATTGCGCTCGGTAGTGGTGAAGATCGCTACGAGAGGTTTTTTGCACATCTGCAGCAGCAATTCCCGGAGCGTGTCGTCTATCACCGCGGCTACAGCGACGAACTCGCGCACTGGATTGAAGCCGCCAGCGATGCGTTTGTCATGCCGTCACTTTACGAACCCTGCGGTCTCAATCAAATGTACAGCCTGCGTTACGGCACCATACCGATCGTACGACGCACAGGGGGTCTTGCCGATTCGGTGCAAATCTACGACCCCGCGAGCGGCCAAGGGACCGGCATCGTTTTCAAAGACTTCAACAGCACGGCCATGAGTTGGGCGCTGCGCAGTGCCATCGACCTGTATCGACAGCCGGAGCACTGGCGCCGTATCGTGCAAAACGCGATGGCGCGAGATTATTCCTGGCAGCACCAGGGCAAACTTTACACCGAGCTCTATGAGACACTCATCGCGCGCGAATGAACGTCATCTTCGTTGAACCGGCGTTTCCATATTACCAGCGGCAGTTTGTCCGAGCCCTGCAGGCCGTCGGTGCGCGCGTCATCGGCATCGGCGAACGTCCACGTGAAGCACTGGGCGACGAGTTGCGCAGCCAGCTAGTTCACTACGAACAGGTGCAGAGCGTCGTCCATGAACCAAGTCTGTTAGCTGCAGTGCGCCGCATCCAGGGCATGGTCTGGGTCGATCGCCTGGAAGCGACCGTCGAAGCCCACATCATGCCGGCGGCGAAAGTTCGCGAACAATGCGCCATTCCAGGTACCAGTGTGCGCACGGCCTGGTTGTGCCGCGACAAACCCTCGATGAAAGAAGCCTTGCGCGCTGCGGGCATTCCCTGCGCGCAATCCACCAGCGCGGAGTCTGCCGCGGACGTGCGTGACTTCGCTGCGCAGACGGGTTTTCCGCTGATACTGAAGCCGCGCGCCGGCGCTGGCGCATCAGGCACGGTGCGGGTCGCTAACATGGAAGAACTCGCGCAGGCGCTACCCGAGTTCCAGCTCGAACGCGGCCATTCGATTGCGGTCGAAGAGTTCATCGAGGGGCACGAGGGATTTCTAGACACCATTGCTATCAACGGCGAGGTGGCCCATGAATTTATCAGTCATTACTTCCCTAACGTCCTGGAGGCCATGCGGGCGCGATGGATATCACCGCAGATCGTGGCTACCAATCGCGTCGACTCCCCGGGCTACGATGAACTGAAAGACATGGCGCGACGCGTCATCAAGGCTCTGGACATCGGCACATCCGCGACGCACATGGAGTGGTTTTTCGGCCCCAAAGGGCTGAAGTTTTCCGAAATTGGCTGCCGGCCTCCGGGCGTTGGCCAATGGGACGTTTATGCCGCCGCCAACGATTTGGATATTTATCGCGAATGGGCGATGGCGCTGGTGCACGGCCGCATCGGTCAGGCACCAACACGTCGTTATGCCTGCGGCATGATTGCGTTACGACCAGATCGGGACGGGATCATTCGCGGCTACGAAGGGATCGAGCGGATAGCACGTGAATTCGGTGACTGCGTGGTCGCTTCGCATCTGCCACCGCCAGGAACTCCAACACAACCGGTCGAAGGTGGCTATATGGCGAACGCCTGGATGCGCGTTCGCCATCCGGACTACGACACGCTGCGCGAAATTCTAACTACCATCGGCGAGACTGTGCGCGTGCGCGCTGCTTGATTTTTTCAGCGCCAGAACCGACCAGCGCCCGCATACCTGCGTTGATAGTAATTATCGGCTAACAGATCGCGGCTGACGGGCCGACCAGTGCGGGGCGCATGTACAAATGCGCCGGCGCCGACGTAGATGCCAACATGATCGACGCGTTCAGCGGCAATCTTGAAAAACACCAGATCCCCAGGCTGCAGATTATCCAGAGGCACGGGTTCAGCGCTGCGCACCTGCTCCGAAGCTGTACGCGGCACCAATTTGCCACTTTGCTCGAACACGAAACGTACCAGACCGCTGCAGTCGAAACCCTGCGGGGTCGCGCCGCCAAAACGGTAGGGCGCTCCAACTTGATCGGTGGCGAGCGCGGCAATCCGATCCCCTTCGGTGCTACGGCTGATCGGTTCGGGCGCCCGCACCACGCTGCAGGCGGACAACAGTCCGGTCAGCAAAATAGCGGCGATTCGCAGTGGTCGAGTATTGTGCACGGCCGATAGTGTAGCCGTGTTAGCTTGCAATGCGCACATCTCCGGCTCTTGCAGGGCCCAGGTGTGCCTGCAACAGATCGGCAACCTGATTGACCGGCATCGGCCGGGCCAAGTAGTAGCCCTGCGCTATGTCGCAGCCGTGATCGCGCAGGAACTGCATTTGTTCCTCCGTCTCGACGCCTTCGGCTACGACTTCCTTGCCGAGCGCATGTGCCATGGTGATGATTGTCTCGGCCAGCGTTGCCGAAGCCGCGTTGACCGGTACTTCTTCGAGAAAACTGCGGTCAATTTTCACTGCCTGAATCGGATGTTGGCGCAGGTAGTTCAGCGACGAGTAACCAGTGCCGAAGTCATCCAGCGCGATGCGAACGCCGAGCGCGGCAATCTGCAACAGCGCAGCACCGGCTGCTGCCTCAGCCAATACAGTTTCGGTCAGCTCTATCTCAAGTTGCTGCGGAGCGATCGCAAATTTTTCCAATACACGACGGACACTGCGTGGAAACTCCGCGTACTTCAGCTGTTGCGCAGAGACATTAATCGACACGCGCGGTGGCGCAATACCCTGCTCGCGCCAGGCCGCGAATTGTGAGCAGGCCGCTTCGAGAACCCAACCACCGATATCGACGATGAGGCCGGACGCTTCGGCAGCAGGTATAAACTCCTTGGGCTCGCGAGTGCCGTCCTTGGGTGTCTGCCATCTCAACAATGCCTCCAGGCCGACCAGCCGGCCTGTGATGAGATTGAACTGCGGCTGATAAAAGAGCGCGAACTCGCGGCGCCGAAGCGCGCGGAATAATCCGCTCTGCGTCGGATCGAGCTGCGATATTGCCAGTTTGCGATCAAAAAACACCGCGCGACCGCGACCCATGTCCTTGGCGCGATACATGGCGCCATCGGCATTGCGCAGCAGCTCTTCAACCGTCGTGCCATCGTTCGGAAACATCGATATGCCGATGCTGGCGGCGACGAATTGATCGCGGCCACCCAGATTGACCGCTTTGTGCAGCGACTCGATCACACGTTCGGCGACCAATGCCGCTGACTCCGGCTCATCCACCGTCGGCAGAATTATCGTGAACTCGTCGCCCGCCAGGCGCGATACCAGGTCGGCTTCCTTGACCGCTGCGCGCAGCCGTTGCGCCACAATCCCTAACAACTGATCACCGGCGGCATGCCCGACGGTGTCATTGATCTTCTTGAAATGATCCAGATCGACATACAGCAACGCGCCACTGTGACCGCCCGCGCATGCGGACGCCACTTCAGCCTTCAGACGCTCATTGAAAAGCACTCTGTTAGGTAAACCGGTCAACGGATCGAAATGGGCTTGGCGGTAGAGACTCTCGTCACGCGCGGAGTTTGACAGCGCAATTGACAAACGGGATGCAAACTCGGTGCCGCGTTGCGCATAGCGTGGGTCCGGTGCTGGGGGCTCGTGGAAGCCGATTGCCAGCAAAGCGGTCAATTTGTCAGCCGTGCGCACCGGCCACACCCAAAAGTACTGGTTGCCGAGATCCTGCAGCGGCCGCAGGAAGCTGTGCCGCTGCTCCTCGCAACGCGCCACCGTGATGCCTTGGTGGACGCCGGCAAGATACTCCAACATGGCCTCTTCCATAGTTACACGAGCAACCGGCAGCGACCCACCGTGTTCGGCCGTTACCATGACGCGCGCGAACTGCGAGGAATCTGTATCCAGCAAGGTGAGGCCCACCGCGCGGGCACGCATCACACGCCGGACCCGGGTGAGAATCGCGTCGATCGCGGGTTCCAGTGCACTATTGGCCAGTAACAGCCGATCAACTTCTTCCAATGCCTGCAACGAGCCGACCTGATCGGCCACGCTGACTCCCGCGAGCTGAATGTTAGTTGCGAGTACCGATAATTCGGCGGGCATGACAGCATCGTTGATCGGGTAGTCCGCTTGCCCGATACGCAATACCGCAGTCTGCAATTCCTGCATGGGTAATTCAAAGCGGTGGGTCAGCCAAACAGTCAGCAGCAGCGACAGTACAACAGCGCAAATAAATGGCAACCCGTAGTCGGACAGGGCTTGCAGCCGCTCTTGCCATGAGGACTGAATTTCCGCCATGACCACGACGTTCCAAGTGGCAGTGTTAGTGAGTCGCGCAAGATTCGGCACGCGCCAATAGGCGCCACGCCATTCACGCCCACTTGACTGCCATGCGAGGCGGTTTTGCGTGCTATCCAGCTCGCTAACGTCGATATCGCGGGACTGTGCGAGCACCGCTGCGCCAAGAACCGATCGCAGGTTGTCCGACAACGACGCCGAGCCAAACAGCCATTGGCCGTTCGCATCGATGACCGCGACTCGTCCGCCTGCCTCATGCAGATCCTGCCACAACCAGTTCGGATCCAACTCGAAGTACGCCAGCTGTGAACGGGCGTCGCGCAATGGCCGCACCAAATACAGCGACGTGCCGCGCTCACCACTGCCGTAACTCGCTATGGCCGTGTCTTCAGGATTGCGACGGGCGCGCGGCTGAAATGCGCGAGCGTCAGACTCAGGCGCCATGTCGACCGCAACCGTCACGCGTCGGAAAGGCGACGACAAAGCAACTTGTTCGCGCCAGGAATTCCGGTCCACAGTGGCGATAGTCTTGGAAAAAGTCGAGGCACTCGCCTCGGCCGCTGCGAGCCGCGCACCAATGGCGCTGGCGAATGCCCTGCTTTCCACCGCCGATCGTTCCGACAAGAATTCAGGGCCCTCGTCGGCGACCTGCCAAACACGGGATACGGCTGAGACAAACAGCGGCAGCACCGCCACCGTTAGTAAAATGGCAAGCAGTCGACGCGCCGACGTTCCGGAGAGCGCTTGAGTCAATCGCGCGATCATGAGGTCCGGTCCTGGCGTCCTGAGGTATATAAAGAAGCCGCTATTTAACGATAGGCGGTGGCAGCAAATTGAGCGGCGCTTCACTGATAGCAAGTAGTGATTTGTCTGGTCTGCGACGCCTTGTGAACTGGGTCACATGGCAGAGCGATGATCCGCCACGGCCAGGGGCCGGCAAAGGCCTGCATGGCCATCGTTCAGGTTGATCAGCCAGCGCGGCCTTTGTTAGGCCATGAGTTGCAAGGGCACCCTTGCGACTCGTTCAGGTGCAAGGTTGACGAGGCGCGGCGGGCGAGATAGGTTCACCTTGTTCGTTAACTTATTTGAGGGTCTCATGGCTAAAGCTAAACGCACGACACATCGCAGTTCCGCTGGCAAGAAGCTCTACGCGGTGCGCGACAAAACGGGTCGCTTCAAGGACATCCAGCAGTACAGCCGCGCGCACGCGATGGACATCAAGCGTGGCAGCACAACGACAGAAGCCGTCGTCAAAGCCAAGAAAAAGGCAAAAAAGAAGACTAAAAAGAAAAAGTAGCCTAGTACGCGGTCTTTTCCGATACTCGGCCCGGATTGCGAACGCGCAACCGGGCCATTTTTTTGGGGGACGACCATGATGAACAAGACAACTCTGCAGCTAGTGTTCGGCACCATATTCCTGTCGCTGCTCGCTTTTACGATGTATGCCAGTACCCAGCAGCCAATTCTGCAATGGCAGGGCCTGAGCAGTGGTCCTGACCGATGGTGGACCTGGGCCACGCTCATAGATGCGTACTATGGATTCATCACGTTCTATGTCTGGGTTGCCTACAAGGAAACCGCATGGCTGAAACGCGTACTCTGGTTCGTCGCCATCATGGCGCTCGGAAACATAGCGATGTCTGCCTACGTGCTGTGGCAATTGCGGCTGCATCACGAGGGCGAGCCGCTGGCGGGAATTCTGCTGCGGCGAGCCGGACCATAGCGGCTACCGGCATGGCAACTTGGTGGCGCCGCCGACTTCTGGATCCGCTGCTGGCACTGCTTCGTCAAGGAGTCGCACCACGTTCGCTGGCGCTGGCGGTGACTCTGGGCGCCGGCATCGGCATTTTCCCCGTGCTCGGAATTTCAACCCTTTTGCTGACCGCGCTTGCCCTGCCGCTGAGACTCAATTTGCCGGCCATTCAACTGGTAAATTACGCAGTATCGCCGCTGCAGCTGTTACTGATCATTCCGTTTCTGCGACTTGGAGAAACGCTGTTGGGCGCGCCACGTCTGCCCATGACTCTCGAACAGGGCCTGGCCATCCTTGCCTCTGGCATTGGTCAAGCGCTTGTCACCCTGTCGGGCGCCATTTTCCATGCCGCGGTAGGCTGGTTTGTAGTCATGCCGCTGACCTTACTGATGTTGTATCGTGTGCTTGCAAGTTTGATGGAAAACGCAGCAAGGCAGCTCAAGGCGTGACAAACAGCACCTTATCGATGCGACTGCTCGAGTCCGATCGTGTACCGGACTGGCTAATCCGGCGACAGATCCGTACTCTGTTAGCTCAACGACTTAAAGATGAGGACCGAGGCGATGCCGCGTTACAGCAGCAACACCTCATGGATCTGGTTCGCAGTCTGCGCAGTAGCGAGATCGCCATTCACACGCGCGCAGCAAACGAACAGCACTATGAAGTGCCGAGCGGATTTTTCCAGCGTGTGTTGGGCAAGCATCGCAAGTATTCCTGCTGCTGGTATGACAGTTTTACCATCGGCCAGGCGGCAGCCGGACTCGACGCTGCCGAAGAGCGGATGCTGGCGCTTACCGCACAACGGGCGGGCTTGCACGACGGCGACCAGATTCTTGAACTGGGCTGCGGCTGGGGCTCGCTGTCGCTCTGGATGGCAGAACATTTCCCTCGATCAAGAATTACAACTGTCTCTAATTCCCACAGCCAGAAGCAATTCATTGACGCTGAAGCGGCGCGGCGCAGTCTTTGCAACCTAAGTGTCATTACCTGCGACGTCAATCGGCTTGATTTCCCCGCCGGAACGCAGTTCGATCGCGTTGTTTCGGTGGAGATGTTTGAGCACATGCGCAACTATGAGGTTCTGCTCGGCCGAATCGCCGGGTGGATGAAGCCAGCTGCCACACTGTTCGTGCACATTTTCACTCACCACCGAGTCGCCTATCCTTTCGAGGTCCGGGACGCCAGCGACTGGATGGCAAAGTATTTTTTCACCGGTGGCATCATGCCCAGCGACGATCTGTTGCTGTATTTTCAGCGCGATATGCGCCTGCGCGATCACTGGCAGGTAGACGGCCGCCACTATCAACTGACCAGCGAAGCCTGGCTGCAGAATATGGATGCCCGGCGCACAGAAATCATGCCCATTTTGGCGAGCACCTATGGTGCCGGCGAGGCCACGCGCTGGTGGGTATACTGGCGCGTCTTTTTCATGTCTTGCGCGGAACTCTGGGGTTACAACGAGGGGCGCGAATGGATCGTTTCACACTACCTATTCGAAAAACCGGCATGAAAGCGCTGCTGACCGCGGTCTTTTTGTTAGCCTCCGCCACCAGTCTTGCGGTGACTGATGCCGAACGGATTCAGGTCTACCAAGAGTTCCGCGCTGCTTTCGACGCCAAGCAGTTTGCCGCGGCGCTGCCGCTCGCAGCGAAACTGGTGAGCATGACTGAACAGCAGCTGGGTCCAGATACTAACGCCCTCGTTAACCCGCTGACCAACCTTGGCACTGTCAACTTGCGGCTGACGCAATATCCCGCTGCCGAAACCGCCTATCAAAGAGCGCTGGCAATCATCGAGGCACAGTCTTCTGCGGGCGCAGACCCGGCGCAAATCAGCACTCTGCATGGATTGGGCGAAGTATTGTTGGCGACAAAACGCTATGAAGCAGCCAAGGTGTCGCTGGATCGCGCAGTTGGACTGACGCGCAATCAGCGCGGGCTCTACGATCAGTCGCAACTTGCCATTCTGCCGTCGCTGATCGAGTGCCATATGGCAATGCAGAATTTCGCGCTGGCGGAACAGCAGCACCAGTACGCATTCCGTATCGCGGAGAGCACCTTTGGGCGTGCCGACAAAAGATTGTTAGGTCCGCTCGACCGCTACGCTCGCTGGTATGAATTGATGGGTCGCTACACAACGGCACGGTTGCTACATGCACGTGGTCTGCAGATTGCCGAACAAGATGGCGGTCAGACCTCGCTGCTGGCGGTCAAGCCGTTGCGCGGACTCGCGCGCAGCTATTGGTTGGAATATATCAACGGCCCCGAGGAAACCGCGGATACCAGCCAGCTTTCCGATGCTGCGGGCAATAACATCAGCGTCGGCCGCTTGAATCCAGACGGCGAAAGGGCCCTACAAATCGCGATCGCCACCCTGAATAAGCAACAACCTGTGATTCACCAGGATCTCGGCGAGACTCAATTGGAATTCGGCGATTGGTATTTGTTGGCAGGCAGTCCCAGCAAATCAAACGATGCCTATCGACTCGCCTTCCGTGAACTCGAATCCGCTGGCTCTGCCAGCATTCTGGCAACGCCAAAGTCGCTGGCTTATCGAGCTACGCCGTCGTCGACCCTGCGTATGCGACCCGAAAAGCCAGAGGATTTCGATATTCGCAATGTGGAAACACGCCTGGTAGTTGGCGCCGATGGCCGGGTTCTGGATGCTGTTAGCGTCGGAGGTGATGCGCCGGACGCCAGCATCAAGGCAGTCGTTGCGGCGCTCAAGCGGGCGCGTTACCGACCACGCCTTGACGCGAGCGGCGCGGTGGAAACCAAAGAACTGCTGTACACCGAGCGTGTTTACGTTCGCAAGCCCGTCGTCGCGGCAACACCTGCCAAACAACCCTGACGTTCAAATCCTGCGCGCTCTAAAGACCGATCTGGCGCACTCGTTCAGCCAGAAATTCGCCGGCCGTAATGTCGGGGTATTTTGCGCCTGAGCCGCGGCAGGCTGGCAGGCAGGCTAACGACACTGCGTCGGCAGGATGCAGGAAAAAGGGCATCGAATAACGACTGACATTGGGTCCCTCTGGGTTAACGACTCGATGGGTCTTGGCACCTATCATCTCGTTCGTCAACCGCGCCAGCATGTCGCCCGTGTTGACGATCAGCTGTCGTGAATCTGCGGTCACCGGCAGCCACTGCCCGTCGGCATCGCGCAATTGCAATCCTGCGCCGCGCGCCGCAACCATAATGGTGATGAAATTGATGTCCTCGTGCGCCGCGGAACGCAGACTGCCTGATGGCGGCCCGGCGAGCGGCGGATAGTGGATAACGCGTAGGATCGAATTGCCACGGGCAACTCGCTCGTGGAACCAGTCGGGCGGCAGGCCCAGACTCGGCGCCAGTGCCTCGAGCAACAGGCCACCGACGGTATCCAACTCTCGATACAAGTTGAGAAACGTCGCGCGAAAATCCGGCAGTTCCACCGGCCATACGTTAGGCGGAAAATCATGCTCATTCGGCAAATCGCGACCGATCTGCCAGAACTCTTTCAGATCTGGGGCAGCAGTATCCTTCGCATGTTCGGTTCCAAATGGCGTATAGCCGCGCAGACCCGAAGCGTATGACTGCTTGCGATCCGCAGGCATGGCAAACAGGTTTGCGGCCAGATCGTAGGCGCGATCCAACAAACTGTCTGCGATACCATGATCGCGCAGCACGACAAAGCCAAATTTCTTCCAACCGACACTGAGCGCAGAGGCAAACTGCGCGCGCAAAGCGATTGAGCTGCTGCGAGCCTCAGCCAGGCTGAGTACTGGTACCATATCCGGAATGCTAACGCCAAGAAGCTAACATTGCCAATATCTCAGCACGGTCTGGCAGCGCCGGTCGCGAACGGATCTTGATTCACAATTGCACTCCTAGCGCAATTGACCGATTCGCTCGGTCAACAAGGCAAAGACTCCTTCGGCATCAGCATCCGTTAGCCACTGCACATGAAAGGGGCGTCCGTGGTCGGCCCGAAACTCTACGGCTGTTGCGCCCAGCGTAAGTGTCGATGCAGTCTCTACCTCAACCGCTGCGGGACGGCCGATGAACAGGCGCGGCTGCAGCAGCCAGGCGATCGTGCACGGATCGTGTAGCGCGGTAGCCACACCGTGCACCGCGTTCGGTGTCAGGCGGTTGGCGAAATCCAGCAACTCTGCTGCGAACTGCGCCACTTGACTATTAAGCGCGCGAATGGTTGCAACGCGCGCCTCAGTCGCCCGCACCTGATGGGTAACGTCCAACCCGCACATGACAACCGGACAGCCGGAGCGCAGCACGATGGACGCCGCATGCGGATCTGCGAAAATGTTGTACTCGGCGGATGCCGTGATGTTGCCCCCCGCACTACGCGCGCCGCCCATAACGATGAGTTCATGAATGCGAGGCACGATGTCTGGGGCAAGTCGCATGGCCAGCGCGATATTGGTCATCGGCCCTGTGACCGCGATGCTAACCGCGCCGGCCGGATGATGCCGCAGTGTATCAATCAGGAACTGCACCGCATGCCCACCTGCCAATGGGGCTGCGGGTTCAAAGATCCGCGTGTTGCCCAGGCCAGACGGACCGTGAAAATGCCCGGCATCAATAGGGTCGCGCAACAACGGGCGGTCACAGCCCGCGTGCACCGGCACTGCTTCGCGCCGCGCTAGTTCGCGAACCAGCCGCGCATTTCGCGCGGTCAGCAGCGGTCCCACATTGCCAGCCACTGTCGTTATTCCTAACAACTGCAGTTCGTTGGGCGATGCAAACGCGAGCAGTAATGCGATGGCATCGTCGATGCCAGGATCGCAGTCGATCAGCAGCTTGCGCGAATTCATGGCGGCATTGTGACGAGATAAAGCGCAAAAGTCCCTAGCCAGTGACCACCGCTGTAGTGCTCGCCGGTAACCCAAGGCAAAGCCACTGAGGCATGGAACTCGGAGCTGCGCCGCAAAGCAGCGACGCGCGCGTCTCTGGGCGGCAACCCAGCAGCGATTCCCGCCAGCATCCAGGCCCGACTGAGGTTGAGTCCATCGAGATGGGCAAGTTTCGGATCCTCACGATCTGTCACGATCGCGGGATCAAGCCATGGCTTCATACCACGGGGCACTTGCGGCAGAAAAGCGCTCAGCCAACGTGCATATTCCGGGGCTGCTAACACGCGGCGCATCAGATCAGCTTCGGCGAGACAGGGTGACAGAAAGTCCTCGCCGGATGGCTCATAGGACAGCGGACATTTGCGGTCAGCGTGGTAGAACTCGCGCGCGCGCTCGGCTACCAACTGCCGCATCTTCGGCTGGTCCCGGACATGGGTCCAGTCCCAGATCAGCCCCAGTGCGAAGGCCGTCTGGCTGTGCTCACCACTGCGAACCGGATAACGCAGTTTCGGCAACCATTGCGCCAACCTTGTAGACACGGCGAGTTCCAGCGGCTCCAGGTTGGCGGCCCATTGACGTGCATCGGGGTCGTCCCACTGCCGAAGCTCGGCCGCCAACGCCAGTAGCCAGGCGAGACCATAGGGGCGCTCAAAAGACGCACGTCCAGCGGTCTGCAGGTACTGCACTTCGGCGGCAACGCGATCGGCTGTCAGACTGCGCCCCAGAGCCGCGCGCGCCGCAGGTGCAAAAGACGCCGCGGGCCAGCGCCGCACAGCGCGTGCCATCAGCCAGTGGCCGTGGACAGCGGAATGCCAGTCGTAGCAACCAAAGAACGCCGGTGTCAACAGGCGCGGCGGCTGCACATCGCTGTCGGCATTCATGTTGTGGGCAATCTTGTTAGGGTATTCCTGATGGACGCAGGCCAGAGCCAATGCCACGAACCGGGCCGCTGCGTCCATCCCCGTGGCGGCGGGCGCCGTTTCCGGGGCGTTGGCCAGCGCTGCGGACGGTCCAAACAACATGGCTACCACCACCGCAGGGAAGAGCTTGCAGTTCACGGCAATATCCTAACGCGCAATCCGCCAGGCCACCGCCACAGCAATGACCAGCAGGCCCGCGCCGAAAAACAATGCCAGACCCGGTACCGCGGGTGTCATTTGCAGACCGTAACTGAAAGCACCGGTAAAAATGAGCGGACCGATGATGCCGCCTACCGCGCGCATGGAGGTAATCGCCCCCTGCAGTCGGCCCTGCTCCGACGGACCGACCGTCCGGCTCATCATGCTCTGAATGGAGGGTCCCGAAATTCCCCACAGTGCTTGCACCGGTACGGCCGCGAGAAACATCCAGCCAACTGGCGCGAGACCGTACAAGGTGAATCCAACCACACCAGCTGACAGGCCCGCCACCACCGCGCCCCGCTCGCCTAACAAACGCCCCAAGGGCCGGATCAGCCCGCCCTGGACGATGGCCGTGGCGAGGCCAATTGCACCCAACACAAAGCCGACTTCGCGCGGACTCCATTGATAGCGTTCGCCGCCATACAGCACGAAGGTGCTGGGCATGACGTCATGTGAGATGGCGAACAGCAGGAACACCAAGGCAAAAATCGGCAATCCCTTGTAGCTAGTCAGCAATTTGAGCGAGCCTATTGGATTGGCGCGGCGCCATTCGATCGAGTTGGTACGCTGTTCTGGCGCCAATGATTCGGGCAGCACAAACCAGCCATACAGAAAATTTGCCGCGCA
Organism: Gammaproteobacteria bacterium; assembly: GCA_043769085.1. Lineage (GTDB taxonomy): Bacteria > Pseudomonadota > Gammaproteobacteria > Steroidobacterales > Steroidobacteraceae > UBA964. Next base: position 72,916 of record JAYVJR010000033.1, read on the forward strand.
CAGACCGGCCGCGATCCAAAATGGCAGCTGGATGGACACTTCGCCTAACACACCACCCAGGGCAGGACCTGCCACAAAACCGAGTCCAAATGCGGCACCCAGCATGCCAAAACTGGCCGCGCGTTTTTCCGGCGTCGTCACATCGGCGATATAGGCGCTGGCGGTTGAATAGCTGGCGGAGGCTATGCCGGTAATGACGCGCGCGACATATAGCCAGGCAAGCGAAGGCGCCAGCGCAATCAGCACATAGCTGATGGCCAGGCCGAAACAGGAAAATAGAATGACTGGTCGCCGGCCGAACCGGTCCGACAGCGCGCCCAGAACAGGTGCCGCAAAGAACTGGATGCCAGCGCCGAGGCTGCCTAGCAGCCCGACCACCTGCGCTGCCGACGCGGTATTGCCGCCCTCGAAAATCTTGATCAGATTCGGCAGCACCGGAATGATGATGCCGAGCGCCAGCACGTCGAGTACTACCGTGATGAAAATAAATATCAGCGTCGAGCGGCGCGGCTCGAGCGATTTCTCCGTCGTCATACCTTGTCCCTGCACTTTGCTCGAATCAGTCCCTGATTGGCACGGCCTCAATGACCGTCAGCGCATCGAGCGCTTTGGCAGCACCCGCCAAAGCTAACAAAGGTTCGCCCTTGAGCAGCTGCTGGGCAATTTTTTGTTCTGGAAACTGCACCATGAATTTGGCGGCGGCATCGCGCATCGCACCGCGGGTGGCTGCCGCCAGCGGTTCGGAGCTACTCGACATTGCACCGCCGACCAGACTGTTGCCGTATCCAGTCAGCGAAAAACTGTCAATGCGCTCGCCGGCAGCGTTGTAAACATGAATTCGGTATTGGATGGTGGTGGCGTAATAATTGCTGCCGGTGTCACGCGCGGTCGCAAACGAAAACTGCTCAATTCGCGGCTCGAACACCACCGCCAAATCTTTGGCAGTTTTCGCCTCATCCAGTGATTTGAATATCTGAACATTGGCAAACGCCGCGCCCAGTGTGTCACCTGCGAATTTCTTGTGGCCCGGTCCGAGTGTGATTTCCCAGGGAACCCCTCCCCGCGTCTCCAAGTGTTTGAAATCAACCATGTCCTGCGCGACCACGACACCGGCATTGAGCGGCAGCTTCTGGATCAGTGCGCGCGGAAATTCGGGCATTGGTGCCACTTTCACGCCACCGCAAGCGGCCAGTAGGACGGTCGCAACTGCGAGCACTAATCCTTTGGCGTGCAATGGCCCTGTGGCGTGCAATGGCATCGCCTAATCGCCGCCCAGGCACTGACCATTGATCTTGACCGTGCAGCGTTTCTCGCGGGTAATCCCGACAAAGGTGCCATTGTTCTGCTCGCACATGGCTCGCATTAGGGCGGAAAAACGGATGTTTGTAAATGGCGCCATGCCGCCTTCAGGGAAGCCAATTCCGTGAATGCGTACGCGGCGTCGACCCTGATCGTCGGTTTTGTTCACCTTGGTCACGTTGTCGATGGCGGTCTGGATCGATTTGCCAGTGAATTCATCGCCCATGACATAAAGACTGATACGTTTGTCCGGCGCCCAATAAGTGCGAATAGCGATCTCGATGCCATCGGACGGGTCGGAATCGCTGAACGCCTGCCAGGTCTTCATGCGCTCCACGATCCGGGCGCGCAGCTGCGGCCCGTCGGTCAGCCAGGTGCCGCGTGTACCCGAGAACATTTCCTTGCCGTTATCGTCGACGATCTGCAATCCCCTGACCTTTGGATAGATGTCGAGCACTTCGCGCATGACCTCGTTGGCAGTTTCCCAGTGCGAACCCTGCATGCTGCCGGACGTATCAACCACGAAGACTATGTACTGACTGTCCACCGGAATACCGCCGACAGCTTCGGTGCGGATGCGGCGCCGTTCGCGCGATTTAGCTAACAACTTCTCCTGTTCGGTCGATAGACTTTGAAATTCAGCGCTCAATGCACTCTCGACGATCGTGCTAACCGATGAATCACTACGCGAAGATTTGTACTGACCCTGTACTTTGCTCATCTCGCTGGCGGCGCGCGCCAGGTTGAGGCGCGCCTGCTGCTGCAGATCAATACGGCCTTTCATTTGTCGATTGAGTATTTCGGATTCACCTCGGATTTCAAACAATTGCTTCTGCAGATCGAGAAGCTGCTGCTGCATATCCTTACGGCTCTTTTCGATGACCACCGGCTCGCCAAACTCTGAGATCACCAGCAATAGGATAATCGCTCCGAATCCGCAGCAAATGCAGTCGAGAAACGACAGGCTGAAAACCTCGGTATCGCGGCGACGTAAACGGATAGCCATGACTCAGGGCCAGTCGCGCGATGGCATGATGAAGGCGCCACCGGTGCGGCGAGCCAGACCCCAAAGGCGATACGGCGCCTGGTTGTCACCGATCATCGGCATCAATACGACATCCACTGGCGCAAATTTACCGAAGGCTTTCGCCGCGTCATCGAAAAAGCGCAGTCGCGCCGGCGTCGCCACCAGTTTGGACAGCACGGGCGGTGTCGCACCCTGTGTCGGCAGACCATCGGTGATAAGAATGATCTGGTCGGCGGTAGGAATCAGCCCGCGAACCGCTGTGAATGCATTGATCAGACTGGTGCCGCCCTTGGGCGTCAAATTGTCGAGCGTTTTCATCAGCTCTTTCTGCTGGCTTGCATCGCCAGAGCTCAGCCACTTGCCGCGTGTATCCGGCAATATCGGGTTCGCCGCCGTATTGAATCCATAGACCTGATACTGCTTGCCGGCAGGCATCTGCGCTGTCAGCCAATCGACAATTTCCAGTGTGCGGCGCCATTTGCGAGCAGCACGACGCACCGCCTCATTGGTGTTACGCAAGCGGATCACTTCGACCACATCCGCGTCGAGCATGCTCGCCGACACGTCTAACAGAATGAGTACCCTGCGTCCCTTAATATTAAGACCGGTGATGTAACGTCGCGGCGAGTTCACTTTGCCGCCGCCCTGTTGTTCGATCGGCGGCGGCACCTCGACCACTGAGGCCTCGAGGCGGCGCGTGCCCTCTTCCATGGCTTTGAGATCGGCTTTCAGTTTTTCGATGCGCGCCCGTCGCGCGAGGCTGTCCGCGTCAAACACCGCGCTTTCTTCTCTTTGGCGTTGCAACGTCTCCAGCAGACGCTGTGCGCGCGATGTCGCACTGACGGTTTCGCTTTGCGACTTGTTGAGCGTGTTGCGCAGCACCACCAGATTGCGTGTGCCGTTGATGACTTCTTCTTCGAGTCGCCGCACCTCGCCCGTCAGGTCATCCGTGCGGCGGACCCTCTCCAGACCAGACTGCGAGACGATGATCGTATAAAACAGGACAACGGCACCGAAGCCGCAACAGATTACGTCCAGAAACGACAGACTAAAAACCTCAACGCGACGGCGCCGCACGATCCCCGTCCACTGCAATGAGATTGAGTTCGATTCCCGGATCGCCGATTCGGATTGTGTCGCCGGCCCGAAGTCGCACGCGGCCTGCTACGCGTTCGCCATTGACCAGTGTGCCGAAACGGCTGTAATCAATCAGCACGACATCGTTGCCATCGCGCCGCAGACTGCAATGGAAACGCGACACACCCGCAAGACCGTCCGGCAGTGCGATGCCGCGTACCGCCGCGTCACGCCCTACTTCCAAAGTCTCGGCAGTAAACGCCTTGGCCTTGCCGCCATAGAGAACATGCGTCGGGCGCACATCGAATGAACCGCCCTGACCTAACATTCGATGCTCAGCCAGAGCGGACAATTGGGGCTGTGCTCTGAGTGGCAAACGGCGCAGCAACCGCACACCAGCGGCGCTCAGATCTTCGGAACGCAGATTGCTGGCGGCGCGGGCGGCGAATCCCTCTGGAATAACCCACAGTTCGCATCCGGCAAAAATTTCCAGCGCTTCGCCAAACCCGGGGAGAGTTGCCAGCGCCTGGGGTACTACGATGTTGAGCTGCTCACCCGCCGGTCGCAACTCATGCAGGAGGCCAGCCAGTTCCCGATAGAGTGGTTGCGCAGGCAAGGCAAACTGATCGCGACTGAGTGTGACCTCATATCGCTGGCCAGCATTGTCGACGCCAATCACAGCCTCGCCATGGCGGGCCGCGGCGCGCGCCTGTTGCGACAGCGTTTTAAGCAGGCTCTCCTCGGTCGCCGCATCATGCAGAGGATCGAAACGTGTTCGCCGGACCATGGCATCACTGACCAAATCAAGCCACAAGTCATTGAGCGTCAGCGAACCGCCGCGCTCGCCCACTAACACGCGTCGCCGCTGAGCGATGGGCCCGTCAGTTGTGGTCACGACGTCGACGCGCGCGACCGCCACATGCTGCAAACCAAAATCCACCACTAATGAACGGCGCTGCGAATTCAACGCCGCCACCGTCACTACTGCGGCGTCGATGAATGCGGCAACACTGAGCGAACGCTGGCGTAACATGCCTAACAGCTGGCCGAGTGCAGCGGGTTCAAATCGTGGCGGCGTAGCAATTACCAGACTGCCAGTGGCAGACTGGAGTTTGGAGTCGAGATCTGCGGCCACAGCAGCGAGGATCGCCGGGCCGGTGCGGCGCGCTTGTGCGAACTCATGCCAGTGCCTTGCGATATTGCTGTCGCGGCGCGCAACGGCGAGCGGTCGATCATCGTCACCGCGCAACGCACCGTCTACCGCTGTAGCCAGCGTCCGGTCGTCGAGTTCCAGCGCCCAGTTTGCCATTGATTCGATTTCCAATACCTAACGCGACTGCATGTTGCGAATGACCGCTTGATCAAGATAGGTTTCACTGTCGAGCACCAACCGTTCCTGCAAAAGCTGCAGTTGTTGCAGCAGAAACATCAGCAGAATAGACAGCAACAGTGCGATCAGCGTTGAATTGAACGCCACACCAAGACCCTCGGTGACACCGGAGATATCTCCGCCGACTGCCTTATGCGCCTCCGACAACGCGTCACCAATGCCGCGTACGGTACCGATGAAGCCGATCGCAGGAATCGCCCAGGCGATGTAACGCAGCATCGAGAGTTCCGAGTCGAGGCGATCCGCCTCGGACTGGCAAATACCGTGTGCGACGGTCGACACGTCCTGGACGTTGCGCGTCGCACCGAACCGCGCCAGCGCCGCTGACAACGCTCGCGGCACCAGCATCTGTCGCTGCTCCGGCGGCAACGCATCGAGCTGACGCGCGTACTCGCGTGTGTCTTCCGGCAGGATCTTCAGACCGTCCTGAAGTTTCAGCACGCCGCCATCGAGCACACGGCGCTCACGACTTTGGTGCACTCCCTTGTATGCCAGGATGGCGAGCGCCCACAACAGCAGAATTATTTCTGCTTCCTGTTCGTAGTCCTTGACGAGCACGTAGACACTGCGATCCGAGACATAGTTAGGATCTCGTTTCGCAGCGATACGCTGCTGCGCAACGATGCCTTGCGCAGTCGGGCGTATGTGCAACACATACGCCGAATGGACGATAGCGATGCAGATCGCGAGTGCGACCAGACTGAAAGTAAACTCGTTAGAGGTTCTGCGATTCATGGCTTGCGGGTCCGTTAGGTGATCAGCTCAGATGTCGATGGGAAAACTGATGTCAAAATCGGCGGTGCCGCGCATCTCCGGCGGCAACTCGATGGGCTTCTCGCTCTCGGGCGTAGGCGTAAAACCACCATCGGGGTCCTTTTGCTCCGCCTCGGTCGCAGCATCCTCCTTGCTGTCGGCTGGCGCCGTCACGGGCGGCGCGACCGGATTCTCAGCTGCCTGCATCGACAGCGCTGCCAGTGAACCCAAAGACAACATCGTCAACAGCAGAATCTGCAACCAGGTGGTTTTCATTCGGCATACCTCGCAATCCGGAAACCAATATCGTCGCGTGCACCTTCGGCCGATTCGCGCGCGGCAAGACGCAGCCCCGCCACCGAGGCCGTGCGCCAACTGGCGCCGCGCACCACAGTTGCCCTGCCACTATCGGGGCCGGCCGGGTCAGTCACTGCTGCGGTGTCCAAGAACGACGAATAGCGATCATTGACCCACTCCGACACGTTACCCGTCATGTCATAAAGGCCTAGCGCGTTCGGAGCGAACTTGCCAACCGGCGCAACGCTCGCAAATTCGTCACGATATCCCGCCAGTTGTGCGGCGCTGTCATTGCCGGTTTCGGCGCCAGCGAGATTCGCGATGCCGTCAGGCCAGGGCAGGCTGTTGCCCCACTCATATCTTTTTAGGCTCTGCGCGGTAAAGCGCGCCGCGTATTCCCATTCTGCCTCCGTGGGAAGTCGGTAACCGATCGTCAGCGGCTTCTTCAGAACCATCCGTCCGTCTCGGGATTCATACGCGGGCGGCAGGCCCTCTTCTTTCGACAGCCAGTTGCAGTACTCCGCTGCGCTTTCAAAGCTAACGGATGAAACGGGCTGCTTGTCGAGATCGATGCTCTGCTTGCCAATAAAGCCGGACTGGTGATCGGTCTTGAAACGCCGAAATTCACTGTTCGTTACTTCGCGCACACCAATATAGAACGGGCGCGAAAATGTTACGCGCCGCGACGCCTCGTTAGGACGTCGGCCTTGTTCACGCCGCTCGCTGCCCATCTGGAAACTGGTAGGCTTGACCAGTCGCAGCGCACCGGCCTGACGCGCGGTCACACGTTCCACTGGCGGCTGCCAATCAGCGCTGCGGCCCTCCGGCACCAGGCGGTAGTCCAGCGTGCGCGCCACACCCGGGCCCAGATCGATCTGCGTCGCAAAGCTCTGCAGGCCGGTTTTACGCACTTCCAGTGCATGCCCAGTCGCCGTCAACTGAAGAGTTTGCGGCAGTGTGCCGCGCACAGCGCCGTCTACTAACAGCTCGGCATCAGCGGGCTCCCCAGAGACAGTCAATGCCACCAGTATCGGCACCAGTCGAGCCTCGAGTGCCAACTTTGCCGCCGGCTCCGACTGCACCGCTCGCGTCCACGGCGCATAGCCTGGGCGTATCACAGCGATTGCATAGCCTGCGCCAGCGGGCAGAGCGACGCTAAGCGGCGTGCGGCCTTTGAAAACACCGCTCACGGTGACATCTGCGCCGCTTGGAATCGAACGCACGGCCAATTGAGCATCCGGCGCACCTAACGCAATGGGACCGATTCGAGCCGTTTGACCGGCGGTCACAATGACGCTGCTTTCCCACGTCTTAACGCCTGCAGCAACGATGCGCACACGATGGACACCCGCGGGCAGATCAAGCGTCGCGGGACTGGGCAGCGCGGCGAGATCATCGGCACTCACCATGGCGCCTGGGGTCGTTGACTCGACCTGCAGTCGCCCCCAAGATGTTTGCAGCGGTATTTTGAGGCTCTGTCGGGCGCCGCCGCCTTCGACGTTTAGTCGCGCTATCGCGTCCAGATATCGCGTGGCGCGCACCGTGAAAGTCCGCTGCCCGGCAGGCGCTTTGACGATACCAGGCGCATTGCCTACAGGCTGACCGTCGACCGACACCTGCGCGGCCACACCCCCGGTATCGACGTTGATCAGACCCGGCAGTCTGACGAGCCGAAAGTTCTGCGTTTCGTTAGGCGTGGTAAGCACAGCCAGTTCACGCTCGAGGGACTCGTAACCCGGATGCTCGGCGCGCAACCGGTGCTTGCCAGGAAGCACGAACAGCGTGGTACCAGATTGCCAGGAAAACACCGCATCCGTTACCCGCACTTTGGTTGCCAAGGGTTCCAGGTTCAGCGGCAGACGCTGCAATCTTGTCAGCAAGCCAAACACCAGCGCCAACATCAAAGCTGCGACCGCCCCTCCCACAAGCAGCCGCTGCCGCGCGCCGCTTGCGCGCTCATCGGTAGCCTGCGTTGCGCTGCGCGCTGCGCTGCGCGCCGCCTCGGCGCCAGTGACTACCTCAGTCGCCACAATGTCGATGTCGACATCGTCGTCACGCTCAGTTCTACTGGGTGGTGGTCGTAGCGGCGCTACCGTCTCGTTGCCGGCGAGGTGCCGCACTTCGAGCCGCAGATCGTCTGCCGTAACGCCTTGCACCACGAGCTGCGCGTCGCCCAGAGTCAGTACATCACCGGCACGCAGATCGCGGTCGTCAGTACCTAACAAATCAGCATTGATTTGCGCCCGGCCAGCTGTTACTCCATGCACAGACCATAAACCGTTGGCCGGCCCAATCTGGATGGCCGGACCTTCAGCGACGCCAGGCACGATGACTCGTGCTCCGGGGCCTCCAACAGTCAGCGGTGCGGTAAGACGGCGCCTGCCAGCCGGTTCGTCGACCTCCACATGAGCCGCGGTAGTCATCCCACTACTCAAATCGGATCGGTGCAATGCAATTCGACGGGCAAATTCGCGTCGCCGGGCCGCACCATGACTTCGCGACGCACGTCGCGGAATCCGTCGCGACTGCCGGTCAGTATGTACTTGCCTGGAAGCAGCTCCAGCTCACGCCGCGATAAAACTCCCAGTGCGCCAACCTGGGACAAGCTGATCGCCGTCTGGTTGTCGGACTCGAGAATCACGCGAACCACTTTTTCGTACTGTGGCAGAAGCAACTCGAGTCGCGATATCTGCGAACGCAGCACTGGGCCAGTTGGTGTCGCTGCGCGGGCGGTGTCGAGCAATTTCAGAGTTTCAGTGCGCACGGCGGGGCTTGCCAATCGGTCGGGTTGTTCAATAAGACCTTGCAGCCCGCGCGCAAGTTCCATGCGGGGCGTTACTCGCGCACGACCGGCTCGGGCAAATTCGATCGACGGATCGGTTTTGAGGACTGCATTGTAGGCGGTTAGTGCCTCTGACCAACGTTCCCCGGACTCCAGCGCAGCGATACTCTGTTGATCGCTCGCCAAGCTAACACCCGTGCTGCGACCTTCAAGTTGCGCAATGGCCGACATAACCTCCGGCGATTGCGGATTCTGAGCTTTGGCTTTGTCGAGCCAACGCCGAGCGTCATCCAGCTTACCGGCCTGCAGCGCCGCCAGTCCGTTGCCCAGTGCCGAATCGAATTGACTGCTGCCCAGCGAGCTGCGCGCCCGCGCGAGACCGTCGCTGGCACGCTGCAGGCGCCCATCAGCCTTGAGGACTGTTTCGTAGCCAGTAGCGGCCTCTGCAAAGCGATTGGCCGCAAGCAGGTTATCGGCCTCGGCCAGCGCCGGCAACACCTGCTTGATCCGGGCCGCGCGTTCGATTCCGGCTGCGGCTTCGCGGTGTTCAGGCTTCATTTTCAACGCCACGCCAAATGCAGCCACGGCGATCTCTATCCGACCGTCCTGCAGGGCTTGTTCGGCAGCCGTCATTTGCGCCGCCAATGCGGCAGGAATCTGCTCGGTGACTTTCTGCAGGCGCTTTACGGCTACATCCATGCGATCAATCGCAATGTCCACCTCGCCGGACTCGTGGGCGGCAATGCCATCGGCCCCCAACGACTTGCCGGCTGCAAATGCCGGTCCGGCCCATAACGCCACCTGCTGAGTTTCAAGCTGAGCTAACAGTTTGTCAAAGCGCTCGCGGCCGGCAATAAATTTCTTTTCCTTATCTGCCAGCTCGGCGGCGAGGCGCGCTGCGGTCTCGGTGGGATCGGCAACTGGCGCGGCGGGAGCCACGACGGCTGCGGGTGCGGCACCTGTCGTGAGTGGTGGCTTTGCAAGCCTGGGCAATAAGATAAAAACAAATCCCAATAAGGCGGCGGCACCTGCCAGCGATATCCACGGCCAGACTCGACGACGCTGGGATGGTTGGTCGACAGACGCGTCAGCTGCATCGCTGGAATTTTCCAGCACCAGCGTTTCGTTAGCAGTTTCATCCAGAACCAGACGCGGCGACGCAGCAGATTGATCGCCTGTGTCGGTAAGATTCTCGAGAGTATCCTGCAAGGCCGCATTCAGACCCTCGATCACTTCTTGCATAGACCCCGGCCTATCGTCGGGTGTCTTTGCAAGCATTCTCAGCACCAGGGTTTCGAGCCTTGGCGGACATGGATGCGCTGGCTGAATTGCCGGCACCGGCTGTTCGATAATGGTCTGGCGATCAAAGTTCGGGTAATGCGGCGGGTAACCGCTTAGCAATTCATACGCAAGCGCGCCGAGTCCGTAAACATCATCCAGCGTCGATGGCTCATCGCCCGATAGCTGCTGCGGGCTGGCGCTGAACGGCGAGCCCGCGTTGCTCGAGTCATCACCCGCTGACAGTTTCGCGGCGCCGAAATCGGCGAGTTTGATCTGACCTTCGTCGTCGACCAGCACGTTGGCCGGCTTGAGATCACGGTGAATGACGCCGCGCGAATGTGCGTGCGCCAACGCCGCTGCGATGTCCAGCAACACCGGCAGGATGCGCAGGTAGGTGTCGCCCCGCAACCGGCGCAAGTCACCGGTCGCCAGCTGCATCGGCAGAATTGTGTGTTGCTCGTCGCGCAGCGGTTCGTAGATTTCGAGAATGAGTTTGTGATTCAGGCGCTGCGCGATCTCGTACTCGCGCTGCAGCAGCTGCCAGGCTTCGCCGGAACGGGCCAACTGCGGATATAGCACTTTCAAAGCAACCTGCGCATCGCGCTGCGTGTCGGTTGCCCTCCAGACTTCGCCATGACCGCCCGTGCCGATTTTCTCAAGCAGGACGAATCGATCTAACAATCGTTGTTCGGGTGCGAGGCTTAACATGCCGCGTCGTACATAGTTTTTACTGGCTTAGGAAGCCAGAGTGACAGCCGCGCCGGTTTGGCGGCGGCAAATTCTACTGTTTCGGCGCCTGCGGCGCACCCGCCTCGCTGCGATACCATTCGGCCAGCATTTTGCGCCACTCTCGATATTGCTCCTCGGCCGTACCTGTGAGTTTGAGCGTCCGCCCTTCAACTTCGACGACCTGCTCCTTGGCTTCGTTCTCAAACGAGCGCGCCAACTCGCTCAGCGATTCGGCATGCACTTTCGCATCGCCGTATTTCTTGACACCGGAATAGATCGCCGCGATACCACCAGCCACACCGGCACCGCGCGCTGAGTTCTCCAGGATCTGGCAGTTGTAGCTATCGGAAGCGCATTGCTGTGGCGTCAGCACGCTGGCCAGAATGACCGCCGCGCCAAGTCCGATACGCGTGCGCGCCGCGTCTTTGGCCTGCTTCACCTTGTCCATTTCGTCAAAGCTGGCGCGACGGAATTGACCGTAGGGTTCAGTGAGGCGGTCGTAGTAACTGCCGTAATAGGTGTCCAGCGTGTCGACCACACTCAAATCCCGCTCACGCACCTGGCCGACACGGGCCATCAACGGATCGTTGTCGGCAGGCAGGCGGACAATTCGCTGCATACCCTTGGCGTCCGCAGCGATGAACCCGCTAGCTTTATCCGGTGCGATGTCGGCCGCAAATCGCAGATCAGTGACCTGACGTACCTGGCGACGTTCAGCCGCTGTCAGCCGGTCGCGCGCAGCTAACAATGCGTTAGCAACAGTGGCATAAACATTTTCGAACGGGTCGCGCAATTTGAGAGCAGCGTCGGTTTTATAGGCGCCCAGATCAGCAACGGCGTCGACCCGTAAACCGTCCAACCAGACTCGCCCCTGTGAATCTTTGGCGTCCACGACCAGAGCGAGATCCATGCCGTTCGACTCGACAATCCTGCCGGTGACGATGACATCGATGAACTGCACCGATTCCGGAATCACACGGACGGCGCCCCACTGGCTGGTCGACTCCAGCGTTGTGCGCAGCTTGGCCGGTATCCAGCGGGCTTCAGCCTTGCGCAACTCCGGGTAAATGCCTTTTTTGGCCAAGGCCTCTTCATCTGTGGGCGTGGCCGGAATACCGGGGTCAAATATTCGAATGCCGACATCCAGAAGTTCAGCGGCGCTGATCTCCTGCTGCGCCTGCACCGCCTGCACTTTCGGTGCGGGCCTAATGTCACTGGTCACACAGGCGCTCAGCGCGAGTGCCGCCAGACTAACAACGAATTTGCGCATAGCCGCCACCTTACCCACGCTGATTACGTTTGTAATCTTCATATTCTTTCCAGAGTTTTTCCTTGAGCTCCGGGTCCGTTTCCTGTTCCGCGGCACGCCGCAAGCGCCGTGCAACGACATCATCGTCGCTACCCTGACCGGATCGCGGATCGGCGCTGCCTCCGGAACCACCCTTGCCGCCGGCGGACTCGCCTCCTTGGCGGCTCTGGTCGCTATCAGGACTACTGCCGCGGTCTTTGTCCGACTTCAGATCGCCCTTGCGGCCACCCGACGCGCCGCCAGAGGCTCCGCCACTGCCGCTATCGGAATTTCCGCCACTGCCACTTCCGGTGCCGCCGCTGGCTGATCCACTCCCCTGACGTCGCTCGTCGCGTTCTTTGGCGACGCGCTCCTTTTCCTTTTGCAATTCGCGATCAAATTCGCCCATCGACTCATCCATGCGCTCATCGATCTTGCCGCGCTTTTCTTCGTCGGTTTGGGCGGTTCCGGATCCGGCGCCAGCATCAGGTGTCGAAGTCGGAATGGAAGGCAAGCCAATACCGCCGCCACCAACGCCGCCACCAACGCCGCCACCAACGCCACCACCAGTGCTGCCACCACCAGAGCTGCCGCCCGCTCCACCGCCGCCCGACGTCGCGCAGGCCGACAACCACAGCGCCATCCATGCGCTCGCAAGCAGTTTTTTGTTCATAAGATTGGACACTTAATTATCTGTGGTCGCTACGCCAGCTGAATCGCCCTGGAAAAATACTCGCAGTTGATCTGACATGCGGTCGCAGGCCGTGCCTTCGACCCGTGCAATAAAAGGCAGTGGCACGATCACACCGACCATCGCACTGGTGCCATGTACCTTGGTATCGATGGAACCAGACACTTTGGCCTGTTTCAGGTCCCACACCGACGCCTCGTAGTTGGACTCTTTTTCCCACCAACCGAATCCTATGCAGCCCGCCGCACCGGGCGCGGCGCCGCAGGCAATGCTACCCCCACCGTCCGTCTTGCGGGTGGAGCCGTCAAGCCATACGACATAACGCACCCCACTGGCTGCAATCTGTTCGGCGACGCCCGGCCTTGTTAGCAAGCCGGTGATAGCCGAGGCGCGAGTTGGCGCAGTCGAGGGTTCGAACCAGGGGAACAGGTTGTCGACGAACTGATTATTGTCGCGAACGGCAATTGGCTTTGCTCCGCCGACCAGTTTCCTGCTCAGGCAGTCCATGAAACGGTCTTCAGCGCCCGCGCCTTCGATCTGCGGCTTGGCCAGAATGACTATCGCCTCATCACCGACTATTTTGCTGCTCAATTCGCGGGTTTCGGCGACGCGCGACTGCACGCAGCCTGTTGCGGTCAGGGCAATCGCCGCCACTGCGCTGGTGCGCAATATCCGCTGGACGGCATCCCCCATTTCGAAAGAACAAACCATGTTGGCCTCCCAGGTTGACGGAAGTATGCCACGGCCCAGAAGCATCTTTCGTCATCAACCCGTGAGACAAGGGACCTCGAGACCCGAAACTAGTTCCGCGGAGCGTTCGCTGGCGACGGAAACCGATCCATTTTTCGTAAAACCGGGAACGCGACCATACAACCCAATACCGCAACCGCACAGGCCAGACCGCCGATGACAACGGCAGGTACGGTGCCCCACCATTTGGCCGTCACGCCCGATTCGAATTCACCGAGTTCATTGGAAGCACCAATGAACATGGCATTGACGGCGCTAACCCGGCCACGAATCTCATTGGGAGTCTGCAGCTGCACCAGCATGTGGCGCACAAATACACTCACCATGTCGCCAACGCCCATGATGATGAGCAGCACCACCGACCACCAGAATGAGGTCGACAGGCCAAAAAGGATGGTGGCGACGGCGAACACGCCGACCCCACCGAAGAGATAGACGCCTACCTGTCGTTGCAGCGGCCGCAGCGCGAGAACCAAAGCCGTGAGAATGGCGCCGATACCTGGCGCAGCTCGCAGGAAACCAAAACCGAGTGGACCGACGTGCAGGATGTCCTTGGCATATATGGGCAGCAAAGCCACCGCGCCACCTAACAGAACAGCAAACAGATCCAGCGTGATTGCACCCAACACAGGTTTGTTGCGCCACACAAAACGCAGGCCATCAAAGACGTCGTTCAAACGCCACTCGCCCTGCGCCTCGGCTTTCTGCCGGCCTTGGATGCTGCCAATCAGCACCAACACGAGCAGCAGCAATACCAGGATGATCGCGAAGCTGAAATCGACGCCGCGACCACCCAAAACACTTTCGCCGATCGCTAACGTCAGACCACCCAGTGCCGGCCCACCGATCACCGCCAACTGGAACAGCGTCGCATTAAATCCGACGGCGCGAGGAAATATCTCCGCTGGCACCAGGTTGACAGTCATCGCCTGTCCGGTCGGCATCCAGAATGCGCGACCGCAACCGAACACGGCCAACGCCGCGAAAATCGACCAGGTCTTCGGTGCGCCATCGAAGCTGATCAGCAACAGCGCCAGCACGGCGAGCGCTTCAATCACATAGGCGATTACCAGCACCCAACGCCGATCGAAGCGATCCGCAATCTGCCCGGCAGGCAGCACCAACAACAGAAATGGCAAAAACTGCGCCAACCCCACAAACCCGAGATCGAGCGGATCACCTGTTAGGCTGTAAATCCACCAGCCGACCGTGACACCTAACATCTGCCAGGCAATGGTCGACACAAAACGTCCAGCGGCATACCGCAGGTAATCCGGGTAGGCGAAAAGATCCCTGAGTCTCATTCGAAAGTGGCTATCGGCGAGGATTTAATGCCGGCGGCAGTCTGGGACCTGATAATTTTGGTGCTACTCGCAACAGGTAAAGGGATGTTTATGGCCAGCAACCGAATCACACGCCATTTTGCCAGTATTGCTGACGGCCGGTGGGGCGCTCGACAGGTTCACTACCGTCAGGTGGGAACCGGCCCGGCAGTGCTCTGTCTACATCAGTCGCCGCTGTCCTCGCGGGACATGCTGGCAACCATGGAGCGCTGGAAGGGCAAGTTCACCTGCATCGCACCTGATACGCCGGGTTACGGACTTTCGGACCCGTTGGGCGTCTCACATGCCGAGATGTCCGACATCGCTGACGCGGTCATAGAGTTCATGGATGCCATCGATCTTGAAAAGGCCGCAGTCTATGGCTTTCACACGGGCGCCATGATCTCGGTCGCGGTCGCGCTTAAATATCCAGAACGGATCACCTGCTGCACGGCCAACGGATATGTCGTGCAGACCGAACAGGAGCGGGCCGATTTTATCGCGAACTATTTGCCCGCTTTCGTACCGCAATGGGACGGCTCGCATCTCACCTGGCTGTGGTCGCGAATGCGCGAACAGACGGTCTTTTTTCCGTGGTATCGCAAGTCTCTGGCGGCGCGCATGCACATGGACATGCCAGCACCCGAGACCCTGCATGCGGGGCTGTTAGATTTTCTGCGTGCCGGCGACGCCTATCGCGTGGGATATCGAGCCGCGTTCACCATGCAGAGCGCACAGGCCGTCGCGGCGCTGAAAGTGCCAGCGTTGATCACCGCCACTGACACCGACCCCCTCGCCCGCGATCTGGTGCGGCTGACAAAGCGCCCGGCCAATGTCAGCGTGCAACCGGGTGGCGACGGCAATGCAACACTCGATCTCTGCGCGGCGTTCATCGCCAAACATAAGACGCCAAAACCACGTCTGCCCGAACAGACCGCGCCGCTTGCGGACCAACTTTGGTCAGACTATGTCGAAATACCGGGCGGCCAATTGCGTGCGCGCCGCAGCCTGAGTGGTAGTGGCAGACCCATTGTCGTCCAACACGATGCCGCCAGCTCGGTCGACATCATCGAACCCTTGGCGCGCGGTTTTGTCGGCTTGCGGCCGGTGATCGCGCTCGATCTGCCAGGCCATGGCGAGTCTACCGCGCAACTACCTAACGGCAAGATCACCGTCAACACCTACGCGAAAGCCGTGTTAGCTGCGCTCAAGACGCTGGGCGTCGACGAGTTTGATTTCATCGGCACCTGGGGCGGTGGTCTGGTCGGCCTGGAACTCGCAACGCTGGTACCGAAACGCCTGAAACGCTTGGTCATGGCCGATGCCATGTACCACTCGCCAGAGTTGCTGAAAGAACTCAAAACTCATTACACCCCGGACATCCAACCCAATTGGCATGGCGGATATCTGCTTGAGGCCTGGCATCTGATGCGCGATCAGGGTCTTTTCTGGCCCTGGTTCAAGCGCCAGAAGGCGCACATCATTCGCAAGCCGCCGTATCTCGATCCGGCGATGATCAACAAGCGCGTGCTCGATTTGTTCCGGTCACAGGGTAACTGGCGGCGCGCCTATCAGGCGCACTTTGACTATCCGATCCGCGCCAAGCTCAAGCAGAACCGGGTGCCGACACTGGTCGTGTCGCCGTCCTGGGACCCGCAGTTTGAGGATGGCGAACGTTTGTCGCGTGATTTTCCGGGCATTCCATTCCGCAAAGTATCGGACGACTTCGCGTCCTGGGGAACTGAACTGTTGCCCTTCCTGAACAGCTGAGGGTTCGCCGATGAAAACCTTGATCGGCAACTCGCTGATGTTAGCCACAATTTTCGGTATGAATCTCGTCAGCGCCCAATCGGCAGCGCCAGAGACCAGCGCCATTGCGATTCCGAATCCTCGTCAAGGCCATGAAGTCACCGAGATTGGGCCGGGCTATTACAGCCTGCGGCATCATGCGAATCGCAATGTCTTCTGGGTTACCAGCATGGGCGTGATCGCCACAGACCCGGGCGACATTGAACAGGCCCGTGTGATGCGCGAAGAAATTCGCAAGATCACGCCGCTGCCGGTGAAATACGTGATCTACAGCCATCATCATTACGATCACGTCATCGGCGGCGGTATATTCAAAGCGGAAGGTGCCAAATTTGTCAGTCATGCGAATTGCGCTGCGCATTTTCGCGATTTCCCTAACAAAGATATTGTCATGCCCGATATCACGTTCCGAGGTGACCGGCATGTGGTAAAGCTGGGCGAACGCCGTATCACGCTGCGTTATCTCGGTCCCAACCACGGCGACTGCCTGGTCGTCATGACACCGGACCACAGCAACATTCCTTTCATCGTCGACCTGGCAACCGCAGGCGGTATGCCATTGCCTTACATCTCCGACTACTCACTGCACAACTGGGTGCGCAGTCTCAAGGAACTGGAGAATTGGGATTTTGAGCAGTATGTTGGCGGTCACGGCGTGCCACTCGCCCCTAAATCCCGACTGCGGGAGCGACGCGAGTATGTCGAAGCGCTGATGATGGAAACGAAACGCGAACTCGATGCAGGCACCGCGGGCGAGCAGATCCCGGACATCGTTGCAGACCGTCTGCGCAGCAGATTCGAACACCTGCGCGGCTTCAGCGGCATTGTGCGCGACAATGTACGTCGCACGATCACCTACTACGCCATGGGTTGGTGAGCGGCGGTTGTTTTCATTCGGGCCGCTTGCCCTGCCCGGTAACGACAACGAACAGCAACAGGCAGGATTCGCGCCAGCGATTCACCCAAGTATGCAAATTGCCGCCTTGAATCAGGGTGTCGCCGGTATTCAGAATTATTTCGCTGTCCTGGTCCATCTTGAAGGCAACCTTGCCAGCGAGGATGGCCATGTAGTCGAGAGTCGCGCTGCTGTGTAGCGGTATTGTCGGCGCACGCATGCCGCCGGGCAGCTCGGCCAGATAAAAACTGGTGCCGGTAAATCCCTCGCGGTATGCATTGCCGGCTGTCGCACCGAGATCCGAACCTAACGGCAGACTGACCGGCATGCCGGATGACTCCCACAGACGCGTGACTCTCGTGCCATTCATTTCGAAGCTGTTGCTGGCCGCGCCATCGGCCAACACAACGGTCCGGCCGGAAGAGTCGTAGGTCGTGACCACGCGTCGCACGTCGCGCCACATTTTTTTGGTTGCTCGCCCCTGCCCCGTCGCCGCGGCGGCCTGCACGGCGCCGGCGATGACTGCGATCGCTGGCAGTGCCAAAGCGCGCCCTAACAGATTGCGCCGTGAGACCGGCGTCGATTTCGGTTTCTTGCCCATAATGATAGCTATCTGCCCCGCACTCGTGAACTTGCAAACAATGCCCCGATTGCGGACTATTGCACCCATGAAGTATGCCGTGTCAATGACCTGCGCTGTGTTGAGCGTTTCATGGACTTCGGCGGCACCACCAACGACTGGCATGGTGCGGGTTTCCGATGCTGCGCGCCACACACTGGCGCCCGATGTAGCGGTCGGGCCGCGTGGTGAAATCACGGTCATCTGGCTCGACAAGGAGCCGGTTTCCGCGGCGGCCATGCCAGAGCCCACAATGAACCACTCCGAGATGCAACATGGCTCTGGCGGCACGACGCCCGATCGGCATTTGTCGTCGATGGATCTTTATTTTGCTCGATCAGCCGATGGCGGGCGGCGCTTCAGCAAGCCGCTGCGCGTCAATCGCGAATCAGGTCAGGTCTGGGGATTTGCCGTCAGCAAGCCGAAGATCGCAATCGCTGCCAGCGGAACCATTCACATCGTCTACCCGGCTAACAAGATAAGCAAGGTACCGGGCAAGACCGCGTTAGCGATGTACTACACACGCTCGACGAACAACGGCAAGTCCTTTGAGCCGCCGCGGCAGCTGCACGAGATTCCAGATCTCGATCAGTCCGCATTCATGGACGGCGGCTTCACGACTGCGCATGCGTTTGGCTCAGTCGGCGTCGCAGCCAATGGCAGCGTGCACGCGATCTGGGTTGACACGCGCGACTGGGATGGCGATCGCGGCGCAGGTTCCGCCTACTATGTGCGCTCGACAGACGATGGACGCAGTTTCTCGAAAGAGGTTGCGGCATTGCCTACCGACGTATGCCCTTGCTGCCAAATCACGCTGGCATTCGACACAGCATCCAACGTATTTATCGGCGTGCGCCAGGTAACTGCCGACGGCAATCGCAATAGCGCCATTGGTCGCATGCCGGCAGGCGGCAGCAAGGTGCTTACGCGCGCACAACTCGCAAGTGTTCCATGGAAACTGGATGGCTGTCCGTTGAAGCCGACGGTGGTCGCTGTCGATGGCCGCACGGTTTATTCAGCCTCTTTCCACGGTGGTGAGAATCCCGCGGGGGTTTACGCCGCTGTTTCAAATGACGGTGGCGAGAGTTTTGCGGCGGAATTCGCCGTACATCCACAAGCTGCAGTGTCCGACGCGCCGGCGTTGGTGATTGCGAGTGGCGGACTGCCGGTCATGGCCTGGCACGGCAAGACCACGGGCGGGCGGCGTGTCTTCTGGCGTACGCTGGCGCGCGATGACGGCCCCATGGGCCCCGTCATTGAATTGCCGGCGCCGGCCAGCATTTCGCAGGCACCCGCGTTAGCCGCCCGGGGCGATGGTCGCGTGCAGCTTGTCTGGCAGCAGGCCGAGCAGATCTATACAACCGTCCTCGATCTGCGAACCGGTCTTGGGAACGCTCAATGAAAAAGCGCTTCGCCGCCGGGGTTTTTACCACCTTGTTAGCAGGGGTTGCCATGCCTGCGGCGCCAGGTCCGGCTGTGCCTGCCGCATCTTCTGCCGCTGTGGCGCCGGCACGACGCGCAGGTCCTGCGCGCCTGGCCACGGCAACGCAGCTGCGCAAAGAGCTCGATAAGCTGCGCGGTCAGGTGGTGGTGCTGAACTTCTGGGCTACGTGGTGCACCCCCTGCCTGCGCGAGATTCCGGATTTTCTGGCGCTGGAACAGGAGCTGGGGCCACGCGGCCTCAAAGTGATCGGCGTATCCATGAACGAACCGGCGGAACTTGCGTCGCTGGTCGAGCCGTTTCGCCGACAGCATTTTCCTGCCTTCAGCAGTTTCCTGCGCAATGAACCAGACATGGATTCAATCGCAAGTACCGTCGATGCCGCTTGGAATGAGATCCTGCCGACCACCTGGATATTGGCGCGCGATGGCAAAGTGGCCCACAGGGTTCAAGGCCGCAGATCGCGCGAGGAATTCCGACTACTGATCGAAGCCGCGTTGCGGCAATAGTCGCAATCAGTCAGGCGGGTCCTTTTTCGACTCCTGAGCCCCTCCCATGACCTGGCGCGCGCTCTGTGCCAGCTCCTCGCTTTTCTTTTTGATCTTGCGCAGCCAGACGCGCGCCCAGGCAAACTCGAGACTCAGAATGCCCAGGCCGACCGGTATGACAATAAACGCCGGACCCGGCAACACCAGCATGACAAGGCCGACGGCCAGCACCGTAAAACCAACGATGGTGATCACGATACGCTTCGCCCAGCGATAGGCAATATGGTCGATCATGCGAGCAGAACAGGAATCATGTGTGAGTTAGCGGGCGTTACCGCTGGAAAGTTCCCTGTCCTGCCAGCGTGCCAGCAATAACTGCGCGATGATGGCGCCGCAGGTTGCCAGAAACATGTCCCACTGCGTGTCCCAGACATCACCCTGCGTGCCCAGGAAATCTTCCGCCTTGCCGCCCATGATCAAAGCCGTCCACCACTCCAGAAATTCATAGCAGGCGCTGATGGCAAGACCGATACAAGTGACAATAAAAAACAACCAGCCACCGCGCATTAGCGGCGTTTTGCGCAGCAGGATTTCGCGCGCGATCATCGCCGGAACGAAGCCCTGGGCAAAATGTCCGAGCCGGTCATAGGGATTACGCGCCAGATCCAGCACATCGCGGACCCAATTGCCGATCGGCACCAGTGCGTAGGTGTAATGCCCACCTAACATCAAAATCGCGGAGTGGATCGCGATTAGTACATAAAGCAGCGCAGTCAGCGGAAAATGTTTGCGCGTCAACCAAAGTAGCGGCAAGGCAATCACCACTGGAAACACTTCCAATGCCCAGGTTGGCTGGTCGTGCGGCCGCACGCCTGACCACACCAGACCCAGTGCTGCCACCGCCAGAAAAAACCACCAGGCCGTTTCCGAACGCGCCTGCAGCGTGCCGCGATTAACCGTTAGCATCGAAAAACTCCCGCAAAATAGCCGCAAACCCCTGTGTATGAAGGTCGAGGAATCCATGACCCCAGTCCGGCAGGTCGAGGATACGCCCATTTTTCAGCAAGTTCTTCGCGCGCGGCGTGTACTGCACGAGATCATCGTTGGTATTGATAACCAGCACCGGTTGCGTCACGCGCGGCAACGTTGTGTCGTAGCGGAAATTGAACGCCGCCCGATGGCCCCAATGTCGAACATCGCCGCCGCGCATGTGGTCAGGGTAATACCGCATGATCATGTCGGCTGTTTGACCGGGTCCGCGCCAACGCATCAACTCGTTCCAATATTCGACCAGATGACTGCCGTCATCCGCAATACGCATCGGGCCGAACTCGCGATGCATCTGCGCGGCTTCTTCGGCTGTGTAGACCGGGGTCGAAATCAGGACCAGATGCTTGATGGCTTCAGGCCTTTGCAGCGCCAGCTCCAGAGCAATCTTCGAACCCGTGTGATATCCGAGGCAGTCCGCCGACTCGATACCTAACAAGTCCATCATGTCGCCCATCGCAGCGGCGTAGTCGGCGATTTCCGGCGGTGCGGCCGGCGGATCACTGGCGCCATAGCCCGGCGTGTCCGGTGCGATGCACAAGCGGTCACGACCCATTTCCAGCAGCAAATTCTCGTAGATAGCGCCGGAGACCGGGCTCAGATGGAAGCACAACAGCGGACGCTTGCCTGCCACCGCCGTCGGCGGTGCTGCCACGCGCACATGCAACTGACCGAAGCGGGCGTCGAGATATTGCCGCCGAATTCTGCTCATCGCAAATCTCTCGTCACGATACTCAGGGCAGTGCGCGCAGGTCTTCCTCGAGTTTATCGGCTAACAGATTTTGATAGTAATCGCCCTTTGCCACCTTGCGCGCCGCGGCAATGAAGCCGAGCATCTCTTGTTTGTCTTTACGCAGCTTGCATTCTTTGAAATCGCCACGCAAAACGTAGTAAACGAAACCAAGTTGACCGGCGATACGATTTTGTTGTGCGGCGCGGCGAATCAGCTCAGCACCGCGGCAGACATTGACCGGCTGCTGATTGACACCTGTCAAAGACATATAGCCGATGACAAACAGCGCCTGTGGATAATTCGCAGCAATGGCGGCCTCACGATTGGCGATTCCTTCGGCGCCTCGACCGCTGTAACCAAGTGTTCGGCCTAACAGATAGTTAAGACGCGGATTGCCAGGATCGGCTTTGACCGCGGCACGACAGGCTTCGATCGCGCGCGGCAGATCCATCTCGGGTTTCTCCAGGCCCGGAGCCACGTGATACGGATCGTCGCCATGCGAGGCCAGACGATCGCATTCCGTGGGCAGCTGTGAGTACTTCGATGGATCGAAAGGCACCACCGGCGGCTCTGGCTGCAGGGCCGCGGCTGCGATGGCGTCGCGACGCGCCTGCATCTTGCGAGTCAGCAACTCCAGTCGTCCCTCCGATTCGCCGTACGGAATTTTGCTCACCACCAGCTGGTAGTAGCGTTCCAGATCGGCGTCAGAAAGCTTGAGGCCGCAGGCCTTGAATCGGCCGTCCAGATATCCGTCCGTCAGATAGAAACCGGTCCACGGATGCTCAAGCGCAATCGACTGCTGCCAAAGCTGCGCGGCTCGACAATCATTTCGTGGTGCCTGCGTTCCGTCGTAATATACAAACCCCAGCACGAAAATCGCCTGGCGGTAACCGAGCGTGGCGGCACGCTCAAGTTCGAGAATTGCGGCCGGCGTCTTCTTCTGGTAAAACAGCACGCGACCTAACAAATAATGCGCGCGTGCGCGTCGGTCATCTTCCGCAATCACGGCGCGGCAAACAGACTCAGCCTTCGGCAGGTCGATATTTTTGCCCTCAAACCCCGGCAAAACTTTGTCGGGGTCGGCAGGATGTGCGGCGATGCGATCGCAATCGGTGACCTCTGCGTACGCAGGCACTGACATCACCGCCAGCACCGCCAGCGCGGAAAATATT
The DNA here is from genome assembly GCA_043769085.1 of Gammaproteobacteria bacterium. Taxonomy (GTDB): domain Bacteria; phylum Pseudomonadota; class Gammaproteobacteria; order Steroidobacterales; family Steroidobacteraceae; genus UBA964. Next base: position 95,806 of record JAYVJR010000033.1, read on the forward strand.
CTCAATTTCATGGTCGGCTCTTCCTCATTATATTGGCCATAATGTTGCGCGCCCGCGCCCTTAGACTATGCCTCACAAACCAGGTACGGACAAACCAGTGTGTACATCCGGGTACCGATATCCGGAGCTCCTCCGGATCTCAGGGTGTCCGGGTCTCACCGGGGTGCTGTGGCATGTGCTGCTTGAGCAGATCCGCAAGCTCCCGCGGATGCGTGCGGCAGATATCGACACCGCAATGCGGCAGGTCAATGTAGAGACTCCCCGGCGGCATCAGCCCGCGCGACCGCTCGGTGAGCTCGATAACATCGTCATGCGGCGCCAGCGCGATTACCTGGCGTTTGAGCTCCAGAAATGCGGCCTGCGTGTCATAACGAAACACCGCCTCATAGGCCTGGCCAGGCCACGGCGCTAACAGATAGTCGACATAGCGGCGTTGCACGTCCGGAACATCGAACGGCGGTTCGCGATATTGAAATCGCGCCTTCCAGGCCGGCAGCAAGTGTGAACCGTCTTCGACAGGGTCTACTCGCATCCGGGCAAAAGTTCGCAGGCCTGCGGCTTTTTCATCCGCGTTGAACACGGGAATTGCGATCATGCCGAGGTGTCGCACCCGGGCTGGCGCCTGCAGACTCATTTCAAGCGCTTCCAGCGCGCCGGTATGCATACCTAACAAATCAACCTGCCCGGAAATACCCAATGCATTGAGCGCCTGCCACATAGCGGCGGCATACTGTGGCAGGCTTGGTGTCACTGTGGGCGCATCTGAGAAACCATAGCCCGGCCGGTCAGGGGCTATTGATGACCTATCTAACAGTGGCTGCAGATAAGTCCACATCTGACTGGAACGTGGTGACATGTGCAGCAGCACCAGTGGCGTGTCGCCACGGGCAGAGTCGCCGCGGTGCACACGCATGTGGACCTGACCGAGAGTTGTGCCGACGATGTGACGAGTTTCGACGGTCACGGGTTCTATCATTTCTGCGCGTTTACAAATCGACAGATCGAGTCGGCCACTGCCGCAGGGTCTTCGTGGTGCATCATATGGCCGAGCCCTTCAAGGCGCGCGACGGCCAGATTCCTGATGCATTTTTGCATCGACAACAGGTCGTCATCACGCTCGATGCGACTAAGGTACTCCGAGCCGCTCGCCAGCACCATCAGCGTAGGCGCAATGATCCGTTCCCAGCAAGCCTCAGCTTCTTCGCGCCGGTACAGCACCGGATTGACCAGTCGGTGCCAGGGGTCGGTTGCTAGTTCGACGCGACCATCCGCCAACGGTCGCGTCCAGGCGCGAGCAATAAACGCAGCCCGTGCCGGATCTAACAAAACATTGCGTTCCAGCAATTTGTGCGCCAGCGCATCGGCGTCCGCATAAATACTGCGTGCCCGGAGTCCAGCTTGGATGGAGTTCAGCCACTTGAGATACTGTCCCGGTGCATTTGTGGGTTGCGTTCGAGGCAGGCCAAATCCCTCGAGCGACACCACCCACCGCCAGCGTTCGGCCCGCACGCCCGCATGCAGCAAAGCGATATTGCCACCCATGCTGTGACCAATCATCCGGCCCGGCGCGCCGGTCGGCAGGCATTGTGCTAACAGGGCGTCGATGTCGGCCAGATAGTCCGGAAACCAGTACGAATCGTTACGGCAGTCGCTGCCGCCAAAACCACGCAGGTCCGGCGCAATGAACGCCCAATTATCCGGAAGACAATCGACCAGGAACTGATAGGTCGTGCCGCAGTCCTGGAAACCATGCAACAACAGTATTGGTTCGTCATTGGTCTGACGCTCGCCGCCGACTGCGTCCCAGCGCGTCAGCTTGTGCCGCAGGCCGCGGATATCTAGGTACTCGATTCGCGGCACACGTCGCGGCTGGTAGGGCTTGATCAGCGTGCGCGCCTCAGTCATGCGCCGAGGAACAGCCGAAACGCCGGATTTTGAGTCTCATCGGTGAACGCGTAGTGGAGCTCGTTCAAATGGCTGATAAATTCGGTGCGCCCAGCGGGCGGCACCTGAATACCGGCTAATACGCGGCCATGATCGGAACCATGATTACGATAGTGAAACAGACTGATGTTCCACTGCGTACCGACCGCCTGCAGAAACCCGAGCAGCGCACCCGGTCGCTCCGGAAATTCGAAACGAAAGAGCTGTTCGTTTTCAAGCCTGCGTGCATGGCCGCCAACCATGAATCTGACATGCAGCTTGGCCATTTCGTTGTCGGTCATGTCGGTGACCGCATAACCCTTGTCGCGCAATTCAGCAATCAGTTCTTCGCGCTCTGCACGACCGCGACTGAGACCGATACCGACAAAAATTTGCGCGGCGTGATCAAGTTCGAAACGGTAATTGAATTCCGTAATGTTGCGACGCCCGATCGCGCCACAGAATTCCAGAAAACTGCCTGGCCGCTCGGGAATCTCCACAGCTAACAGAGCTTCGCGCTGCGCACCGAACTCGGCTCGCTCCGCCACATGGCGCAAACGATCGAAATTGACGTTGGCGCCGCTGTTGATTGCGACCAGCGTGCGGCCTTGCAGTTTGTCCCGTGCCACGAGCTTTTTCAGTCCCGCGATCGCGAGCGCACCCGCCGGCTCGACCACCGTGCGCGTGTCTTCAAAGATGTCCTGAATCGCTGCGCATATTTCATCGGTATCCACGAGCAGCACTTCATCCACATATTCCTGTGCGACGCGAAATGTCTCTGCGCCGATCTGCCGCACAGCAACCCCATCAGCGAACAGGCCGACGCGATCGAGCGTCACACGTTTACCGGCGAGCAGGGCCTCGTACAACGTCGCCGCATCAGCCGGTTCGACGCCGATGACACGAACTTTTGGATAAAGATATTTGACGTAGGCACTGACTCCGGCGATCAGCCCGCCGCCGCCGACCGGCACCAGGATGGCGTCGATGTCGCCGCCGGCCTGGCGCATGATCTCTATGCCGATTGTCCCTTGTCCGGCAATCACATCCGGATCGTCGAACGGGTGGACGAACACCATGTTGCGTTGCCGACCTAACATTGAGGCATGCACTGCGGCTGAGTCGTAGTCGTCGCCATGCAGCACGACCTCGGCACCTAACGCACTGACGGCCCGCACTTTGATCTGCGGTGTCGTCTCTGGCATCACCACCACCGCTGGTATGCCACGATGCTTCGCGGCCAGCGCCACGCCCTGCGCGTGATTGCCCGCCGATGCGCAGATGACGCCGCGCTGCGCCGCAGTGCTCGACAACTGCGCAATGCGGTTGTAGGCGCCGCGCAGTTTGAAGGAAAAAATCGGTTGCAAGTCCTCGCGTTTCAGCAGCACTCTGTTAGCAAGGCGCTGCGACAGACGTGGCGCTGCGTCGAGCGGCGTCTCAATGGCGACGTCGTAGACCCGCGCCTTGAGAATGCGCTCGATGTAGGGATTCGGGACCAACTAGGGAAGCTCTGCACAGGTAGCGCGAGGCGCGTTAGGCCACAAATGCCCGGGTACCAGGCGCGACCGACGCAGCATGGTCATTCCATGTAAGGAGG
>JAYVJR010000034.1:0-11067 GCA_043769085.1 Gammaproteobacteria bacterium
CTCGCTCATGTATCTCGATACACTTCACTCGTCTTTCCTTGCCAGTGAAAAAATCCGCCTCGGCCGCGCCCGCGTTACCTGTGCAGAGCTTCCCTAGAGTCCCGCGCGCAAAAATTTTGCAATAGCCGCGACCCAGGCCTCAGGCTGTTGATCGATAATGTCGACGCCGCCGCCCTGCAGTTCCGCATAATCAAGATCCGGGCGCAGCCTGCGCGCGATCTGCGCCTCCTCGTAGATTTGATCTCCAGTATTCGTTAGCAAAAGCGCCCGGTGCTTGAGGCGCTTGAGCGCGCTCTCATGATCATAGCGATACGCTGCATTGTGCCCGTACCAGAAGGGTCCGAATCCCTGAAACTTCTCTACGATGACACGCGTCGTCAGTTTCGGATCTGCGCCTGGGCCATACATCGTAAAGCGGGTCTTGAAGCTCTCCACTAAATGCGACCCGTCGGCCTTGTATTCAAAGTCGATTTCCCTGGACTTGAGCGCCGCAAGACGCTTCTGGCGGGCCTCTTCAGTCATCGGAAACGCACCGTGAATGACGACATTGCGCACGCGTGCCGGCGCCAGCAGCGCCACTTCCGTAGCTAACAATGCGCCGGTGTGGTGTCCAAGTACGTCGCATTTTTTGATCCTCAGATGATCCATGACCGCGGTCACGGCAGGAACCCAGTCGGCGATTGCTGGCACAAAAGGAGTTGGATCGGACAGTCCGAAGCCAGGCGTGTCTATCCCAATAGCGCGGAGCGAGTGCTTCGCGAACTCGGCATACGCCGGCTCGAACTGACGCGCGCTCATCGGCGCCTGGTGCAGTAGCAGAAGTGGCGTACCTTTTGCCTGGTTGTCGTAGAAATGCACGAGACCATGTTTCCAGGGTGCGTAACCCCGGGAACGTGTCGGCGCTGGCAGGTTAGCCTGCGCGGTCGGGCTGGTCAGCGCTGCTGCGGACGCGGCCGCTGCTGTTGCGAAAAACGCGCGACGATTGCTCGTAACGATTGGTTGGTTCATTGGTTCTATGTCCGTAGCTTATGACGCGAGTGATGTGCCATTGCTCATTCTGCTTGCGCCAGAGAATCGTGAAATCCGCGAGACCGTCGCAACGGCCGGTGTCAAACTGGCAGAACTGATGTGTGCCCTGGATCATGGCACCGAAATCCTTGATGGCATAGGCGCGCAGACTTTCTGGTAGCAACTCGCGGCGAAAATGGCCACAGACGAATTTCCGCGTGTTCTTGAGCATGGCCGCACGAGTCCAAGTCACGCCGCCAGTGTCGTGGTAAAATTCCACATTGCGCGCGAAATAACTCGCATGCTCCGCGAGTCTTCCGGGTGCATCGCAGTGATTGAATGCGTCGAAAACGGCCGCGTCGAGCGACTGCATTTTTGTTAGCAATGCGCTCTGATCGTCAGCGTCACCCGCCGCAGCGGTAACAGACACAAGTGCACAACAGACCAACACAAAGGCGATACGAGCACGGGATCGCAGCATTTTTATTGTCCCCAGAGATTACAAACACGCACATGCGCGATGTCCTGCGATTCGATCAAATCGCCCGCGCCAACTGGACCGCGAACACAGCCCACATCACCAATACGCAAATCATGCTAACGATGAACACGCGGACTCGATGCATGACGCGGTTGTAGGTGACGTGAATGAAACTGTGCAGACCACGCAGTGCGACGAAAATCCACGCAAGCGTGAGCTGCAGCGTCGACACGTTATCGGTCACATAGAGAATTGGACAGATTGCAAAAAAAAGCACTGGCAGTTCGAACAGGTTGCGGAAATTATCGGAGGCGCTGATATTCTGCAGTTTCTCCGCCGCCTGCCGGCTGTTGGCGATTGACTGCGGGCTGACGCGATTGGCGCGCATTTCCGCCACGCGCACCAGATACATGCGAATTGCAACGACGAACGTCAGCGCAACCTGCGCAATCACGGGCCAGAAGATGGAAAGTGCTTTCATGGTGTGTTGACCTAGACTTTGCCTCGCGCAAGGGCCATGCGCAACCCCGTCAATGCAAGAAACAGTATTAGCGGAATCGAGCACAATACCAACGCAATATTGACGGCGTTCCACGGCGTCCATTGCAGATAGTGGAGCCGGTAGGTAGCGTCGATGAATTGGTTGAGCGCACCCGTTTGTGTAATCTCGCCGGTAATCAGGTCGACTTGAACATTCTTGCCGCCGGAGAACTCCATCGCCAGGGCAGGATTTTTCGTGCCGGTGCGGGCCGACACCATCGACGTCACCTGCGCGGACAGTTCACTGCCATAGCGCTGCCTGTTACTGGATTTTGCCAAGGCAGAGGCAACCCATAGCCGAGCCGTTTCCACCGATGCCTCTATCAAAATCTCGCCGGTAGTTGCGTCGATTGCAACCGGTCTATTGCCCTGCTTGCCAAAATAGGCAATTCGGCCAGTTGGATGCATTTCGAGGACTAAGGGTGCCGCAGCCAGCCCCCGACCAATCACATCACCGGGCGACATGCGCGCCTGCGCCCAATCGGCGGATGCCCGGGGGACAGCGAGTACTTCATAGGCTTCGGTGTAGCGATGCTTGATGTGAAACAGGAGGCCAGTGACCATCCACAGAATCAGCGGCAGAGCGAGTATCGGACCTAGGATGCGGTGAATGCGGCGCATGTTAGTGCTTGGCGTTAAGCGAAAGAAACACGGAACGTGGAGATAATCCGCATAGGTTTGACATCTTGCCGCAGCCTGCTTGCACAATTCTAATCGCGACTGAGCGTCAATGCCTGCAAAGACACGAGCTTGTTGGCGCCGCCCACAGGCTGGGTACCTACTTCCTTGAATCCCAGGCGACGATGTAAACGCTCTGATCCGGGATTCGGCGGCTCGACATCAAATTCGCAGGTAATCAGCTTGGTGCCGCTGCTGCGCGCGAACTGGAAGAGATCTTCGTACAGGCTCATGCCGGCGCCGCGGCCCCGCCATTGCGCCGAGACAACGATGCGATCGATGTATAGAAAGTCGGCATATTTTGTCGAGAACCAAGTGTAATTTGCACTGTCGTAGGCAGCGCCGGGGCGCAGCACGAGCAGAAAGGCCTGCACAGTTCCTGCCGATTCGATCACGCGATGGTAGGGCGCCGCGTCATGCAACATCGTCAGACGGTCAATATCCAACGGACTCAGGTAGTCAACAGATTCTTCGTTGAGCTCAAGAATTCGTGGAAAATCCAAGTTGTTGGCAGCGCGAATCATTGGCGGCAGCAATCCTCGATCAGCGATCCCGGGCATAGCCAGTCCTCGAACAACGGCGGTAACGGCCAGGCTACGGCCGGCAATGGGACCAGAACGGCGGACCCGCCGCTCTGAAACTGCTCATGATTATAGTCACGCCGCATTCGTGTATCTTTAGTTGTCCATGCCAATCCAGCCGGACATTGAACCCCCAGTCATAGTGGCACCTGATGATCTCGGGCCCGACACGCTGCGAGCGGTCGTTGAGTCCTTCGTGCTGCGCGAAGGCACTGACTACGGGCAGCGGTCGATTTCGCTCGAAGGCAAAGTCTCGCAGGTGTTAGCTCAATTGCGCCGTCGCGAAGCGTATGTGGTCTTTGATCCCAATACCGAGACGGTCAGTATCGTTCTGGCAAATCAACTAAAATAGCGGCCAATGCAGAAGCTGCGCAATCTGACCATTCTGGCCGTCATCGCACTGGCTTTCATGCAATTGGCCCGGTTGGTATTTCTCTGGCAATTCGGTTCGCTCAGCTCGCTGCAGACCGCCGCCGGGCAGAATAGCTTCTTCATCGGCTTGAAATTCGATCTGCGACTGATTGCAATCATGTTGATGCCTGCGTGGCTGCTGCTACGCACGGGAACTGACCGGACACACAGACGCATGCAAGGCGCGTTGGTGCTCGCCCTCGCCCTGGCGGTGTACATCTGCGTGGTAGCAATCGGCTCGGTGGATGATCGCGGTGGCAGGCCCTGGCTGCTCGGATTCCTGCTACTCGCGATCGTCTATCACACGTTGTGCCGCGAACATGGACTATCAAGCGGCCGTGAAGTCCGTTGGATATGGTGCTCTTACAGCCTGTTCGCAGTTGGATTCATGCTGCTCGCTTACGGCACCGATTTCGGTTCATTCAGCTACAACCGTGTGCGCCTCAACGGCACGGTGTTAGTTTTTCTGCAGAATCCGCTGATCAGCGCGCAGATGATCTGGGAGAGCTACCCGGTCGTTCCCGGTTTACTGGCGATTGCGTCACTGATAGCTGCGCTCGTTTGGCTCTTCGGTAGGTTGCGAAGTTGGCAACCGTTGCAGCTCGCCCGTGCGCCGCGATGGGCGGCCAACACTGCGGTAACAATTATTTTGTTAGCTATGATGTGGGGAAAATGGAGTCTCTATCCGTTGCGCTGGGGCGAGGTTTTCGATGGTCGAGATCGCTTGGTGGCACAAGCCGCGCTCAATCCAGTGTTGTTTTTTCTGGAAACACGCGTCACATCGGACTTGGGCGTGGATCTTGATGGCGTGAAAGCGACGCACCAGGTTCTCGCGGACTATTTTGGCATTCCGAAGCGCTACGACAAGCGCGGTGAGCCCAGCCTGCTCCGATCTATCGCGCCCCGGCCACTAGTGACCGGAACTCCTAACGTTGTGTTTATTCAACTTGAAAGTCTGTCGATCTTCAAGACTTCGATGTTGGGTAACCCGTTGCATCCCACGCCCTTTCTGCAACAGCTGGCTGACCAAAGTATTTTCTTTGATCGATTCCATGTCGTCATGGAAAACACCAGTCGCTCTATGTTTGCCACGCTGTTTGGAATTCCCGACGTCAGTGGCCTCGATTGGAATGCGACGCGAAATCCATTGTTAGTGGAGCAGTACTGCCCCATCAATACGCTCGACGAGTATGAGAAATATTATTTCCTCGGCGGCAGTGCCAATTGGGCACAGATTCGCGCCGCATTGAAAAACAATATCGATGGGCTCAAGATTTTCGAAGAAGGCAGCTATCGCGCGCCGATCGTCGATGTTTGGGGAGTGGCAGACGTCGATTTGCTGCTTGAAGGCGGCGAGATACTGCAGAAAGCGCGGCGCCCCTACTTCGCGTACTTTCAGACCAGTGGCAATCACCCACCTTTTACTGTCCCTAAACATCTATCAGACTTCGAGACGGTTTCGATCGCACAGACTGAACTTGCGGCGGCGGGTTTTGTAAGCACAGAGGAATTCAACGCCGTACGATTGATGGACTATAGTTTAAAAAGGTTTTTTGCGGCGCAAGAGCAATCGCCCGACTATCTGAATACGGTCTATGTGTTGTGGGCCGACCACGGCATTTCCCGCGGCACCACCGACACGCGTTTCGCAGCCGTACCACTGGCCATCCACCGGATCCCGGCTATTATCTTTGCACCTGGCTTCATCAAGACTGGCCGCAGGGTTTCAAGTGTCGGTACGCAAATGGACATAATTCCTACCGTCATGAGTTTGTTAGGCAAAACGACCATTACCCAAACCCTTGGCAAGGATGCACTTGATCCACGCTTCGCAACGCTCGGCGGCGCGTTTACTTTCAGCACCTGGCAGCGTCCGCCGACCATCGGATTCATTCAGGGACAGAACTACCTGATTAGCAATCCTGATGGCAGCACCTTTCTTTTTGACTTGGAGGCGAAAAGCGAACTGGACAACGCCGCCGCACAGCCGCAGAAAACCCGTGAACTGGCGCTTTTAGCCAAGGGGTTTTACGCCTGGAGCCGCTACCTCATGGAGCACAACAAAACTCCGGATCGCCCGGCGCAATGAAACCCGTACGACTTCACTGGCTGCTGAACTGCCTGGCTGCACTGCTGTTACTCGGCGCCATCATGCTCGCAGTCGGCTGGCCTTTGCGGGTTCGCGTAGAGTCTCCGCGACTGGGCATGCCGGTTATCAATCAACCGGGCGCAACGATGGAGGTTCGTCTGGCGACCAGCGTTCCGTTTGCGCTGCCCGACCTGCGGCTTGTCCTCGATGGACCCGGCGGCGTCGCGCCGTTGCAGCTAACAGACAGCCGTTGGGATGGCGCGGTCGCGGTGCTCACGGTAACGCTGCCCGCGTTGCCGGACGGTGCTTATACGCTAGACCTGCAAACCGCGACACAAAACCTGCAGCTGCCAAAGGCGGTGTACCTGCGTAGCAACTGGCCGGCGACCCTGCGGCTGGTGCAGATTGCCGATTTGCCGCCACCGGGAAACGAACCACTCATGCGACGGTTTATCGCGGAAATGCGCGTGCAGCAACCCGACGCGGTGTTAGTGACCGGTGATATCAACTACACAGGCTCCGCTACGAATATCCAGTTTATTTACTCGCAGTTACTGCAATTGGATGCTCCGGTCATTGTCACGGCAGGCAATCATGAAAGAACCGCCTGGCATCAATACTTGCGGGTGTTTAGTGCCCGCGATCACCGTACAGACTTCGGGCCGCTAACAATTCTAAGTCTTGATAGTGGCCACGGCCGAGACGCGCTGACCCCAAGCACTTTTCGCTGGCTGCGCCATGAGTTAGAACACCTTGATGGACGTACACCGTTGGTACAGATTCATCATCCCATTTTTTCACCAGGCACGACCGCTGTACCCGAAGCGGGCGGTACCGGTGGATACTTGCGTGGTTTGCGCCGTTCGTTCATCGAGTTGTGTCAACAATACAATGTTGCCATTGTATTGAGCGGGCACTGGCATCAAGACGCCGTATACGACAGCAGCGGCAGGTTCCGCGCGGACCGTATCGATTTCCCGGGTACCAAATTCGTGGTCACGACAGCACTCGGTGCTGGCGTGCGCCGGGTGTTCGCAGATAGCGGCACTAACAACGGCTATCGTTGGATTGAGTTCAAAGGTGGAGCACTCAGCTCGTACAGCTCCGATCCGCGCAACCCCGTGCCGTCCACGGCCTTGGGTCCGCCGTGAATATCACGACCTGGCTCTTTCTGTATCTGGCGGGGCTGATGGAAGCCGCCATTCGTTACCGGTTTTCGCTCGGCGATGGCTGGTGCGCCGTAGTGATCATCACACCGTTAGCATTGCTGGCGATGCCGCGACCGCCACAGGCATTTGTGCGCTGGCTGGGCGTGCTCATCACGCTGGGTTGCAGCATCGCCTTCGCGCGCAGCGTTAGCTTGGATTTCTGGGACACTGAGCGTCTTGATCAAGCGTTTCTGGTCGCGGGCATCGGCATAGGCGCGTGGCTCACCATTCGCGAAACAGCCACGAACACCGCCTGTCAAGTCGCAGAATGGCTGATGGTTGGCCTGGGTTGGCTACTGGCGCTCTGGAACCCCTTTGCTCCCTGGATGGCCCTCGCTCCTGCCGCTGTGTTAGCTCTGCAGTTGCAATCACAGACGACGACCAGCAGGACTTCGGGCCTGTCAGCTGCTTGGCTGCTGTTCTGGGTTGGCATGGCGGTGTCGAAGTCCTGGTGGGATTCGGCCGCGTGGGGCTCTTTGGGTGTCGCACTGTGGGCCCTGGCGGTTGCTGTTACCTGGCTACCCAGAATTCGTGACTTGCGGCCGCCGTATCCTTTGGCCTCGCTGGCTTTGGTTCCGATCTTGTATGCCTGGCTGCCAGTCTGGATCTGGGCACCGCTCCTCGGACTGTTGACTGGCTGGGCCTTGCAGCGATCAGCAAGACCCTGGCACTGGTCTGCGGGCTACGCGCTGTTAGTTGGGATGTTGCTATCCTACGGACTGCACAGCAATCTGCAGTGGTTCGGACTGTGGGTCTGGGGCCGAATCTAAGTCATCTCTGTAACCGGTGGGTCCGACTCTCGCCGCATCGGCAAATGTGGTATCCCGTCTTCAAGGTAGTCGTCGCCCACGCGCCTGAAACCAAGGCTCTCGTAGAATCGCTGCAAATACGTCTGCGCGCCAACACGAATCGGCACGGCTCCCCACTTGCTCTGTACGGCGGCGATGGCTTGCTGCATCAGTTGCCTGCCGGCACCGGTGCGGCGACAGGCGCGCGCCGTGACCACACGCCCAATCGACGCTTCCTCGCAACGCTGTCCCGGAGCAAACAATCGCGCAGAAGCTAACAAAATACTGTCTTGCGTACCCAGGACGTGATGGGCATGGAAATCTTGATTATCCATATCTTCATACAGGCACTGTTGCTCCAGCACGAATACGGCGGCGCGCAGCCGCACGAGATCGTAGACCTCATGACCATCTAGCTCGGAGAAATGACAGAAGCGCCATTGGAGCGGCATAGATCGCTAGCTTAGCGCAGCTTGCCTGTGCTGAATCGGTCGCGTACAACGTGCTCTATCTATGAAAATCAGCAGTAGCGTTTTTGGACTCATTGGCATTTGGCTGACTTTCTCAGCGGCCCACGCGGATGAGCCATTCGCAGGGGTAGACCAGGCTTTTGCGGACTACGCTCTCGACGCGCACATCCCCGGGCTCGTCTACGGCATCGTTCTCGATGGTCAGCTCGTACACGTGCGCGGCATAGGCATGCAGGACCTGGAATCGAATCGACCGGTCACAGCCGATACTCTGTTCCGCATCGCTTCCATGACCAAGGCATTTACAGCACTGGCAGTTTTAAAACTACGCGACGACGGAAAACTGCGTCTTGACGCACCCGCGGAAACCTATGTGCCGGAGATGCGCGGCTGGAACTACCCGACCAGGGATTCGCCGCGAATTCGCGTGCGCGACTTGTTGAATCACACCGCCGGATTTGTCACGGATGATCCCTGGGGGGATCGGCAGACGCCAATGCCTGAGTCGGAGTTTTCACAACTACTTCGTAACGGAGTGCCGTTTGCGCGTGTGCCGGGTATCGCCATGGAGTACTCGAATCTCGGTTTTGCCTTGTTGGGGCGAATTGTTAGCAATGTGTCCGGGCGTCCGTACGCAGACACCATCACCGGTTCGCTGCTGCAACCACTCGGCATGCAGGCCACCAGTTTCTTTGTTGACGCAGCGCCGAGCGAGCAGCGCGCACTTGGATACCGCTGGGAAGATGAGGCCTGGCGTCTCGAACCGACGCTGGCGCACGGCGCGTTCGGTGCCATGGGCGGCATCCAAACCAATGCGATCGACTATGCGAAATGGGTGGCGTATCTGCTATCCGCATGGCCGCCACGCGACGAAGTAGACTCGGGTCCAGTAACGCGTACCACGGTGCGTGAGTTGGCGCAGGGATCGAATTTCTCCCGCTTGCGGCAACGCCCTGGGCAAACCGCAGAGGCGGCGTGCCGGCAATCGGCAACCTACGGAATGGGCATGTGGGTGGCGGTGGATTGCGAGCTCGGGCTAACACTCAGTCACGGTGGCGGCTACCCGGGATACGGATCCTATGTGCTGCTTTTTCCGGATCATCGCATCGGTATTTTCGCGCTGGCTAACAGAACCTATGCAGGCCCTGCCGGAGCGATATGGGACGCTGCCATCGCCCTCAACAAGACAGGTTTCTTCAAGGATCGCTCGCCGCAGGTCAGCGCAGAACTTGCGGACGCCTATCGCACAGTTGGATCGGTGTTTGCGCGAGGTGACGTCGCCTCGAGCAACGATCAACTTGCGATGAATTTTCTGTTAGATCGCGATGCCGCAGGCTGGCGCCGCGACCTCGAGAATCTAAAGAAGCGAGTCGGTGACTGCAATACAACCGCGCCGATATCAGCAAATCACGCGCTTGCCGGCCAATTCACCTGGCGCTGCGCATTCGGTCGCGTGACCGGCAGTATTCTGCTCGCCCCGACCAAACCACCGCGTATCCAGGAATTGAAACTGGAACGTAAGTCGAGGTAAGCGCGGCAACCAGTGCCGCAAGCCTCAAATTTACGGCTCGCTGCCAACAAATGTAGCGGACTCAAAAAGCCAGGACCCTGCCACCGTGATCTGCGCACGCACAGAGTTGGCGATAAAACATTCTTCATGGGCATCATGGTGCAACCGAGCCACAACCGCGTCATTCGGTGGCTTTTGCCCTGAGAGCACCACGGCTGGTGCAAGCATTATCGCGGTGATCGAAAGCCGGCCGCGCGAATCCGGGTTCATGAATCCGACCGCCGTATCGTCATAGGATTCCACGACCAGTCCCGTTTTGGCAGCGAGGTAGAGAAACGTTAGCATGTGACACGAAGAAACAGCCGCGACCAGCGCCTCCTCCGGATCTACGTTTTCCTGCTTGGAGTAAGGCAGTGGCACTGACGTGACCGCGCTCGAGGCCGGAACAACGACTCCGCCGTCGAACCGCCATTCGTGCGCCCGGCTGTAACGTGAATCCACGAAAAATTCGTCTGTGCCGCGCTGCCAGCGAATCTGAGCCTGGTGAGTAGACATCTGCATTCTCGGGTTACTGCGGACTATTCAGTACATGATCAATAGGCGAGCCGGGTCCAGTCAAGTAAGGTATTCAACGCTGAATGCGAGCTCACATGGTCCAAAAACTACTTTTCAATCTTTGGTTGTTGGATGGGCGTCGAAAGTTGCGGCACCTGCAGCCTCATCTGGACCCGACTCATACCGTTGTCGACATAGGCTGCGGCGCCGGCAGCGTGACTTCCTTGCTTCGCGATCGGGGGCATTGCGTGACGCCACTGGATGTCCGCGCGCAGTCCCTCACCCGGGCTGTAACGCCATTGTTGTTTGATGGCAGGCACTTGCCTTTTGGCGCTCTGCAGTTCGATGCCGCCATGCTTCTCACAGTGCTGCATCATGCCGACGACCCAGATGCGCTGATTGTCGAGGCCGCGCGCGTTGCGAAACGCGTGTTCGTCATCGAAGACACCTACGCCAATCGCCTGCAGCGCACCCTGACGCTCGCCACTGACAGCCTGGTCAATTTGGAGTTCCGCGGTCACCCGCATAACAACCGCTCTGACGCAGAATGGCGCGCTACTTTCTCGCGCTTACGGCTGCGCATAGCGCACTCGGCGCGCTGGCCGGTGGCTGCTCTTTATCAGCAGAGTCTGTATGTTCTCGAAACCCGCTAGGGAAGCTCTGCACAGGTAACGCGAGGCGCGTTAGGCGACAAATGCCCGGCTACCAGGCGCGACCGACGCAGCATGGTCATTCCATGTAAGGAGGG
>JAYVJR010000035.1:0-79075 GCA_043769085.1 Gammaproteobacteria bacterium
TTACCGTTTGCGAAAACCGTCGACGACATCGAAAAGCTATTGCCGTTCACCCAGAAATCGGAATCTTAAACAACCCCGCGGAAGATCGAGCGCTTACGCTTCAGCGCTAGCTCAGGATACTTTATCCGTCATCGTTCGAAATGATGGCGGTAACGACAAAACCTATATTTTTCAGGACGCCAACAGCCCAAGCAGAGTGGATTTTGCAGTTGGTGTCGCTGCGCACAGCATCGCTAGCATTACCTCACTCCCACTCAATCGTTGTCAGTATCCGTAAGCGTTTGAAAGCACGCACTTTCATATCGAAGCGCCTCAAATTTACCGTCAAGCCTACCGACAGAAAATGGCCGCTTGTAGCCGATAGATGCCGCGACGCCACGAAAGCTTTACGGCCACTTTGGCCCTGATCGCCAGAGACATGAAAGCGGCGCCG
The DNA here is from genome assembly GCA_043769085.1 of Gammaproteobacteria bacterium. GTDB lineage: Bacteria > Pseudomonadota > Gammaproteobacteria > Steroidobacterales > Steroidobacteraceae > UBA964. Next base: position 434 of record JAYVJR010000035.1, read on the forward strand.
CAAAGAGATGCTCTCCGAACCCGATGACCGCGTCTCCATCGTGGAGGACCACGCCCAACCGGAAATTCCTGCCTGCCGCCGCCGCCAGCTTCCGCAGTCCGGCGAAGTCTGCGGGGCGAACGGTCGCGGACGCCTTGATCTCGAGCCCGACGACTCCCCCCGACTCGTCTTCGATCACGATATCCACCTCGTTTTTGTCCTTGTCACGATAGTGGTAGAGGGCGATCTGCCGCTCGGAGACTGTCGCCAACTTCAGAACCTCCGTGAACACAAATGTCTCGAGAAGAACGCCGAGAACTGTGCGATCGGCGGCCACACGCTCCGACGTGACGCCGAGCAGCGCTGCCAGCAAACCTGAGTCGAGGAAGTGCAATTTTGGCGTCTTGAGCAGGCGGCTCAGTCGATTGCTGTGCCACGGCTCAAGACGACGAACCAGGAACAGCTGTTCCAGTACGCCCAAGTACTTGCGGGCCGTCTTTTCGTCCAGGCCAATCTGACCGCCGAGTTGCGTGAAATTGGTCAACTGCCCCGAGTGTTGCGCGAGGATACGCAGCAGTCGGGGCAACACATCGAGCCTTTCGATCGATGAGATATCGCGAACATCCCGTTGCACGATCGCAGCAATGTAATCGCGTGCCCAGTTGCGACGTCGCGCAGGATCGGCACGCCGCAACATCTCCGGATAGCCCCCACGCAGGACTCGCTGAACCAGCTTCCCACCTGTGGCTGCCTCAAGCGCCTCCGGCGTGCTCCCCGAAAACGCCTGATCGATAAAGCGGCTGCTGGTTCGCTGCAACTCGGCCTGCGACAGGGGCAACAGAGTCACTACTTCCATGCGCCCGGCAAGGCTGTCGGAAACGGTTGGCAACGTGAGCAGGTCGGCGGAGCCGGTGAGCAGATACCGGCCCGGGCGCCGACCTTGGTCGACGGACAGCTTGATCGCGCGAAGCAGTTCCGGTGCTCGCTGCACTTCATCCAGGATGGCGCGGTCGAGAGTACGCAGGAAACCTGCCGGATCATCGCGCGCTGCGGTCAGCGCCGTCTCATCGTCCAGGCTAATGTACCGCCTCCCATCCACAGCGAAGCCGCGCACCAGCGTGGTCTTGCCACTCTGGCGCGGTCCATTGACCATCACCACCGGCGTATCCGCAAGCGCGGTTGCCACCTGCTTGGCGGCATGGCGCGGAATGAGGGCATTGTCAGCTGCTGGCATGTCGTCAATCCCAGATCTGTTGGGTCGTCCAATCCGGATTATATACTCGTCCAATCCGGATTACGACATCGTCTATTCCGGAAGATGCAGGACTCGAATCGCCTGCCTCGCGGCTAAGCAGGAGGTTTACGAATTCCGTGTTTTGCTTACTGGGAGTGAGTCAATTCAACCAAGGGCAAACCGGGAAACGCGCCGCCCCGGCCACTTGACGGTAAAAGTCGCCGCCCAAGTGACGGCAGGCGTTTTACCGTCAGATTTACGGTCAAAAGAACTTGCTGGAATTCAGCCCGCGATGCGCATTACCTGCGACAACTCGCTTGTCGATCAGACACTTGGCTTGCAACTTCATCTCGGAGACGATTGACAGCGAACTATTTCCGGGAAATCGGAACTATCTGATTCCATTGGTGAAAAGAACCCACCAACGTACCCGGTCACTCCCACTCAATTGTCGCGGTCACCGGCAAGCCTTTGAAACCAGATAACTTCGCATCGGGGCGCCCCACTTTTACCGTCCGAAACACCGGCAAAAGCTCTCGCTTGGGAGCGAAAGACGGCGATAGATGGCGAACGACCCAATCGAGTCTCGCTCGTCCACACATTACAGAACCGTCCACCAGGGCGCAGCCAGCACATCCGGTGCCAGCCATTCAATCGTGCTGCCGCCGTGCAGGAGCAGTCCGGCTCGCGCCCTCTTGCCGTACTCGGCGCGAAACGTGCGCAAGTGCGCGGCATCGGAAAGCCTGGGACGCGCCGTCGACTTCACTTCGATCGGCAACAGCTTTCCACCTGCCTCGATCACGAAGTCCACCTCCTCTCCAATGGACGTACGCCAATAGCCCAACTCCGCGCGCTCGACGCGCGCATCGCGCCATACCATCAGATCGTGCAGGACCATGTTCTCCAGATGCGCGCCGGCCGGTTCCTCGACTTCGGCCAGGTGCATCGCGATGCCCGTATCGCCCCAGTAGACCTTCGGCGCCTTGATGAGGCGTTTCGTGCGATTTACTGCGTAGGCCGGCAGGCGCACGAGCAGGTAGGACGTTTCCAGGAGATTCAGCCAGCGGTGCACGGTGGGCTGCGGCAGCGCCACGTCGCGACCAAGTTCGGTCTGGTTGACGAGTTGCCCCATGCGCAGGCAGGCGGCACGCATGAGGCGCCTGAAGTCGGGCAACCCACTGATCGCCGCCAGGTCCTGAAGGTCGCGCTCGAGATAGGTGCGAACGTATCCGTCGAACCAGATACGTCGATCCGAGGCCGTGGTGAGTTCCAGCGCCGGCGTTGGAAAGCCGCCTCGACGGGCCAGCATGCGCCAGTCCTCGGGGCTGCCCTTCTCGTCGCCCAACAGCTCGCGCCAGCCGGCATCGGGCGTGGCGAACAGGTCTTCCCAGCGACCGCATTGCCCGAGGCCGCGCTGTTCGCGTCGTGTCATCGGCCAGAGCGTGAGATAGCTGGCACGGCCGGCCAGTGATTCAGAGACTTGCCGCATCAGGAGCAGATTGGCGGAGCCCGTGAGCAGGAATCTTCCGGGCGTTCGGTCCCGATCAACGGCCCGCTTCACGGCGCGCAGCAATTCCGGTTCGCGTTGCACCTCGTCAAGCGTCACAGGACCCGGGCCGCCCACGAGGATTTCCGGGTCGCGCCGCGCCGCATCGAGCACATCGAGATCATCGAGCGTGGCGTAGCGCCGCTTTCCAGCGACGAGCTGTTCGACCAGAGTGCTCTTGCCAGTCTGCCGGGCCCCCGTGACGACGACGGCTGGCATGACCCGCAGGCGCTCGGCGAGGGCAACTCCGACCAGCCTGGGAAGCGTCTTCATGCCATGGATGATAGTCATTCACGACATGAGTAATCAAGTGAAGGCTTGAAGGAGCGCCAAATGCCGGCCTTGCGGCCCTCGAATCCACTTATTGGCGGCAAAGGCACAAAGCATCATCGCCGGCGCAAACGCAGGGGCTTGGTATCTTCCCTGGCGATCAAAAGCTTAGCCTCTAAGTCGAGCTGTACCGCCTTCAGCCACCATCCCGCTTTGTCGCCTCCTGGGAACTGGGCTGCTGGAAGTAGTGGCAACACGCGGGCCTTCAATTCCGCCACGGTTAACCCGGGAGATTTCCTCGAAAGCACAGCAAGGACGGCCTTTTTCATTGCATTGAATTTGACCGCATCTACGCGAACGACGCGACCTGGGCTGATCACATTTTCGATTTCAACCCGTTCATTTTGCATTGTCGCCATTTCGTTCTCCGATTTGATTTTTTGATCCGGTCGTCACTTTCCGACATCAAGCACCCCGTGCACAAAGGCTATTTTCGGCGTGCGGAAGCGCATTGCGGCCCATGCCGCAATCAGCTTAGAAAAGAACGCGAAGGATTGGCGTCTGGCGTTGGGAATATCGGTAGGTAGCGACGTGCCTTTGGGAAGGTCCATCGTCATGGTGCGTAATTCGGGCTGCGGCATAGCGCCGGGAAGCCATCGCTGGCCGTAGATGTCAACCCAATGACCCTTGGGCACAGACCTAGTACTCAGGCGGCCCGGTCACGCGTACGCTCAGCGCTTCAAGGAGAACCTCATGCTCTACGGAATCCTGGCGCTCGTCACAGCCGCCCTCTTTACTGGCGCCGCCGTGTACATCAACCTCGCCGAGCATCCGGCGCGATTGCTACTGCCCATCGAACCGCTGCTTGCCCAGTGGAAACCGAGTTACGCCCGCGGCTTTAGGATGCAGGCGAGTTTGGCGGTTGTCGGCGCCGTGCTCGCTGTCCTGGCCTGGTGGCAGCTTCGGGATTTTCTATGGCTGGTCGGCGGCGCGGTGCTGCTCACGAATTGGCCGTATACCTTGCTCGTCATCATGCCGGTCAATCACCGATTGAACGCCATCGCGCCAGGCACCGCGTCCGAGACCACGACGCGCGCGGACTTGGTGCGCTGGGGCCAGCTGCACGCCGTGCGCAGCGCGCTCGGCGTCGTGGCGACCGGGCTCTTGGCATGGGCGGTCATCCGGGCGTTTGTAATGGCCGCTGCTCCATGAGTCGCCAATTTCATGATCGCAGGGCGTTGCTGCGAGCGCAGCGACTGTCACTGACAACGATTGCCGCGGCAGCGCTATGGGCCCTGGGCTCACAGCTCGCCAGCGCCGAAGCGCCCACCGTCCGCATCGACAGCGGACCGCTGGTCGGCGTCACAGAATCCAACGTGCTCGTGTTCAAGGGCGTGCCATTTGCCGCGCCGCCGTTAGGCGAGCGTCGCTGGAAGCCGCCGGCGCCGCCTGTGCGCTGGCGCGCGCCACGCGACGCAACCCATTACGCACCCATGTGCCCACAGGTCGGCCCTGCCGTACCGAGTTTTCCCATCGAGCCAATGAGCGAAGATTGTCTCTATCTCAACGTCTGGACGAGCGGCACCGAAAAGCCGTTGAGACCGATCGTCGTGTTCTTCCATGGCGGCGGATTCACCAATGGCTCAGCGTCGACACCTATCTATTGGGGACATTAGTACGCCCAGCAAGGTGTCGTCGTCGTCAACGTGCAGTATCGAGTCGGGGCGTTAGGCTATTTCGCGCATCCAGATCTGACGCGGGAGTCGCCGCATCATTCGTCGGGCAATTACGGAATGCTGGATGCGATTGCCGCGCTGCGCTGGATCAAGCGCAATGCACGCGCGTTCGGCGGCGACCCTAACAAAGTCACGATCATGGGGCATTCCGCGGGCAGCTACGTGGTCGGCTACCTGGTCGTATCCCCGTTAGCCAAAGGACTCTTTCATCGCGTCATCGGTATGAGCGGTATCTGGATGTCAACGGTGGCGGGTGGCGACTTTCGGTCTCTCGCGACCGCGGAAGCCGACGGAGTACGCTTGGCCGAGCAACTCGGTGCGCGTGATCTTGCGGCGCTGCGCCGGGCGCCCATAGACACGCTGCTCGCACTGGGGACGCCGGCTCGGCATGTGCCAGTCGCTGACCACTATGTGATGCCGCTCGATGTGTTCACGACCTTCGCATCGCAACGCCAGAATGATGTGCCGTCCCTGATCGGCTACACCTCCAACGAAGGCGGTTACATGCTGCACCCCGTGCTGTCCGCCGCTGATTACATCGCCAAAGTGACCAAAGAGTCACCGGCGCTCGTGGACGCGTGGTTCAAAGCGTATCCAGCGATGGACGATGCAAAAGCCGAGCGCTCGCAGTTCAAAGCGTTCCGGGACCATCAATTTGGCGTGCACATGCGCGCCTGGGCGCGCCTGCAAAATCGAACTGGTAAACAACCGGTGTACTTCTACTTGTTCGATCGCACGATTCCGTTCCCGCCGGAATGGCATTTTGAAAAGCATGGTGCCGCGCATGGCTACGAGTTGGGTTATGTTTTTCACAAGCTCAACCCCAAGGGACCCATCCCGGTCACCGAAGCCGATAAGCAACTGGAAGCGACCATCACTCAGTACTGGCTCAACTTCATCAAGACCGGCAATCCTAACGGCGCAGGTCTGCCCGACTGGCGCCGGTTTACCCAGACCAACGAGCGCGTGATGCGATTGAATGAAAACCCTGCCCTCATCGAGCTGCCCGATCCGGCGGGGCTCGACGTGCAGGAGAGACTGTTGAGGTTCGATACAACTCCCTAAAAAAATCTGATTGTTATGGCCACGAAACTCGATGATCGCATCGCAACGCTGCAGGAGCGGTTGCAGCAATTGAAAGTCCGGCAGCAGCGCGCCAAGGCGCGAGAAACCGCCCTCGCCTCTCGGCGGGCGCGCAAAGACGACACGCGGCGCAAGATTTTGGTGGGTGCGATTCTGTTAGCGAAGGTCGAACAGGGTCAGTTCGAGGAGCGGCAGCTAAGAAGATGGTTGGATAAGGCGTTGACGCGGAAAGACGATCGAAAATTGTTTAGGCTGTGAACGGCTACTCCATGCAGAAACTACAGGGCACCAATCGCCGCGTTCGGCGCACAACCGTTGATATCGGCAACGCGGACATGAAACTGCGTCAGGCCGACTTCTTCCTTTCGCACTTGGAGGCAGCGCCGCGGCAAATCGCCAAGTCTCTTGCTAGAGCCACACCGGATCAAAGCGAAATCCTTCATTACTACTTCAGCGCGTGCCTCAGTGCAGCGCAAAGCGTCTTTTACACACTTGAAAAAGCCGCTAAGCCGCGTTTCACTGACATTGAAAGCGCATGGCGGAAGAATCAGGCTAATGATCAAGAGAGGGCGCGATTCAATCGCATGATTCGCATACGCGACGACGACGTCCATTTTGGCGAAAGTGGCGCAGAACCATTGCCTGCCGCTATTCCTGCAGAGCCATCTGAATTTCAGAATTACGTACATCACAATTCAGCACTGCACGGGCCAGCGGCAACTTCGAAGCGTACGAATCCGGATGGAACAGAGGTGACGGCAGCCGTGTTAAGGGGTACAAGGAGGCTCTATATCCAGCTCAATGGACAACGTGTTGATGCGACGACAGCCTGCCGAGAATTCATTGGTCAGCTCCGGTCACTGCAGGCGGCGGTAGCAGCTGCGCTCGTTGCATAGAGTTGGAGCCCCGTGACCGGCGAACAAATCGTGTCAGTTCTCGCATGGCTCGGGCTGCTGGTGTGGCTCGCCGCGCTGGTCCTCTTTCTCAGGCGCCGCAACACCGCGGCCGCGATCTTGCACGCCGCCCTGGCACTCCCCATCCTCATCGCACCGCTGCCGAAACTGCTGCGATGGGCCGTCAATCCTGTCGAATACACGCGGCTCTTTGGCACCGCGGCGCTCACGGAACTGCCTGGATACGCGGTCCTCGTCGCTGCCGCGATCCTCAGCCTGATCGCGTGCGCAAAGGTGTTTCGGGGTGGCCGGGGGTGGTTTATCGCCGCCGGCCTCATCAACGGCGCAAGTCTCACCTTCTGGTTTTACCTGGCGTATTACTTTCGGATCTTCTAAATCGATGTCAATCAGGCCACGCAGCGTGACTGCAAGGATGCAGGTAGAGATTTATTGCTTTTACTACGTGTTAGCCACAATGGAACAAGGCCAGTTCGATGAGCGGCGGTTGCGAGGAAAGATGATCGGAATTTGTTTGGACTATGATCCGACGACTGCGGCGCCGAAGAATTGATGAAAACCTGCGCGCCACGAAAGGTCGACAACGTGTTCGCTCCCGACATCAGCAACCCCCTATTTCATATCCCATGGCTTTGTAGCCGGCACGCCGTTTTGCCGCCATGCGTGCGAGGACTGGTACGTGCACATCGACATAGTCATATACCTGGACTTCGACTTTGTTAGGCCGCGCGCGATGCAGGCGGCCGACATATTGGGCGAGCGTTCCCCGCCAGGAAATCGGCATCGCCAGAAACAGCGTATCCAACCGCGAATCATCAAACCCTTCGCCGATATAACGCCCGGTCGCGATCAATAATCGCTCCTCCTGGGCGGCGGCCGCCAGGGCCGCCTCTTGCTCGATGCGCCCCGCTCGCGACTTCGCGCCGTGCAGTACGATGACATGCCGCACGAACGGCGTTAGGCTCGTTCGTAGGAATTCCAAATGATCGCGCCTTTCGGTCAAAACCAGGGGGCTACGCCCCGCTTGCAGCGCCGTGAGCACATCGTCAATGAGCATTGCATTGCGTCCTTCGTCCTGCGCCAACGCCGCATACAGGGTAGCCATCGGCACGCGCGCATCGTTGGCGGGAACCGGCGTTTCAAATGCGGTCGGCCGCACAATGACCCGATGGCGCATTGCCTGGCTCGCCGCCTGCGACTGGCGTGTCACGCGATGCCGCACCGGACCACATTGCATGAAAATAATGGGCTGATGCCCGTCTTTGCGCGTCACGGTGGCCGAGAGCCCTAACACATACTTCGCTTTGGAGCGCCGCATGACCTGCTCAAAACTCACCGCCGAGACATGATGGCACTCATCGACGATCAATTGACCATAGCCGGCAATAAGATCGGACACCACGCCCTTGCGCACCAGGCTCTGCAGGAGCGCGATGTCGATCCGTCCGGTAGGCTTGCGTTTGCCCCCACCAATAACGCCGATTTCCTGATGGTCGCTGCCCAAGAATTGCCGCAACCGCTCCCGCCACTGCGTGAGCAGTTCCTGCCGATGCACCAAGACCAAGGTATTCACCGCGCGGCGCGCAATGATAGCGGCGGCTACGACCGTCTTACCGAACGCCGTGGTCGCGGCTAACACCCCAGTGTCGTGCACGAGCATCGCCTCAAGCGCCCGGGACTGCTCCAAGCGCAACTCGCCAATGAACGACACATCGAGCGACTGACCCCCATCGCGTTGATCGTCGAGCACCATCGCAACGCCGACACCCGCCAGGAGTTCACGAACTTCATCCATGCAGCCGCGCGGCAGCGTGACGTACCGCGCATCGATGGTCGCGCAGGCAACAATGCGGGGCTTGCCAAACGTGCTCATGCGCATCGCCTGTGCGCGATAGAACTCCGGGTTTTGAAACGCCGCGAGCCGTGCGAGCTGTGTCACGAGCGCCGGTGGCAACTCGGTGCGATCCACAAAGACCTCATTGGCGAGCACGACGCGCACGCTTACCGGCATCGGTCCAAGATTGGGCGGCCCCGTCTTTGACAAAGTATTGCGACGCTGCGATGGCGGACGCTGCCACGGCTCCTCGCCGTCATCGTCCTCCACCGGCATGCGCACCCCTAACAGCGGGCCGCGCGCGTACGCCTCAGTGAGGAGGCGCTGCAAATCCGGTTCGGACAAACGCTGGAGCCCGCTGAGATAGGCCCACTGATCGGCGAACGGCACCAGGACGTCATCGACAAACACGCTGTTCCCGTGCTCGCGGGCTCGACGCTGCAAGGGCAACGCAATCAAATTGCCGAATCCTCCGCGAGGCACGCTGTCCTGGCTCGGAAACAACCGATCGTAAGACGCAAATCCCAACTCCGGCCGCCGATCCAGCGCGGCGGTCAAAATAATCGCACCGAGCTGACGCGCATCCTGGGCACTGACAAATTGTTCAAAGAAAATCCACACATGCGCGCCGTCACCCGAGCGGGATCGCTCGAGCACCGCCGGCACACCGAATACGCGAGCGGCATCGAGAAAGGCCAGCGCGTCACCGGCCCACCCTGCACCATCGAAATCGACTGCGAGGAACGTGCAACGATTCTCTGCCGTGATCGGGTACACGCCCGCCACAAAGTCGGTACCGTTGAGCCGCAGCGACGACTCGCCGCGCAGATGCTGTTCGATCACCGAGTCGGTGACGGGAATGAATGCCTGATTAGGGCATTCGCTGCATTTGACTTGTGGCTTGCCGCAAACCCCCCGCACCCACTCGTTCGCACACGCCGGCGCGTAACCCGATTTCTGGGTCTTAGAATTCTCCCACCGCACGGGAAACACGTCCGCGCGTCCACCGAACAACGACCGGAACAGTCTCACCTTGTCGGTCGCCGACGAGCCGTTGTGCACGCCTGCCGACAAGTCGAGGGTCATAGGCTGCATCGGTGGCGCAGCATGGGTTGCTAGCGTGCGTAATTGCCCTTCGAGCTCCTCACGCTCGCGCGACAGCTGCGCGAGCCTCGCACGAATAGCCGCGATTTCGGCCTCACGGTCCGACATGCCAATAGCTTACGCCGCGAGATATCCTGGTGCGCGCGCCCGTAGCAATCTCCTTATCCCAAGATTGCCGGGCACCGCCCCTACGACGCGCTGAGTACGATTGCGGCCCGTCAGATCTGCGGCGGCGTCTCGTCATAGGTTGTTAGGGGCCGACGGCTGGACTTGCCTAGGCCGCTTCCGGCGCAATGAGACGAACACTCGGAAAGTACATTCGATACCGCGCGACATCGCGCGTGAGAATGGGCCAATCGCGAACGGCCGCATGCGCTCCAATGTAGAAATCCGGCAGCACGCTGGTTTTGCCGCCCTGGCGTCGCCGATAGTCGACGAACACCTTCCCGGCCAGGAACAGGGCCGCCTTCGGGATTTCCTCCATCTGCAGCGCGGCCGTCTTGATCACAGCGTCTAGCTCTTCGATACGCGCAAATGCAATCGACAATTCAGTGTAGATCACCGCATTGATGGCCAAGCGATTCGCGACGCTTGCACTCTCAAGTTGCGATTGCGACCACCCCGCCCACTGCGGATCGTCCTGCAGCACATCGAGCAACACGTTGGTGTCGATGAGGATCACGTCGATTGAGCTACGCGCCGCGGGTCAGTGCCAGAATTGCCTCAGTCGACATCTTCACGGTGGCGCGGCCGCGCAGCTTCTGAAAGGCGCTCCGTTTACGCACCGACACGCGCCTGACCGGCCGCAAGGCCACCTCTCCGGACGCGAGCCGTTCAAAGGTGACGGCGCTGCCGGGTTTCAGGCCCAAATAATCACGCACTGGTTTAGGGACCGTGACTTGGCCTTTGCTCGTGATGTTGGTTGCCATCAGGTATTACCTCGCGAATTGAAGTAATACTTTACCAAGAACGCCTGGCACTGTCACCCGCGAGGCACTATTTTCGCGTTGCGCGTAGGCCCTGTGTCTTGCGTGGCGTGAACCGGCCTCGATCCGGCCCTGGTGTGGCCTCCGCGCCTCCGCGCGCGACGGCGTTGTGGGGTATGACCTCATAATCAAACTGGGCCGCCGCGGACGAGGGGGTTGCCTGCGCAATGGCAACACGCAGGCTGTGCGGCAACGCTGCCGAAGCGAAGACTATTCGCGCGGACTGGCAACCTTTGAGGCGGATAGGAAGTTCAAACCCCCCTCTGTAACGCAACGCAGTCTAGTTCAAGGATCGGTCTGTTGCGAGATCAGTTCGATGTCGATCGATGATTATTGGCTTATTCAAGAGACACCTATCCTGTGGATGGTTGCAATCGACTGAGTCGCAGCAGGTTGTAGGCAGCGCCGACCAGATGCGCATGAAGTTGCACGCGAGCGATGCCGCGGAAGCGCGTGCGCCGCAAGCCGCCATAGCTCTTCATCCAACCGAAGATCTCCTCGACCCGCTTGCGCTTTTTCTGGCTGATCCAGTAGCTATCATGCCGGGTCGTGCGCGCATCCAGTCCTGGCGTGGTGCGGTTCTCGATCTGCGCGATGTGCGGACGAATGCCTTTGCGGCGCAGGAAGCGCACAAAGTCGTTGGTGTGGTAACCCTTGTCCGCACCGAGGCTGTTAGGCAAGAGTCGCTTGCGACCCTGGCGTTTGAGCATCGCCGCCGCCGCCGCGGGCTCGCTCTCGCGCATCGAGCTCACGCGGATATCCAGGCACAAGCCATGCCGGTTCTCCATCAACGCATGGCCGCCGAAGCACAGTTTGGCTTCTTTACCCTTGCCTTTGCGCGCCGACATCGCCTCGGGATCTGTCGTAGAAGCATGCGTATCGTTAGTACGTTGCTGGCCGCGAAAATCCACGCCCCCTCGACCATCGCTCGGCGGCGGCGGGCCGTCCTTGGGCTTGAAGCTCTTGGCACCCGCCCAGGCCTCGATCAACGTGCCGTCCACCGTCAGGTGTTCCGAGGACAGCAAGTTCTGTGCGCGGGCCACCCTGACAACCGCATCAAAAAAACGTTGCGCCAAATCCTCCTGCACCAGCCGCTCGCGCAACCGCGAGAAGTTCGACTGATCGAGTCCCGCATCATCAAGACTCATATCCAGGAACCAGCGGAACAAAATGTTGTAGTCCAGCATCTGGCAGAACAGCCGATCCGAGCGCACCGAATACAGCGCCATCAGCAGCTGGGCCTTGAGCAGCCGTTCTGGCGCGATCGAAGGGCGGCCGGTCGTGGCATAAAGCGCATCAAACTGAGCTGTCAGGTCCTTCAAAATCTGATCCGTGTGCACCTTGATACTGCGCAGCGGGTGCTCCGCAGGTACCCGCGACTCGGGCGAGAAGTAACTAAACATCTGGCCTTGAGGATCCATTTGACCGCGCATCAGATTACGCTCCGCGTCCTGTCGTTAGCTCCGATTTTACGCCGAGATCGTCCTTCAATGTGTTTTGCATCAAGCTGCTAGTTCAAGGATCGGGCCTAATGGTGAGCTCGAGCCTGCCGTTGCCAGACCCCGCCCGGTGCATCCGGCGGCCAGGAACGGAGGCCAGAAAGCACCCTCACTCCCACTCGATCGTCGCCGGCGGCTTGCCGGAGATGTCGTACACCACGCGCGACACGCCCGGCACTTCGTTGACGATGCGGCGCGAGCAGACATCTAACAACTCATACGGCAACGGCGCCCAGTGCGCGGTCATGAAATCGATGGTCTGCACGGCGCGCAGTGCGATCACGGGCGCGTAGCGGCGGCCATCGCCGGTGACGCCGACGCTGTTGACCGGCAGAAAAACCGCAAATGCCTGGCTGGTCTTGTCGTACCAACCGGAGCGACGTAGTTCTTCGATGAAAATGTGATCCGCAAGCCGCAGCGTGTTAGCTGCCGCCTCACTGACTTCGCCCAGGATGCGCACACCCAGACCCGGCCCCGGAAAAGGATGGCGCTGCACCATGGCGGGCGGCAGGCCGAGTTCGAGTCCGACGCGGCGCACTTCGTCCTTGAAGAGTTCGCGCAGCGGCTCGACCAGTTTCAGGCGCATATGCGCCGGCAGCCCGCCGACATTGTGATGGCTCTTGATGACATGCGCCTTGCCGGTCTTGGCACCCGCTGATTCGATGACGTCGGGATAGATCGTGCCCTGGGCGAGAAACTGCACGTCGGTGAGCTTCGCGGCCTCGCGCTCGAACACGTCGATGAACAATTTTCCGATGACCTTACGCTTGGCCTCGGGATCCGCGACGCCCTTCAGGGCGCCAAAGAACTCAGCGGTCGCATTGACGCGGATCACGTGCACCCCGAGCTGCTCGGCGAACACTGTCATCAGCTGATCGCCCTCTTGGTGGCGCATCAGGCCGTGATCGACAAACACACAATGCAGCTGTTTGCCGATGGCTTTGTTAAGCAAGGCAGCCACTACCGCGGAATCCACGCCACCCGACAGGCCTAACAAAACCGCCGCGTTGCCTACCTGGGCGCGCACGCGCGCAATGGCATCGTCGATGATGTTGCCGGCACGCCAGCTCTCGCCGCAGCCGCAGATGTGATGCAGGAAACGCGCATAGATTTTTGCGCCCTGGGTCGTGTGCGTTACTTCCGGATGAAACTGCAGCGCGTAATAGTGTCGGATCTCGTCGGCCATGCCGGCGAGCGGCACGTCCGCGGTCGATGCGATCAACTTGAAGCCCGGCGGCAGGCTGACCACGCGATCGCCATGACTCATCCAGACATCCAGCAGACCATGGCCTTGAGGATTCTTGCGGTCTTCGATGTCCGCTAACAAACTGGAATGCCCGCGAGCGCGTATCTCCGCGTAGCCGAATTCCTTGACCGCGCCTGGTTCGACCGTGCCGCCCAGCTGCGCTGCCATGGTCTGCATGCCGTAGCAGATACCTAACACCGGCACACCGAGCTCAAAGACTGCAGCGGGAGCGCTAGGCGCCTGGGCCACCGTCACCGATTCGGGGCCACCCGACAGCACGATGCCGCGCGGTTGGAAGGCGCGCACATCGGCATCGCTCATGTCCCAGGGATGGATCTCGCAATAGACGCCGAGCTCGCGCACGCGCCGCGCAATGAGTTGGGTGTACTGCGAACCGAAATCGAGGATCAGGACACGGTCGGCGTGAATATCGCTGCGCACTGACGGCGCTGCTGCCGCCGCCTTGCCATCAGGAGACACGGTAATTGGGCGCCTCTTTGGTGATCGATACGTCATGCACATGGGATTCGCGCACGCCCGCGGTGGTGATGCGCACAAAACTGGGTTTGCTGCGCATCTGATCGAGATCGGAGCAACCGGTGTAACCCATGGCCGCTCGCAACCCGCCAGCGAGCTGGTGCAGGATGGCCACGATGCTGCCTTTGTAAGGTACTCGGCCTTCAATGCCTTCTGGCACGAGTTTTTCGAGTTCCGAGGTGGTGTCCTGAAAATAGCGGTCGCTCGAGCCGTGCCGTTCGCTCATTGCACCGATCGAACCCATGCCGCGATAGCTTTTGTAGGATGCGCCTTGATACAGCTCAACCTCACCCGGAGACTCTTCGGTGCCCGCGAACAGCCCGCCGATCATCACGCAATTCGCGCCGGCGACGATGGCTTTGGCCACATCACCCGAATAACGGATGCCGCCGTCGGCAATCAACGGCACGCCGTCTTTGGCCAGCGCCTCGGCAACTTTGACGATTGCCGATATCTGCGGCACGCCGACACCGGCGACGATGCGAGTGGTACAGATAGAGCCTGGGCCGATACCTACTTTGACGGCGTCCGCACCACAACGTACGAGATCGCGCGCCGCATCGGCCGTGACGATATTCCCCGCGATCACCTGCAGATCACCGTAACGCGCCTTGATCTTCTCGACCATGTTCATCACGCCGCGCGAGTGACCGTGAGAGGTATCGACCACGACGACATCGACGCCTGCCTCGGTGAGCGCCGCGATCCGATCGAGGGTATCGGGCGATGTACCGACCGCGGCGCCGACGCGCAGACGACCGCTTTCATCTTTGGAGGAACGCGGCCGGTCGCTCGCTTTCTGGATGTCCTTGACCGTGATCAGTCCGCGCAGATCGTTATCCGGCCCGACCACCAGCACCTTTTCAATGCGATGTTTGTGAAAGAGACCTAACACTGTTTCGCGCGCTGCGTTTTCCGGCACCGTGATCAGCCGTTCTTTCGGCGTCATCGCTACCGTGACGGGTTGGTCGTGGCGGCTTTCGAAACGCAGATCGCGGCTGGTGATGATGCCGACTGCGCGATTGCCCTCGACCACTGGCATTCCGGAAATGCCGCGCGAGCGCATCAGCGCCAGCGCTTCGCGAATCGTTGTGTTAGGTGCCACCGTGATCGGGTCCAACACGATGCCGCTTTCAAATTTTTTGACGCGCGACACCTCACGCGCCTGGGCTTCTGCCGGCATGCTTTTGTGTATCACACCGAGACCGCCCTCCTGCGCAATCGTGATCGCAAGACGCGCCTCGGTGACGGTATCCATGGCGGCAGACAGGACAGGCAGGTTGAGGCGGATGCGACGCGTGAGCTGGGTCGACAGATCGACCTCGCGCGGCAAAACCTCCGAATAGGCAGGAACTAAAAGCACGTCGTCGAAGGTCAGTGCTTCTTCGAGGATTCGCATCGGGAAATGTCCAGGAGAGGGTGGACGCGCCATTCTACGGAAAGCTCCGACTAGCGTAAACTTGGAAAATAGCGCCCCGCGTGCCACCTGCCTATGCCAGCCCCTGATCTGAACCCAACACCCCCCGGACGCGACGTTTACAGCGTTTCGCGGCTCAATCGCGAGGTGCAGCAGCTGTTGAGCCAAGGTTTCGGCGTGGTGTGGATCGAAGCGGAAATCTCCAATTTGTCCCGCCCGGCATCTGGTCACTGGTATTTCTCGCTGAAGGACCGTGACGCTCAGGTGCGCTGCGCGATGTTCAAGCAACGCAACTTGAGCGTGCGCTTCAAATTGACCGAGGGAATGCAGATTCTGGCCCGGGCCCGAGTCGGGCTGTATGAGCCGCGCGGCGATTTCCAGCTGATCGTCGAGCATATGGAAGAAGCCGGCGTGGGCGCGTTGCAGCGCGCGTTCGAACAACTGCGCGACAAGCTGGCGGCGGAGGGTCTGTTTGCGCAGGAACTCAAGCGCGAGCTGCCGACTATGCCTCGTTGTATCGGCGTCATCACCTCGCCGAGCGGCGCCGCGGTGCGTGACATTCTGCATGTGCTGGCGCGGCGCTTCCCCGCCGCGCCAGTGATCATTTATCCGAGCGCCGTACAGGGCCAGGCAGCGGCCCCTGAATTGTTGCGCGCTCTAACAACGGCGATCCGTCGCGCCGAATGCGACGTGCTGATCCTCGCGCGCGGCGGCGGATCGCTCGAGGACCTCTGGGCTTTCAATGACGAAAAACTGGCGCGTGCCATACGCGCCTCGCCGATTCCCATTGTCACCGGCGTCGGGCACGAAGTGGACTTCACCATTGCAGATTTTGCGGCCGATCACCGAGCGCCGACGCCGACCGCGGCTGCGCAAATGGTTGTGCCCGATGGCCGCAGCATCGCACTGGCGCTGCAGCAGGGCGCGTCACGTTTGGTACGCGCGGCCATGCGGTTGTTGCAGAACGCCGACCTTCGTGCCAACCACTGGCGTCAGCGCCTGCAACTCGCACATCCGGGCCAACGACTGGGACAGCACGCCCAGCGCCTGGACGAACTGCAGCAGCGCATGGTGCGTGCGCTGGCGGTGGCGACCACCCGCGCCAATCATCGCCTGCAGCAATGCCAACTGCGCCTGCCGCGCGCGATCGATGCCGAACTGCAGCGCGTTCTGCAGCGGTTTCGGTTGGCGGCTCGTTCGCTGCAGTCGGTCAGCCCACTGGCCACGCTTGATCGAGGCTTCGCGGTGGTCAGCGCGGCCGATTCCGGCCGGGTGTTGACTGACAGCGCCGGCGTTAAGGCGGGCGATGACATTGAAGCGCGGTTGTCGCGAGGTCGACTCCGTGCACGTGTAACGGGAATTGATCATGACTAAAACGCTGACGCTACTCCTGACTTTACTGACCGCACCACTCAGCGCTTCAGCCGCAGGCGAGGATAGCTTCAGCGGTGACTGGCCAAAGTCCTCTGCCGTGCCAGGCGGCGTGGTATTTCTCGACCTGCCGGCGTCGGATCAGGCGCCGGTCGCAACCTTCAACGACAGAAAACTGATGGTTCTGCGCACCGCCAGTGGCTGGCGCGCAGTGTTAGGACTCGCGCTCGCGCAGTCGCCAGGAAACATCAAAATCGAGGTCCTTCAGGCTGGCAGAAAGTCGCAGCGAAGCATGGCAATCGCCGGCAAGAAATACGCCGCCCAATATCTGAAGGTCGCACCCAAACAGGTGGACCTGTCGACTGAGGATGCCGCGCGCGTCGAGCGCGAGCAGATCAAGATTCGTGCCGCACTGGCCACTTTCACCGCCGCGCCACCGGCGACACTGCGCTTGCAGGTGCCACTCGCGGGACCACGCTCGAGCTCTTTCGGTCTGCGGCGTTTTTTCAATAAGCAGCCGCGCAATCCGCACAGCGGCATGGACATCGCGGCGGCTACTGGTACGCCGGTGGTGGCGCCATTGGCCGGTGTCGTGGTCGATACCGGTGAGTATTTTTTCAACGGCAACAACGTCATTGTCGATCATGGTCAGGGTTTCGTGACCATGTACTGCCATCTAAGTGCGATCGACGTCAGCGTCGGACAAAAAGTAGCCGCCGGCGATTTGTTAGGTAAGGTGGGCGCGACAGGCCGAGTCACTGGACCGCATCTGCATTTTGGCGTGACACTCAATCGGACTATGGTTGATCCTGCGCTGTTCCTGCCGCCAGCGCGCTAGCCGGCTGGCAACTTAGCGAGTCTTGCCGGATCGTCGCTGGCTTTCGGTGGTACGTTTTGGCTTGCCGCCTGGCATCAGCGCCTTGCGCGAGTACGGATTGACGTCGCTGCGAAATTCGACCTGCACCGGCGTCGCATAGAGCTCAAATTGCTCGCGATACATGTTGGCGAGGTAGCGCTTATAGGCTTCGGGGACACTCGCGGCCTGCGAGCCGTGTATGATGATGCGCGGCGGATTGCGCCCGCCCTGGTGCGCGTATCGCAATTTGATGCGCCGGCCTTTCATCACCGGCGGCTGGTGCTGCTCCAAGGCGCGTTCGAGCATCTTGGTGAGCTTTGGCGTGGGCATGTCGCGCGTCGCGGCCTCATACGCTCGCACTGCGGCCACCACCAGATCGCCGACGCCACTGCCATGACGCGCTGAGATAAAAAACTGCGGCGCGTAAGGCACGAAATTGAGCCGCAAATCGAGCTGACGGCGGATCTCGTCACGCTGCTCCATCGGGATGTTGTCCCATTTGTTGATCGCGATCAGCAAGGCCCGGCCCTGCTGCAGCGCCAGACCTAACACGCTGGCGTCCTGCTCGGCGACAGTATCGTGTGCGTCCAGCACCATGATCACGACGTGGGCGGCGTCGATGGCCTGCAAAGTACGGGCAACGCTGGCCTTTTCGATCATATCGTCGACTTTGGAGCGGCGCCGCACCCCCGCAGTGTCGATCAGCACAAAGCGCCGACCCTCGCGCTCGAACGGCACGAAAATGCTGTCACGCGTCGTGCCAGGGATGTCGCTGGCGATCACACGTTCATCGCCAATCAGGCGATTGACCAGGGTGGATTTGCCGACGTTGGGCCGGCCAATCACCGCGACTCGAATTGCCTGCTGATCGGATTCGGCGACCTCGGCTTCACGGGGTGGCGCCGTATCAAGCGCCAGCTCAAGCAGTTCCTTGCAACCGCTGCCATGGGTCGCCGAAATCGCATAGGGCGTGCCGAGTGCCAGGACCTGAAAGTCCGCGGCGGCCATATCGCGATCCGCGCCTTCTGCTTTGTTAGCTGCCAGCAGCACCGGCTTGCCGGAACGCCGTAGCAGCTGAGCGCAGGCCTGATCCTGGTGTGTGAGCCCGCTGCGTGCGTCGGTAACAAACACCAGTACGTCCGCTTCGGCGATGGCGCGTTCGGTCTGAATGCGCATTTCGGTTTCGATGCCCACCGGCTTGTCGACCAGCCCACCGGTATCGACAATCACGCAGGCACGCGAGCCGAGTCGGCCATAGCCGTACTGACGATCGCGTGTGACACCCGGCACGTCTGCAACGATCGCGTCGTTGCTCGAGGTCAGGCGATTGAAAAGCGTGGACTTGCCGACGTTAGGCCGGCCGACCAACGCTATGATCGGTAGCATTAGCCACCCGAGGCGGGCGCGGCAACTGCCTCGGCAGCCGGCGCAGCTTCTGGGGCCAGTGCCTGAGGTCGAAACGCCGCAATACCACCTTTGTCGTCCATGACCAGCAACAGGCCATCCACGGCCAACGGCGGGTTGCTCACGCGATCACCGACAGAGGTGCGCGCCACCAGCTTGCCGTCACTCTTGGCGAACCAGTGAACATAGCCCTCGAAATCCGCCACCGCAACCAGATCGCCTAACAACGTTGGCGACGACAAGGAGCGGCGCTTGAGTGAGTCGTTGCGCCAGATTTCGGTGCCGGTACGCCGTTGCATGGCGACCAGATCGCCGTCAGAAGTCGCGACTACAGCCTGCTCGTCATCGACGTCCATACCGCGGAAGCTCGACAGGTCGCGCGACCACCAGATTTGTCCCGAGTCCCGCGCCAGCATGGCCGCCCGTCCCTGAAAACCAACGACATAGACGTCGTCGCCTAACACGCGGACCTGTGAGTCGATATCGTTGAGGCGCTCCAGTTCGCTGCGGCCACGGGCCGGTGCGACCGCCATATCCCACAGTACAGCGCCATCGAGCAGATTCATGGACACCACGCGACCGTTGTCGAAGCCACAGATCACGGTGTCGCCTGCGATGACCGGACGGGCCGTGCCGCGTAGACTCAGGCGCGGAACCTGTTGTTCTTCGTTCCAGAGTTGTTTGCCATCGGCAGATGCAAAGCCGTACAGCCGCCCATCTACAGTTCGAACCACCACAACGGTATCGGATACAGCAGGTGCCGCGAGCACCTCGCCGCTGACCGGCATGCGCCAGCGCAGTGCGCCGGTCTTGGCGTCCAGTGCCAGCACCTCGCCATCACGCGAACCAACGGCCACCAGTTCAGCACCAGCGCCGGTGCCGCCACCTAACACAGCCTTGGTCTTCACACGCCACAGCGCGCGGCCGGTCTTTAGATCGAATGCAGCGACCTGGCCGTCCGGGCTGGCCGCATACACATTGGCACCAAAAGCGCCGAGCCCGAGTCCCAGCCGCATTTCCGGCTTGTCGCCGCCCATGCTCGCCTGCCACGCGCGGTCGACGCGGATCGTGCTTTGGAACTTGACCAGCTCTGCGGGCGGCTCGACCTTGGATTTGCGGTCCTTGGAACAGGCCGCGAGCGCCAGACCTGCTAACAACACAACGCCCCATCGACCCATTTTCTGCGCTCCTGACTTAGACATGCGCCGCTCAGCCGCCGGCCGCAGGTTTTGCATCGATGCCGTCGGCCCGTAAGTCGGCGATCTTCAGATCCAGACCTGCCATGTCCAGCGTTGCTTCAACATCTGGCGCAACTTCCCGAGCTTTAGCCGCCACATACTCCCGCAATGCGCCAGTGCGATCACCCTTCGCTAACAGAATATCGCCGCGCAATTCCTGAAAGCGGGCCGCGAACGCACCTGCGTCGACAGGAAATGCCGCCAGCGCCGGGTCGAACTTCTTTTGCGCCAACAGCACCCGGGCCAGCCGGTAGCGGGCAACCATGCGCAGTTGCGTGTCGGAAGAGCCATTCATGATCCGCGTAAGACGCTCAACCGCCTTGTCTAGTTCATTCAACTCGACAAAAGATCGCGCCGCTGCCAACTCGCCCTGATCGGCATAGGGCGAACTCGGGTAGTCGCGCCGCAGCTCATCGATGATGGTCAGTGCACGGGTCGCATCGGAACGCCCGAAGGCATCGAGTGCTTCACTGTATCGAACCGAAGCGGTCACAGCGCGTGTCTCCTGGCGCTCGGTCCACCAACGCCAACCAGTCAGCGCCGCAGCGCCGATCGCGATTCCGGCCACAACCCACAGGATGTTCTCCCGCACCCAGGCCTTGACGCGTTCCCATTGTTCTTGTTCGCTATAAAATTCGTCGTCCACCCTACTCTCCTTCAGAAATTGTTCGCAGCCAGTGTCGCCCGCAGTGAATGGGTCAATTCGGTCAGCGGCACTTCGAGTTGCGCCGCTGGCGTGCCACCTGCCTCGGCGCGCAACGGCTTCAGCGCCGCAACGCCGCGCAGTAGTTCATCGTCACCCAGAATCAGCGCCAGTCGCGCACCACTTCGGTCCGCGCGACGAAACTGCGCTTTGAAATTACCGCCGCCCAGATTGGTCTCAACCTTGAGTCCTGGAATAGCGTCGCGCAATTGCTCTGCCAGTCCCAGGCCGCGACGCTGCGCGGCATCTCCCTGGGCCACCAGGTAGACATCCGGTGCGGTGGCGGGCGCGTCAGCACCTGCCAGTTTCATCAAAGCCACCAGGCGTTCGATGCCCATCGCAAATCCGATGGCCGGGGTCGGCGTACCGCCTAGCTGTTCGATCAGGCCGTCATAGCGACCGCCCGAACACACGGCATCCTGTGAACCTAACGCAGTGGTTGTCCACTCAAAAACAGTGCGCGAATAATAGTCAAGACCGCGCACCAGCCGCGGATTAATGCGGTAGGCGATACTCATGTCATCCAGGCTGGCGCAAAGCTGCGCAAAGTGTTCACGCGACTCTGCATCCAAATGCTCGGTCAGCACTGGCGCGGCCGCTATCAATGCCTGCATCGACGGATTTTTCGAATCCAGAATGCGCAGTGGATTGCCTGTCAGGCGGCGCTTGCTGTCGGCATCCAATTGCGCCTCGTGCGCTTGAAAGTACTGCTGCAGCAACAGGCGGAAGTTGCGCCGGGCGTCAGCGGTTCCCAACGAATTGATCTGCAACTCGAGGCCGCCGATACCTAACAAACGCCACAGCCTTGCAGTCAGCGCGATCAGTTCGATGTCGATGTCGGGGCCGGTGAACCCGACCGCTTCGACGTTAATCTGGTGAAACTGCCGGAAACGCCCTGCCTGCGGACGCTCATGGCGAAACATGGGGCCCGTGCACCAGATCTTGTGGCGCGCACCGCGCAACAAACCGTTGGAAATAAGCGCGCGCACCATGCCGGCCGTGGCCTCCGGTCGCAGTGTGAGGCTCGAGCCGTCGCCGTCACGACCCTGGTCCAGAAAGGTATACATCTCCTTTTCGACCACATCGGTGTATTCGCCGATCGCCCGCTTGAATAGTTCGGTGTGCTCCAGCACCGGCACGCGGAACTCGGCATATCCGTAACCGGCGAGCAGATCAGCGGCAGTCCGTTCCAGACGCTGCCACAGCCCGATTTCCTCGGGCAGCACGTCTTTCATACCGCGCACCGGCTGCAAGGTCTGGCTCATCGCGCCTGATCCACGCGGCCGTCAGCCGCAATGCGGACGAAGGCCGTGCCTTTGCGCTGCAACTCGGCCGGGATCACGATTTCTTTGTCGCCGATTTCGAGTCGCATCACCAGCGCATTTCCTAACACCAGCCGCAGCGGACCGTTGCCGGACACTTCCTGGCGCGAGCCACGCCTGGCGATGTCAAAAAATAATTGCCGGCCATCGACATCGTAAACCTCGGTCCAGCAATCCTTGCTGGCTCGCAATGCAAGCTTGACCATTTTGTTAGTCGGTTGCATCGCGGCTGCGGCGACTGTCGACGGAACGACAGCAGCAGACGCAGTCGGCGCGCCAGCCGGCGCAGCAACCACTGTGCCGCCGGCACCCGCCGCCGTTGCCTCAGGCACCGGCGCCGTCGCAGGGGGCGGTGCACTCACGGGCGGCTGGACCACAAACGGGGTTGCCGCCACAGGCACCGGCGTGGTCGTTGTATCGCTGCTGACACGTGGGTTCTGCAACACGGCCCAAACCGCGAACAGGCTGACAAGTCCGCCGCCGACGACATACACCCAACGCAACACGTTGTTAGGATCGCGAGGTCGTTCAGCGCGGGAAATACGCGTCAGATCCGGTATCGAGTCCGGACGGTCATTTTTCTGATCGTAAAGCGCGACCAATTCCGGCGTCGACAACCTCAGCAGATCTGCGTAGCGACGCAGATGGCCGCGCGCATACACTGCCGCGCCCAGTGCCGTGACATTTTCAGCTTCCAGAAAATGCACGACCTGAACATCGCAATGCAGCTTGTCAGCCGCCTGCGCTGGCGACAGGCCAGCATTCTCGCGGGCGTTGCGCAGCCGCTCGCCAAAGCCGGGCGCGCTTGCGGTCGCGGCGGTAGTCGGTGCCGATTGGTCCGCCAGTTCTTCGGTATTCGTAGTCATGATCAAATCTGGTTACCTAACTCCTGGGACTCATGGCCTGCAGCCGCCGCTCGGCGTCGCTACCTGCAAAATCGGTGCGCAGGCGCCGACCGCAACGCTCCTCGGCCAGTTTGTCTGACTGGGCACGCGCCACTTGCACGCAGCTCAGGAGCACGTCGGGATTGGCAATGAACGCGCTCAAATACTTATCCACCTCGGCGCGCGCTTCTTTGAGTCGGCCACGACTGACCTCCAGGTCAACCAGCTGCACCACGGCCTCCGCATGGTTCGGCCAGATTTGCAGCGCGCGGCGAAAATAACCGGCAGCCGCATCCACCTGTTTGTCGCCACGGGCACAGACGCCGGCGTTAGTAAACGCCGCATGCGGCGTCGCATACAGCCTGTTGGCTGCCACGTCGAGCAACAGCGCGATGCCTTCTTTGGACTTGCCGGTGCGACAGAGAAACACTGCATAATTGTTCTGCAGCTCAGGACGATTTGCCCCCATCCGAATGGCGACGCGGTGATGTTCTTCAGCCTTGCGGGCATTGCCCAGCCGTTCTTCCAGAAGCGCCGCTGCGGTGCGCACATCGGGATTCTTGGGCGCCTGCTTCAAGGCCTTGTCGATTTTTTCGCGCGCCATCGACAGATTTCCCCGCTGGATGTAGGAGACCCCAAGCTGCAAGTTGGCCACAGCGGCTTCTTCGGCATTGGAAGTCGAAGTCTTGGATTGGTCCGCGGCCGCCGTGATCGAAACGCCTGTCAGCAGGCTGAAGAGCAGCAGATAGGCTAACAAATTTGCCGGTTTAGTCATTGCACGCTCACTTGAAACGTCTTGCTGCCGAGCCGCACTCGCGTACGGTCCTGGACCTGACCGGCGAGCTGTCCGCAGGCCGCGTCGATATCCTCACCACGGGTTTTGCGGATGGTCGCCATGACATCGGCCCGCAGAAGTTCGTCGCGAAATCGCGCGATCACCGGCGCGGGCGAGCGCCGAAAGCGGTTGCCAGGAAACGGATTGAATGGAATCAGATTCACTTTCGCGGGCTTACCGCTCAGCAGGCGCGCCAATGCTCGAGCCTGCTCCGGTGAATCGTTAACCCCGTCCAGCATCACGTACTCGAAAGTCACGCTGCGGCCGTTCTGTTCGTCGAGGTAGTGCCAGCAGGCCTGCAGCAATTCGGCAATCGGGTGCTTGCGATTGATGGGCACCAGTTCACTGCGCAGCGCGTCATCAGGGGCATGCAGTGAGACTGCCAGCGCGCAATTGACATCTTCGGCCAGCTTGTAGATCTGCGGCACCAGGCCAGAGGTCGACAACGTCACGCGACGGCGCGATATATCAAAACCGAGATCGTCCATCAGGAGGCGCACTGCTGGAATCACGTTGCGATAATTTGCCAGCGGCTCGCCCATGCCCATCAGTACGACGTTGGTGATCTTGCGATGCTCACCCACAGTCCAGCCAAGCTCGCGATTCGCCAGCCACACCTGACCGACGATTTCTGCTGCAGTCAGGTTGCGGTTAAATCCCTGTTGCGCCGTCGAGCAGAAAGCGCAGTCGAGCGCGCAGCCGACCTGTGAAGAAATGCACAGCGTGCCGCGATCCGTTTCCGGAATGAATACCGTTTCGAATGCCTGCGAGGCATCGGCCCGCAGCAGCCACTTACGGGTGCCGTCGGCAGCTTCCCTGTGGGACACCACTTCCGGCAGTCGGATTTCGGCCTGCTCAGCTAACAGAGTGCGAAAGTCCTTGGCCAAATCAGTCATCTGCGCGAAATCTTCCACGCCGCGTTTGTACATCCAGCTCATCAGCTGACGCGCCCGAAACGGTTTGCTGCCGACCGCGGCAACATAGGTTTCAAGTTCGGCGCGCGACAACCCCAGCAAGTTGGTGCGGATGGTCGCGGCGCCTGATTCCATGTTGACCAATGCCGCACGCTCAAGCGCGCGGGCAGAGCTCCGTGGTGCGAAAGAAATAGGCGATCTCGAGCGCCGCTGTCTCGGCGGCATCGGACCCATGCACGGTGTTAGCCTCGATACTTTGCGCAAGGTCCGCGCGAATCGTGCCGGGCGCCGCCTTTTTCGGATCCGTGGCGCCCATGATTTCGCGATTTTTCGCGATGGCATTTTCGCCTTCCAGCACCTGCACCATGACGGGACCGGAGGTCATGTATTTGACCAGGTCCTTGAAGAACGGGCGTTCGCGATGCACCGCATAAAAGCCTTCCGCCTCGCGCTGCGACAGGTGGATCATGCGGGCTGCTACTACGCGTAGGCCTGCCTGTTCGAAACGGCGATAGACCTCGCCAATGAGATTACGTGCCACGCCGTCAGGCTTGACGATAGAAAAAGTGCGCTCTAGCGCCATAAAAAATCCTCTCCGCTGGGGGTCAAAAAGCGGCGGATTTTACCGGCTAATGGGGGTAATCAGCAATCTAAAACGTTTGGAAGTATTTGAGCGGCAAGGCGTTTTTGGAGGTCCGATCAGATGTTGAAGCTCTCGCCGCAGCCACATTCACCCTTGACGTTCGGATTGCGGAAGCGAAAAGCCTCATTCAGCCCCTGCTTAACGAAATCGACGGTCGTGCCATTGATCAGCGGCAAACTGGCAGGGTCAACGAAGACTTTGAGGCCGGCGTCATCGAAAACGATGTCGTCTGGTTGCTGCGCGTCGGCGTAATTGACGACATAGGCGAAACCCGAACAACCGGTCTTTCGAACACCCAGCCGCAGGCCGATACCATGACCCCGAGTGGTCAAGAAGTGGCGGACACGCTCGGCAGCAGCCGGCGTCAGATGGATGCTCATGTGGGCCTAGTCTATCAAGCAGTTGCGTAGTGCGTCTTCCAATACCAGCAGTTTTCCCAGTTTTCGGCGCGGAATCTGCAGTTGCTCCAACCAGTCGGCAGGCGGGCTCGGAAGCAGGTTCTCGAGGTTCCTGCCGGGAAGCTGCTTCACGAGCCACGCCGCCGTTTTGAGAGTATCGGGGCAACCATAGACCGAGACCCGTGCGGCCGTCACGGGCCCCGTAGCGGTGACAGAAATATGGAAAGTCGCCTCCACGCCCTGAATCCGCTGCCCCGCATGGCCTTCCCGCCATGGCGGAACCACCGCTGGCAGCGGAGCCGCCAGTTGTCGTAGGTCCAAAATTGCCGCGGTCAGCTGCCGAGCGGCCCGGTCGATATCCTCCAGAGTGGTGCTCCGCCCGGGGCTGAACCGCAGAGAGCTTTGGGCAAGCTCCGTGTCACGTCCCAGGGCTCGCAGCACATAACTGGGCTCGCCGCTGGCCGACATACAAGCGGATCCAGTGGCCACCGCGATGCCCGGAATTCTGGCCAGCAGACTCTCGCCTTCGACGCCCGCAAAAGACAGGTTCAGGATGCCTGGCAAACGCCCCCCCAGACTGCCGTTGAGCAACACGTCGGGAAGTCCACGCAGGCGCTCGTACAAACCCAGGGTGAGCGCCTGCAAATGGCTGGCGTCGCGCTCGAGTTGCTCCTGAGCCAAGCGGGCAGCTGCGCCAAAACCCGCAATCTGATGAGTCGCAAGCGTGCCCGAGCGAAGGCCGCGCTCCTGTCCGCCTCCGAACAACAGGGGTCGCAATCGTGGCCGGGCCTGCGGATGCGCCCACAGCGCACCTACTCCCTTGGGACCATAGATCTTGTGCGCGGTGCAGGACAGCAAGTCGACCTGCAACGCGCGCACATCCAGCGGTATCTTGCCGACCGCCTGTGAAGCATCGGTGTGCAACAGCACCTGGCGCGCGCGGCACAACGCTCCCACCTCAGCGACCGGTTGCAACATGCCGGTTTCGCTGTTAGCCAGCTGCAGACTTACCAGCACGGTATCAGGCCGCAACGCGGCCGCCACATCCCGCGCAGACACCTTGCCGTCCGCTTCGGGCTTGACGCGCGTGCATGTCCACCCCTGGCGCTCCAGTTCCGCGCAAGGGTCGAGCACCGATTTGTGTTCGATGCGCGACGTCACAATGTGCCCGGGTCGGCCACTGTGCGCGCGCGCAACCCCTTGGATAGCCAGATTGTTAGACTCGGTGGCTCCCGAGGTAAAAATGATCTCGGTTGATTCCGCCCCTAACAAATGAGCGATCTGCTCGCGCGCGGCAGCGATCGTTGCCGCGGCCGCGCGACCATAGGCATGGGTCGCGGAACTCGGGTTGCCGAATTGACCGGGATCGTCCAGCACGCGCCGCATGGCGGCCAGCGCCTGCGGCGCAAGCGGCGTGCTGGCGGCATGGTCCAGGTATATCGGCGCCGTGGAGTCCATTCAGTCGCGCCCGGCGGGCCGGCGCCGGCCCTGAATCGAGGTCAGAAATCCACGCAAGATGTTGGCCTCGTTGTGATCGAGCTCAGCGCGCAACAGAAAGCGACGCACGCGATTCATCAGGTGTATGCCGGACGCGGTACGGTCGCGGAAAGCGACTTCGTTCATCACTGTCTCCCAGTGGGCGAACAGCTGCGCCATCTCATCGCCGTTGGCCAACGGCACTGGGTTCGGTAACGCCGTAGCCTGCGCGCCCCGCGCCCGATAAATCTCATAGCTAACAAGCTGCACCGCCATCGCAATATTGAGCGATGCATACTCGGGGTTGGCGGGAATGCGCAGCAACAGATGAGCGGCGCCGAGCTCTTCATTGCTCAGGCCGAATCTTTCGTTGCCAAAGAGAATAGCGACCGGGCCGCGACTGCACTGCGCCAGCAACTCTGGCGCCGCATCGCGCACATCGAGGACCCGCGTATTGGCATCGCGCTCGCGTGCCGTTGTCGCGGCAACCAGCCCGCAGTCGGCGATTGCTTCAGCCAAACTGCCGACGACACGCGCCCGCGACAGCAAGTCATCGGCGCCGGCAGCACGTACAGTCGCTTCGGCATGCGGAAAAAGTCGTGGTGCGACTAACACCAGATCGTACAGATCCATGTTCTTCATGGCCCTGGCAACAGCGCCGATGTTGCCAGGGTGCGAGGTCGCAACCAGCACAATACGGATGGGGGCATCAGTCACAGGATTCATCGCGTGCTATTCTAACAACTCATGCAACCGCTATTGAATATCGCGCACCGTGCTGCGCGCGCCGGGGCCGAAGTCATCCAACGCAGCCTTGGCCGCCTGGACAGCCTCGACATCGCCACCAAGGGCCGCAACGACTTTGTCAGCGAAGTCGATCGCGCCGCCGAGCGCGAGATCATCGACACCATCCGCAAGGTCTATCCGGAGCACGCGTTCCTGGCCGAGGAATCCGGCCTGTCGGGCAAGCAAGGCAGCGAAGTTCGTTGGATCATCGATCCGCTGGATGGCACCACCAACTTCCTGCACGGTTTTCCGACCTTTGCGGTCTCGATAGCCGCCGAGGTGCGCGGCCGTCTCGAAGCCGCTGTGGTGCTGGATGTCATGCGCCATGAGTTTTTCACAGCCTCGCGCGGCGCCGGCGCGCAACTCGAAGGCAAGAAAGTTCGGGTCAGCAAGCAGCTAACACTGGAAGGGGCGCTGATCGCCACCGGCTTTCCCTATCGTGCCGACGCGCCATACCTCGATGATTATCTGGCCATGCTCAAAGCGATCATGCAGAAAGCTGCAGGTGTGCGCCGACCAGGGTGCGCATCTCTGGATCTCGCCTGGCTCGCGGCCGGCCGGGTGGACGGATTCTGGGAGATCGGGCTCAAGGCCTGGGACACGGCCGCCGGAACATTGTTGATTCAGGAAGCCGGTGGGCTGGTCGGCACCCTGACGGGCGCACCTTATAC
Organism: Gammaproteobacteria bacterium; assembly: GCA_043769085.1. Taxonomy (GTDB): domain Bacteria; phylum Pseudomonadota; class Gammaproteobacteria; order Steroidobacterales; family Steroidobacteraceae; genus UBA964. The sequence goes on from JAYVJR010000035.1 coordinate 29,317, forward strand.
CCAGGGCGGCAACATCGTCGCCGCACCCGCCAAGCTTTTCAAGGAAATGATTCAGATCATCGCGCCGTTGACGCCAGCGTCCTTGCGCGAGCAGGACATCGGCAGCGTGGTGTAGATCGCGCCCGTTTCAGTCTTTTTCGAATCGATCGACGACCGCAGTCGTAACCAGGTCGGCGCCGACATTGACCATGGTGCGGGTCATGTCCAGCAAGCGATCGATACCTAACACGATGCCAATGCCCTCGGCCGGGATGCCGAACGAGATCAACAGGCCCGCAATGATGGGCAGTGAACCGCCAGGAATCGCCGCCACTGCCACCGCACCTAACACGGCCAACAACAGAAGCGTCAACTGCGCAACCAACCCAAGGTCCACGCCGAACACCTGCGCGACGAATAGCACCACACAACCTTCGTAGAGCGCCGTTCCAGCCATGTTCATGGTAGTCCCGAGCGGCAGCACGAACCCTGCGACGCCCGGTCGAATGCCGAGATCTTCACGCGCGACGGTCAATGCTGCTGGCAAAGTAGCGCTGCTGGAACTGGTCGAAAACGCGGTCACCAGCGCCGGGCGAGCCTTGCGCCAGAACTCCAGCGGCTTGTGGCGCGTGAACAGCTTGATCCACAGCGACATCGTGCCAAAGAGATGCAGCATCATCACCACGAAGCAACCGACAAAAAATAATCCGAGCGCCAATAGAATTTGCCAGCCGATTTTGACCACGACGCTGAAAATCAACGCCGGCACCGCATAAGGCGCGAGACGCAGCGCGAAATGCACAATGCCGGTCATCAGTTCATTGACGACTTCAAGGCCCGAGACGAATTGCTTGCGCCGCTCGCTGCCGAGCTTGATGGCGGCGGCACCGCAAAGAATGGCAAACAGGATCAGCGGCAGCATTTCGCCGAGTTTGCCGCGGTCGTTGCCGATAAAAGCACCGAGTAGATTGCGCGGCATGAACATGTCCACAAGGCCGCTCGGGTCCACTTTCGGCTGCGCTGCTTGGGTCGCAACGTATTTTTGAGCGTCGCCGCCATACTCGGCAATGAGCTGCACACGAGTTTCCGTATCGAGCGCCGCGCCCGGCTGCAGCACATTCATCGTAATCAGCCCGAACGCTACCGCGATCGACATGTTGAGGAAAAACAGCGTGAAGGTTCTGCCTGCCAGCGGACCCAGCCGCGATATGTCACCGAGTTGCGCAACACCCAGGGCCAGCGACGCAAACACCAGCGGCACCACCACAAAAAACAGCATGCGCAGGAACACCTGCCCGATTGGATCAAAGATTCTGTTAGACAGCCAGCGCGCGCCGTCCAGCAGACCCGGTACGGTGCCGCTCAACAACAGCACGGCCGCACCGGCCAGGGCGCCGAAAGCGAGTCCGAAAAGAATGCGATTGGCGAGCCGGCGATCGTGGTGCGCCATAGATACTTAGTAAATTAGCGTTAAGTGGCTGATTTGCCCGGGTTGCGCAGTTTCGAGTGCCGCGAGCCGTACAGCCAATACACCAGCACACCTAACACGGCATAACTACCCAGAATCCACAGTGCAGCCGGATCGCGCGAGACCGCGCTGGGCGACCCCATCAGCGAACCCAGGATGTCGTAATCGAACGCCTTGGACATGATGTCGAGCAAAATCGGGCCCATCATCAGTACGACGCAGGACACCACTCCCAGGATCGGAGTCCATGGATACCAGGGCACTCGAAAGGGACGCACCAGTTCCGGATTGCGCTTGCGTAAATAGAGCACGCTGAGACAAACCATGGCGAATGCCATTGCAGTACCCAGACTCACCATGTCGCCGAGCACGTTCAAGGGCAGCACGGCCGCCGCAATGGCGATAATCGTGCCTAACAACAGGGTCCCCGATGCGGGCGTGTGGTATTTGGGATTAACGCGAGCGAACAACGGCGACAACAGCCCGTCTTTGGCCATTTGGTAGAACACGCGCGTTTGCCCATAAATCAACACCAGCATGACCGAGGTCAGGCCTGTGAAGGCGCCAATTTTGATCAGCATCGCCAACAAATTAATGGACCCGGACTCACTGAGGCCCCAGGGCACCACCGCCCAGGAAGGATTCATACGATCGATCGCAATCGCAATCGGCGCCGCGCCGTGCAATTCGCGGAACGGCACGACACCGGTCATGACTGCGGCGACGACGATATATAGAAACGTGCAAATGAAGAGCGATCCCAGAATTCCGATCGGCAGATCTTTTTGTGGGTTGCGCGCCTCGCCGGCAGCAGTGGATACTGCTTCAAAACCGACATACGCGAAGAAGATGATCGAAGCAGCGCGCGCCACGCCCGACAGACCGTACTTGAAGCCGCCCTCATTCTCCGGGATGAACGGCGACCAATTGGCGGTATCGACATAGAAGACACCGACCGCGATAAACACCACCAGCACTGTTAGCTTGATGCCGACAATCACGTTATTGACTTGGGCAGATTCGCGCACACCGCGCACCAGCAATAATGTAACGGCCATGATTCCAACCGCACCGACCAGATTGATACTCGGGGTGACTTGCAACGCGCTGTCTTTGAGCTGCAAAGTCGAAGTTGAGAGTGCTGCTGGGATATGCACCCCAAAATCGCCCAACAAACTGGTCACATAGCCAGTCCAACCGGCCGCCACCGTCGATGCTGCCACCCCATATTCAAGCAATAACAGCCAGCCCATAACCCAGGCGGTGCCTTCGCCCATGGTGACGTAGGCATAAGAATAGGCCGAACCCGCCACCGGAATGGTCGAAGCCAGTTCGGCGTAACACAAACCTGCGAACGCGCAACAAAGACCCGCAATGACGAAAGACAACATCACACCCGGCCCCGCGTAGTCCGCGGCGGCATTGCCGGTCAGCACGAAAATACCCGCGCCGATAATGCAGCCAATACCCAAGCTGACCAAATTGGCCGCAGACAGAGAACGTTTCAGTTCTCCCGAGCCCATTTCATGTTGAACCTGCGCGACAGATTTGCGAACCGACAGCCCGACGTTAGCCATTTTTTATTCTCCGGCGGAAAGCAGCAGCGTAGGCGCTTCAACCGGCCATGGCAAGCATCGGGCCTGGGCGCCGCTAGCCGTCGCGGCCAGATTCAGCCGCGGCGCGACTGCGGCGCGCGTCCAACAGCTTGCGCAGGCGGATATTGACCATTTCGACGCCAACCGAAAAAGCCATGGCGAAATAGAGATAGCCCTTCGGGATCTCGAAATGGCCGCTCTCGGCCACCAAGGCCATGCCGACCAGAATCAGAAACGCGAGCGCCAGCACCTTGACAGTTGGATGCCGGTCGATGAACTCGCTGATCGACCCAGATACCCACATCATCACGAGGATGGCGATGACGATTGCAATCACCATGATGGCCAGCTGATCCGGCTTGGCGAGACCCACCGCCGTAAACACGCTGTCCAGCGAAAACACGATATCGATGATCGCGATCTGAATGACGATCAGCGCAAACGATGCTAACACCCGGGCGCGCCGCTGGTCGGCCGCACCCTCGAGAGTTTCGTGGATTTCCAGCACGCTCTTGACCAGCAGGAAAAGACCGCCCGCAAACAAGATGAGGTCGCGTCCCGACACACTGAAAGTACCCAACTGAAAGAGCGGCTGAGTCAGCCGCGTCAGCCAGACAATGGAAAACAGCAGCGCAATGCGCGTCAGCATCGCGAATGCCAGACCGGTTATACGCGCCGAGTTTTGCCGCTCGGGCGGCAGGCGGCTGACCAGAATCGAGATGAAGATGATGTTGTCGATGCCAAGGACGATTTCCAGTGCGGTCAACGTCAGCAGCGTTACCCAGGCGGACGGATCCGCGATCCATTCCATCATGGCATTGCGTCGATGGCCTTTTTATCATCGCGCGGAAACAGATGCTCAAACTTCAGCCCGGTGTCGAGCGCGACCGCACTCGCGACATAAATTGAAGAATACGTGCCAACCACGACACCGATAATCAGTGCAGTCGAAAAACCCAGCAGCACGGGACCACCTAACAACCACAGCACAACCACCACGATCAGGGTTGTTGCGCTGGTCATGATGGTGCGCGACAAAGTCTGGTTGATCGACTGGTCGAGAATATCGAAGGCTGTCGCGCGCTTGTCGGCCTGAAACCGCTCGCGAATCCGATCAAACACCACCACGGTGTCGTTCAGCGAGTAGCCGATGACCGCGAGAATCGCTGCGACCACTGCAAGATCAAACTGCATCCAGCTGACCGAAAAGAATCCCAGCACGATAATGGGATCATGCAGCGCCGCCAGAATGGCGCCAGCTGGCAGGCGCCAGTTGTGAAAGCGCCAAGCCACATACAGAAAAATCCCGATCATGGTGGCAACCAGCGACCACAGCGCCGCACTGCGCAGCTCCTTGCCGACCTGCGGTCCGACGACTTCCACACGCCGTACCTCAGCGCCTGGCACCAGGGATTTGGCCACGGCCTCGACATCGGTGCGCATCGCAGCACTACTGCGTTTTGAATTGGGCTGCAGATCCGGCGGCGGCAAGCGCACCATGACATCGCGCGTACTGCCAAAATTCTGAACCTGCGGCTCAACATAGCCACGGGCCTCGAGGCCGCGGCGAATCTGGTCGAGATTCGGTTCGGTCGGAAAGTTCAGTTCGACCGCCGTACCACCGGTGAAATCGATGCCGTAATTGAGGCCGCGGGTAGCCAGCGACACCAGCGAGCCCAGAATCAGAAACGCTGACAGCGCGTACCACATCTTGCGCGTTCCCATGAACGCGAATCGGGCGTTAGCTTTGAAAAATTCCATGTATAAATTTCCGTGTTAGCCGAAGGCTCAGATGGCGAGTTTGGCAGGACGACGCGCACCACCATACATCAGAGTCAACAGCGCGCGACTGCCCATCAGCGCGGTAAACATCGAGGTGAGAATACCGAGCGTCAGGACCACCGCAAAACCCCGGATCGGACCCGTGCCATACACCCACAGCACGATCGCGGCGATCAGCGTCGTGACATTGGAATCTGCAATCGCCGAGAACGCTTTCTCGAAGCCACTGGTGATGGCTTTCTGCGGTGTCACGCCATTACGTAACTCTTCGCGGATGCGCTCGTAGATAAGTACGTTTGCGTCTACTGCCATGCCGACGGTGAGCACCATGCCGGCGATACCCGGCAGCGACAGCGCGGCCTTGAAGATTGTCAGCAACGCCGCCAGCAACACGACGTTGGCAATCAGCACCAGATTGGCCACCATGCCGAAAGTCTTGTAGTAGATCGCCATGAAAACAAACAGCACCAACATGCCGAGCACCAGGGCTCTGATGCCTTTTTCAATATTGTCCTTACCGAGGGACGGGCCGACCACGCGCTCTTCGATCGGTGTGATAGGGGCTGCCAGTGCTCCGGCCCGCAACAACAGCGACAATTCGTTAGCCTCGTTAATGCTGAGGCCGGTGATTTGGAAATTGTTGCCGAATACGCCGCGGATGGTCGCCTGATTGATGACCTTCTCCTCCTTGACGGTGCGCGACACCTTGGCGCCATTGACTACGACGTTTTCACTACGGGTTTCAATGAACACCACGGCCATCGGGTCGCCGACGTGTCGGCGCGTTGTCGCCATCATTTCATCGCCACCCGCCGCGTCCAGCTTGACCGACACCGCGGGTCCGTCCTGAGTGGTGGCCGGGGTCGCATCCGTTAGCTGGTTGCCGCTGACAATGATGTCGCGCTTCAGCAGCACCGGCAGACCGGTGTTCGTATTGCTGTAGAGCTTCGAGCCGAGTGGCACTCGGCCGCGGTTCGCCGCTTCCTGCGGGCTGTTAACCGTGTCAACCAACCTGAACTCGAGTGTCGCGACCTTGCCTAACAAAGCGGTGACATCGGCAGCATTCTGCACGCCAGGCAATTGCACAGCGACGCGGTCGCGTCCCTGGCGCTGCACGATGGGTTCCGACACGCCGAGTTCATTGACTCGATTGCGCAGTACCGTCAGGTTCTGCTGGATCGCGAAATCCTGGCGCTGCGCGATCTGTGCGGCCGACATCGTCACGTTGACTCGTTGGCCGGAATCGCCAGTGACCGTTTCGTAGCTCAAATCCGGTTGCACTGCTTTCAGCGCATCGACCACTGCCGCGGCATTGGCGCCGGCCGGCAGCGCAACAACAACACGGTCATCCACGTCCGCATCACCGGATTTTTCAATACTGACTTCGCCAAACGGCAGGGCTTTCTTGGCCAGTACGCGGCGAAAATCCTGTTCGTAACTGTCTAACAGTTGATGTACTGCATCCGCAATATCGACTTGATAGAGCAGGTAGAGACCGCCGCGCAGATCCAGTCCCAGTGGCATCGGCCGGAAACCCATTTTGCGCAGCCAGTCCGGAGCGCGCGGCGCATAAGACAGTGCCGTGTTGAACTGCCGGCGATAGTGCTCATTGACCGCGTCGCGGGCGCGCAACTGAGTGGGACCATCGGCGAAGCGAATCATCAACCTGCCGTCGTCCACGTAACTGCTTTTGACCGCGATTTTCTGTTCGCGCAAGTAGGTTTCGATGCCTGTGCGACTGGTCTCGTCGATTTTTTCACCTGCTGGCTTGATGACCTGCAACGCAAAGTCCTCGCCAAAGACGTTCGGCAGGGCGATCAATGCAGCGAGCGCCAGCACAATGGCGACCAACCAGTATTTCCAACGGGCAAATTCAAGCATGTAGTTTTTTTCCGAAAATTTCTAGCGACGCGTCAGGCACTCTTCAGGGTGCCCTTGGGGACCAGCTGTGTGATCTGATAGCGCTGCACCTTGATGCGCACGCCGTCGGCCACTTCCAGTGAGACGAATGCATCGCCTACTTCAACCACCCGGCCCAGCACGCCGCCCGCGGTCACACACTCATCGCCCGCGGCCAGCTTCGAGAGCATGGCCTGATGCTCTTTGGCCTTTTTCTGCTGCGGCCGAATTAACAGAAAATAGAAAATTGCCAGAAAAACGATCATCAGAACAAAAGGCTGCAGCATCTGGACAGTGCCACCAGGGCCGCCTGCAGTCTGGGCGTAGGCTTCGGGTATCAGAAAACTCATAGATCACCTGTTCTTGGATTGGCGTTAGTTCGCCCTGGGACAGCCTGCAATTATGCCACAGGGAGGCTGTCGGCCAACTGGCTGAGGCGCCCGGCCACGATCGACGCGCGTATCTCAGCCATCAGACGCAGGTAAAAATGCAGGTTATGGATGGTATTGAGCCGCGAACCCAGGATTTCTTTGCAGCGGTCCAGGTGGCGCAGGTAGGAACGGGAGTAGTGCTGGCAGGTGTAGCACTCGCAGCCCGGGTCGATGGGACCGGTATCGCGCTCGTGACAGGCATTGCGGATGTTGATGGTGCCGGCGCGGGTAAAAAGATGGCCATTGCGTGCGTGACGCGTGGGTATCACACAGTCGAACATGTCGACGCCGCGCATCACCGCTTTGACGATGTCGCGCGGGAACCCCACACCCATCAGATAGCGTGGCCGATCTGCTGGCATCCGTGGCAATAGATCATCTAACACTCGCAACCGGTCAGCTTCGGGCTCACCGACCGCCAGACCACCGATTGCGAGCCCGGGGAGATCCAACGCTGTTAGCTCGTCCAGCGACTGGATGCGCAGATCCGGATACATACCGCCTTGTACGATGCCAAACAGATTACCGGGCGGGTCTTCCTGCCCGTAATAGTGACTCTTGCAGCGCGCTGCCCAGCGCATCGAGCGGCGCATCGAGGCTTCAGCCTGCTCATGGGTCGCGGGCCATGGCGTGCAGTCGTCGAAGGCCATGACGATGTCCGAGCGTAGCGCGCGTTGCACGTCCATCGACAACTCCGGCGTCAGCTCCACCACGCTGCCATTCAGCGGTGAGCGGAAGCGCACGCCCTGCTCGGTGATTTTGCGCATGTCGGCCAGACTGAAAACCTGGAACCCGCCGGAATCCGTGAGGATCGGTCGCTGCCAGTGCATGAAGTTGTGCAGGCCCCCGTGGGCGGCGATGGTGTCGGGACCTGGACGCAGCATCAGGTGAAAGGTGTTCCCTAACACGATCTCGGCGCCGAGCGCGACCAGTTCTTCGGGCGTCATGGCCTTGACGCTGCCATACGTACCCACGGGCATGAATGCCGGAGTCTCGATACGACCGCGCGGTGTTTCGATCCAGCCGCAGCGTGCTGCGCCGTCGTGAGCGATGGCATGCCAGCGCAGCGTCATCTCGGTCCCGTGGCAGCATCGCAGGGCGTCAGCCACATGGCATCCCCATAGCTGAAAAACCGGTACCGCTGCGTGACAGCATGTCGATAGGCCGCCAGCACCTGCTCGCGGCCGGCAAAGGCAGAGACCAGCATCAGCAAACTCGATTCGGACAGATGAAAGTTGGTAATCATGGCGTCGACCGCTGCGAAACGGTAGCCAGGCGTCACAAAAAGTCGCGTTTCGCCGGCGAACTCATGGCCACCTGCCGCGGCTGCAGTCTCCAACGCACGCACAACCGTCGTGCCCACTGCGATCACGCGCCCACCGCGAGATCGAGCCTGCAGGCAGGCCGCCAGCGTGGCGGCGGGCACCATCACGCGCTCCGCATGCATTGTGTGCAGCGCCGGATCGGCAGTGCGGATTGGCTGAAAGGTACCGGCGCCAACGTGCAGTGTTAGCTCAGCGCGGCCAACACCCGCCTGCTCAAGGCGCGCCAACTGATCTGTATCGAAATGCAGACTCGCGGTCGGCGCAGCAACCGCACCAGCAACTCGCGCGAACACACTCTGGTAGCGTTCGGCATCATCGGCATCGGCGGCGCGCCCGATATAGGGTGGCAGCGGCACCTGGCCGAAACGGGCGCAATAGGTCAACGGATCGTCTGGAAACACCAGCAAATACAAATCGCCTTCACGCGCCATGATTTCCAGCGCACCGCCATCGCCCCGCAGTTGCATACCGGGTCGCAACGCCTTGCTGGCGCGCATCTGCACCCACGCCGTGCGCGCATCGACCGCCCGTTCCAGCAGAATCTCCACCGCCCCACCAGTTGTTTTGTAGGCCCGCAGTCGCGCCGGCACGACACGCGTATTGTTGCAAACCAGCAGATCGCCGGGCCGCAACAGCGACTGCAGCTGCGCAAACTGCAAGTCTTGGAGCGAACCGGTGGCGCCGTCGAGGGCCAGCAACCGCGAAGCGCCGCGCACGGATAGCGGCTGTTGCGCAATCAGCTCGGACGGCAGGTCGAAATGAAAGTCGGACAACTTCACGGGCGCAACTTTAATGGATTGCGCAGCTGTTGGTTGTATCAACGCCTCACGAGACGACTCACGAGCTGGCACGATCGGGTATGGGCATGAGCTCTTGGTCCGATAGCCCGCGGGTCGCCGCCACCGCGGGATTTGTTAGCCCGATGCGCCCGCTTCAGGTGCGCTCGAGCTCCTGAGTGCGAATCACCACCTGTCGCTCGATACGCGGCGCGGCGCCAGGCACCGGTGCTGGCGGCGGCACGGGCATCTCAAACATGCCCGCCGGCGGCGGCCCGTCAGAAAAGCTGCGCTCGCGTTGCGGCGCAATTTCACCCTCTAGCGTCAACGCCCTGCGTTGGCGCTGTACACGCAATTTCACTTTTTCGCCCGGCTGATAGGACTGCAAAATGCGCAGCGCGTGCGATGAATTGGTGGGTTCGCGGCCATCAATAGCCACAATCACATCACCCTCCTCCAGCTGCAGTTTGTTAGCTTCCGGCGCCTTCAGCACCAATACGCCCTTGTCGACACCGAAATACTGTCCCAGTTTCGACGTCAGAGTTGCCAGCTCCAGACCAAACATGCCGCGACGCCCGAGTAAAGCGCCGACCACACCAGGCAAGCCCTCGCCATCCATTTCCATCAGGCCACGCGGCCCCATGTTCAGCGCAGCGCCTGGACCCATCATGGTGCCGCCTGGAAACAGCGTGCCTTGCGGCGCCGCGCGCGCCGTGACCTCAAAGTCCAGGGCTTTGCCGTCGCGCTGGACCTTCAGTTTGACCTTTTGATCGGGTTTCACGGATTTCATCTGCTCCATGAGCTCCCGCTCCGCATTGTCCTTGGTGCGCAGGTCCGTGCCCTGGATGCCGACCACCCAATCGCCGGCTTTCAGACCCGCCGCCGCTGCCGGACCTCCGGGGCTCACCGCCAGCAGTTTTGCACCCTTGCTGGAATCGCCGCTGCCACCTTGTCCGAGCTGCACACCGAGAATCGCGCGACGCCCGCCATCGAGTCGGTAGGTGAAAACGTGTGGCGCACCGTCCGCGCCGCCTTGCTGCATGGACAGTTCCGCCACTTCACGCGCCGCCGCATCGAGGCGCGCGCGCGCCTCTTGCAGACGGCGCGCGGTGTCCGGGTTCGGGGTCTGCGCAACGGCAGTCGCTAAGCCACTCGTCAGCAACGCTGCCATAGCTAACAAAACGGGTGTTTTATTCATCACGGATCTCCTTAACCCAAAAAATCAGTTGAATTGCGTCGAAAGTTGTTCGGCGTAGCGGACTCGCACCAGCGCGTCGACCAGCTGGGCGCGTTGCGAACGCAGCACGCCGATGTCGGATTGAGCCGCGCGCTCCTGCATCGCAATACTCAGCGAATCGTCTAGCCAGGCAATGCGGTCTTCGAGTTGCGCCACCGGTAACCGCGTGGCGATGCGCGCGACCGCCGGCTCGCGCGGCAAACTGCTCAGCCAACGCTCATCCATGGCAACCTGGACGGTTGACGCGTCCATGGCGACAGCGGCTGGCGCAGTCGCAGGCGACAAAAATGGCGCACCGGGCCCGCTGCGCCCGGACACAAGCAGCAACCCGACCAGCCCCAGGCTAACAGCCGTCAGTGACGCCATGGCAACCCGGCGCCCCAATTCGCTGCGCCGTTGCCGGCGCGCAATACGCAGCTGCAGGCCGTCATAGTCGAACGGCGCGGCCCAGTCGCGACGCGCCAAATGAGTCAGCAGTTCTTCTTGGGTATCTGGCATAGGATTTCTTTTGTTAGCACGCGGTCTGCGGAACGCAATCGCTGCAAGGCACGCGCCAACTGGGTTTTGGAGAAACTTTCGGACCGCCCGAACTGCGTTGCAATCTCGGCATGTGAATAGCCCTCGACGGCGTGCAACCACAGCACCGCGCGCGCCGTCGGGCTGAGGCGCCGCAGCACACGCTCCGCATCCAGCGCCACCGACGGATCGACGCTGCCATCCGGGGTCAGGTCATCCAAGTACACCCGCGCGCGCTGCCAAGGCGACCGTAGTTGCATCAGGCTCTGGTTGACAACGATGCGTCGTAGCCAGCAGCCAAAGGGCGCTTCGCCACGATAGCCGTCCAAGGCGCCGTACATCTTGATCATGCTGTCCTGCAGAACATCTTCGGCCACGGTCGCGCCCACCAGCCGGCGCGCCAGCGAGTACGCGGGCCCAGCCACCCGAGCGTACAGCCGGCCCGCGGCGCCACGATCGCCCGCCAGCACCGCCGCAATCAGGCTGTCAGCCACCACCAGTTCGGCCAATTTGCTCATGTTCGGTAACCAAGATGCGCCGGCACGCGCAATCGTCGCACTATTTTTTTCGGAGCCCGCTGCGCTACACTCCGCCCCCGTTTTCAGCTGCCCGCCCGGGTGGTGGAACTGGTAGACACAGCAGACTCAAAATCTGCCGGCCGTAAGGTCATGGGAGTTCGATTCTCCCCCCGGGCACCAAAGTCAGCCGTCATGCGCAGCTTCGACCGCCGCGCGTGGCGTCTGTTCCCGTCAAGATGGGCGCGGCCGGCTGCGCAGGCTCGCCGACGTCCATGGGACTAGTTACACCGAGGCCACCGCGATTCCTGCGCCGTTCGGATGTCGTAGCCCGACTCCAGCAAATGGGTCGCGAAACAGGGTCTGAAGGGATGACATGAAGCGGGTTTCTGGATGTCAGCGGACCGGATCGCCTGTTTCACTCGCCGTTGAATTGACGCCTCATGCAGATGATGTCGGCGCCAGGCGCCGGAACCTGGATCGCGAGATGGTTTGTTAGCAGGGAAAACATATTGCCAGCCGAGTTCAAGGTGGGCCCGCGGATATTTTTTTGACAGGGCGTACGGCGGGTCTACGCCAGCATGACCGTTCTTGAGGGCGAATTCGTGTCGTTCGCGTACCTGTGCAATTTGGATCCGCAGCGGTCGTCTGGCACGAACGATGTTGTCGAGCCGAGGGACAGGCACCGCCAGCACTTCCTGATAGAGAAAGAGCAGAGCCGCCAGCGCCTGATTTTGGGTCGCAGCAGCCACCGTGCGTTTGACCGCCAGATCGGTCAGAAAGCATTCGATCCCGGCTCCAGCCATGGTGCACGGATGCCGCTTTCCATGAAACAAAACAAAGCGACGAATCCAACCGACGTAGGCTTGTTCTGTGCGATAGCTGAAATGCTTTAGACGAATGCAATTGCGAACCTGATCGAGAAGACGGCGCTTGGCCGCCATATCAGATAACCATTCGGATGGTTTGACCTGTTATGCAACAAGTGCTGCAGTAGAACCGATCGGTTAGAGGAGAACGAGCATGATATCTGACGTATTTGTCGCATTACTTCACGACGTATCGCACGTCTAATTCAAGTTAGACGTCACTATTGAGGTATCTGTGGCGCTTCACGAATTCATCACAGCAACGCTTCTGGACATCCAGCGGGGCGTGCAGAACGCAATAGACACCGCGCGAACCGAGAAGCTCCACGGCGCAATCAATCCGTCGTGGCGCGACATGGCGGGCGCTGCCGTGCATGACGTACAGAAAGTGCAATTCGACATTGCTGTGACCGTGTCGGACAAGAACTCAGTCGGTGCTAAATCTGGGATATCTGTTCTCGGGCTGAAGCTCGGCGTAGATGGCGCATCGACCGGAGAGTCTTCTCACGAAAGCAGAATTCAGTTCACAGTTCCGGTCGTTCCGCCGACAACCGTGATCGAATCCCCAAGTGACGTCTAACAACAAGCTGCAGCGCACGCGCGGGGCAGCTTCGGAGAGGGTAGATGGGTGAAATCGGAAAGATAAAGTGCCTTCGCTGTGCGGCATCCCTGCCGCGCGTCGCTGAGCTTGGGCGTTAGGCCTCGCACTCGCACTCACACTCTGCAACTTTCGCCAGTCATGCGCTTAATTCAGTTCGTCCTTGGACACTTTCCGGTGCAGCGAATAGTCATTAGCGGGCTGGCCGGTCTTCTCATTTTCTACCACACGTACACTCTCTTCGACTTGTACCTTGGTTCGGGCACTGATTTGTACCAGGGCGGGAGCGGAAATGCGCACCCCCGATTTGAGCACGTGCAATCATTCCTTCGCGTGACAATCATTATCAGCCTCATTCTTGTGGTCATGAATAGGCGATTTGCCCTGTACGCAATGTGGGCCGCAATCGCCTCGCTGGTAGCGACACACTACTGGGCGCTTTTCTTTGATCTTCCGTTTCGCTTCTTAGATGGCAGACATCCACTCTCATACTTGAAAGGATTCATTATTCCCACCGTAATCACGATTCTGCACTACTCTATGAATTCCCAGCGGAATTCTCGCAAGTCAAGTGCCGCCGGCGAGGCCTAACCCCTCGCTCAAGCTGAGCACCAACGGCGTGGCGCCCGCTTAGCTCGAACGTTGAGGCTGTAGAAAAACTCATTTTTTGAATAGCGCACTCCGTCGACTCATGTTTTCAGTCGGTTTCTCGTCATTGCGTTTTCTGATTAGGTTCTAGGTAAAGCGGATTGCTCTGCGGTCTGGATTTGTTAGTGTAAGACTTGATGCTTTGCTAACTTCTCAAGGTTGTGCACGAGACAATACAATTTCCACTGCGTATCCACCTTTCGCCGCCCGCGCAACGTGAACCGACTATTTGATTTTCACACTACTATTGCGAAACAATTTTGGATCAAACCGAGTGTCATCCGCAAGCGCCCGGAATAACTTATCGATATCCGGACGGCGGCGGGTGTCGTTGCCGGTATCGGCCATCAGCAACACCATTGCCATCGCAGCCTGCTCCGCCGACGCGTAGTCCGGGAACTCGCCGCGCTGCGCCGACTCAACCAGTGAGTCGAGCATAGCTTTCGACCGCGCAGCTGGGAAATCCATTCTGGCAACTTCCCTGGCTACGATACCTAACACCCGCCTTAGATTCTGCTGCGCAATTCCAAGCTGTTTCACATTGCTCAATGACTGCTGCCACTGCCGGGTAGCGTCGCGCAACTGTTTCGCAATTGGCCGCTGCGTGCCATCGAACGCTGCGATCAACATCCGCAGTGCACTGTCATCGAAGCGCAGACTGCCGGGCGGCAGGCCATCGGATTGCGGCCCGGCCCAAGCATCGACACGCATCTGACGATGACACGCGTAGCAGTTATAAATAGCGAATTCCGGCATCGCGCTTTGACTTTGGCTGTGTGTGTCGATGAGGTCAAGGCGCGCAGTCGCGGCACTGACCAGGCCGCGAAGCCATACTTGCGCACCACTGATCATTTTCGAATTGACTCGAAAGTGCTCACGGCCACCGCTGGCGCGCCAGATCTCAGTGAACGTGTCGAGCTCAAACGACAGTCGGGGATGGCCGGCGGCCATCATGGTGTGAGTTGCCATGCGCGAGCGACTGCCGACATGACAGCTCATGCAAACCTCCGCGCGCGTCGCAGCATCCTCGAGAGGTGCCAGGCCGCGCGCCACGTTAGCTGCGTGCGACCTGTCGGTGCCGGAGTGATGCGGAGCGATCCAATTTGACGCCGAGCCGTGGCAGGCCTCGCAACCGATGCCGTCGTCGATCTGAAACTTCGGCCCGCGATCATTGCGGCGCACGAGATCGGTATGGCAGTCGAGGCAAACTTTCTCCTCATACGCCTCGCCAAGTCCGAGGCGTGTCGCGATGGCGCGCGACTTCGGTTTGCGCAAGGTCGCATAGGCTTTGGCGTGCGGATCAAAATTGAGCCAGGTGATGTACTCGTTTTGCTGCACGCGCGTGACTGAGAGAGGTTTCGCGAAACCGTGGCAGAAACTCTGTGCGCAACTCGCGACGCCGAGGCGCTGCGCGTGCACGACATTGAACCCAATACCGAAACTGACCATGCAAAGTAACCCGGCGATTCGGCGCTTCATGGCGCCGCTCCAGTCATGTCGTCAACGAACCAAGGCTGACCCGCTGCATTCAAGTACATGCGTTGCATCTCCGGCAGAGTAAACGGCCGCGCGCCAAGTCGCCCGAAGACAGCGATCTGGCCACCGGTTTCATCCACCGCACGGTCGCGTTCGAGCGGACGGGATAGCGACAGCACCGCACTGCGCGCGGCGTAATGCGCGATCAACGCGGGTTTGGGTTCGGGTGCGAAGCCGTAGAAATTAGGTTGCGACTCAGGGCTTGTTAGCTGTAGTACTTTGAGACCGCCGTTGCCGTCGGCAAGGTAGGCGAACAGCGAAGCATTGGTGGTCGCAACAATCACATCGCGTGTGTCACGCAGCGCGCCGCCCGCATTCCAACGCTGGTAGAGTCTCGGTTGCGTGGGTTTTTCGACATCAATGATCGCCAGACCCTCAGCGCCATTTGCGACGTAGGCATAGGTGCGCGACACAAACAATTTGTGCGCGAACTTTAGTGGCACGCGCGCGCCATCGACCAGCCGGGCGCGGCGCGGCTCGGTGACATCGATCACAGCGAGTCCGCTGCGATCGGTCACAAACAAGTACCGAAACTGCAGCATGCTGGCGCGTGCATCCTCCAGCGTGACCTTGGCGGCGAGCTGCGGTTGCAGTGGATTCGCCAGATCGACAACCACAATGCCGCGCGGCGTCGCGACGTAGGCGAAATCGCCGGCAACCGTTACATGGCGTGCACCTGTTAGCACGCTACCGGGATTCCAGGTCACGGCGCGCTTAAGAAAATTATTGCGAAATTCACCATCCTGTAGCGTGGTGATGTCGACCAGTATCAGCCCTTCGATGCTATCGCTGATGACGGCATAACTGTAAATCGCCTTGATAGGTTGTTCGAGATTTCGCGGCTGCCACTTGGTCGGCGCCACAGGTTGCGTGGTCGCCAGTGCGACACAGGTGGCATTGCGCGACGTTATCGCAACGCCCTGGCCGAGCGGCGAGAACGGTGCGGAGATAATCTTCTGGCTAACGCCCTTGTTCGCTATGGATGCGACGTCGTAGACGCGAAAGCCGCGCGAGCCTTCAGCCACGTACAGGTATTCGCCGCGCATTTGCACACAGTTCGCGGGACCCGTACTGATATCGGCGGCGTGCTGCAATTTTTGCCCGCGTGACTGATGAGTCTGCCACCACTTCGGATACGCGTAGCGCTGCAGATAGCTGCCGATCACGGCCTGCGGTTCATCCCACTCGGTGACTTGCACCGCGGCGATGCTGCGCTCCGTGCCGATGTAGGCGTTATAGCCGACAAAATTGATAAACTGCGTGCCCTGCCCCAGCGTCTGCGCGAGAATCGCATTGTTGTCAGCGCTTTTTGCGAGGTGACAATCGCTGCAGGTTTTGGTTTCGACCTTGCGCTCGGTGTGCGGATAGTGGGCGTTCATGGCCTGCGAGCTGTAACCCGCCGCAGACACCGGCGGCTGCTGAATATAAATCTTCTCGCGATTCGCGTTAGTCGATGAAAGCACCAGTGCCGACGACGAACGCACCGGCGCAATCTTGCCACCGTCGGTCGGACCGCGCCGGCCGAGCATGAAGATCTCATCGCGCGCAACCTGCGGGTTGTAAGTTGCATAGTTGCGAGTCTCGCCGCCTTCGTAGCGATTGCGCGCGGTTTTCCAGTTGGACTCGATCGGCAGGTGACAACCACCACAGCTATTGGTCCAGGACGTGTGACAGGCGTAGCACTCCATGTTGTCGTTGTTGTGTGCGAGTTTTTCTGCCGGCAAGTCAGAACCCCAACGCTGCGACTCGGTATCGCGCGACATCATCTTGGCGCGCGCGGCCTTCGGGTTGTAGTCCGGATCGCCAGGCGTAACGCTGTGGCGCACGAGCTTCACCACCCATTGCAGGCGCGGGTCTACCACGGATCGCTGAATCAATTTTCCATCGAGCCACTCAAAACGTTTACGGCCATCGGGGTTGCGCAGCGCGAGCAGATTCAAACCGTTAGGTCCAGCGGCCGGGCCGGAGGTGCGCAGTGTTGGCAGCGACTGAGCAGTGCCGTGGCAGTCTTTGCAGTCGATTTCGACCGCCGCGCCAACCTCGCCGTAAATATGGCCGTTGCCGTGGCTATCCTGCGCAAAATGACAGTCGACGCATTGCATACCGACATCAACATGCACTGACGACAGGTGCACGGCCTTGGTGAATTTCTTGGGATCGTCGTTGGCAACCTGATTGCCGATTGCATCGAGCAAGTTGCCGCGGCGATCACGCTTGTACACCGCGCGGAAATTCCAGCCGTGACCGTGATAGTCCGCGAACTGGGTATCTTTGGCTTTCGGGTTCACATCGGTCCAAACATTCTTCAAGAACTCAAGATCGGCCCACCGACCGCGCGGTGCTGCCCCCTCCGGGTTTCTATCTAACACGCTGCGTATCTGCTGTTCTGACGGGAATTGCTGCTGCTTCGGCCACATCAGCGGCGCATCGGATTCGTAATCCCACATGGTGTAGCCGAGCATGCTGTTCATGAACATGTTCGGCTGATGCATGTGGCAAACCATGCATTGACTGGTTGGAATGGCGCGCGTGAACGTGTGCCTCAACGGATGGCCAGGTTCATCGCGCGGAATGGTCGGGTCGGCCGTCTGCGTCGTACCACTATGCCCTGACACCGCATACGGTCCGGAGTGGCGCGGATCTCGATCGTTAGCGTACACCACATGGCAACTGCTGCAGCCAGAGGATCGGTAGTCGCCCGGTTGATCGTTGGTACCGAGGAACCACATCAACGGATCATTGAGTCGCGTTTTGTGGATATTGAGGAGCGGCACCGCGATGCGTGCGCCGGTGCCCGGTCCGCGCGTACTCTGCTTGATGTCGGGACGTCCCGGCTCCTCGAGACGTTGAATCTGACCGGCCACATTAGGCAGCGCCACTTCAGGAAAGGTGTTGAGGGAATTGCGGCCGCCGCGCTCGAAAACGCGAAACACGTCTGCAGGCGCGAAATTTTCCCAACGCGGCAGAGGCATGAGCGAGCTAACAATACCGTGTTGTTCAGCTTCGTCGGCTGAGATCGGTGGACCGCGTAGCAACGCCGCTTGGCCTTCGCGCGTGTACGACTCGCCGATGACCGCACTTTTGAACGGTAGCAGGCCGTTGTTATAGGCAGCGCCCTGCCAGAACATCGCGGTGGTCGCCATCAGACTGCGTTCGGCCGCTTCCACAATCGGCAAGTGGCAGCTGCCGCAGGTTTCGCGCGCAACGCGCAGGTCGCCTGGGTTGATAAAGCGGATGAATTCGGGCGCTTCGCGGTTCAGCAACGTGTAGCTGCGCTCGGGTGTGGCACTGCTGGTGCGCTCGGTTTCCACGTAGCCCCACTCGCGCGCAAAGCGCGGTAACACATGCGCAGCATCCCGTATACGGCGAAACTCCGCGTCGGCATTGCGCGCGGCCATCGCCAGTGGCTGTGCGCCGCCGAGCCAATGCTGCGTGGCGTTGCCGCCATGGCAGTCGGTGCAACCGAGCACGACCGCTTTACTCGCGTGCATGGTCGCCTGCTCGGTCGCGCTGTGGCAGGAGAGACAGCCGCGACTCTTGTCGAGCGCCGCGTCGACATTCTGATTCTCAGGTGCGTTAGGCGCGCGCACGCCGGCGGCCAGATAATCGCGCGCAACCGGATGGGTTTTCTCAGCGGCGAAACTCACCGGAAACGCGAGTAGACTTATCAGACTGACGATGTGACGGATGTTAGGCATGATTAATATTGCAATATCAGGTTGCCGAGTACAGAGTATGCGATGTCGTCGCCGAATAGCGCCTGGTACCCCGCTCCGGGGATCAGGATGGCGCCGGAGAGTCGCACCACGATATTCTGCGTTGCGAAAGGCCGCCAAGTGGCGGCGGCCGAGACATCGAGCCCGATGCGCCGTTCGATGCCAGTCTGAGCACGCGCGACTTGCAGCACTGTCGTGTCGACGAATCCGAGTTCGTTAATGTTCAATGACACCCGCAACTGTGGCGTTAGATCTAGATCAGCGCCGAGACCCAGCAGCGTCGTGCCAGGATTGGTGAAGTTCGATTGCCCGTATTCCTTCGACGCGCGCAGCGAATTCAGCACGCCATTACGCGCAGACAACGCGACCCTGCCGCCGCCGACCAGCGGCACCGCTTGGCGGATCCAGAAACTAGTGTCGGCGCCGGCAAACAAGGGATTTTCATTGATCGCATCAAAACCGGTCGAACGGTCGTCGAAGGGATTTTCGTCCGCACTGGCGTACAGCAGCGAGCCGCGCACACGCACCCAGCTGAAGTCGCGCGACAACTCAGCAGCGATGAAGCCCGCGCGAATATCCTGAGCGAGGCGCGTGAATACGCCGTGATCTTCCTGACCGAACGCAAAGTAAACACTGGCGGTGAGATTCCAGCGCGCAAAATGGCCATCGCCGCTCACACCCAGGTAGGTAACCCGATAGTTACGCGGCTGCTCCAGACCGAGTGAGGCGGGTCGCTGTAACACGCCATGGTCGTCGTACTGCAGACGATCAGCTTCGCGATTGATGTTGTGCGCGATGGTCGCCTGGGTGGTGAACGCAGACCGCGGCCAATCCTGGGCGTAGAAATTCGCGACGATTAAATCATCGTTGCGCAGAGCCGCGAGACCGCGTTGAGCAAAATCGTTGAGGCCCGTGGTGGCATCCTTGTCAAAGCGCCGGAACCAGCCGAGATTGTACTGATAGCGATTGTTGCTGCGGGTACCAAAAAGCCGCACACCCAACGGCGAATCGTTGAACAGAAAGCTGCGAAAATCCGCAGTAAATGGCTGCACTCCAACGCGCAATGAATCGAAGTCGTAATGCCCGGAGACATTGCGCAAGTGCTTGTCGACAAACAGGCCCTGGATGCCGAGCACGGCTTCGCTGCGTGTGGCGCCAAAATCGGGGTTTGCCTTGGCGAGGCCACGCTCACGAGTCTGGAGGCGTGCAAAATTGAAAACCGGAATGAAACGAAACTCGTAGTCCGGCGGTTTGAAGACGGTGTTGCCTTTATAGAGTACGAATTCCGCCAGCAAGGTCTGCGTCGCGATCCACTGCGCACCTGCGCCGAAGGGATCGAAGCTTCCTGGCCGCACGGTCACGGATCCACCCACTGGCACCGGGAAACGCCTTGGCTCGATCAGCGTGTCCGATATGCCCGTTAGGCTGGCAAACCAGTCCTCGCCAAATGCCGGCCGGTCGCCTTTCAGCCAGTTGTTGCCGTGATAAGGATCTGCCAGGTTCTCGGGATAGCCGAGCGTGGACACGATGCGCCAACGATCGGGTACAAGCACCGCGCCCGGTGATGTTGCCGCTTCGGGCGGCGGCAGGCGCTGTGATTCGCAGGGTGTCGGTTCGAACGCACTCTGCTCGGCGGTAGTGCTACGACGGTTCGCAGCCACGGGCACTTCGGCGAGGCAACGTTCTGCGGTCGACGATTGCGCCAGCAGCGGTGCTGCCGGGCATAGTGTTAATAGCGTTAGCAACGGCAACCCTGCCCGCGGCACGAGCAAACGCAAGGGCCGCCGGCATTCAGCGTCCATCACAAACCCCGCTCGCGTTGCTATCGACATAGGGCGACGCTGGGCAAGCGACGTAGCGCAATCGCGAACCCTGCGGCAGCAGTTGGTCGGCGCGCAAATCCTGCGGCGCATTGCCAAGGCCGGTGACACCGGACTCATCCACGCCGAGAAACGCGATCATGTCGTCTTGGTCGACGCCATCGCCGGATACACCGAGGGCACCGACCAGTTGTCGATCTCGATATATTGGCACCGAACCCGGAAAAATCTGCATACCGTTCGCGAGACCGGCGATAGCACCGCTGTTCGCAAATGCCACATCGAAACCGCCGACACCGCTGCAGTTCGTCGCTACATCCGGTGCTGCGCCGAGCACGTAAGCGACATGCTGGATGATCGCGTTGTGCACCAAATCAAGCTGCTGGCCGGTGCTGAAGGGACTCCAGTTGGCGAAGTTGCGCGACAACGGACCGGCCACGCTGCTATCCACGCCGTCTGGATAGAACGGTCGTGCCAAATTACCGAGCGCCCGCGCGGTGAATGCGATCTGACCGTCCGAGAGCGCGGTCGGTAGCGCGAGAAAATTACGCAATTGCGCTACATAGGCATCGAGCGTCTGTCGGCTTCGTACCGTTAGGCCGCCGTTGAGGAAAACCGCGTCGGGCACGGCATTGAGCGCGGCTGCAGCCAACGCACTGGAAAAAAACGCCGCACTACGTGCTTTCTGCAAGGACACATCGATCCCGAACAGCGGCGCATCGCGTGAGCGGACCACACCCAAAATCACGCCGCGGCTGTCGACCAGCGAAATACTGACGCGCGCGTGCGTGCCGAGTGGCCTGCGGATTTGCGCGCGGGCACGATTCGCGACCCGTAAGGCGCTGCGCAGCACAGCCTGCGACTCGGCAATGCTCAAGGCGCCTGACGTTTCGGTGCCGGCACGCGGTCGATAGCGTTCATTGTTAGCTGCATCGACTAACACGAACGCATCAAGCCCAGGGTAGTCGAGAGTGTCGGCGCGAATGCCAGACACCGCGCTTGGGAATGCGAGACCATTGTGGATCGTGCCGTCGCTGTAGCCGGGGACCGTAACCACGGCGCCGACAGCGGCCGTCAATGTGCCGAATGCAGGCGCGTTTGTCGGTGTTGACGCCAGATCGGCAGACTCTGCGTCACTGAAGCGCAGGGTTTTGCCATCGGCAGTGAGGCGCTCTGCGCGACGATCCTCGGGCGCCGCGAAACCAAAGGCCGCCGCCACCGCAATCAGCTCATCAAGGTCTCGGTCCCGATCCTGAACATTCGCATCGTAGCCATAAATTCCATCCGCCAGCACGCCGACGCCACCGACTGGTGTGCCGTCTTTGTAGAGCGGAAACCCGCCTGGATCTGCAGCAAGTCCGAGGGGTGAGCGATGCGGTCCCGGAGTTGACGCGGTGCCACTGGCGCGCGCTGCGAGATCCGAACAGGGTAGCTGCGAAAACTGCACGCCTAACAACGGGCCACTAGGCGCCAGCAGTTCGCCCGGATTGAAATGTTCCTGCACGATCTGACTGGCGGTACGGGTACTGAACGCGTTGCCTTCGCTCGACAAATACGCGCCGCTGATCGCCTTGGCGATGGCTCCGAGGGTCGCAGGCACGATATTGACGCCTTCCAGCCCGCCAACAACAGCGCGACTGCTCGCGTTCGCCTGGCTACTGGTAATCGTCATGGTGTTCGCAGCACCCGCCATGCGATACACCGCGAGTACATTGCCGACTCGGTCCACGACCGCAATGGTCGCGCGCACATTGCGCGCCTGCGCCTCAGCCACTGCTTGTGCGATCGCGCGCTGCACCTCGGCCACACTGAGAAAGCTTGCGGCGCCAGCACAAGATCCGCTGCATTCCTGCGCCTGCGGTGCTGTCGCGAGATCCGCCGGGGTACTACCACCGCCGCAGGCAGCTAACAGTGCAGCAGCAGTCAGGACTACGGAGGTCAAACCCTGTCGCCAGTCGGTGATCATCAGTGCAGCGCCCTGACAACTTTCGCGATCGGCGCCGAGCCCGCCTGCCAAAGTGGATTCTGCGGATTGTGGAAACCGTGACAACTGGTGCAACTGCTGGCAATCTGCGACGCCGCGACCGATTGCGTGCCTGCATGGCAGTCCCGACAGGTTTCGATGGTTGGCAACAGCTTGTCGGTGGAGCGCTGCGATTTCTGCGCGGCATGGCAGGTTTTGCACGGCGTCAGACTGGTCGCATGGGAGGCGTGACTGAACTCAGCCTTCGGCATCCAAATTGCGCGCAAGGTCACTGGTGTCACATCCCAGCTGGACGCGGCCTTGCCACGCTTGACTTCATGACATACAGAACAAGCGCGGCGTTCTAACAAATCGCGCGCTGTTATGTCTGCTTGTGTACGGGCGCGCGCCAGCACACGGGCGCGTTGCTTGGAATTCAGGTCCACACCCGGCCGCACAACCATGCTCGCGGGTTGCACGGTGTGCAGCTCATCCGGGTAGCCTTGCAGGTACTCAGACGCGTAGTACTCGAGCAAGGACGTGAGCACGATCGCAGGTGTCGCATGCGGCACGCTGCGCTCTGGCTCGCGTGGGTCGAAGGACAATGCGTGGCAGCGCTGGCAGTGACGTGACATGGAGATTGGTTGAAAACGCGCGCCGCCGGGTTGCTGCTCATGACAGCCGGCGCAGGTCATGACTTCCGTGTTCGTCAGCGTCTTGATCCCCTTGGGATCAAGGTGCCTATCGTGCGGGAAATTGAGGTGCGGGTCGTCTTTGATGTTGGTAGCTGCGAACTCCGGATGTTCCCGAAAGAAATCGCTAACTGGCTGGAGTCGCGGGTTGTTCTGCGGGTCTATATGGCAGCTGACGCATAGCCGCTCATCGTTACGCACTAGGGTCGACGGCTCATTGTGTTCTTGATGGCAGTTCGCACAGCGCGTCGCTGCTAACGCCGGCAGCTTGAGATTCTGCAATGCCCCATGCCGATGCAGCGAATTCGCGTGACACGTCAGACAGGACTGGTCGGCAACACGCACGAATGGTTGCTGATGGCAAGCTTCGCACTTCGCGCCAAGATTGGCGTGCGCGGTGTGCAATGAGCCCGATTGCCATGCGTGATCGCTCGGCAGAGCGGTTTGCCGCGTCGGCAGGAGAGCGCCTGACTGCGGTGAACTAAACCAAGGCACAACAAGCGCGCCGAGCAGCACCAAGGTGAACAGCGCCCAGGCCCAGGGCCGCATCCGCACACCGACTTCCTGCAAGGACAACGATAGCGGCAGTGATTGCGCCTCGACTGCGCGCGTGTCGACGCTCACATCGAGTTCAAAAGTGAAGGCGAGATCAAACTGTGCAGGAGGTTCTATAAACGTCAGAACATTCGAACCGATCTGCAGTACATCGCCTACTGTGAGTGGCGCGTCTCGGCACACCGTGCCGTTAACCAGCACGCCGGTCAGCGCGCGGCTACTAACAAGGAAGCGTCCGCTCGCGCGCAGAATTCGCGCATGTTCAAGATCAACGCGCCGGTCCTTCAGATTGATGACTTGATCGGTGGCGCGACCGAGTGTGATCACTTCGCCGTCAAATATCCGGTCGCGCTGCTCGACGGCGCCAGCGGCGCCTCGGCTGATAAATCGGATCAGAGCACGCATGTGGGTCGCTCGCTCTTCACCAGTACAGAAACACGCTAAGCACGTGGGCGATCAACGCGGCGAACAGCCCGAAGGTCACGGGCACATGCACGTACAGCCATATTTGCAACCACGCCTTGAGCTGCGCGTCACGCCGCAGTTGCGCAAGCACGGAGCGCCGCGCGGTAACCAACGACATCAATTCCGTCAGCGCCTGTGTTTGCGCACCCTCCGTGCTGCGCGACAGGCGATCCGACAGAAAGCCAATCACAGCCCGCTGATCCGAATTCATGACTACGCTTGCGCCGCCGCCCGCAGCGTTCGGCATCAGCACTTGCGACCTATCCGTGCCGCGCAGCAACGCCACGACGCCATCGCCGAGCCGCGTACGATCGCGCACGCTTTGCGCAAGGTCGTGATATTCCGACGGCATTCGAGACGTCACGCGCAGGCTACGCGCATCGAGCTCTGCAAGCTGCTCAGTCAATTGCTCGCGCGTCAGGCTCGCACGGTTCGCCGACAGTTCGCTCGGGTAGCGCAGGTACAGCACTACGCCCACGACGCCACTGCCAATCACCACACACATCAACACATACGCCAGCGTATGGACGTTCCAGCCGAACTGAAAACCAGTATGTAGCGTGACAATGATCAGTAGCGCAAGACCGAGGTAGACGTGCGCAGACACCCAACCCTGCAAATTGCCGAGAGTCGATCGATAGCTCCGTTTGCGCAAACCGAGTGCCATGAGCCATAAGATCAAGGCTGCGCCGATGCCACCGAGTGTGTAGCCAAGCCAACTACCGCCGTTAGGCGGTTCAGCATTGCTTTGCATTGTGTACGCGATCACTGATGCCAACACCAGAGCGGCTGCGATCCATAGGAACCGCTTTTGACGATAGGCGAGCAGCGATTCGTGCATGACCAGGCCCTAGCTCGAGCGTGCCGTGCGGCTGACAAACTCGACGAATTTCTCGGGACTGACGCGAATGGCCGCACCAGTAGGACAGGCTCGTACGCACGCCGGCCCACCAGCCTGACCTGAGCACATATCGCATTTGACTGCTTTTTTGATTTCGTCCTTGCTGACAACAGCCGCGGTATTCGCTGCGCCGAACAATAGCCGCGCCAACAGCCCGGGTTGTTCGGGCGGTTTGGCGGCCATGTGAATGACGCCGTAGGGGCAGTTGCGTTCGCAATTACCGCAACCGATGCAATTGTCGCCAATGAAAACCTCACCGTTAGGTGCGCGCCGAATGGCATCCGGCGGGCAGTCCTTCATGCAATGCGGATTCTCGCAATGCCGGCACGAGGTCGGCACATGCACGTGTGCAAACGTGGGGCCAGCTTCCCGGTCGAGACGCGAAGTTCCCTGGTGAGTGTCAGCGCAAGCCCGTTCGCAGTTGTCACAGCCGACACACAGTGTTTCGTCGATCAACAGCACATCGGTGGCTTCACCGAGGCCCTGCCGCAATAGGAATGAAATTAAATCGCCCGCCTGCGGTTGGGACTGCATGTCGACATTCGCCGCGATGCGCTTGCGCGCGGTGTTCTGCACCGAATCTCGCAAGCGCGGATTACGCTCAAGCAACTGCGCGAAACTCGCCGCATCGAGACAAACAGTCTCGGTCGGCACCGTGGCCTTCACGGTCGCACTACGACGCGTGCCACCCATCAGACCCATTTCGCCGACGTAGTTGCCTGCCGCCAGATAGGACGTAACCACTTCACGACCCGCAACGAATCTCGAGATCGCCACTGACCCGGAACGCACCAGGTGAAGAGTATCCGCAACATCACCTTCATTGAATAATGCTTCATCCGCTTTGAAGCGTTGCAATTGCGCGCAATCGGCAATCGGCTGCAAATCCTCCTGGCTCGCGTCCGGTGCGAACGCAGCGCGAATCGCGCGTGCGACAAATTGCTGATCGAGCACTCGCTTGACAGTTGCAACCGACGCTAACAACTTGTTGATTTCGCGGCGCGGTGATTCAAGCAGCACGCAGTCGGCTCCCGCGTAAACCGTGCCAGAACGGCGCCGACCCGAGAGCAGTGACATTTCGCCGAAGAACTCGCCCGCACCGAGCGTCAAACGATATTTGTCGTCATCACCCAGCTCAATTTCCACCGAGCCTTGCACGATGACATAGAAACTGTTGGTGTAATCGTTCTTGCTGAAAATCAAGGCGCCCGCTTGCGGCGTGTGAACTTCACTGCCGAGCGTGAGTTCGCGGAACATCAGCGTATTGAGGTCCCGATACAGCGGCACACGCTGTTGCATGAGCGCCAGAGTGACGTCGACGCTTTGCTGGAACGGCAGTTTGCGAAATTTCTCGACGAACAGCGGATGATCTGCGGGCTCAATCTTGCGACCGAGTATGTATTCGACCACCTCATAGCCCTGATTCAGGGCCTGCTTGATCAGCGGATAGCCGCCGAGCGCGCCGATCACGTAAAGCCCCTGGACGTTCGACTCATACTGCGATGACAATGCGGGCAGTCCTGCTGGATCGCCGCTGGGAAACACGATGCCGCAACTCTCGACGAATTTGCTTGGCGCGATGGCGCCGATACGCGCGATGATTCGGTTGACCGGCAGCCGCGTCCGGCCGCTTGCAGTGTCGATAACAAACACGTAGGGCGCGTGCGCCAGCTCTTGCGCATTGGCTAGTTCGATCGCCACCGCTGTGGAACTGTAGTAGCAATTCATCACACCGGATTCGATAGCCTTCAGCACGGCATTACGATTGCCTTCTTTGGCACGGTCGAATTCCGTACCGGTGTTCAGCAACGTCACCCGATTGTGATCCTGCAGGCCAAGCGCATTCTCGAGCCCCGCGTCGCCAACACCGACCACAATGACCGACTCGTCGCGGTACTGGTCGGGATCGTCGAGCTGATACTGCACACAGGGCAGTTCCTGGCCGGGAATGCCGAGTTGGCGTGGGTTACCCTGCACGCCAATCGCAAAGACCACGTTCTCCGCAAATATTTGCTCACCGCTCGCGAGCGTTATAACAATCGCCGGACGTGTACCGCTGATTTGCGTGACCGTCGCGTTGTAGCGGACATTGACGCGATGTTTTGCAAGTCCGTCAGTCCAGGCCGCCAGCACGTCCTCGCGGCGTGCGGGACCGAACGCCAGCGGGCTGCGCAGCGGCAGCACGCCAGGCTCCGCCATCACGTGCTTGCGCTTCTGAAAACGCTGAATGGTATTCGCCGGTGCAGCGCTTTGTTCGAGCAGCACATGCGACACGCCCAGCTCGGCGGCATGAGTCGCCGCCGAAAGCCCGCCGGGGCCAGCGCCGACGACCGCAATTTTGAAGCGATCGCTCATCTGCGCAGGTTTACGGTCGCGCGACGAACGCGGCGACGCCGTTGATCGAGCTCTGGGTCTGTGGCTCAGTCATCTCGAAGCTGAGGCCAACGCCGTTCGGTACACCTGTTAGGTCCTGCGGACCGGTAAAGAAGCCGTTGAACGAACCGTTAGCCGGTTGCGAGAAATTGAATTGCGTGTCGGTGAACGTGCCACTCAAACTGCCTGCGAAAAGGTTTGTACCGCCGCTGATCGTGCCGTTGCCGGATGCGACCCAGGTTGAGTTTGGCAAGCTTGCATTGATAGAAGCGGCCACCGTCGAATTGGTGAAATTTGCTGAAAACGTCGCGCTGTTCAATGTACCGACCTGATTCAGCTGGTCGGTCGGATTGCTGCCGCCGATCCAGGTGTAGTTAGCGGTGCCCGTAGCCGGCAGCACAGGTGCGTTCGCGTTGTCCGCCGACATGATGACATGCAGACTCTGTTGCGCGAAGTCGAGTGGCGCCGGATTGCCGGAATTCGGCGGCGTGGTGATGGAACCCACACCCGCGGCCCATCGTCCCCAGCGCAACATGCCACGCAGATCGAATCCTGCATCCGCAGTCGAAGCATCGCCAATATCAAACTCGCCTAACAAGGGAACCGAACCGAGTCGTGGCACAAATGCACCTTGAAAATGTGTGAGATCGAATCCCGTCCGCGTGTACTCGTTGGCGGCATTCGATGTGCTCTGCGGACTGCGCGTATTGGCCATGGAGAACGCGATGTCGCGCCGTTGCTGCGGTGGTGGCGTGATGGCATTGCCACCGCCACCCGGGAAGCCGCTGCCGGCCGACGAGAACGCCGTCGCACCGCTGACATTGCCAATCGCCGCGGTTTGCGGATCGATGTACCAGCTGACTCCAGCGCCCAAATTAGCCGGTCCGACGGCACTCGGCACGACAATGAAGCCACTGTAGGCCCCAGCGACGCTGGCAATATTGCCGACCACGCCGCTCTGGAAGCCGGCACTGAACTCACGGCTGCCCGCCACAAAGGCGCCGTTGTTAGCTGCGTAGTAAGTTCGGCCATCGATGCTGGTCAGAACGGCGAAGTTGAAAGTCTGGTTGGTAAAGTCGACGCGAAGACTTGCGCCACCTAAGGTGCCAACATTGCCGCGGGTATCCGTCGGCGCGGTGTTGCCAACGAGTGTGAGGAAACCTGCGCCCGTGTTCGGCAGCGTCGGCGCGCCGAGATACGCGGAACCGAGCAGCCAATGCAGACTCTGCGCTGCGAGATTCTGTGGCGCACCGCTTTGCAGGCTGACTGTTCCGCCTGACCATCGTCCCCAGCGAATGCCGGTGCCGGCATCGAATCCCGTATTCACGTTGTTGCTGGAATTGAGTCTGTAGGTCTCAAGCACCGAGCCTGGATCGAGCGCGCGAAACTGCGTTAGATTGCCACTCGCATCCACGAGATACTGCACGGTCGGATTTAACGCCGCCGCCGTGTACGATCGCGACGCCTGCCCTAACAAATAATTGCCAAGCACGAACGCCACTTGACGATTGCCTGGCGGTGGTGGCGGTGGTGGCGGTACGCCCTGTCCTTCACGCAAGGCGATGACGCCATTGACGGTGCCACGCTGGCCAGTCGCATCGGTTAGGTAGTAGCCGAAGCCCGCGCCCGCGACGGTCGGCCCTGGGTTCTGCGCCTCGACGAGGAAGCCCGCCAGCGAACCGGTGCTGCCGGTAATGCCATTGATGCGCACATCGCTGAAGTTGCCGGAAAATTGACTGCTGCCAGCCGCAATTGGCGCCGTGGCAGTCGCCCACCAATTTGAGTTGGCGATATCGAGCGATAGCGTCGCCGTCACATTGCGGTTGGTGAAGTCAGCCACCAGAAACGCACCGCCCAGTGAGCCGATGTTGCCCAGCGTGTCGGTCGGATTGGTCGCTCCGGTGAGGATATAGCTGCGGGTGCCGGTGACCGGCAATGCGAGCGCGCTCAAGAGTTCGGGACCTACGATCCAAGGCAGACTTTGCTGCGTCAAATTTAATGTCTGCGGCGCGGCACTAGGCGTCGTGACGGTCGCGTTACCTAACGTCCAGCGACCCCAACGGATGCCGGTTTCCGCACTGCTACCAAGATTCGCCGGCTGCGCCGTGCCGATCGCATAGTTTTGCAAGACACCGTTAGGCGTGGCAAAGCCGCGCAGGTTGCCGTTCGCGTCAAACAGCATGACCGATGCGAGCGTGCTGCCTGCATTAAGCAGGCCGCCACCGTACGCATAAGCGATGGATCGCTGTGGCGGATTGCTGCCTTTTGTTAGGTCGACGAGCGCGCCACGCGGCCCCTGGGCGCTGATGTCTTGATCCACCGCGTCGCTCGGTGCGGGCAATGGCTCAAGATCGGCGGGAGCAGGCACATCTTCCGGACTACGGCGATCGGAAAACCCCGCAGGCTTGTTGAGAGCCTGTGCGGGTGTGCGCGGACCATTGCCGGCAACTTCCAGCGGACCCGCGCCGTCACCAGTCAGAATGGCCGGCGGCTGCCTGAGCCGCTCGATTGGCACATCTTCGAGCGGAATAAAAGCGTACTCGCCCGCGTTCAATTCGAAATCGAGACCGCGACCCGCGAAGCGAATTCGCCCCTGCTCGACGCCAAGGTACAAGCCGTTGCGAATCGGTTGCCCTGGCGCCAGGCCAGGGGCGTCATCGCAATCGTCACGACAGAACACCGCAGCCCAAGTCGTGCCGCGAATACCCAGCGTACCGATGGGCGTGCGCACTTCGTAGGCAGCCGCGTTCTGCTTGCCGATAGCGCCAGACACACTGCGAAAACCGCCCTTTTGCAGCGTGAAAAAACTCTGACCATCCGCCGCCACGGCAGTGGCCTGCGCTCCGTTGCCCACGGCGGGCGGTAGCGAGAACGCGTCGATGCGAAAACTGCTGCCGGCACGCAATGCATAGCGCTGACCATCGTTCATCGCAAGCTGCGCGCGTGATTTGACGCCCGTCATAATGGTGTCGCCGACATCTACTTCAGCATCGGTTGACAGGACGCGCGGCTTGGGACCTTCCACGGTGACAGTGCCCGAGACAAAGACTGCCTTGCCGGCAGCGCCGTAAGCAGAGCCAATCGTGAGCAGCGCAAAAGCGACCCAGAGTTTTTTCATAACAGGCACCATTTAGCGGAACGAGCGGCGCAGAAAGACAGCCGCCTCGGTACGCGAGAATTCGTAAAGCGAAACCGTGGAGTCGTTTTGCGTGTGTCGCAGTTGCGGACTCAGACTCCAACCGATCGCCGGCCAGTTCTGGATGTCGAGACCAATGACGGCCATCGTCTGATCGTCGCGGCGATCGACAGCAAAGAAACCATTGCCGCCCTGAAAATCGGCACGTTGAAACGAAATCTCAGCGTACAACGTGCTCTGTGGTCGAAGCAGCATGCCGCCGAACACGCGAGCGCCGTGACGATCGTTGCCATACGGCGAATCGGCGAGCTGAGCATCGTCCCGTCCGGCGATTAGCGCGATGCCGAGACGACCCGAACGGTCGCCGAGGTTGTAACGAGTCAGCGCCAAACCGCCTAACACGCGGTCCACCTCCATGATCGCGAGCACGGGCTGACGAAAGTCAACGCGGCCGACTCTCGCCAGACTCGACAACTCCCAGTCGCCTGCGAAACGCCGGGCGAGGCCGAACTCCAAATTCGCCTGCAGCTGGTGATCTTCACCATCCAGCAAACCATAGAAGCCGTTGACACCGATGCTGCCACGCGTCTCGCCGGACTTGAATAGCCAGGTGGACGCCAGCGCCGCGATAGATTGATCGACAAAGTTCGCGTCGGGATTCTGCCGATGCGAGAGGCGCAGCGTTGAGGCAAGCCCGGAGCGGGCGCCCAACGCCACAGTATGTCCAAGCCCCACACCTGCTTCCAGAAACGCAGACTCTTGCGCAACGTTACGCGGATTCAGTGTGAATCCGAGGAACTGCGATTCGGCCGTCGAACCATTGGCATTGCTGTCGTAGCCGCTGCCGAAATCGACTGCAGGCGTGAACTTGGAGCCGGCAACACTGCGTCCGCGATCAATCGCCGCGAGATAGCGTTCGATTACTGTCTGTGTGCTCGGTGACGGTGCTTGCGTTAGCAACGTCTGAAACTGATCGCCTGCCGCCGCGAAGTCGTTATTCTCATACAGCGCGCGCGCGTACTCCATGCGCGCACCGGAGAAACCGGGTTGCGCGGCCAACACGCGTTCAAGCGGCGCCACCGCCTGCGCCACACGGCCGCTATCAAGCGCTGCGATTCCTAACAGATAGTCAAACAGCGGATCACCCGCGCGATTGACTTCCTGCGGCACGAGCAGAGCGTACGCCGCAACTGCATTGCGTTCGGCAATCAGCCGTTGCGCCTGATCAATGAGAGGATCGGTGTTGCCGCTCTGCGCCTGCGCCATAGATACCATACAGACGACGACTAACACTTGACCAATACTCGACATACCCATAAGCGAACTCCCGCACGCGAAACGTGTTATGTAGAGTGCGGCTACAGAGCGTTGCTACGCAATATGTCAGCTGAACGGATTACCGGAAGCGAGAACCACCCATCACCGGGTGTGTGATGAGTGTCACATTTCGAGATTCGCGCTACTTGGACGTAAAGGTGAAAACGCCGTCCCAGTCGGCGGGCGGCGGCGTCAGCAGATACTGCTCAATTCGCTCGAGATAGACGTCGAGCAGTTTTTCAGGTTGTAGAGCGGCGAGCTCGCGCAGCGTGTTCTGGGCCTTGCTGAATTCGCGGCTCCGATAAGCTAACAAAGCAGCTTCGAAACGCGCGATGCGCAGGCGTTGCGCATCATTCAGCTCGCTCGCAAGTCCACGTGGCTCATAAATCGAGACCGATTCGAATTTGCCTTTGACGCGCACACGATCGATCTCACGACAAACAATGTCGCCAATGGCAGCTGCGGTCGGCGCGCTGATTAGAATGTCGACGCCATACTGCTTTGTGAGCCCCTCGAGGCGTGAACCGAGATTCACGGTATCGCCGAGCACGGTATAGGCCATGCGGAACTGCGAGCCCATGTTGCCGACATTCATCACGCCAGAACTCACGCCGACACCCACATGCACCGGCGGCCAACCGCGCTTCGCAAAATCTTCGCGCACGGCAGCGAGTCTATGCACCATGCCCATGGCGGCCAGCACCGCATGACGCGCGTGTTGCACATCAATCAGTGGCGCGCCCCAGAAAGCCATGATCGCGTCGCCCATGTATTTGTCGATCGTGCCACGCTGTGACTGGATCTCTGCGGTCAGCGGTGTCAGTAACTCGTTCATCATGGCGGTGAGTTCGCGCGGAGTAAGATTCTCGGACAAAGTCGTGAAGCCGCGCACATCCGAGAACAGCACCGACATGTCGCGGCTCTCGCCTTGCAGGGAAATCTGTGCATCATCGGCGTCCAGCTCACTAACGACATCAGGCGGCACGTACTGGCCAAAGAAACCCTGCAGGCGTCGCTTGCGACGTGACTCGATGAAATAGTCGTAGTTCAGCAGCAAGAACGCCGCGGCGGCGATATAAACCAACAGGCTGGCGAGCGGCAGCACCCAGCCATAGAAGCGAAACAATGCCAGGTTTGCCATGAAGATGAACAGCGCGGCGCCAATGACCACAGCCAGTGCTTTGAGCGGTGCTACTCTGGCGACGATCAGAACCATCAGCAATACCAGAATACCAACGGCTGTTAGCTCTAACAGCAGCGCCCGCGGTGGTACGGCGCGCACGTTGCCATCGAGCAATCCGGCAACCATGTTGGCATGAGCTTCGACGCCAATGTACTGACTCGCAACCGGCGTCGGCCGGATATCGAGTAGCCCCGGCGCGCTGGTGCCAATCAACACAATTCGCTCATTCAATACCGCCGCGTCCGCCCGCTTCGCGAGCACGTCGGTCGCCGAGACATAGGGGAAACTGCCAACTCCGCCACGGAATGGCGTAAGCGCCGCTCCATACTGATCGACCCGCGTACGAACGCCCGCGAGATCGATGTAGTCCAGCCTTGAGGCCGAACCTTGCTCGCCCCGAAACCCAAACTGTAATGCCGCTCCTGATTTCGACAGCCTTGCGGTCGCCAGCGCCAGCGATTCGTAGAGCTTTCCTCGGTAGCGCTGCAGCAGTGGCATGCGACGCACGACGCCATCGTCGTCTACCAGCGGCGTGTTGAAGAAGCCGCCTGCGATGGCATTTTTTTGGAACACGGCAAGATTGCCCGTAAATCCGACCGCCTCCACCCACGGCACTTGAGCTAACGAAGCGCCACTCACCGTGATTGGATCGGGGATTGCCCCGACGGTCTCGGGCTGACCTTGATCAAGCGTCGACTTGAATACATAGCCCAGTACGACATCGCGCGCGACCAGCGCCTTGGCAAAACGCTGATCGGCATCGAGCGCGGCGCGGCGGGCGTCAATCCACGGCGCAATGCGCGCGTCGCCGGCAAAACTTTGCGCCAGCTCGCGCAGCACCTCAAGGCCCGTGGCCTTCTCCGGTTCTGGAAACGTGATATCGATGCCGACGACTCTTACGCCGTAGTCATCAAACAGCCGATCGAGCAACTGTGCGAGTCGGACGCGCGACCACGGCCATTGGCCTTCCGCCGCCAGGCTTCGTTCGTCGATATCCACAATAACTATGCGCGGGTCCTGATCGGTCAAAAGTGACTGCCGCACGCGAAAATCGTAGAGATAGCCTTCGACGCGGTCGATGAGACCATAGCGTGTTAGTCCCAGCACATGCGGCAGCAGCAGCAGGAGCGGCAGCAGCGCAAGACCAAGGTGAATGAGCGTACGGGTCTGCCGCCAGAACGGGCGCCTGCGCGAAGTCATAGAGTAATTAGACCACATCCGGCGCACGCTCAAACCACCAATGACATTCCTCGGCGCATTGTTGCAGCCATTCGCGCTTCGAAACGTCACCTAACAGTCGCTTCAGCAGCGCGCGCGCTCACGTTGCCATGGTAACCTAAGGGCATGTATATCTTTAGCGCGCTGGCGGCCGCGCAGGGCTTGTTTTTGGCGGGATTGCTGTGGTTCCACTCCGCCGAACGCAGCGCCAATCGCTGGTTGGCCGCCGGACTAGTGGCATTTTCCTTGGTTACGGTTGGTGACGTACTCAATCAATCCGGTGCGATTGAGCGCGCGCCGCATCTGGCTTACATTTTTGATTGGCTGATTTTGTTGATTGGACCGTTGGTCTATTGCTACGTACTGGCGCTTACGCAGGCCGCGTCGCCGGGCTGGCGCACTCTGGTGCTGCATGCCATCCCGGCGCTACTGCTTTTGCTGGCGCTCGCGCCGATCTGGCTGCAACCCGCCGCCGTCAAATTGCAAATGCTGCGAACCGATATGCGGCAGCTCGCCGTGGATCCATTATTGATGTTAGCCGCGGCACAGGTGCTGTGCTATTGGGTGGCGTGTGTGTTTCGGTTGTACAAATTCCGTGCGCGCCTGCCGCAGATTTACTCCAATCTAGACACCCTTAGAGCGGGTTGGCTGGCGCTTCTCCTCGGCGCGAATTTGCTGTTGTGGGCGGCATGGTTGCTCTGCCTGCTGATCGGGCGGCGTTTGCAATGGATCGAATCGCTGGCGACGCCCGTTGCCATTTATGGCCTCGGCTATGTCGGCCTGCGCTACCCGCGTATTTTCAGTGGGCCGGCTGCAGACGTGACGATTGCCAGCGCGGCAACGCAGAAATATGCAAAATCCGCGCTCAGCTCTACACAACTCATTGACATGCAGAAACGTCTCGAGACACTCATGGTCATTGAGAAGCCCTATCTGGAAAACCAACTGACTTTAGACCAGCTTGCAAGCCGCCTGGCCGTGGCGCCGCATCAACTTTCCCAGTTACTAAGCGTCGGACTCCAGTTGAATTTCTATGATTTTATCAATCAGCAGCGGGTCGCCGAAGTGCAGCGTTGTTTGCACGATCCCGCCTACGCGGAGCAGTCAATTCTCGAAATCGCATTCGCGTCGGGATTCAGTTCCAAAGCCACGTTTAACGGCGTTTTCAAGAAACATGCCGGTGTAACACCCTCGGCGTATCGGTCTGAGTCCGTCTAGGCGTCCAATCCAACCGGATTGGGCGACCTGGCCATCGCATCCGGCGGAAGCTGCTCTGGTTTTCACAACCAGAGGCGCGACCGTGCATTACTTAAGAAATCGATTGTTGTCGGCATCCATCATTTCAACGGCGCTATTGACGGGCTGCCCGGCGCAGGACGGCGCAACAGTCAAGGACCTGCCGACACTGGTGCAAACAGCCGCACGCGATGGCGGCATTCCCGGTCTTGCTGCTGCTGTAATCAGCACCGACAACATTCAAAGCAGCGTCACCGGCGTACGAAAAAGCGGTTTTGTCATACCAATCGCAGGCTCTGATCGGTTCCATCTGGGCTCGAACATCAAGGCGATGACGGCGACGCTGGCCGCGATGCTGGTGGAAAGCGGCGTGATTCAATGGAGCGTAACACTCGCCGACATCTTTCCCGAAATGAGTGCCAGCATGCGCGCTGAGTACCGCAACGTTACGCTGGAACAATTGTTGGTCCATCGCGGTGGCATTGTGCCCCTGACAGAACCCAATGAACTCGCACGACTGCCTGCCATGGCAGCAGATCCGCTGCGTGCCCGCGTGCAATTGACCGCCTGGCTCTTGCAGCAGCCAAGCGCTGCGACCCCGGGATCGACTGCGAAATACTCCAATGGCGGTTATGCCATCGCGGCGGCGATGCTGGAGCGCAAAACCGGGCAAGCGTATGAGATTCTCTTATCCGACTTGGTACTGCGGCCACTGAGCATCGTTGCACATTACGAGTGGCCGGCTGCCATTGACGCCGCGCAACCGTGGGGTCACGAAAAAATCAATAACCGCTGGGTACCTAACGACCCACTGGCAAGCGAAAATCAGTTCCCGGGCGCGCTGACTCCGGCTGGCAACATCAGTCTGAGCATCACAGATTACGCACGCTTTGTTCAGTCGCAGCTGCGCGGGCTGCGCGGCGCAGGCGGCAGTCTGTCCGCGACAGGCTACCGTTATTTGCATACACCGAACGGCGAGTTTGCTTCGGGCTGGATCGTCAGGGAACTTGCGGGAGTGCGTACCAGCGCCCACGACGGTTCCGCCGGAACCTATTACGCACTTGCCGTGATACAGCCCGAGCGCAATCGCGCCGTTGTCGTGCTCAGCAATGCGTTTAGTGACGCCGTGGCCAACGACGCCAACGCCCTGGCCCTGAAACTTCTGGAGCTCACGCGATGAAAATACTCTGCGTCCTGTTGTTAGGTATCGTTAGCGCCTGCACCAGTCTGCCAGGTGCGCGCACCGAAACGGTGGCGGGCTCGGTGGTGGAATTCACCGTGCGCGGGACTGGCCGGCCGGTGGTCGTTCTTGAAGCAGGTCTGGGAGACGGCATGGACAGCTGGGCACAGGTAGTTGCTCCCATTGCCGAGTTCGCCACAGTATTTGCATACAACCGCGCCGGTTACGGCAACAGCGCCCGCCGGACTGAGCCGCGCAGCGGCGCGCAAATTGTCACTGAACTCAGAACTGCGCTGGTGCACGCCGGTCTGCAACCGCCTTATTTGCTGGTCGGGCACTCCTTCGGCGGCACCTACATGGAATTGTTCGCGCGGCTGCATCCCACTGAGGTCGCGGGACTCGTGCTGGTCGAATCGCGTGCAGCCAGCATGACGCGCCGCTGTCGCGAGGCACGCCTTCTGTTATGCGATCCACCCAAGTTTCTCATTGCCGCGTTACCCGGCGCGGCCGCGGCCGAATACGCCGTGAGCGACACCACCTTTGCCCAGGTCGAGGCCGCAGGCGCGCTGCCCGAAGTGCCGTTGATTGTGCTAACAAGCGACAAACTGCGGTTGGTCGAAGGGCCGAAATGGTCGGCATTGTGGCTTAAGACACAGCGCGAACTCGCCACGCAATCGCCGCGTGGCGAGCACCGCGTGACCACGCAAAGCGGTCACTACCTGCAGAAAGAGCAGCCGGAGTGGGTAATCAAAGCGGTTCGAGACGCCGCGAGCGGTGAGATTTCCCATCCTTAGTCGCCGGGAAAACCAAACCCATTGAGGCTCGGAGGGGTCCAGCGCAGTCCATGCTATCGTTGCTCGATTGGTTTCCCGACGCAGGCTCCCTGCCATGAATTTTTGCAATCAGTGTGGCGCGCCCGTCGCGTTGAAAGTTCCGCCGGGCGATGAACGGCCACGCTTCGTCTGTGGTGACTGCGGCACGATTCACTACCAGAACCCGAAAATCGTCGTCGGTTGCGTGCCTGAGTACCGGGGACAAATCCTGATCTGCAAGCGCGCCATCGAACCCCGCGTGGGTTTTTGGACCGTGCCGGCCGGCTTCCTGGAAAACGGCGAGACGCTGCAGCAAGGCGCCGCCCGGGAGGCGGACGAAGAAGCCCTGGCCAAGGTGGAGATCCTCTCGCTGCTAACGGTGGTGCATGTGATTTCAGCGCACCAGATCCATGTTTTTTTCCGCGCCCGGTTGCTGGATCCGCAGATCGGCGCCGGTCCGGAAAGCCTGGATGCCAAACTGGTAACGGCGGACGAGATTCCCTGGGCCGACATTGCCTTTCCCAGCACCGACTTCACCCTGCGCCGCTTTCTGGAGGACCAGGCCTCCAGAGTGGACAGACATCACTTTACTGAGTTCAATCGCCGCGCCCGTTAGGGCAAAATGGCCGCGGAGGACGCCAATGACTTTTGTTGTAACCGAACAGTGCATCAAGTGCAAATACATGGACTGCGTGGAAGTCTGCCCGGTGGACTGTTTTCACGAAGGTCCGAATTTCCTGGTGATCGATCCGGACGAGTGCATAGATTGCACCTTGTGCGAACCGGAATGCCCGGTCGAAGCGATCAATTCTGAAGAAGAATTGCCGGCGGGGCAGGAATCGTACAAGGCGCTGAACGCCGAGCTGTCGCGCAAATGGCCGGTGATTACCGAGATGGGCAAGGCCCCCGCCGATGCCAAAGAATGGGAAGGCAAGCCCGACAAACTCAAACTGCTGGAGCGCTAGCGGCCCTTGCTGGCCAAACCCTGGAGCTTCGCGACCAGGTTGGCGGGCGGCACGAATCCGGGTAGCAACTCTCCGCTCGGCAGCACGATACCGGGCGTACCGCGCAGGCCAATATCCTGGCCCAATTCATAATCGCGCTTTACCTGTGTGCTGGCACATTTTGCGACTTTGAGAGCTTCGCCGCGTTTGGCCTTGGTCAGCGCTTCATTGCGGTTGGCCGAACACCAGACCTGTTCCGCAGTGTCCCAGGATTCAGAATCCGGGCCGCCACGCGGGAAAAACAGATAACGCACTTTGATTCCGAGATCGTTGTACTTGCCGATCTGGTTGTGTAACTGACGACAAAAGCCGCAATCCACGTCGGTGAATACTGTCACCGTATATTTTGGATCCTTGGGGGCGAACACCAGCGTCTCTTTGTCCGGCACCGCAGCTAACAGCTGCATGCGCACGTCGCGTCGACGCCGTTCGCTCAGGTTGCTGTTCTCATTATTCAGATCGTAGAGATCGCCGGCGATGGCGAACTTGCCATCGCCACTCACATAGACGACGTCGGTGCCACGCATGACTTCGAAAACGCCAGGCAGCGGCGACAGGCGAACGTCCTCCACCTTGGTGCCTGGGAACTTACGGGATATGTCGGCTCGAATATCGGGCCGGGCCACAGGCTTGCCTGCCGCCTGTGCGACCGCGAGCGGCGGGGCTATGGTCGCCAGAAGGGCCGCCAGAAGAACGATGCAGATACTCAGAATTTTCATGGCAAGGCCATCCCGTCACGCTGTCAGAATCGCAGAAATACAGACGTTCGACTGCCTGGCAGCCGACGGGTTCAAGTTTAGCCCAAATGACCGGCCGACAGGCGGCTCAACCGCGCGGATGGTGCGCCGCGTGCATTTCCTTCATGCGTTCGCGAGCGACATGCGTGTAGATCTGCGTGGTTGAAAGGTCGCTGTGGCCGAGCAGCATTTGCACGACACGCAGGTCGGCGCCGTGGTTCAGCAGATGTGTTGCAAACGCATGACGAAGCGTATGCGGCGAAAGGTCTTTCTGGATACTGGACTTGCGGGCATAGCGCTTGATGATGTGCCAGAAAGCCTGGCGCGTCATACGGTCACCACGGCGAGTCGGGAACAGGTAGTCAGTGGCGCGATCCAGCAGAATCTCGCTGCGGGCACCGGCGACGAATTCGCCCAGCCAGCGCACCGCTTCCTCACCCAGCGGAATCAAACGCTCGCGATTGCCCTTGCCGAGCACGCGAATAACGCCCTGGTTGATGTTCACCTGGTTGTATTTGAGGCTAACAAGCTCAGTCACTCGCAAGCCAGTGGCGTACAGAACTTCCAGCATCGTGCGATCACGATGACCCAGCGGGTCAGTGACCAGTGGCGCTGATAACAAGGCCTCGACTTCTTCCTCGGATAATGACTTCGGCAGCGAGCGGCCGATTTTCGGCATCGCTATCTGCGCGGTGGGATCCTGTTTGACGCTGCCTTCACGCAGGAAGTAGCGGAAGAACCGACGGAATGAGGACAATTGCCGAGCCGTGGAACGCGGTCGCGCTCCCAGTTCAACGCGCGCAGCGATGAAGCCGAGCAGGTCCGAGCGGGTTGTGTTGAGAATCGCGACGTCGCGCTGCGCGAGCCAACGATTGAGGGCAGTGAGGTCCGCGCGATAGGCCGCCAGGGTGTTAACCGACAAGCCACGCTCCATCCACACGGCGTCGAGAAAACGCGTGACCGCAGGATCCGTGGAGTCCACTTTCACTGCCGGTGCTGCCACTGCTGCTGTAGTTTCTCGTGCCAATTCAGCCTCGATTGCATGACGGCAAACCTGTTGCCATTTCGGTTTCGCAGGCGGAGTATCGGATTGAAGCGGTTCTTTACGCAGTGACCCTAATCACGTTCGTCAATACGCATTAACATAAAGAGAAGTCGGTCACACAAAAGTTCCGGACCCCCTTGATGCAGTTAACCTACCTCCTGTGGGGCATTTATGCGTGGCTGGCCATCGCAATGCTGGCAATCCTGGCCTTGCTGGGCGTGCTGCTGCTGCCAGGTCTGGCCGCGCGGCGCGCATTTGCGGGCAAAATGGCTCGGCTGATGCTCGGCGCCGCCGGCATGCGGCTCAAAGTCACCGGCCTTGCGAATTTGCCATCTGGGCCGTGCGTGGTGGTTGCCAACCACTGCAGCTACTTAGACGGTCCGGTGATCAAGGCCGCGTTGCCGACGCGGTTTTCATTCGTTATCAAAAAAGAAATGGACCGGGTGCCACTGGCCAGTTTTCTGTTGCGGCGAATTGGCTCCGAGTTTGTCGACCGAACTGATCGCAATCGAGGCGCTGCGGACGCGCGCCGACTGTTGCGCACTGCCAGCCGCGGCCAGTCGCTGGTGTTTTTTCCGGAAGGTACGTTCAACGAGCAGCCAGGTCTGATGAAATTTCACTCGGGCGCGTTTGCCATTGCGGCCCGATCGTCGTTGACAGTCGTGCCCTGTGTCATTCGCGGTACACGGGAGTTGTTCCCCTCATCGCGAAAGCTGCTCCGCCCTGGCGTTATCGAAGTGGAGTTATTGCCGCCCCTGACAGGCGGCGCCGACGGCAAAATGGACGCTAACACGCTGCGCGACGCAGCCCGCGCTGCAATCCTCGCGCGCCTCGATGCGCCAGACCGCACGCCTGGCTAAGCTGTTGCTCGTTACATGCTGCGACGATACTGCCCGCCGACCTGATACAGGGCGTGCGAAATCTGACCCAGTGAGGCCACCCTCACCGCCGACATTAGCGAGGCAAACGTGTTGCCGCCGCTCGCTGCAGTCGCGCGCAGCGTATCCAGTGCCGTGGCACGGGACGCCGCGCCCCGCTGCTGAAAGGTCACAACTCCCGTAACCTGCTGTTGCTTCTCTTCATCGGTGGAGCGGATCAGCGCCACTGCCGCGTGCTCAGCACTGGCGTCATGCTGACTCAGGAATGTATTGACGCCGATGATCGGCAGGCTGCCGTCATGCTTGCGAGTTTCGTAGTACAGACTTTCTTCCTGGATCTTGCCGCGCTGATACATCGTTTCCATGGCACCTAACACGCCGCCGCGCTCGCTGATGGACTCGAATTCGCGATAGACCGACTCTTCGACCAGATCGGTCAGGTAATCGATCATGAAAGACCCCTGCCAGGGGTTTTGCGTGGCATTAATGCCCAACTCGCGATTGATGATGAGCTGGATTGCCACTGCGCGACGGACACTGTCCTCGGTAGGCGTGGTCAGCGCCTCGTCAAAAGCGTTGGTATGCAAGGAATTACAGTTGTCAAACAGCGCGTACATGGCCTGCAAGGTGGTACGAATGTCATTGAACTGAATTTCGCGGGCGTGCAGGCTGCGCCCCGAGGTCTGGACGTGATATTTCAGCATCTGACTGCGCGCATCGGCGCCATAGCGTTCGCGCATGGCGCGCGCCCAGATGCGCCGCGCGACTCGGCCGATCACCGCATATTCAGCATCCATCCCGTTGGAGAAAAAGAAACTCAGGTTAGGCGCGAAATCGTCGATCTTCATGCCGCGCGACAAGTAGTACTCGACGATCGTGAAGCCGTTGGACAGCGTGAACGCCAATTGACTGATGGGATTCGCACCGGCTTCGGCGATGTGATAACCGGAAATCGACACCGAATAAAAATTTCGCACATTGTGGTCGATGAAGTATTGCTGCACATCGCCCATCAGACGCATCGCAAATTCCGTCGAGAAAATGCAGGTATTTTGTGCCTGATCCTCCTTGAGGATATCGGCCTGAACCGTGCCGCGTGCCAGGCTGTGCGCTTCGGCCGCCAGGCGCTGGTATTCCGCGCTCGTCAGCAGCTCACGCGCATCGATACTGACTCCGACCAGCTGCTCGGCACTCAGGCCTAACAGACCCAGACCCGAGCCATCATGTCCTTCGGGCAGCTCGCCGACGTATTGCGACTGGACCATCCCGGCGGCTTGTTGCGAGCGGCGCAGTTCGGTCACATGGCGCTCAACCAGAGGCCAGCGCTCCGTGGTGCGCAGGAATCTTTCGACCCGCTGATCGATCGCGGTATTCATGAACATCGCGAGCAACATGGGCGCCGGGCCATTGATGGTCATGGACACTGAGGTCGTTGGCGCGCACAGATCGAAACCGGAATAAAGTTTTTTCATGTCATCGAGCGTCGCAATGCTGACGCCGGAATTTCCGGTGCGGCCGTATATGTCCGGACGCAGATCCGGATCTTCGCCATAGAGCGTCGTTGAATCGAAAGCAGTCGACAGTCGGGTCGCCGGGCTCCCTTTGGCTAACAAATGGAAACGCCGGTTGGTGCGCTCGGGCGTGCCTTCGCCCGCAAACATGCGGATCGGATCTTCGGCCTCGCGGCGGTAGGGATACACGCCAGCGGTGTAGGGATACGTGCCGGGCAGGTTCTCGTTGCCCAGGAAGCGCAGCACGTCACCCAGATCGGTCATACGTGGCGAGGCGATCTTCGGCACGCGGTTGCGACTCAAGGTTTCAAGATAGTTATCACCGCGCACTTGCTTGCCGCGCACGACATAGGTGAATTGGCTGTCGGTAATGCCCTGCAGACGTGTCGGCCATTCCTTGAGCAGCGCGATATTGTCGGCACCCAACTCGTCCAAGGCGCGGTGATAGGCGTCACGCAAAGTATCCCGTCCTGAGTCCGCTTTAAAGCGATCTAACAACGGTGGCAGTGCGGCATCGGCTAACGCCTGCAGCGCGCGATGCAGACTCTGAGCCTGGGTCGCAGCTGTTGCCTGACGCTCGAGCTGGGCGCGGGTCTTGCGCCCAGAGGCGGCAATCTCGGCCAGATAACGGCCGCGGTTCTCCGGAATCAACGCGTCGCGACTGATAATGGCATTGGCAGCAGGTACCAGCGCTGCAATCGCAGGGGTCAGCCACTGGCCTGCCGAACTCGATTGCTGATCAAGGCGCGCGCACAGCGCGCCGAATAGTCGATTGACGCCCGGATCGTTGAAACGACTGGCGATGGTGGGATACACCGGCACTTCGGTGTCGGCGATCTTCATGCGATCCGGATGATTGCGGCGCCACTGTTTGCGCACGTCACGCAGAGCGTCTGCGGCGCCACGTTTTTCGAATTTATTCAACACCACCAGATCGGCGAAGTCGAGCATGTCGATTTTCTCGAGCTGGCTGGCCGCGCCATAATCACCGGTCATCACATAGGTCGAAATGTCCACCAGGTCGACGATCTCGGTATCGCTCTGGCCGATACCGGCAGTCTCGACCAGGATGAGGTCGAAGCCGGCCTGCTGATACAGCTCGATCACGTCTTGCAAAACGGCGCTGGTTGCGAGGTTCTGCCGGCGCGTGGCCAGCGAGCGCATGAAGACGCTGGAATTGGACAGGCTGTTCATGCGAATGCGATCACCTAACAAAGCGCCGCCGGAACGGCGCCGCGTTGGATCGACCGCGACGACCGCAATCTGCCGATCCGGGTAGGCGCGCAGAAAACGCTGCAGCAATTCGTCGGTCAGCGACGACTTGCCCGCGCCACCGGTACCGGTGATACCAACGACGGGCGCGCGTTTCACCGGCCGGGTCAGGGCTTTGCGCAAGGCATCGGTGCCCGCCACTCCACTGTTGGCGGCCTCACCTTCAAGCATGGTGATGCAGCGCGCGAGATGCCGGTGATCCGCCGCGTTGACCGGCGCCATCGCAAACGGAGCGCGGCGCGCCGTGCGCACACGACGAAACACGTCGTTGATCATGCCGGTCAGACCTAACAGACGGCCGTCTTCAGGGGTGTATATTTTTTCCACGCCGTGTACTTCCAGCGCAGCAACTTCCTGCGGCGAAATCGTGCCGCCGCCACCGACGATCACGCGAATATGCTCGCATCCCTGTTCGCGCAGCGTATCGACCATGTAGGCGAAATATTCGCTGTGACCGCCCTGGTATGAGCTAA
Source organism: Gammaproteobacteria bacterium (assembly GCA_043769085.1). Lineage (GTDB taxonomy): Bacteria > Pseudomonadota > Gammaproteobacteria > Steroidobacterales > Steroidobacteraceae > UBA964. The sequence continues at coordinate 73,978 of JAYVJR010000035.1, forward strand.
CGGCGACCGCGTCCGCGTCTTCCTGGATCGCAGCGCGGACGATATCCGCGACCGATCGGTTGTGACCGAGGTGCACCACCTCCGCTCCGCCGGACTGCAACAGTCGCCGGATCATGTTGATCGCCGCATCATGGCCGTCAAACAGCGACGCGGCAGTCACAAAGCGCAGCGGCGCCTGACTATCGGGCAACGCCGCGGCTGACTGCGATTTGACATCCGAACTGCTGGCGGTCTTGCTGGTCATGTTGCAAATTACCTATCCGTAATCTAATTTACTCATCAGTAATTTAATGATACGATAGCTTACATGACCAAGACAAGGTCGATTCGGGCCGAGACTGCCAAATCAGTCACATCCGCCCGCCGCGGACGCCCACCGTCGCTGTCGCCCTGGAGGGATCTGGCAGCGCGCAGCGCTGACCGGGAACGCAAACGGACCGCTCTGATCCATGCTGCAGCGCGGGCTTTTCGCGCCAATGGCTTCCACAACACTTCTCTGGACGACGTGGCCGCTGCCGTCGGTGTCACCAAACCCCTGGTCTATCTCTATGTGGGCAACAAACAGCAGCTGCTGTTTGAGTGCTTCCGCACCGGTGTCGAACAGATTCGTGGCGCGTTTCAACATGCCGAACAAACTGGCCGGACGGCGCGCGAGCGACTGCTGCAAGTGTTAGTTGGCTATGCCGAGGCGATTACCGGCGATTTTGGCTGGTGCATGGTGCGCGCTGAAGATCTGGACCTCACGCCCGAGTTAAGTTCCAGGGTCAAGGTGTTGAAATCCGAAATCGACCAGGGCTTGCGCCGCTTGCTGCGCGCCGGCATGGACGACGGTTCCATCAGTGCTTGCGACCCCAAGATGACGGCGTTCGCGCTGGCCGGCGCGCTGAACTGGATAGCCCACTGGCACCGCGGCCGCGATGCTCTGACGCCGGCGGAAATCGCCAGTCGTTTCATCGATTTTTTTGAGCAAGGTCTGGCGCCGCGTCTGGGCAGGAGCAGCCGCGTCCGCGCGCGGCGCAGTGCGTCATAATTGCCTACTATATTCGTCACTGAGGTTGGGAGTCATTCAACATGTCCGATGCCGTAGTTTTGGTTTCCGCAAAGCGCACGCCCATTGGGGCGTTTCAGGGTGTGTTGGCCGCAACCACGGGACCCGCGCTGGGCAGCGCTGTCTGCAAGGCAGCAGTTCAATCGGCCGGCATCCAGGCTAACGAAATCGACGAGACTATTATGGGTTGCGTCCTGCCAGCGGGCATGGGCCAGGCGCCTGCGCGTCAGGCGGCCATGGGAGCTGGTGTTCCGGTGGCAACCGCTGCGACAACCATCAACAAAATGTGTGGCTCGGGCATGAAGGCGCTGATGATGGCTGCCGATCAGATCAAAGCTGGCGGAGCTAACATCGTGTTGGCGGGCGGTCTGGAGTGCATGAGCAATGCGCCATATCTGTTGCTCAAAGCCCGATCAGGCTATCGCATGGGCAATGGCGAATTGATAGATCACATGTTCTATGACGGCCTGCAGAGCCCCTGGGATGGCCAGATGATGGGTTGTTTCGCCGAGAACACTGCCGACAAATACAAATTTTCGCGCGCCGACCAGGATGCGTTCGCCGCTGAATCGGTACGTCGCGCACTGGCGGCGGTGCAGTCTGGGGCGTTTGATGCCGAAGTCACCCCGGTAACGGTCAAAAATCGCAAGGGCGAGCTGGTTGTTAGCAAAGACGAAACCCCGTTCACCTGCGATATCGACAAGATTCCGACGCTGAAGGCAGCGTTTCGCAAGGACGGCACGGTCACGGCCGCGTCGTCTTCCTCGATATCCGATGGCGCTGCCGCTGCGATCCTGATGAAAGAGTCCGAAGCGAACAGGCGCGGCCTGAAACCGCTGGCACGCATCGTCTCGTACGCAAGCCACGCGCAGGAACCAGAATGGTTTACGACCGCGCCCGTCGGTGCGATCCGCAAGGCGCTCAAACTCGCAAACTGGGAAGCTAACGGCGTGGATCTGTGGGAAGTCAACGAGGCCTTCGCCGCCGTGGCGATGGCGGCGGCGCGCGACATCGGCATTGATCACGCGCGTTTGAATGTCAATGGCGGCGCCTGTGCGTTAGGTCATCCGGTCGGCGCTACCGGTGCGCGAATCGTTGCGACGCTGGTCCACGCGTTGCGCGCCCGGGGCGGCAAGCGTGGCGTGGCTGCACTTTGTATTGGCGGCGGCGAAGCCACCGCGATGACACTGGAGATTCTCTAATCATGAGCGGCACCATTGAACGCGATGTCATGGAATGCGATGTCGTCATTGTGGGCGGCGGACCCGCTGGCTTGGCATGCGCCATCCGGCTCAAAGAGCGCAAGCCCGACTGCGAGATCATCGTGCTCGAGAAAGCGTCGGCGATCGGCGCCCAAGCCCTCTCCGGCGCGGTGCTGGAACCGGGCCCGTTGAACGAGTTGCTGCCCGATTGGCGCCAACAGCCACCCTCCATTTGCGTGCCCGCCAAACGCGATGAATTCAGCTTTCTCACGCGTAATGGCAAGACCCGGTTGCCCACACCGCCGCAACAGCACAACGAAGGCAATTTCATCGTGTCGCTCGGCGAACTGACACCGATCCTGGCGCACAAGGCTGAAGCGCTCGGCATCAACATTTTCCCCGGCTTTTCCGCCGCGCAGGCGTTGTTCGATGACAGCGGCCAAGTGCTCGGCGTGCAGATCGGCGATCAGGGCCTCAACAAAGACGGTACGCCGGGGCCCAATTTCACGCCCGGGCCGGAGGTGCGCGCGCGACTGACCGTGTTAGCTGAAGGCTGTCGCGGCAGTATCAGCAAGCAGCTCATCAGCAAGTTCTCGCTGGACAAGGACTGCGACCCCCAGACCTATGGACTGGGTTTCAAGGAGCTGTGGCAACTTCCGGAAGGCCGCGTCGAAGCCGGCCTGATTCAGCACAGCGTTGGATGGCCGCTCGATAGCGGCACCTATGGCGGCAGTTTTCTTTATCACCTGGATCGCAACCGCGTTTATGTCGGCTACGTCGTCGGCCTCGACTACCGTGACCCACGCTTGCAGCCCTTCGAGGCGTTTCAGCAATTCAAACACCACCCGTCCATCAGACCATTGCTCGAGGGCGGCGAAATTCTGGCGGCCGGAGCCCGCACGATTTCCGCCGGCGGCTGGCAATCAACGCCGAAACTCGAAATGCCCGGCGCCTTGCTGATCGGTGACGCTGGCGGCACGCTCAATGTGCCCAAAATAAAGGGCATCCATCAGGCCATGCGCAGTGGCATGTTAGCTGCCGAGCATATCGCCGAGACCGGCGACGTCACGGGTTTCGATGCACGATGGCGCGCCTCGCCCGGCGGTCAGGAATTGCGCAGGGTGCGCAACATCAAGCCGGGATTTAAACGCGGCCTGTGGTTCGGCATTGTCAATGCCGGCTGGGAAACTGTCACCGGAGGCCGCTCGCCGTGGACGCTGCACAACAAGGCAAATCATGCCGAAACGCGCAAACTGGTCGAATTCGAATCACCGGATCGTGACTGGGTTGATCGCAAACTGCCGCCGCGCGACCGGCTCGCGTCGGTGTTCTTTGCTAACAACTCACACGATGAAGCGCAGCCAGCGCATTTGAAGGTTTCTGACACCAGTATCTGCGCGACCAAATGCGCGCAGGAGTTCGGCAATCCCTGCCAGAACTTCTGCCCGGCCAATGTGTATGAAATGGTGGATGACGGCGCCGGCGGCAAGCGACTGCAGATCAACGCTGCCAACTGCGTGCATTGCAAAGCCTGCGACATCAAGGACCCGTATCAAATCATTACTTGGACGACGCCTGAGGGCGGCTCGGGCCCCATCTACCAGTCGCTCTAAGGCGAGCAAAGCGCGTGACCGAACAACGCCCGCGTCGCTCCGGCCTGCGTAAAAGGTACGACACAGAACTCGCAACTCAGGGGTTCAGTGCTGATCCAGCCCAGCAACTGGCGGTTGAAAAACTCGACTTGCTGCGCGGCCGCTTGATTCGCGCGGAAAAAGATGAGACCGCGACGGTCGCTAAACTGCTGCGCAGCCTGCGCGTCAACAAACAGGGCGTCGCGCTGCGCGGGCTGTACTTATGGGGTGGTGTCGGCCGCGGCAAGACCTGGCTGATGGACCTTTTCTACCAGAGCCTGCCGTTCGATCGCCGACTGCGCTTTCATTTTCACCGATTCATGCAGGACGTGCACGCGGCCCTGAAGCGCCACGCCAAAAAACCAGAACCCCTGCAGCTGGTTGCGGCCGACATCGCAAAACGATGCCGTGTGTTGTGCCTCGATGAGCTCTTTGTCAACGACATCGCCGATGCCATGATCCTTGGCAGTCTCTTTCAGTTTCTGACGGCTAACAGTGTCACGCTGGTGTTCACATCTAACGTGCCGCCGCAGGGTTTATACAAAAATGGACTGCAGCGACAACGTTTTCTACCGGCCATCGCGCATCTTGAGCAGCAGCTCGACGTGGTGGCGGTCGATGGCGGCGTCGACTATCGGCTGCGACAACTGACCCGCGCGCGTATCTACTTGGATTCGGCAGCCGCCGAAACGCCTGCGGCCTTGCAGGTGCTTTACGATGATCTGGCCGACGACGAGGTCGATGACGGATCCAGATTCGTGCTGGTGTCAGCACGCAAGATAGCGATTGTCCGCGAAAGTGAAAACGTCATCTGGTTCGAGTTCGTCGCGATTTGCGGTGGACCGCGTAGCCAGGCCGATTACATCGAGATTGCGCGCGAGTACCAGGCGGTTTTGGTTGCGAATGTGCCAGTTCTCCAAGCGAATGACGACGACAGCGCGCGTCGTTTCATCGCGCTGGTGGATGAATTCTACGATCGCGGCGTCAAGCTGATCATGTCGGCGGCCGCAGCACCGGCGCAGCTGTACCAGGGCGAGCGCCTCAAGTTCGAGTTCGAGCGCGCATCCAGTCGACTGATCGAGATGCAGACCAAGCGCTATCTAGCAAAGCCGCATTTGCTCTAGGGAAGCTCTGCACAGGTAACGCGGGCGCGGCCGAGGCGGATTTTTTCACTGGCAAGGAAAGACGAGTGAAGTGTATCGAGATACATGAGCGAG
>JAYVJR010000036.1:0-17149 GCA_043769085.1 Gammaproteobacteria bacterium
GCCCTGTTAGTGAGTTCTTGAAGTTCCATTCTAGACAAATTGATTGTGCTGCTCATGAGCCCGAGCATACTATCGTTTTAGTTGTTACAGTCCACTAGCGGCGGAAAAAAACGCCGTAGGCAAGCAACGCCGCGATGACGGCCAGGACCAGATATCCGAGCCAATCGCTCGCTGATACTTTCCTATGCGGAGATTCGGAAGGTGACCGATCCACCGGAGGCCCGGTTCCTGCATCGTAGAAACTGGATTGCACAACCGGGATCGGAGCGTTAGGGTTACCCAATAATTTAGTGACGTGACCAACCGCATGGCCACCGCTGTCCAAAATTTCCGACAAACCTGATGATGCGTCGTCGTCAGGAACGAAACCAATATGTCGGCCATCGTCAAGATAAACCGCGATAGCGTGGCGACTAAAGCGGTTGGCACGATCGCGCAACAGTTTGACTGTTGTACCTGGCGCAACCGATTCAACGATGACCGTCGAGCGCCCTTCGAACCGGCAGCCAGCCACCATGAAATTGAGCGTGTAGTCGGGCCTATTGCGTTCCCGCTCTGCCTTCTCGACTTCACGGCGCGCAATGACTGCGGTTCGGCGCAACTCCGGTGGAAGCACCGACTCGACGGCCCGCTGCAAGTCGACTCTCTCCACCGGTGTGATCGAGCCGTCCGCTATGACTTTTCCCACGATATCGCGCAACAGACTGGCTGCAGGCAGGTCCGATTCATTGCTGGACTCCAGCCATACACGCAACTCCTCGATTTCCGAATCAGTAACGACGCCGTCGACCGTGGCCGATTGGCAGATCGACAGCAGTTCTGCGCCATGCTCGCTGCGAAGCTGCGACTTTGTAAGAGATACTCGGCGAGTCACGTGTAGCGGAAGGCTATCGGTCATGGGCTCCTCTAAGGTTTGTTCGAACTGCAGCACCAGCCTCTGCGGCTGACATCAGTGCCTTGGTATCACGCCTAACAGCGTTGGAGTCACAAATAGCGGTGAAGCATTAGTCGTTTCTCGTTCCCTTGATTGGCCATCGAGAAAACGGCGGGTTTCGCCGATTGTGCTCGTTGGTTGGAAATGGCCACGGCTTGCGGAGGCTAGCGACCCGACTGGCAGCGCATGGGGCGCGGAGTTACTGGCGGAGGACGGGATAATACGTTGACTGGCCCAACGTCGCAATCTGACCACTAGGTGGTTTTTCGTGACGTAGGTATCTGATTCGGTGGGCCGTCATTGATGGCAATAGCATCCGTGTAAACTGTCTGTTGACAAGTTATTTCTAATGTACCGAACCGGCTCCATATGGAGTCCCTGCAGCAAGTTCCCGACGCCAGACATCGCGGTCGCAATCACTAAAAATGTTCAAACCACGCAAATCTGCCCAAATGCTAGCGTTCTTGGCTGCTAAGCAATCGCACGCTATCAATGTGATGAAGGGCATCAAGCTAATGTACTTGGCTGATCGCGAGTCGATGCGCAAGTACGGCGAACCTATTTCGCACGATCACATGGTCGCAATGAACAACGGCCCAGTGTTATCGCAGACATTGAACCTGATCAATGGGGATGTCGCGCCTGCGGTTGCTGCCGAGTGGGACAGCTGGATCACCGATCGGGAAAATCATAATATTTCTGTTAGCCGCGAATTTTCGCGCGCCGATCTTGACGAATTGAGCAATGCGGACCTGGAAATATTGTCTGCTGTATGGTCTGAATTCGGCCACCTCAATCAGTGGCAGTTGAGCGAATATACGCACGAACATTGTCCCGAGTGGCGGCATCCGAATGGCTCCTGTCTGCCGATTGATCAGGCAGCATTGCTAAGACAGTTGGGTTGGGCGCCGTCACAGGCTGAGTCCGGCGCGCAACGCATCAAGATCGGGCACGAATTAGATTCCGTCTTCGCCAGACTATAAGGCCGTGTTTCAGCCTGTTAGGCGGGGTACGCTGCTTTACCCATCTGGCCCGTCATTACACCTTTTCGTGCTACTTAACGATCCGGGCGAACCGCCAGGATTTGTGCTTATGGCCCCAATTTGTTCCGTCATAGATCCGTGTCCGGATCAAACTTGCTTGTTAGCGCCCGGCGATCATCCATTCATTGTGCGACCCAGCTACTTGGCTTATTCTCAGTGTAGAAGCGAGCCGGCGTCTAAGCTCGTGGCTGGCGTCCGATCTGGCGAATTTCAGCACAAGGAGCAAGTAAGCGAGGATGTGTTTCAGCGGATCGTGACGGGGTTGATGGCCTCACCACGATCCAAGCCATTTGCTCAAAACCAATATCGCGACGTGATGTTGCCGAAAAAGAAGTAGGTAATTGCGCAGCTAGGCGCGCGGGCATCGGACGGCGACGCTGTTGCGCATTTGGCGGTGCGGCAATCCCCGCCAAAATGTTATGCGGAATCGCGACACAGGTCGCAAACCATTCGCTTAACCGCCCAATAGAGCGCTGCTGCCGAGAGGCTTAGTCTCTTGCCATCTTTGTACTGCTTCCATTCGAGAACCGGCCAAGTCTCATTCTAATCTTTGAGGGCATCCAGACGATCAACGCGCATCGATGGGACGTGGCCCCACTTCCCAATTACGGGTTCGTAAATTTGCTTCGCGCGAGCCTTGTCCTTTCCCAACTCATGCACAAGAGGGTTTCGAAATTCGACATAGAACCATTTTGCCGCGTGGTCTAGGTCGATCCATCCGCGTTTCGCTGGCCCCCACGGCAACTTGTCGCGAACGAGTCTCTTGAAACGCTTATTGTGTTCGGGGATTGCCGCCTCTGTTGGATAGACATCGCGCGCAAGTCCGTCAACGATGCAGAGCAACACAAGCACGATAGGAAAATTGCCGGCACCTGCCTTGGAGCTTGCGGCTGGAGCGACCCTTAATATCGAGTACACGTCCGCAAGAAATGCGTCCGCTCGCCGGAAGACGTCTCGTTTCGGTTCGCTAACATGATGGTACGGGACTTGGCGGTAGGGCATTTCGGGGGACCCTCGTTACGTGCCAATTCTGGCGCACCAAGACTAACGACGCATCATTCACAAGCTGCAATCGTATGTGGCGGGGTCCGCACGCGCGGAAGTCGACGCGCGCAACTGGAGGCCAAGCCTGTAAGTCCGCAACAAGTGCAAAATCGACCGGCTATCGCGATGTCGTGTCGCCTTCAATCTTCGCGAACGGCCGAAAACTTTCGACCTGAACGGGACTGATACCGCTGACTCACGCAAGTTCATCGATGCTGGCATACGGTCGCCTGGCGATGATTTGCGCGGCTCGGGTCGGCCCGATGCCCGGCGCCGTTTCCAATTGCTCCTGAGTGGCCGTGTTGACGTTGACGACCAGCGCGCCTTCCTAAGAGCTATCAGCACCCGTTAGGCTGCACACGTCGCGATAGAGCCAAACGGCCCCAGAGCTGAGTGCAACGACCGCCGTTGGGGCGAGCAGCATGCCCTGGCCCGTCGACAGGAACGACCTGGCGCGATCAAGGATCGACCGCTGCCCCGTTCGGTTGCGCATGTAGTTGCGGTCTGCAAGGCCCATGGCGACGTGCTCTACTCGTTTCCGGTTGCATGATATTCGCAGACAGTATGGCCAGCATAGGATGCGTGCTTCAGGGCCAAATTTCTTGTCGCTGTCGTCGGAAATGTCTCGACTAGCCCTATTTCCGGTTGGACCTTTCATTGGTAGCCCAACGCACAGTTCGAATGCTGAGGCCTAAATCAATTGCCATTGAGCTACGATGGGTCGGTCCCAGCATCAGATGCAGGAGCCGGCATCGAAACATCTTCTTTCTCCTGACGCAGCGCACGATTGCTGGCGCGAGAAATCATTCGAGCGGCAGAGGTCGCTTTGTCGCCTTCAAGAACTTCGCGCTTCAGGACCTCGTTTTGCATGACCAACCGAACCTGGTCTATCTCCACAGGCACTTCTACTGCGCGCCTCAACTCTCGGCGCACCACATTTAGTACGGTGTCGGACAATAGCACTGCGGCAATGGTAAAGCGGCTAAGCGCTTGCCGTTGCTCATGATATTCACTTATACGTGCCTTCGCCCAACCTTCTTTGGCTAACAATCCCAGCGTGTCGATATGGTCTGAATTTTTGTGACCTAGACTTAAAAGGTCGAATTCCAAAATGCATTCGTGATCGATTGGCTTTCCAAAAGTTACGCGATAAACACGCCAAATACATCCATTTGTTAGGCCGACCCATTCGACACCTTGATTTGCCGCGTAGTCCACCGCTTGCTTTACGTGGTTGTCCTTGAGTTCAAGGCCAATAGCTTTGACTTCGAGTAGGAACGCCAGTTTCCCGTCAATTTTTACCGCCAAGTCGCAGAACGTATTGCGAATCATATGTTCGGATGTAATTTCGGCGTACTTGTCATATCCGAAAATGTACTGCAGCACGTCGGTCACAATTACAACGGTGTCGGACTCGTTGACATCACGTGACTTTGCAGACGACAGGATTGGTTGAAATCGCTTTAGCGCGTCACGAATTCGTTCTGCGGCTTTGGCAGGAACAGTTGCCATAAATCCGTCCTTGATCTTTTTATTCTGAAACCAGCATAGTCCCCATTAGCATCAATGTGCAATCTCTAACGGTTCGATCAGATTGGACCGCCGTATTGGTTGGCGGCCAAGGTCTCAGCGGTCTGCATCCGATTGCTTGCCGCCCATCCAATAAGGTCAATAGCGGGTCCGTACTGCGAAGGCAATAGCGGACAGCCGTCAATGCGCCAGAATACCTAACGAGGTGCTGCCGACAAAGCTAATGCACGAATGCGCACTGCCAAGGCAGTGCTCCAGTGCCGGTTTCGTACTTGGCCACAGGGTTGGCCACACGGGGTTTTCGAAACGTCGATTTTGATTGGTCGGGACGCCGAGATTTGAACTCGGGACCCCTTGCACCCCATGCAAGTGCGCTACCAGACTGCGCCACGTCCCGACCGAGAACGAAATGATACCGCAGTCGCCTGCGGCCAACTCAGGAATCTAACGGCGCAGAAGTTTCAGCACGTCTTCGAGCTCGGTGCGCAATTGGCGAATGATTTGCTGGCTTTGCGAGGTATCGGTACGCGCCTCTTCGCCTGTCAACTTGTTGCGCGCGCCACCGATGGTGAAGCCCTGCTCATACAACAGGCTGCGAATCTGGCGAATCACCAGCACATCCTGTCGCTGGTAATAACGCCGATTGCCGCGGCGCTTCACGGGTTTAAGCTGCGGGAACTCTTGTTCCCAGTAGCGCAGCACGTGCGGTTTCACGGCGCACAGCTCACTCACTTCACCGATGGTGAAGTAGCGCTTGCCTGGAATCGCCGGCAGCTCGTCGTTATTCTTGGCTTCCAACATACGCTTCAACCCGCGCTTTTAATTTTTGTCCCGGCCGGAAAGTCACCACACGGCGCGCCGTGATGGGAATTTCCTCGCCGGTCTTGGGATTTCGCCCAGGACGTGTGCTTTTGTCGCGCAGATCGAAGTTGCCAAAGCCCGAAAGCTTGACCTGCTCCCCGTTCGACAGTGCCTCACGCATTTCTTCGAACATGAGATCGACCAGCTCGCGCGCTTCGCGCTTGTTGAGGCCTAGCTGATTGAACAGCGCCTCGGCCATTTCTGCCTTCGTCAAAGCCATGAGCTGAATCTCTTCTTATTCTCGAATTTTTGCGTTGAGACTTGTGCCCAAGTCCGAGCGAATGGCAGCCATCAAACGGTCCGCTTCTTCGTCGGTCAAGGTCTTCAAATTATCCTGAAAAATCAAGCCTAAAGCGACACTCTTTCGACCAGATTCTACACCTGCTCCCCGGTAGATGTCGAAACAGCGCAATTCACGCAAAAGACCTGAGGCGACCGAGATTACACGGTCGCGCAGCTGGCCGAAAGTGATCGATTCGTCCACCACGACCGCCAGGTCACGTCGGACCAGTGGTTGACGGGAAATGTCGCCTACCCGTGGGCTGCAGCTCCACAAAGCGTCACGTCGCAGCTCAAATACCTGCGGGACATATGTCAAATCCAGTCGGGCCACCACGTCCGGATGCAGCTCTCCCAGGTAGCCCACCGCATGGCCCGATTTCAGCAGGGTGGCGCTGCGACCCGGGTGCAGACATCCAAGTCCGCCGGCGCGAAATTCAAACTGCGCAAGATCGCCACTGATCGAACACAAAGCCGACAAGTCGGCGCGCAAATCATAGAAATCAGCACTCATTTTGGCTTCATCGCGCGCGCTGGCCCATTGCTCTGTGTGCCGCAATCCCGCGCTGACACCCGCCACCATCTCGGTCTCGCGACCGGCCGCGTCAAACACGCTTGCCAACTCGAATAACCGAACTCGATCCTGTTGCCGACGGAAATTGTCCCGGGTGGCCTGTAGCAAGCCGGGCCACAGCGACACGCGCATGACTGCCAGATTCTCGGCAATAGGATTGGTAAGCCGCACGGTGGCCGCCGCAGGAAAAAGTGTCAGTTGCAACGCAGGATCCACAAACGCGAAATGAATCGCTTCCTGGTAACCCCTTGCCGCCAGTAGATCCAGAACGCGCGCATCAGCCGATTGTGCTTCCGGCAGCGGCGCGAAGCGTTGCAGCGCGCGCGGCGCGATCTCTGGAATGGCGGCCAGGCCGATCTGCCGTCCAACCTCTTCAATCAGATCCGCCTCGATGGCAATGTCAAAGCGATGTGACGGCGGCGTTACCCGCCAGCCACCACTGACGACCTCGACTCGCATTCCTAACGCCTTCAGCTTGGCGCCAACCAATCCCTCAGCCGGCGCGAAACCTAACAACCGTGCCAATTGCGCGCTGCGCAGCTGCACCGGTGTGCGTATCGGCAGTGCATCGGCGCTGCGGTGCACTGCACTCGGACCCGCCGTGCCGCCAGCGATCGACAGCAACAATTGGGTCGCGCGCTCGAGCGCGCGTTCCTGAAGTTCAGGATCGACCCCGCGCTCGAAGCGTTGACTGGCATCGGTGGTGACACCGATACGCCGGCCGCGGCCCGCAATCGCCTGCGGCTGAAACCAGGCCACTTCGAAAAAGACATCCACGCTGTCGGCACTGACTGCCGTGCGCTCGCCACCCATGACGCCGGCGAGACCGACCGCCCCGCCTGCGTCAGCAATTACCAGCATGTCATCGGCAAGTGTCACCGTCTTGCCATCTAACAGGGTCAGCGATTCCTGGGCCCGCGCCATGCGCACAGTGATACCGCCCTGCAGTTTGGCAGCATCGTAGGCATGCATGGGCTGACCGAGCTCCTGCAGCACGTAATTGGTGACGTCGACTACCGGCGAAATACTGCGCAGGCCTGCGCGCCGCAGCCGCTCGCGCAACCACATCGGCGTAGCTGCCCGATTGTTGACACCGCGAATCAGGCGGCCGACGAACTTCGCGCAGCCCGAACCGGCAATTAGAGTCACTGGCACGTTAGCAGAATGTTTTGCAACCACTCGATCGGGCGCGGGACTGCGCAGCGTCGCCCCGGATAACGCGGCCACTTCGCGTGCCAGACCCAACACCGACATCGCGTCGCCACGATTCGGCGTAATCGCGATTTCCAACACATCGTCATCGAGGCCCAGCGCCTCGCGAACGTCGGCGCCTAACGGCACATCGGCTGGCAATTCGACGATTCCGTCCGAAACCTCCGCGAGTCCGAGCTCTTTGGCCGAACACAGCATGCCCGCCGAATCAACGCCACGCAATTTTGCGGCCGCGATCTTCAGATCTCCGGGCAGTACCGCGCCAACAGTCGCCAGCGCGGTCCGTAAACCGGCGCGCGCGTTGTGTGCGCCGCAGACGATTTGCAGCGCCGGGCCCGCGCCCGTGGAGACCTGACACAGCTGCAACTTGTCCGCCTGCGGGTGTTTCTCGCAGCTAACAATCTCGGCAACCACCACGCCTGCAAAGGGCGGCGCGGCAGGCGCACTGCCTTCGAGCTCAAAGCCCGCCATGGTCAGCCGCTCGCCGAGTTCGCGCGCGCCCCAGGGGTTGTCGACAAAATCCTTGAGCCACTGCAGCGACAGTTTCATGGCTATACCGCCTGAAACTGCCGCAGAAAGCGCAGATCACTGTCAAAAAACAACCGCAGATCGTTCACGCCATAGCGCAGCATCGTCAGGCGTTCGATGCCCATGCCGAAGGCGTAGCCCGTGTACTTCTCAGCATCGATGCCGCAAGCCTTGAAGACATTCGGATGCACCATGCCGCAGCCGGCAATTTCGAGCCAGCCTGTGTGCTTGCAGACTCGACAGCCTGCGCCCGCACAAAAAACGCAGGAAATATCGACTTCGGCGGAGGGTTCAGTAAACGGAAAATAGGATGGCCGCAAGCGCATTTTGAGATCGCGCTCGAAGAATGCCTCGAGAAAGCCATGCAACACGGACTTGAGATTGCCGAAGCTGACATTCTCATCGACGAACAATCCCTCGACCTGATGAAACATGGGCGAATGAGTTTGATCATAATCGCAGCGATACACGCGGCCCGGCGCGATCAGCGCCAGCGGCAATGTGTTAGCTGCAACTGCAGCCTGCATGCTGCGGATCTGCACGGGAGAGGTATGCGTGCGCAGCAGCCGTCCGTCGGGAAAATAGAAAGTGTCGTGCATGGCCCGCGCGGGATGGTCTGCGGGAATGTTGAGCGCTGTGAAATTGTGGAAATCGTCTTCAATTTCGGGTCCGGTGGCGACATCGAAACCTGCCCGCCGAAACAGCTCCTCGATGCGCAGCCGAACTTTGGTGACCGGATGCAGGCCGCCACGCGGCTCGCCTCGGCCGGGCAATGTTACGTCGCAGGTCTCGGACGCTAGCCTGGCCGAAATGGCGGTGGCAGTCAGTCCGGCCTTGCGGGCATCGAGAGCCGCCGCGACTTTTTCCTTGGCAACGTTGATCAGTGCGCCGGCTGCCGGCCGCTCAGCCGCTGGCAACTTACCTAACGACTTCAGTTCGTCAGTCAGCGTGCCTTTCTTGCCGAGCACGGCCACACGAATCGCCTCCAGCGCGGATAATTCCGTGCAGGAAGCAATCTCGGCGAGTGCCGTGCCAACTAGCGTGTCGAGGTCGGCCACAGAGGCTGCTCCGTAACCACTCAGCTCTTGGGAAGCGCTGCCTTCGCCTTCTCGACCAATTTGCCAAACGCCGCGGGGTCGTTCATTGCAATGTCGGCCAGCATCTTGCGATCAATTTCGACCAACGCCAGCTTCAGGCCATTCATCAGGCGGCTGTACGACAGTTCATACAGTCGTGCCGCAGCGTTGATGCGCTGGATCCAGAGCGCGCGGTAGTCGCGCTTCTTCAGGCGACGACCGACATAGGCGTATTGCCCAGCCTTGATCACCGCCTGCTTGGCGGCGCGGAATACTTTGCGCCGCGCGTTGTAATAGCCTTTGGCTTTGCCAAGCACTTTCTTGTGGCGTCGACCGGCGGTCACACCACGTTTTACTCTTGCCATGTGTTAGCTCCGCGTTAGGTATTGGGCATCAACTGATCGATCCGGTGGGTGTCGCTCTTGTGCACGAGCGAGGAACCTCCGGAACGGAGCTGGCGCTTGGTTTTACGCGGCTTGTGGCCGAGATTGTGGCGGCGGCCTGCGGAATATGACTTCCACCCCTTCGCAGTCTTGCGAAAGCGTTTGGCCGCTGCCCGGTTGGTCTTCAACTTGGGCATCGTCTTCTCCTTGTCTAGCACCGGTCACAAGGCACCGCACTATTGCGATGCCCGCTACGGGCATGCACCGACTTACGTCAGCGCACTTTTTTAGGCGCAAATACCATCACCATCTGCCGCCCTTCCATCAGCGGGTTTTGCTCGACCGTCGCATGCGCTGCGAGATCGACAACCAACCGATCGAGAAGTTTGCGACCGACTTCCTGGTGCGCCATCTCGCGGCCGCGGAAACGTAACGTTACCTTGGCCTTATCACCCTCGGTCAGGAAGCGAATCAGATTACGCAGTTTGACCTGGTAATCGTTCTCATCCGTCCCGGGGCGAAATTTCACTTCCTTGACTTGCTGCTGCTTCTGCTTGCGCTGCGCATTGTGGGTTTTCTTCTTCTGCTCGAAGAGGTACTTCCCGAAATCCATGATGCGCACCACCGGCGGTTCCGCCGTGGGCGAGACTTCTACGAGATCCAGCTCGCTGACTTGCGCGAGGCTCAAAGCCTCAAAGCGGGTCATGATGCCTGCCTGGCCGCCATCGGCCGCGATCACTCGCACTTGCGGTGCTGTAATTTCGTCATTGCGCCGGACGCGCTTAATTGCAGTCGAGATAAGTCAATCCTCCAACGTGCGTCTGCCGAAGCTGTCGAGTTCCACACGCAGCCGGCTAACAAAGTCAGCAGGCGTCATGGAACCGAGGTCCTTGCCGCTTCGAGTTCGCACAGAAACAAAACGGCCGGCAACTTCTTTGTCGCCGGCCACCAGTAAATAGGGCACACGAACAAGCGTGTGCTCGCGAATCTTAAAGCCGACCTTCTCGTTCCGCAAGTCGGACTCGACCCGAAGCCCCTGATTTTTAAGGATTTCGGTCACTTCCCGGCAATACTCGTCTTGCTTGTCGGTGATATTTATGACCACAGCCTGTACGGGCGCCAGCCAGGTGGGCAGCCGACCCGCATGGTGTTCCAGCAGGATGCCGAAAAACCGCTCCAAAGAGCCGAAAATGGCCCTGTGGAGCATAACTGGGGTCTGGCGGGCGCTGTGCTCGTCGATATAGGTCGCACCCAGGCGGCCCGGCATGTTGAGGTCCACTTGCAGCGTGCCGCACTGCCAATCCCGGCCGATCGCGTCCCGAAGTACGAATTCGAGCTTCGGGCCATAGAACGCGCCCTCGCCCGGGTTCAGGGAAACTTCGATCCCGGCCGCCACGCTGGCGGCCTGCAGCGCCGCTTCCGCCCGGTCCCAGACGTCATCGGAACCCACCCGCTTTGCCGGGCGATCGGAGAACTTGATGCGCACGTCGTCGAAACCAAAATCCTTGTAGATGTCCAGAATCAACCGGGTGATCGCCACCGACTCGGCAGTGATCTGATTTTCGCTGATGAAGACATGCGCGTCGTCCTGGGTAAAGGCCCTAACACGCATGAGTCCATGGAGCGCGCCGCTGGGTTCGTAGCGATGCACCTTGCCAAACTCCGCAAAACGAATCGGCAAATCGCGGTAACTGCGAATACCCTGCTTGAAAATCTGCACATGCCCAGGGCAGTTCATCGGCTTGATCGCGTAAACGCGCTCGTCGGGCGTTTGCGTGGTAAACATGTTCTCGCCGAACTGTGCCCAGTGGCCCGAGGCCTCCCAGAGACTGCGATCGAGAATCTCCGGGGCGTTCACTTCATCAAAGCCTGCCGCGCCCTGTTTCTTGCGCATGTAGCCAATGAGCTGCTGAAAAATCGACCAGCCCTTGGGGTGCCAGAAGACGGCGCCAGGCGCTTCTTCCTGCATGTGAAACAGATCGAGCTCGCGGCCTATCTTGCGATGATCGCGCTTCTCAGCCTCTTCGAGCCGATGCAGGTAGTCCTTGAGATCCTTGTCTGTTAGCCAGGCGGTGCCATAGATTCGCTGCAGCATTTCGTTACGCGAATCGCCGCGCCAGTAG
The DNA here is from genome assembly GCA_043769085.1 of Gammaproteobacteria bacterium. Classification (GTDB taxonomy): domain Bacteria; phylum Pseudomonadota; class Gammaproteobacteria; order Steroidobacterales; family Steroidobacteraceae; genus UBA964. The sequence goes on from JAYVJR010000036.1 coordinate 11,588, forward strand.
GCACCGGCCACTTTCATCAGCTTGAAGGCCTTGAGTTTGCCGGTCGACGGCACGTGCGGGCCACGGCACAGATCCACCCAGCCACCCTGGCCATAGAGCGAGATCGGCTCGTTCGAGGGGATGCTGGCGATGATCTCGGCTTTGTAGTGTTCGCCCAGGTTCTTGAAAAAGCTAACAGCCTGGTCGCGCGGCATTTCGCGGCGGCTGACCGCGAGATCTGCCTTGGCGATCTCCTGCATCTTGGCTTCGATGGCAGTCAGGTCGTCGGTGGTAAACGGGCGCTTGTAGGCGAAGTCGTAAAAGAAACCATCCGCGATCACCGGTCCGATGGTGACCTGCGCGTCGGGAAACAGCGACTGCACTGCCTGAGCTAACAAATGTGCGGTCGAGTGGCGAATGATCTCGAGCGCTGCCGGATCTTTGTCGGTGACGATGGCGAGACTGGCGTCCGCCTGGATCACAAACGAGGTGTCGACCAGCTTGCCGTCGACACGGCCCGCGATAGCGGCCTTCGCCAGGCCAGGACCAATCGACTTCGCTACGTCCAGTACGCTGACCGCAACGTCAAATTTTCGCTGGCTGCCATCGGGCAGCGTAATCACCGGCATCGCTGCCTCACCTTAAGGAAAATGGTAGGCGCGAGTGGGATCGAACCACCGACCACCACCATGTCAAGGTGATGCTCTACCACTGAGCTACGCGCCTGTAGGGGCGCGAACAATACCGGAGGTGGCTGGCCCGGGCAACTTTGGCCACTGGACGACCTGACAGCCAGCGCCTGATCTAGCCTTGTAGTTTGACCGCGGTACCGAAAGCCAGCAATTCGGCCGCATTGCCCAAAATGGTCGAGGTAACAAACCGCACGCCGACCACGCCGTCGGCGCCGAGCTTGCTCGCTTCGGCTTTCATGCGATCCAGCGCCTGCTCGCGCGCCTCGGCCAGCATTTGGGTGTATTCGACAATCTCGCCGCCCACCACACTGCGCAACCCGGCGAGGATGTCCCTGCCAATGTGTCGCGAACGCACGGTGTTGCCGCGAACCAGACCCAATGTCTGCACAATCTGGAAGTCCTCGAATTTGCTTTGCGTTGTAATCAGCATGGCTAGCTGGCAAGCGAGCGGTTAATGCCGAACTCGCGCCGTTTGAGAGTTTCGATCTGATCGCGCAGGCGCGCGGCTTCTTCAAACTCGAGATTACGCGCTTTGCGAAACATCTCCGCCTCGAGATGTTTGATTTTGCGCAGCCGCTGCTCGGGCGACAGGTTTGCCAGCGTCAGATCACTGCCGGCGTCAGTGTTTTTGCCCGTGCCACTGCCTTTGTTAGTTTGATCGCCACGCTTGCCTTTGGCACGACCGGCCCCTGACGCCGCGTCAAAACGCGCACCCTCCATGACATCGGCGACCGCCTTGACAATTCCGCGCGGCGTAATGCCATGCTCAAGGTTGTAGGCAACCTGGCGATTGCGGCGTCGATCGGTTTCTGCGATGGCGCGTTCCATCGAGCCCGTCATCCGGTCGGCGTACATGATCACGCGGCCATTGAGATTGCGCGCCGCACGGCCCGAGGTCTGAATCAGCGAGACTTCGGAGCGCAGGAAACCTTCCTTGTCGGCATCGAGTATGGCCACCAGTGCCACCTCGGGCATGTCGAGACCCTCGCGCAAAAGATTAATACCGACCAACACATCAAATCGCCCGAGTCGCAGATCGCGGATAATCTCGCTGCGTTCCACGGTCTCAACGTCGGCATGCAGATAGCGAACCCGAACGTCGTGCTCGTCGAGGTATTCCGTCAGGTCCTCGGCCATGCGCTTGGTCAGCGTGGTCACGAGCACGCGCTCGCCCTTGTTCACACACAAACGGATCTCAGACAGCAGATCGTCAACCTGGGTGCGTACCGCTCGCACCTCGATCGTTGGGTCGATCAGACCCGTCGGTCGAACCAGCTGCTCAATCACCTGCCCCGCATGACTTTTCTCGTACGCCGCGGGTGTGGCTGACACAAAAATCATCTGCGGCGCGCGTTTTTCCCACTCCTCGAAGCGCAATGGCCGATTGTCGAGTGCCGATGGCAGCCGAAAACCGTATTCAACCAGCGTTTCCTTGCGCGAACGATCGCCTTTATACATTGCGCCGAGTTGCGGCAGCGTCTGATGGCTTTCGTCAACGACTAACAAAGCATCGTCGGGCAGATAGTCGTAAAGACAAGGTGGCGGCTCACCGGGCGCACGGCCTGAGAGATAGCGCGAATAGTTCTCGATGCCGGCGCAATAGCCCACTTCCTGCATCATTTCCATGTCAAACATGGTGCGCTGCTCAAGTCGCTGCGCTTCGACCAGTTTGTCCTGCGCGCGCAACTCGGCCAGTCGCTCACGCAATTCATTGCGAATCTGGTCCACCGCTTGCAGGACTTTTTCCTTCGGCGTGACGAAATGCGTTCCCGGATACACGGTGAAGCGCGGAATCTTGCGTTTCACTTCGCCCGTCAAGGGATCGAAAAGCTGCAGATTCTCGATGGTCTCGTCAAATAGCTCGACCCGCAGCGCGTCGCGCTCGGATTCCGCCGGGAAAATATCCACGACGTCACCGCGGACACGAAACGTGCCCTGCGAAAAATCGATTTCATTGCGCGTGTATTGCATGTCAGCCAAGCGACGCAACAAGTGACGCTGATCCAAATGATCGCCGCGCGACAGATGCATCACCATGGCCAGGTAGGCCTGTGGATCACCTAAGCCGTAGATCGATGAAACCGTGGCCACGATGATGCTGTCGCGCCGCTCCAGCAGCGCCTTGGTTGCCGACAGGCGCATTTGCTCGATATGCGCATTGATCGACGCGTCTTTCTCGATGTAGGTATCGCTCGATGGCACGTAGGCTTCGGGCTGGTAATAGTCATAGTACGAAACGAAATACTCGACCGAGTTCTGTGGAAAAAACTCGCGGAATTCGCCGTACAGCTGCGCGGCCAAGGTTTTGTTGTGAGCGATGACCAGTGTCGGACGTTGCAGCCGATCGATGACGTTGGCGATGGTAAATGTCTTGCCCGACCCCGTGACACCGAGCAGCGTTTGATGGGCCAGACCGGACTCGAGGCCCGCGCACAGCCCAGCGATAGCCTGTGGCTGGTCGCCGGCTGGCCGGTAGTCGGAACGAAGTGCAAACGCAGTTTTTTCCATGGCGATCGATTAATATACTCGCGTTCCCCCGTTTCCAGACACCGTACATAGGTATTCACTTGTCCTCAGTGCTTTCTCGACGCGTGCAGCGCGTCAAACCGTCAGCGACCATGGCGGTGACCGCCCTCGCCGCCCGCCTCAAGGCCGAAGGCAAAGACATCATCAGCCTCAGCACCGGCGAACCCGATTTCGACACGCCGGGCTTCATCGAAGAAGCCGGCATCAACGCGATCCGCAATCACTTCACGCGCTATACGGATGTCGGTGGCATTGCCGAGCTCAAAGACGCCATCATCCAAAAGTTTGAGCGCGATAACGGCCTGAAATACCAACGTAATCAGATTCTGGTGTCGACGGGCGCGAAGCAGACCATCTTCAATCTCTGTTTGGCGGTGCTTGATCCGGGCGATGAAGTCATTATTCCGGCACCTTACTGGGTGTCGTACCCGGACATGGTGATGCTCGCGGACGGTTTGCCAGTGACTCCAGACGCGGGTCTGGCACAAGGTTACAAAATAACGCCGCGTCAGCTTGAAGCCGCCATTACGCCGAAAACCAAGCTATTTCTGCTGAACTCGCCCAGCAATCCGACTGGCGCCGCCTATACACGCGCCGAATTGCGCGCGCTGGGCGAGGTGCTGATCAAAAGTCCGCGCGTGCTCATCGGCACGGACGACATGTACGAGAAAATATACTGGGCCGCGGAACCCTTCTGTTCGTTGGTCACGGCGGTGCCTGAGCTCTATGGCCGCACGGTTACCATCAATGGGCATTCCAAGTCGTACGCGATGACTGGCTGGCGCATGGGGTACTGCGGCGGCCCTAAAGAAATTGTCGCGGCCATGAGCACCATCCAAAGCCAGTCGACCAGCAATCCCTCCAGCATCGCGCAGAAGGCAGCCACAGCGGCGTTGTTAGGCGACCAGGCGATCGTTGCGCAAATGAACGAGGCCTACAAAAAACGCCACGATTTTGTCAACACCGGTCTCAATGCGATACCGGGCATCAAGTGTCTGCGCGGATCTGGAACGTTCTACGCCTTTGCCGACGTGTCGGGCGCTATGGCGAAGCTTGGCCACAGAGACGACAACCAGTTCGCGGAATACCTTTTGAATACGGTCGGAGTCGCAGTGGTCGCCGGATCGAGCTTTGGCGCACCGGGCCATATGCGCATCTCCTTTGCCACCAGCGATGAACTGCTGGAAAAGGCACTGGAACGCATCGCTAAAGCCTGCCAATCGGGTTAGTGAACTGCGAGCCTGGCGCTTGACGCCCGGGGCCGGTTTCACCAGAATCCGCGCCTCGTTTTGGAACCGTTCCCTGGTAGCTCAGTCGGTAGAGCGTCGGACTGTTAATCCGTTGGTCGTTGGTTCGAGTCCAACCCAGGGAGCCATTTCCTTAATTCTTTTATAGACTTACAAGCGTTTCTTAAAGCTCCCGCAAGGAACGTCATGTCTAGGCATCATCGGCACGAAGTCGGTCATCACGGGTCTGGAAATGACGCCTCACCCAAGGATTTCGGCAATGCTTTTGTGATTGGTATTGCCCTGAATATTGGCTTTGTCGTGGTCGAGATCGTGTACGGCCTGAAGGCCAATTCCATGGCACTGTTGGCCGATGCAGGTCACAACTTCGGCGACGTGCTGGGCCTGGTCCTTGCGTGGATTGCCACGGTGCTCGCCCGACGCCCACCCTCGCAAACTCACACCTACGGCATGCGACGCGGCACGATCCTGGCAGCGTTGGCGAACGCCGTTCTTCTGCTGATCGCGTCGGGCCGCCAAGTCGACCTGAATGTCCGTGGTGCATTCCTGCACATGACCTACGACGCGTTGGTTTCGTTAGGCGTTGTGATCGGCGGCGGCGTCATTCTACTGACGGGTTGGAGTTGGCTCGACCCATTACAGAGTCTGGCAGTTGCCGCGATTATTCTGTTAGGCAGCTGGAGTCTGCTGCGCGACGCGGTTGGCATGTCCCTCGACGCGGTGCCGGACGGGCTGCAGCTCGACGAAATTGCGGCTTTCATGCGCCAGCAGCCAGGTGTGTCGACGATCCACGATTTGCATGTATGGCCGCTGAGCACCACCGAGACTGCGCTGACCTGTCATTGCGTCATGCTCGGTGGCCATCCTGGTGACGCATTTCTGACCGAGCTTGCACGTGAATTGAAGAGTCGTTTCAAAGTGGATCATGCAACGATTCAAATCGAAGTGCACGCAGACAATGACTGCGCGCTGGAACCGGATCACGTTGTCTGAGGTCCTGCGCGCGTGTCGTGGCAAATCACTAGGGAAGCTCTGCACAGGTAACGCGGGCGCGGCCGAGACGGATTTTTTCACTGGCAAGGAACGACGAGTGATGTGTATCGAGATACATGAGCGAG
>JAYVJR010000037.1:0-26197 GCA_043769085.1 Gammaproteobacteria bacterium
CTCGCTCATGTATCTCGATACACATCACTCGTCGTTCCTTGCCAGTGAAAAAATCCGTCTCGGCCGCGCCCGCGTTACCTGTGCAGAGCTTCCCTAGCTGACAATGGCCTTCAAAGCATTCGACCTAACAGGCAAAGTGGCATTGACCAAAGGATTCGCGGGCGTTTTTCGCCTAACGCGCCTCGCGTTACCTGGGCAGAGCTTCCCTAGCGCGCCGTGGTGTCCATCTCAGAGCGCCAACGCTGCAGCAATTCCGCCGCAAACTCGGCAAACACACGGATCTTGACGTTCTTCTTCTGTGACGCGAGAAACACGGCCGATATCACCGGACCAGGCGCGGAAAAATCCGCCAATACCTGCTCCAGTCTGCGCTGCTGTATCAATCCTGCCACCAGCATGTCGATCGCGTGAACAATGCCACCGCCATCCATCGCTGCGGTAATCATCGCGTCACTCATGTTGAATGACACGGCGCAGGGCAACGATAGCTGCTGACGCTGCCCTTTGATCTCGAAGCCCCAACGTCGCACACGGCCGTTGGTCATGAAACCTAACAAGCGATGGCGGCGCAGATCGGCCGGCTGACGCGGACGCCCGGCGCGTTCAAGGTACGCTGGCGCAGCGCAGGTCACCCAGCGTGTGTCGCAGATCTTTCGTGCCACTAGATTGGGATCCCGCACCGCGCCGACGCGGATGGCAATGTCGACTTGATCATCAACCAGATCCGCCACCGTGTCGCTGAAATTGAGTTCCAGGGCAAGATCCGGGTAGCGCGCGGCAAACTTCGGCAGTGCGGGCAGCAGCAAATATCGTCCAAATGCGATCGGCACATCGACCCGCAGCCGGCCTTGCGGCTTCTGTCGCGCATCGCGCAATGCCAGCTCTGCCGCCGCCACCTCACCTAGAATTCGCTGACAGCGCGCGAAATACTCGGCGCCGTCAGTCGACAGTGCGACGCGGCGAGTCGTGCGGTGTAGCAACTGCGTGCCGAGATGACGCTCGAGTTCCGCCACCTGGGCACTGACCACGGCTCGAGACAACCCTAACGCATCAGCCGCGCGACTAAAGGACTGCAACTCCGCGACGCGAGCAAATGTCTGCATGGCTGCGAGCTTGTCCATGCGTCCAGCCTACGCGCCACCCGCCTTCGGCTCAATGTGCGCTGCTGACCAGCACCACAACTAGAGTGATCAGCAAGGTGATCACGACCGCCAGACCTCGATTCGGAATGATAAACACTGCTCTGACCCTCTGATGACGAGGGTCAGCATAGGTTGGCGTATTGTTCGGAAAAACAGGCTAAATCCTGAAACAGTGTTCGCGATTCCCGAACAATGACCCGGCTAGGCCAACGCCACCGCAAACAGTGCCAGCATCCGCCCCCAGGCCTTTTCCGCCGAGGCTTCGTTGTAGGCCATGCTGTCTGGCGGGCACCAGCCGTGCATGGCGCCCGTGTAGACCTCAATTTCCGCAATCTTGCCAGCTGCGTCAAACGCCTTGCGTAACGCGTTCTTGTCTTCCGGACTGCGTTTGTCATCATTGTCGGCGATCGCAATCAGCGTGCGACCGCTCATCTGCGGGATGTAGTGATGCGGACTGTCAGGCTGGTTGGTCACGAGTCCGCCGCCATGAAACGATGCCGCTGCGCCGATGCGATTGGCAAAAGCGCCGGCAGTACGCATAACGATCGGGCCGCCCATGCAATAGCCGGTCGTGGCGATCTTGCGCCGCGTGTTGACCGAAGACTGTGCATCCAGAAACTGAATGAAGGCTTTGGCATCTGTCAGATGCGTGCCCGCATTGAGCGTTCGAGCCAGCGCAAACAACTCGGCGCGGACTTTCTCCTCCTGCAAACTCGCGCCTGGCGCTGCAATCGGCGCGCGCCGCGTGCGATAGAAAGGGTTTGGCACCAGCACTGCATAACCTGATTCGGCCAGGCGCCGCGCCATCTGTCGAAATGCTGGCCGCAAGCCGAGGATATCGGTCCATATCAGCACGGCGGCATGCCTGCCCCGTGTCGGGTGAACAAAATAGGCATCGCAGACACCGTCAGGGGTGGTGATGCTGACATCTGCTTCGCTTACTTGAGTGGACTTGCCGGCAGCGCTTGCCAATGGCGGTGCCAGCAATCCCGCCGCAGTGCCCAGACCCATCACGGCCAGCTGGCGGCGCGTCAAGTCGGCTGGGTGCTTTTGCAGCTCGATCATGTCATCGACTGAATTCTCGTCACACATGGCAGCCTCCCATCAATACCGATATTCTCAATACCGATATTCTGCTTTGATCCGCGGCCTGATACCAGGGGCGACAAATCCCACGGCTTCGCGATAGCTGCGATTCAGAACGTTGTCGACGGTGAAGTTGAGCCGCAATTTCGGTGTCGCCGCCCACGCCAGATTCAGGTCGAGTCGATGATAGGCCGCCATCGTCAGGGAACCGGTTGGAATAGACGTATCAAACGTGTCGCCGACGTAAAGCAAGGATGCATTCAGTGCCAGGCTCTGGCGCATCTGCCACGCAAGTCCTAGGCCACCGCGCCACTCAGGTCGCTGCCGCAGCTGGACATTGCTGTCCTGCACATTGATATCAGCGTTAGTGACATGCAGATTAGCGCGCAGCGCTTCGGAAACGGTGTAATCCACGGTCAATTCGACGCCGCGAGTAGTGACTTGATTGCGATTCACGTTAGTAAACAAGTCGAAATCAAAATCGATCAGGTCGGTGAATTTGTTGTCAAAGTAAGTGAGGTCGGCGCGCACCCGTGCATCGGCAAACGTCTGTGAAACGCCGACATCCACACTGCGGCTTTTTTCGGGTCGTAGCAATGGGTTGCCAACCAGTGGGTGACCCAGGGCAAAAAAGCTCGGTAATTTGAAGCCCTGGCCCCAATTGGCGCGCAATCGGGTCGTACCGTTACCCAGTGCATACAGCAGGCCCGCCTTGGCCGTCGATTCCGTATCGGTGGTGTCGGGATCGTCGCGCCGAATGCTGGCGAGCAGCGTCAGGCCTTGTTGGTTGGCGTACTGAACTTCAGCAAATGCTCCCGCGGTCTTGCGCGTCAAGGCGAAATCCGTGGGCAAGCGGAAAAACGGCGCGAATTGTATGTAGCCGTCCGTTGCCCCATCTTCCTTCTGATAGTCAGCGCCGATGGTCGCCTGCCACTGCGGACTCAGCTCGAAGACCGCATTCAAGGCCGCATAGCTTCGCTGCAGGTCCGCTGTGCCGCCTCGCGGCGGTACGCCATCGCGCACGCCATCGACGACGCCCGGCGTGCTGAATTCGTCGCTGTGGTCGTACCAATTGGCCAGCGCGTTGAACGTCCAGCGGTCCGAAGCCCGAAAGCGCGCGTCGACGCCTAGCACAGTATCTTGCGCCGCCTTGGTATCCAGCGTTCGACGTAATGCGAATTCACTGCCGCCGCTGTCCTCGGGAAACGCGGCCCCCTGACTATCGGCGTAGCGGCCGTTCAGCACCGCCCGCCAGGCACCGCCGTCATCGAGCACCAACTTGGCGTTGAGCGAGTCGCTTTTGAAAGTGCCGTTGCGATCGTAATCGCCCTGATCCAGAGTCGCAGCACGCAGGCTAAAACCGCCGCGTTGCAGTATCGGCCCTGCTACAGCTAACGCCGCGTCCCTGAAATCGCGCGAACCCATTTCGCCTTGAACGGACGCTGTCAGCGAATCCGCACGACCCTTGGTGATGAGATTGATGGCGCCGCTCAACGCGTCCGAGCCGTAGATGGCTGACTGCGGCCCGCGAACCAGCTCGATGCGCTCGATGTCGCCGAGATTCAACGTGGCGAAATCGAACGAACCACCGCGCGTACTATTCGGATCATTGACCTTGATGCCATCGATATACACCGCCGTGAAGTTCGGTTCGCCGCCGCGCAGAAACACCGAGGCAACGCCGCCCCCACCGCCCGGCTGAGTAACCTGCAAACCCGGCATCACACGCAACAGGTCAACGACGCTGGGGTCGTTGCGCGCCTCGATGGTCTTCAGATCGACGATGGTCATGCTGTTAGGAATAAAAAGTGGATCTGTCGGTATACGCGTGCCGGTGACCATCACGGTCTCCACAGGACCGTCTTGCGCCAGCACCCAGGGAGTGGCGCCAGCCAGACATGCTGCGACAGCCAACACCAGTTTCTTGTTTTTCATGACCAACTCCTGCTACTACACGGGCCGACTACGGTGCCCAATTCAAAGACATGACAAAATTTCGACCCGGCTCATTGAGACCCGAACCGTGGATTCGATACTCGTGGTCGGTCAGATTGTCGATGGCGAGCGCCAAGTCGATCTGCGACGTCACAGCCAGACGGCTGCGCAAACTGAAGAAGGAAAATCCAGGCGTTCCGCCCAGCGGCACGCGCTGCACGTCCAGAATGTCGCGGGTTGAAAGCCTGTCGGCGCGATCAGACAGGCTCGCTACGCCTTCGATCATCCAGCGTCGCGCCGGCGATTCCCAGCGCAGCGCCGCAGCAGCCGTGGCCGGCATCAGCAAATCCAGTGGCTCGCGGACCGCAACCGACGGCGCCGTTGGAAACTGGTCGACCTCGCCGTCGTTCCAAAAGGCTGAAAATCGCGCCTGCCATTGGGGTGTCAGCTGCGCCGCAACCTGCGCCTCGATGCCCCGGACATAGCCCTTGCCAGCGTTCTTCTTGGTCACCTCGGCATTGCCGCCGATGGTCTGGCCGGTACGCACCCGGACGATCATGTTAGACACATCGGTGTTATAGGCGGCCACCTGCGCCGACCAGCGCGCCATTTGAAATTTGACACCAATTTCCGCAGATACGAATTTTTCGGGATTGAGACTGAGGACCGGCGTTTCCAGCTCACCGCTGCGCGCAATGTCGAGGCGGGTCAAGTCTGAGAGATTCGGCGCCCGGAAACCTTGCGAAACGCCGCCAAAGTAGTTCCATCGACTCGCGCTCGAGGTTTTGAACGAAAAGCGCGCACTGCCAACCAAGTTATCCCAGCGATCGCGGAGTGCAATGGCCTGGCCGGTGGTCGGACTTTCGACACGGCGCGCATCGGCAGCGGCATAGGTGTATCGCGCGCCCACGGTCAGATCCAGTCGCGGTGTTAGCTCAATTCGATCCTGAACGTACAACCCTGCGAGTTCATAAACCGCATCGTCCGCCACTGGACCCTGGACGCGCACTGCCCGGACCGTACCATTCGCATTGAAGTCAGTACGATAAGATTCGACGTCGTCGCGGTAGTACTCGATTCCATACACCCAGTGACCGATGCGGGATTGCTTGTCGACCTGCAATCCAATGCCCTGCGTATTCACGTCAAAGCCCTGCACATCGGGACGCAGATTGCTCTGTATGCGGCGTTGGTCTTCACTCTGGCGCTGATACGACAGTGTCATGGCCAGATTGTCACCGACAGCGCCCAGGCCCTCGTGCTGGACTTGCAGATAAGTCAGGCCACGCGTCTGATCCAATTTGAGTTCGCGGTCGGTGCCGACCGCCGTGCCTTTCCAGCTACGCGAAAAGGTCGTGCGATGCGTGCGCCAGGCATCATCCGCATAGACTTGCTGGTGTGACAATGCGACCGACGTCCGCTCCGTCAGATCAAACTCAATACGCGCATTGGCGTCCTGTTCCTGGTAGCCGGTGCGTGGCAAAACGCCCAGCCCCGCCACTTCCAAATCGCCGTAGTCGCGGTCGGTCGCGCCTAACATGGCCCGCCATCGACTACCACCGTAACCGAACTGCGCGCGCGCCGTCTTGGAATTCTCCGCGTCCGCATACCGATAGAGAGCGCGCCCGGTAAACCCTTTGTCGGCGATAGACTGGAGCGAAGAAATGGCATTTACCACGCCGCCCACCGCGTCACTGCCATACAGCACGCTGCCCGGACCCTTGATGACTTCGATGCGATCGGCGCTGTACAGGTCGACTGTATTCCAGTACTGATTGGCGCCTTCGCGAAAGGCAGAGTTGTTGAGACGGATGCCGTCAATCAGCATGACGTTGCGAAAGCCGGTAAAACCGCGGATCAAAGGCGAGCCCTGGCCGTGGCCTGTTTTCTGGATGAAAACCCCGGGGATGTCGCGCAAGGCCTCCGGCAGCGTACGCGCCTGCATCTCAAGTTGAGTCCGGTCGCTGCGCAGCACGGTTACCAAACTGGGTATGTCGCGCGCAACTTCGGCTACCCGGCTCGCGGTTACCACCACTTCGTCGAGACTCAATGAATTACTGCTCGGCGAATTACTGCTCGGCTGGCCCGCTTTTTCGCCAGTTGTCGCGGCCAGGCTGTAGCTGGCCAACAGCGCGAACGCGCCCGCTCCTAAGTTTTTTGTTAGGTTCATTTTTGTTAGGTTCATCGCGGCACGCCGCCGCTCAGAATAGTCATGGTGAGTACGATCGCGGTATCGTTAGGTGGCAACAGGTCCTTGTTGCCGGCCACGGACCCGTAGGCGCCAATGCCGAGACCGGCGGCATGCTCGATGATCGCGGTCGGATCATGGATGAAACCGATCAGCGCGCCGCTGCTGTCGGCGCCAAAAGTGTTTGCATCTATCATTACAGAACCGACATAGACCCAGTCATCGCGCTTCTCGACGCCCCGTTGTGCATCCGTTAGCAACATCTCCAGACCATTGGCCTTAACGCGTTTACCGCCGACTCTCCAGCTGAATTCAAGCGCCACTCGTTGCCCGGTCAGGGTGTCGGTTGAAAACTGGTATTCCGGGCGCTTGGTCAGACTGGCGTCCAGTCCGAGCAGAATGCAGGCGAGGTTGAATTCACTGCCGGTGGTGTTGAGCTCGAGCAGGCTTTCATAAGACTTGTAGCCGCCGCGGGTGACCGCCAGGTACTCGAGCGGGCGGTCGCTGCCCAACACGCGACCGGCGACGGTTAGGCGGCGCGCCTTTTTGTCGACCAGAATTGAACCGATGCGATATCGGTCGCGGCCTAACGCCTGCATGGCCGGTGCAGCCGCCACCGGCGCGCCGCCGGCAGGCACCTGGGCTGACACTGCGCCCGTCGCGGCGATGCCGAGCGCCCACGCACAGACAGCAGCGGCCAGCAAATGGGTCGTGACTCGCGTCATGGCACCGAACCGAGCACCACGCGATGCGGCATCGGTGCCGGAAACACTCGCGTGGAGATGTCGACAAAGCCCGCCTCTTTCATCCACTGAGCGATGTCCGCATCGGCGTGCACGCCGCCATCCGGCGCCGTGAGCATCATGTTGAGCCCAAACAACGCCGCGAACGACGGCGTCGCACCGCCGGCATCGGCGAAGATATCGCTCACGGCGAGCACGCCGCGCGGCTGCATGCATGCGCGTGCGCGGCTGATCAGATCGCGGCAAGTAGCCTCGGTCTCGCGATGAAACATGCCCGACATCAGCACCGCATCACGCCCGGCCGGGAACGGCGTGGTGTGGTAATCACCGACCAGCATGTCGACGCGACTCTGTGCGCCATTGGCGCTGACGATCTCGCGCGCCACTTTGGCAACTCCCGCCAGCTCCAGCACGGTCGAGTGCAGGCCCGTGTAGCGCTGCGTCAACATGATGGAATAGGTACCTGGTCCGCCGCCGACATCGAGCAGCTCGCGCCGCCCGGTCAGATCCACCAGGCCGACCAGCGAGCGCGCAAGTCCCAGCGCCCTGTCATGCATGCCATAGACGAAAGCGCGGGTGCGGGTTTCATCGTCACCCAGATAGGACTGTGGCGCGAGCACCGGCGCTTCTTCGCGCAGGCCGCGTTCGAGCTGGCCCCAGGTCGCATACAAATGATCGCTGTAGAGCACCGCATTGCCCATGTAGCCTGGACCGCCTTTGACCAGAAACGCGCGACTCAGATCGTTGTTGCTGAAGCGTTCATCGCTGACAGCTAACAGACCGAGGCCCGCGCAGGCATTGAGGAACAGGCGCGTATTGCGCGGCCGCGTGGCCAATTTCGCGGCGATCTGCTCTGCTGTTAGCGCATCGCTACCCAGAACATCAAACAGCCGCAGTCGGTTGGCGGTCAGGAACACCTGTGAGTCCCAGTACGCAGTGGATAATCGCACCAGCGGAGTCGGGTCAACGTTTAGCATGTCAGGCTGCCACGACGCGATTTGGCGCCCGGTCGGGCGCGCGATCGACATCGCACTCCAGTTGCATATAGGCGCAGCGATGACACATGAATCCATCCCAGTAGCTGAGCCCGTGTTTGCGACGAATGTCGGCGTAGCCCGTGTTCAGGCGCTCGAAGAACGTACGCAAACGCTCGTGATAATCGGGACGCGTGCGACCACCGACCGGCCAATGCAGCGAATAGGTTGGAATCACGCCGCGACTGCACAGATCTTCAGCACCCGCCAACGCGGTCGCCAATGCGTCGTCCCAGGACAGACCGTACTCCGGTTCGAGTTCGACGCCGGCCACCATGGCCGAATAGACGCGGCCACGACCCCACAGCCTGACGGCGGTTTCGAGCGCGGCGATCCAGCGCTGATAGCCGACATAGCGGTTCTTGCCCGGACACACTTGCGCAAACAAAGGCTCGGACCAGATCTCGAGATTGAAGCACACTGCATCGACGAGTTTTTCGCGGTGAAACTGCTCGATGCAATCATCTGGCAGCGCGCCCGAACCTAACGTCAGGGGAATGCGCGTACCCAGATGCGAGCGCACCGCGCGCGCCAGTTGCAGGAAGCGGCGCGCTTCTTCGCGGCCGTCTGTGAGCGAGCCGCCGACGAGATAGATATGACGAATCTCGCTCTCACTGATGATCGCATCCACGCCTTCCAGCATGCGCCGCAAGGTCAACTCCGGAATATCGACCTTGTGAGGCTCCTGACCGAGATGCGCGGTGCGATGATCGGGCGCGCCATACGAGCAAAAAGCGCAGCGCATCGAGACGCCGTCCTGTTTGTGCAGGAAATATTCGCAACCCGGCGCGACATTGATGACCAGCATGTCGCCATGCGTGCTGATCCCGACCTGCGGCAGCGGCATGCCATCCTGCGTCTTGCGGCCGAACCATTTGTTAGCTGCGAGGAAATCAATGTCGAACTGACGTCCGCTGCGGTCGTCGACCAGCCGGTAGCCCTGCTGCAGGCCGCCCTCGACATGCCAGGGCGAGCGGCCGTTGCTCAGCACCCGCATCATGGTTTCATCGCGCGTCGCCATCATGTACGGAATGACGGCGGTGTCCTTGCCGGTCGGGTTGGGTTCGCCTGGCAGAAAACGATACGGGTAATAGTTGGGCACGGAATGCGCTACCGCGGCGCCGAGCGCCTCGCTATAACGCACGCCCTCGCACATGACCTCAACTTTCAACGACGGCGAAAAACCTAACGATGGTTGCATTGCTTATCCCCCTACCCGGTACTTTATTCGTGTTAGCTTACTGACATTAAACATGATGAACAGAACTCTGCGGGTCGCATTTGTCATCTTGCTGGCGCTGGCCGTGCCTCTGATACCCTTTGCCATAATCGGCGAGCTGCCGGGCGAACGATGGTTGTCGGCGCGCGACGCCAATGCGCTGGAGTTCGCGCTCATCGGCAGCGCCTTGCTGGCGGCCGATGTGCTGCTGCCAATTCCATCCAGCATCGTTGGCAGCCTGCTCGGCGCGCGGCTCGGCTTCTGGTGGGGATTCGCAGCGTGCTTTGCAGGTCTGATGATCGGGCAACTGGGCGCCTACGCTCTGGCCCGGCTGTTCGCTGCGCGCCTTGATTTGCGTGTCGCATCAGAAGCGCCCGCATGGGTGGCCATTTTTCTGAGCCGGCCGGTGCCGGTATTCGCCGAAGCCGTGGTACTGGCCGCGGGCGCGACACGCGTTGCCGCGTTGCCGTTCTGCCTCGCCTGTGGTGCGGGCAACGCCATCTACGCCGCGGTACTGGCCGCGAATGGTGCTGCGCTGCTGCCTGGCGACTGGACCGGCCCCGGATTGGTAGTGCCGATGCTGCTGCCGGTGGTCGCGTGGCTGCTGTGGCGGCGCCACAAGCGCGCTGCTAACAACACTGAGCCACCGTCTTGATGCGGTTTTTGTCTTCGCAAACATGCCACTCCCACACCGATCCCAAGCCTTCGACACCACAACTCGCCCGGCACAACCGGATAACTCGCGCCTAAGGGCGCGTTTGCTCGGGTCGCAGATAAATACGTTGCACTGCCCGATCGGAGTTGGACTGAACGTTGAGTACGGCCATAAGCCCCTGGGCAAGCGCGCGATCGATGAGGCTGACGACGGCAGCAGCGGATGCCACTGGCTTATCATTGACCGCGAGAATGCGCGCGCCCGGAGGCAACGCAAGCAGTGAGGAGAAGCGCTGCATGACAACAGCGTCGCTCGGTTTGGTTGGTGTCGTGTCACCCGCCGCGGGTGCGCGCAGCGCTTCGCGAAATGGCGCGAGAGACACGGTTAGCACGGAATAGGTCGGCTCCCGAATACTGGTCTTGACGATCTCCGGCGCTGCCGCGGCTTCCGCGCCGCGAGTAGCGCTGACAGCACTGCCGCCTGCCAGGCCACTCAGCACCAGCTGCAGCCGTCGACCGCCAGGCAATTGCAGCGCCAAGTCACGGTCCGTGAGGCTCAGCACTCGCGCGCCGTCCGGCAGACTGCTGCCGACACGCACCAGCACTTGCCCGCCTTGCGGCAGCTCAAGCAGGCCTACATGGTCCTTTCCCGCGGCGATGATGCCGGCGAGCCGGTAGCCCCCAGCGGCATCGGATGCGGCCAACGCGTTAAAAGCGACGGCGAATGCGCCGGCCGCCAGTGCTAACAAAACAGTGAATCGATGCAGTGCCAAATGCGTGTCCTGGAGTACAAAAAAAAACGGTCGGCCTCGCGGCCAACTGGTCCCCTCCAGACGCTCTATCAGAATGGCGATTCCGCGTAGCCACCCCCCCGGGCAGCTACTGACCCCGACGAGCAATGCTCGTTGATGCAAAATATAGCAACCTTTGTGCCAACGAACAAATATCTCTTCAAATCAATCAGATAGCGTTTTCGTCATTTTGGAATGTCTCGAGACTGTCAAGAAATCCGACAATGCATTGCAACAGCTGGCACTGGACGTTAGCCTCCGTCGGTGGCAAAAACTTTGCGTCTTCTGCCGCGGCAGATGCTGGCGATGCTGGTGCCGGTCGCTATTGCCATGCTGCTGGCCTGGGCCGGCGCCGTTCTCTTATATTCGTCGGCGCTGGAGCGGCGCGCTGCCGCGCAGCTCGCCAACGCGGCGGACGTCCTGGCGCGCGGCAACCTGCCGTTGAGCGGCGAATTGCTCTCGCGCCTGGCGGAATTGCAAGGCGCTGAGTTCCTGCTAGCCAACCACGACGGTGTCATCGTTTTTTCGACCTGGAAACCGGTGCCTGCCGAACTGCGCGCGTTGCCGCGCGTCGCCGCCGAGCAACGGCTGAGCATCGATGCCGCGCCCTGGATCGTGGTCGCGCGCGAGCTGCGCAACAGTCAGGATTCGCGTTACGCGCGGATCATCGCTGCGACCTCCTTGGCCGACACGCGGGTCGCGGCGCGCCGCGCGGCGGTGGCGTTGGCCGCGGTCATGCTGTTGGCAATCATTGTGCTGGGCCTGATCCTGCGCAAGCTGGTACACGGCGTCACCGAGCCTTTGTCGCAGCTGGCGGCCGCCGCCCACGACATTGCCGCGGGCCGCCGCGATGTCAGCTTTCAGGTGCGGCGCGACGATGAGGTCGGCCGGCTCGGCGCCGCGCTCAATAACATGTCGGCACGCCTGTCGGACTATGAAGGCGCCCTAGCCGAGCACAGCCGCAACGTGGCGCTTGGCGAGTTGTCGGCACGCATCGCACACGAGATCCGTAACCCCCTGACCGGCATCAAGATGCACCTGCAACTGCTGGCGGAAAGCAACGCGACCGATCGCCCGCGCATCGAGCAGTTGTTAGCCGAGGTGCGCCGGCTGGAGCTGATTGCCAATGCCACGCTGGCCCTCGGTCGCGATGCCGCCCTGACGCTCGAACCGCTCGACTTCAGCGCGCTGGCGCGCGACGTGTGCGAACTCATGACACCCGCCTTCGCCCATCGCGGCGTCGCATTGGAGCTGCGCGCGCCGACGCCGCTGCAGCTAACAGCCGATGGCGCACAACTCAGGCAGGCGCTACTCAACCTTTTGGTGAATGCGGCGGATGCGATGCCAGGCGGAGGGCGCATCCGCGTCAGCGTTGCGAGGCGGCAAGATCGCGCCCAGCTGGTAGTCGAGGACTCGGGGCCTGGCTTGGACACCACGGCAGCAGTTGGCAAGCCGCTTGGCCTTGGCATCGGTCTGCCGTTGTGCCGCGAAATTGTCGCGCGCCACCAGGGCGAGTTGCATGCCGGGACCTCGGCCGCACTGTCGGGCGCGTGTTTCACCATCGAAATACCGCTCGCCGCGGCTGCGATTTAGTAGATTCTCTGAATGGCTACCGTGCTTATTGCCGACGACGAACGATCCATCTGCGACGCATTCGCGGCGCTGGTCAGCAGCGAGGGGCACGAGTCGCGCATCGTGGCGAACGGCGACGACGCCTTGCGGGCATTCACCGCGGCCAGACCAGATGTGGTGTTTCTCGATGTCCGCATGCCGGGGCGCGACGGCATCACTATCCTCAAAGAAATGCAAGCACTCGATGCCACCGTGCCGGTCATTATCATGACCGCCCACGGCAGCCTGGCCACCGCCGGCGAGGCACTGCGAGCTAACGCGTTTGACTATCTGGGCAAGCCGCTCGAACTGGTACAAGCGCGCGCGGTCCTGCGGCGCGCGCTGCACCGGCCCACGGCAAGCTCCGTGGCCATCGCCACCGACACTGCCGGTCACGCGCCGATTCAGCTGGTTGGCAATAGCGCAGCGATGCAGGAGATCTTCAAACTCATCGTGCTGCTGGCGGACAACGAATTGACGGTGCTGGTGCAGGGTGAGAGCGGCGTCGGCAAGGAACTGGTCGCACGTGCGCTGCATGAGCAGGGCTCGCGACGCAACCAGCCGTTTGTCGCGGTCAATTGCGCGGCGATTCCGGAAACGCTGATTGAGTCCGTGCTTTTCGGCCATGAACGTGGCGCGTTTACCGACGCACGCGAAACCCGCGCCGGACTGTTTGAAGCCGCGGGTCGCGGCACGTTGTTTCTCGATGAGATTTCCGAGTTGCCGCTGCATCTGCAGGGCAAGTTGCTGCGGGTATTGCAGGAACGGAACTTCGAGCGTGTCGGCAGCGTGACGGCAATGCCGTTCGCGGCGCGAGTGATTGCCGCCTCGAACCGGGACCTGGCCGCGGCGGTGACGGACGGAAAATTCCGCGACGATTTGTTTCATCGCTTGAACCTGGTATCGATCCGAGTGCCGCCGCTGCGCGATCGTTTGCAGGATATACCCGGTCTCGTGCAGGCACTGTTAGCACGCGCGAACGCCGACGCAGGCAAACAGGTGCGCGCCGTGGAATCGGCCGTGGTCGAGATTCTTCAGCGACACAGCTGGAGCGGCAACGTGCGCGAACTGGAGCACACCATCAAGCGCGCCGTTCTGCTGGCGAAAGGCGACACGCTGACGGTGCACGATATCCAGCTGGAAAGTGCGCCTGATGCGACAACCGGCGAGCCCGCGGATCAACTGCGCAGAAATCTGCGCCAGATCGCCGCTCGCTGGGTGGCGCGCGGCGCATCACCGGACGGCGAGGCAACTCTGTTCGCAGACGCAGTCGGCACCCTGGAAACCGCCCTGATTGAGACGGCACTGCGGATCACGCAGGGCAACCGCGCCGCTGCGGCAAAATTGCTGGGGATCAACCGCGCCACGCTGCGCAACAAGCTGCCTGACGGTGAGCCGCCGGAGTAAATCTGGTCCGCAGTGATCAGTTATCGCTCACCGGGTGGCAAAAATTGATCACTGTCGGGGTCAAGTGTGGGTGACAGCTACACTTAAGTCACTGAATTTCAAAGAAACAGCGTCGTGATCAGCCAACCCGTTTTCATGGCACAGAGCTTGCATTGATAGCAGCAGAATGGCGCATTTCGAATGTGCTGTCTGAGCTGCCTCCCCCCGATTGATGGGCAGCGTCAGGCACCGACGGGACCCTCCTCCTGAGTCGGCAGAACGACGGTAGCTCGGCTCGACCGCGCTATCCACCTCGGTGGATAGCGCGGTCGACGCCGATTACCCTCAAAACAAGAAGCGCTTAAGTGACCGACTTTCTAGTTCGTTTTGGCTTGATGGTGCTGGTGGTTGCAGGACTCATCGGGTCCTGTGTCAGCGATTTGCAGAGCGTGGACGCCAGCGGTATCGCCTGGGCTCTGGGCTTCTTGTTGACTTGCCTCAGTCCTCTGTTTGCACCTCTGTCGGCCAGCGCTGCCGCGACACTGCCCAAGGCGGTGACCTGGTCATTTGCGGTCGCGGCGCTGGCGCTCCTGGCGCCGGTCACCGCCGGATTTGCGGCGCCGGCCTCCGCCGCCGCATTGGCGGTCGTCGTATGGCTGGCTAGCTTGGCGCTGCAATTGTTGCTGGCCTGTGCGCATAGCCTGGCCCGTACAGCCGATCCCAACGTCGCGCGTGTGACAATTACGGCAGTATTCGCAGCGCTCAGCGCGGCTCCTCTTTGGCTCGGCCATGCGGCGCAATTGCTAGGCAGCCAGTCTGGCTGGCCGTCGCGCATTGTTGCGCTGTCGCCGGCCGCGCATCTGGGCAGCGCGATCGATTGCGACCTGCTGAGATTGACCTGGTTCTATGCCAATACACCGATAGGCGGACTGCGGTTTGACTACCCGCAATTCGGCTCAATCGTGCTGTCATACACGGTAGCCACAGTATTACTCTTGGTTTGTGTTCAATGGGTGGCGCGCCGACCGGGCGCCAAGGTTTTGGATTTGCAGTTTGCTAGGAGTTGATCTCATGCGATTGAAACCAGTTTTGCCACTTTTGTTAGCTTGCTGTTTCGCGGGCACCAGCCTGGCGGCCGACGAGACCATGGATCCGAAGTTGCGCGAGCAGGCGCGGCGTTCAGTCGACCGCGGACTGCATTACCTGCGCGAACAACAGGCCGAGAACGGCTCGTTGTCAAAATCGGTCGGAATCACTGCGCTGGCGCTGAAGGCGTTTCTGACTGCGCACCGAGGTTACAACGAGACTGACGGCGCGTTTATCACCCGGCCCATCAATTTCCTGGTCGCCAGCGCGCAACCGGACGGCGCGATCAGCGAGTCGTTGCAGAATCGCTCGTATAACACGGCGACTGCGCTGGCAGCGCTGGCGGCGACCAAGAATGACAAGTACGCATCGATCCTGGAAAAGGGCCGAAATTTCTTGAAGGGCCATCAAATCGACGAGTCTGAGGGCTACGACAAGACCCATCGCTACTACGGCGGTATCGGCTACGGCGGCGATGAGCGGCCGGACATGTCGAATCAGTTTATTGCGCTGGAGGCCATGCGCGCAGCGTCACTTGATCCCAAGGACCCGATCTGGCAGAAGGCGCTGACTTTCATCAGTCGCTCGCAGAACCGCAGCGAGAGCAATGATCAATCCTGGTCCGCTAACGACGGTGGCTTTATCTATATGCCAGGCGGCAACATTGCACCTTTCAAGGGTACCGAATCCTATGGCGGTATGACGGCAGCCGGTCTTTTGACATTGCTGTTCGCGGGTGCCGACAAAAACGATCCACGGGTAGTTGCCGCCCACGATTGGATCAAGAAAAACTATGCGGTCGATGTGAATCCGGGCACGGGTGGCCGCAAGGACGGCATTTACTACTACTACTATGCAGTGGCAATGGCGATGTCGGCGATGGGCGATGCCGAATTCGTCGACGGCCAGGGACGCAAACATAATTGGCGCAATGAACTGGCAACGCAGCTGCTGTCGCTGCAATCGGCCGATGGCTCTTGGATCAACAAGGATTCAGCCATGTGGTGGCAGGACAATCCACATTTGGTAACCGCGTGGAGCGTGAATGCGCTGGTCAATGTTCTGAAGTAACTTCTAAGGCGTAATTTTCTCTGGCGTAAATTTAATGTGGCGATCTGGGCTGGCGGCCATTGCGGTGATTTGCGGGTCGCAGCCGGCGCTCGCGCAGCAGTTAAGCGTCACGGCGCCGTGGGCAGGCTGGTCGCGCCCTGGGGCGAGTAGCGAACTCGACATCGAATTTGCTGCCATAGACGAACCGAGCGGCCAACTGCGGATCGTTGCGCGCGGTGCCGCGGGCAATGTGAGCGCCAATGTCGCGTTCAGTCGCGGTAGAGCATCTCGGGTGCGCCTGGCGGTACCTGCGCAGGGCGGGCTCGATATCGAGGCGATCATCGCAGGCGGTCGGACGCTGCGCGCACGTCAGGACTTCAAGTCGGCGGAGCGTCCAGTGCTGGCCTGGGTCGATGCGGGCCTGGGCGCAACTGTCGCGCCGCCCGCAACCGCGGGCCTGCGGATCGAATCCCTGCAGCCTGCCGATCTACCGAGACTGGCGGCAAGCTATTCGAGCATAGCCGGCCTGGTCATCACCGGCGCTGCACTCGCAGAACTTGACGATGCGCAGTTGTTAGCTCTGCTGGCACAGATAAGGCGCTGCGGATTTGTGTTTCTCGCGGCTAGGGTGCCGCAAGCGCAGGCCGTGTTGCAGCAGGCTGCTGGCTGCGGCGGCCGCAACCTGGTGCTGGCCGCCAGTGTGCCTGATGCCGCGCAACTGGCGCAGGCATTTGCCGCTCAGCCGATTTCGCCAGGACCGGCTGGCGATCAAATCAGGGCGCTGGGTGCGGACGCGAGACAGCTCGCAGTGCTCGCGGCGCTGCTGCTCGCCTACGGAATCGTGGCACTGTTGCTACTGACCTCGACGGCGCGACTGCGCTGGCTGCTGGCCATGCCTTTGTTAGCATCGGGGGGCATCCTGATTGGATTGTTTGCCATACCGCTCGAAACATCACTGATCGTTTGGGCCGAAACTGGCGGACGCGATGCCAACGCGCAGTACACCGCGCTCCTGCAAGTGCGTAGTGCCGCGCCTGGCGTACGCTCGGTCGACCTGCCGCCGGTCCTGGGTAATGCGGGTTTCAGCCTCCCCGGCAAAGGCAATTCGCTACGCTGGGATCCGCTGACAGAACGCATGGTCGGTGCTGAGTTACGCACCCAGTTGCTGACGGAATCCAGTCTGCAATTTAACGGTTCCTTTCCGATTGCGGGCGCGGCAACGGTTACCGCTGCTGCTAACAACCGACTGATTCTGCGCAATGCGCGCACCGCAGCGCTGCCGAAAGCCTGGCTGCTGTATCGAGGCAGGCAATACGCCATTGCCAATGTCGGACCACTCGGACAAGTCGCCGTCGACATTAGCACCGGTCAGCCACCGACTGATCGCGCTCAGCGCCTTGCGGCCGAGCGGCTCGCTTACGATGAGGCAGGTGTATTGTTAGTACTGGACCTGAGCGGCATGCGCGGCCCGGACTCGCCGCCCATTGACAATGGCTGGCTGCTGATTCGCCAGCCGCTGACACGGGCGGTTTTGTGATCAGTGTGCGGTTTGGTGGCTGGCTGGGCCTCGCCATCGGCACATTGCTCGCCATTTGGTGGCTGGCTGCCGTGCAGTTTGCATTGAGAAACGGTTTCGAGACCATAACGCCGAGCGTGGCGCTGCTCGATGCGTTGTGGCTCACCCGCTTGCTGGTTGCCTTGTTGTTAGCTCCGCTGCTCGGGTTGCGCCAACCGCTGTCGAACGGTGGCCAGACGATCCTGTGCATGGTTTGGATGTCACTGCCGCTGGTAGTTCTCGGTGCGGCGGCCGTCGCCGTGCCATGGCAGAGGGTTTTGCTGGCAGAACTGGCACTGCTCGCCGCCGCAGGCCTGGCATACGCGATCGGCTGGGCGTTGCGGCGGTTCTTCGCCTTGACACCCAGTCAGGATCCCGCTGGCTTCGCATTGGGCGCGGGCCTGGCAGCGCTGGCCTGGGCGAACCGCGCAGCCTTGCTGCCCGGGTGGTTGGTTTGAACGACCTGCAGAAATCTGTACAGTCATTCGTGGCCGCCGCGATCCGACGCTTGTGGTGGTTGCAGTCGTTGCGGCGGTTACAAATTGCTGCGGCAACGTCAGCTCTGGCGGCAGCTCTTGCAGCTGGCACACACATCCTGATCGTGTCGTTGCCAGCGTGGCTGGTACTGCTGATTGTGCCAACCCCATGGCTGTTTGCCACACTGGCATGCCTTGCGGCGCGTCCAACGGCGCAGCAGGCTGCATGGTGGATCGATCGAGATCTTGCGGGCGCGTCGCTCTTTTCGACCTGGCAGGATTTTCTGCTGGCGGGCGGCGCCTCGGCCAGCGCTCGTGCACAGCTGGGCCTGCAAACGCGCACTGCGGCGGCCTTGCACAAGTCGTCCGCGCAGCTCGCCGCTTTGAGCATGCCCGGCCAATGGCGCTTGTTTTGGTTGGCAGCCAGCTGCGTACTTTTTTGCTGCATCGTGGTAATGGCAAATGGTCGTCAGCTACAGCCGCCTAAGGCCGCCGGCGTCGCCGCTGTCGCTGCGTCGCAAGCCGACCCCGGGCCGATTCCGAGCACGGCGCGCGATGAGTTGCGGCGCGCATTACTAACAGAATCACGCGATTCTGCCACGCAGGGCGCGGCAGCTGACTTGCCGGCAGACTCGGCGCCGCCAGAAGATGACCCTGGCAGTCAGTTGGTCCGGTCACGCGAGACCCGAACCAGTGTGACGGCGGGCAGCGACGCGGCAGCAACGGGCGGTCTTGGCGCCGGAGCGGGTCTCGGCCGATCATCGCTGCAGACGGCGCCCGCGAATCCAAATCTGCAGCTAACAGAACGATTCCGCGAGATTGGCGGCGTACCAGAATTGGGTCTTGACGGCGCAGACGATCGCAACGGCTTCGCAAGTTCTGTCGGCGGCTTGCTCGGTACCGATCGCGACTACGACAGACGTCAGGCACAGCTCGCACGTCGGGTCGCGCCCGCCACTGGCGCCGCGCACTCATCATTACGAGCCCTCAATCCGTCCGCAGTCGAGTTGATGCGCCGCTACGTAGCCATTAAGGAACCTCTACCATGACTTCACCCGACATCACGAATGATGAGTTCCAACGCGCAGCAGAGCAACTCGGGCGCGTCGACCGAGCCTTGCAGTCGGTGCTGGTTGGGCAGCGAGCGGTGGTCGAAGATCTGTTGATTGCATTGACAGCCGGTGGACATGTTCTGTTAGAAGGCTTGCCCGGTCTTGGCAAAACTCATCTGGTCAAAGGAATCGCCGCAGCTCTCGGGCTACAATTCGGCCGCGTGCAATGCACGCCAGACCTCATGCCCGCCGACCTGACCGGATCGGACATCCTGACCAGCGGTCAGAACGGCGAGCAGAATTTCCTGTTTCGGCCCGGACCCATTTTCTGTCAGGCAGTGCTGGTGGATGAGATCAACCGCACCACGCCTCGCACGCAGGCGGCATTGCTCGAAGCCATGCAGGAAGCTCAAGTCAGTTACGGCGGCAGGCTGCACCGTTTGCCACAACCGTTTTTTGTCATCGCCACACAAAACCCGATCGAACTCGAAGGCACCTATCCATTGCCCGAGGCGCAGCTCGATCGATTCATGTTCAAGATCCTCGTGCCCTATCCAGATGCTGCGGCGTTGCGCGCCATGCTTGACGTTTCGCTCGACCAGGAGCCTGTCTCAACACTGCAACCCGTACTGACAGCGGATGAGTATTCACGGGTGATGGCCGTCGCCCGCGAAGTCCTGATTTCGGAGCCCTGCAAGCAAGCAGCGATCTCGCTGATTCTGGCGACCCAACCTCAGGGCGGCAGCCCTATTGCCAAGCGCTACCTGCGTTACGGTGCCAGCCCCCGCGCATTGCAGTCGCTGTTGCGCGCCGCCCGGGTACGCGCGATGCGTGCCGGGCGCGTGCACGTGGACATTGAAGATTTCTCGGCAGTCGCGCGGCCGGTGCTGCGCCATCGCGTTTTGCTGACCGTCGAGACCGAGATCGAAGGTGTCACAACCGACCAGGTTATCGAAGAGGTACTTCAGGCCTGGTCGCGGACGCTGTCATGACGCGGTTGCCAGCTGCTGGTGAGCTGGCGGCATTTTCGCATCTGGCAGCCAGATTGTTAGCCAATCCCGACACGCGGCGGCCGGGGTCCCGCCGCGTCCGCGGTCGCGCAGGCGCCGGCCTCGAATACCTCGAGCATCGCGAATTTCGCAGCGGCGACGAACTTCGCTACGTCGATTGGCGGCTATCCGCACGACTACAGCAGCTGGTCGTGCGTGAGACACAGGCAGAGTCCGGCGGCGACTGGTGGATCTGCCTGGACACCAGCTCGTCGATGGCGTCGGCTAACGCCGTCAAATGGCAAGCGGCCGTGCAATGCGCTGCCGCTGTCGCCTATGCGCTGATTGACCTTGGGCATCGGGTGGGATTGCTGGCGTTCGCGGACGACATTATCGCGAGCGCGCCGTGCGGGCGCGGCCATCGACAATATGCGCTCCTGGCACGCCGCCTGCAGACGCTGGTGCCGCTCGCCCGCGGCGCGGCCTCGCAGCTTGCGAGCTGCGCGGCACGCATCCACACGCAGAGCTCATGCTTCGTGCTGTCAGATTTCCTGCGCGCGGACCATATGCAGCGCGATATGGCGATGCTTCGCGCACGCAGTGTGGACTTGCACGCGCTGAGCCTGGCATGTGCTGGCGACTTGCGTCTGCCGCTGAATCAGCATCTGACGCTGATTGATCGCGAATCAAACGCACAGCTGGATGCAGTACCCACCGCCGCCCAACAAGAGAATGCGCAGCATGCCTATGCGGCGCGCGTCCATGCACTGCGCGCCTACTGCGCGAACGAGGCCATCCATTTCAGTTCTAGCGATGCCGGAGCAGGTTGGCGCGGGGCGCTTATGCATCACTTACTCCGCGGGGTCCGGCATTGATCGCAGTCGCGCATCAGGTTTGGTTGTTAGGGCTGCTGCTGATGCCGGCAATCTGGTGGCTGCATCGCACGCGCGGGCATGGCGCACCGCTGGCGGTTGCGAGCCTTGTGTTTTGGGAGCTCAACCGTGAGACCGGCCAGGCGGCCGATCGGGCGCAATATGCGGATCCTGCTTGGCGGCGCCGGGCATTGCTTGTGGGTCTGTTGTCAGTTGCGTTAGCCGCTCCGTTGCTAACAGTTGAGCGCAAGCGAGTGATCGTCTGGCTGGATGACGGCCTCAGCATGATGACTCGCGAACATAATGGCCAGCAACGGTGGCAGCTCGGCGTCGCTCAGGTACAGACGCTTGCGTCGAGCCAGCCGGGTCGGGCGTTTGCACTGCGCACGCTCGGCGGTTCCCAAGCACAGCTGCCATTGACTCGCCTGAGCAGCCTGAGACCGCGAGCTGCCGAGGCTGACCTGCCCGCCATAGGCACACTCGATAGAAATTCCGAACACTGGCTGGTGACTGACGGAACTGATGCGGGTTTGGCGACCTGGGCCGGCAAAGCGGGCATTGCGCGCGTGTTCGTTACCGGATCGACCACTGAAAACGTGGCGCTGTTAGCACTGGCGGCGCGTCCAGACCTGAAAACGGCATCCAGGCTCGCCCTCGAGGTCAACGTGGCTAACAATGGCGCCAGCGCCGCGACCCGGACGCTCGAGTTGTTTGCCGGCAAAGAACTGCTGCTGCGCCGCACGCTGCGCATGCAGCCCGACGAAGTGCTGCGCACCCGCCTCGACATCGCGCGTCCGCAAGCGGCGATTGAGGCGCGGTTGAATCCCGGCGACGCGCTCGAACTGGATGATTCACTGACGCTGCATCCCGACAGCTTTCGGCGCCAGCGAGTCGCGGTATCGGCGAACTGTGGCACAGCGCTGCGCAAGGCAATTGCCGCGCACCCGCAGTATGCGATCGCTGACACGGCCGGCGCAGAGTTGCATGTCGCCTGTGGAGCTGCTGCCGCGACCGCCACCGACGTGGCGCAGCTCACAATATTGGGAAGCGGCAACTCACAGGTCGTAGCTGCGGACACTCTGTGGTCGCAAGCGGCGATCGATGCCGGGGTGGCGGTACCTCTGCCCGCCGGTTTACGGGCGCAAGACTTGAGGCTTGCTGTTGGACCGGCGGACCAGGTGTTGCTGCGGACCGGCGATGCGCCACTGGTCAGTGTCACGAATGCCAAGGTCCGGCAGGTGCAGACTATTCTGGATCTCGACAGCCAGGCTGTTAGTAGGCAACCCGAATTTGCATTGCTGATCGCCACGCTACTGGATACCGTGTCAGGCCAGGCGCAGCTCGACAGAATTGCCAGGGTGGCAGTCGACCGTGTAGCGACTCGGATCGCTGCGACGCATCTGCCGAAAACCACTGACCCGTTGCGTGTGCGCAGCGATGCGCAGCCCATTGATATCACCGCATGGTTGTTAGCAGCCGTGTTGTGCGTGCTGTTGTGGGATATCTTGGCCACCACACGCCAGTCGCGCGCCATCGGGCGCTCTGAAGTGGGCTTATGAGTCGCGATGCCCGGTACCGGCTGGTGGCGATCGTATTGCGATGCTTGGCGATTCTGGCCTTGCTGGGCGCGTGGCTGTTGCCGTCATTGCGATCCGGGCAGCAGTTGCCGCAGTTGATCGGCTTGATCGATTTGTCCGACAGTATGCCGCAGGGACTTGCCTGGCGCCGCTGGCAGGCCGTGCGCGATCAAGCGCGCCAGTACTCTGGTGCAGAGCCAAGCACCGTGGTGTTCGCGGGCGAAGCACAAGTGCTTGGCGCGAATGCGACCGATGCGCCAGCTTCCATGGGGCTCGACATGCGCCGATCGGATATCGGCGCTGCGATCCGCGCGGCCCTGCCGCAAGCGGTCGATGCTGGGCATGCCGCTCTGCTGCTGATCAGCGACGGGCAAGACAGCGGCGGCACCATGATGCAGGCGTTGCAACAGGCGCGCGAATCGGGCGTACCTGTGTACATAGCGCCCACCGCAGGACCCATCGATCCGCACATCGGCTCGCTTGACCTGCCCGCCAACGTGCAGCAACAGCAAGCCTTCAGCCTGCGTGCCGAAATCGTCGGCGCAGGCGCCCGCAACCTGACGCTGCGCGCCGCACTCGACGATGAAACGATCGCTACCAGAGCAGTGCCGGCACAAGAACGCCCGTCATTGTTGCTGTCGAAACTAACGACGCGGCGTAGCGGTGCACGGCTTCTGAACCTGGAACTGATTGATTCACGGTCGGGGGCGGTGTTAGACACGCGGACACCGGCGGCGATCATCAATGTCGCTGGGCCGCCCGCCGCACTGCTGCTGGCGCAGGGTGAGACGCCGCTGGCGAGCAGCCTGCGTGCTGGCGGCTGGGAAGTGGATCGCCATTCGCCGCGGGGCTTTGCCATAGCGCGCGAACGGCTCGAGCGCTATCAGACATTGATCCTCGATGATGTGCATGCATCTGCACCCCGTGCGCAGTTCTGGAGCGATGTTGATTGGGCGGTGCGGCGTCGCGGACTCGGCCTCGTGGTGTTAGCAGGCCCGCGTTCGTTTGCCTCAGGCGGCTATCGCGGCACACAGCTGGAGGATCTGCTGCCGGTTACGATCGAACCACCGGGTCGCAACAATGCCGCGGCCCTGCTGTTTGCCATTGACACGTCCGGCAGCATGGACAGCCGTTCCCGCGGCGTTGATCGCCTCGCCTACGCGCGCGCCGCAACGCTCGCGACGATTCGGGCACAACCACCCACCGATCAAGTTGCCGTCATGTTCTTCGATGTAATGCCACGCCTGGCGTTAGGCTGGACCAGCGCCGGTCAGGCCGGATCTGCACTTGAAAAGGCCTGGAACACCCAGGCCTCCGGCGGCACGCAATTGAGTGAGACGTTGCGGCAGGCGAGTACCCTTCTCGCCCTGGCCGCCCAACCTAGACGCATCCTGGTGCTGGTCACGGATGGGTTCGCAAAAAACGAACCCCTGGCGCCGCAGTTCGCAGCCATGCAACGCGCGGGAATTGAAGTCACTGCACTGGCCGTCGGTCAGGATGCGCAGGTCGAATCATTGCGCAAACTGCTTGAACCAGTGGGCGGCGCGGTTTTGCGAGTCGCGGAAGTGGCCGAATTGCCGCAGTTCATGCGTGCCGGCGTGGACGCGCGTCGTGCTGCCATAGTACGTGGCACAACAGAAACACGGGTCGCGCTCGCGCCGCCGATGCAATTTGAAGTCACTTCCTGGCCGGAGGTACAAGCGTATGCACTTACGCGTCGCAGAGACGATGCCCAAGTCTGGTTGCGCACGGCGAGCGGCGCTCCGTTGCTGGCAGGCCGATACGTGGAGCACGGCCGCGTCGCCGTCCTAACGGCGGGCGCAGGCGGCTGGGCTCCGGCCTGGGCCGAGTGGGCGCTTTTCGGACAATTTGCTGCAGGGCTCGCGACCTGGGTGTCAGGCACCGACGGCGAAGCTAACATATCCATAAAAATTGGCGCAGTGATGCCGGACATTGTGGCCGACATCGATATCAGCAACGCATCCGAATGGCGCGATACAACAATGCCAGCCGTGACGCTGCAGAATTCCTCCGGCGATGAATTGCCCGTGACCCTGGAAAAATATGCCCCAGGGCGATTTCGCATGCGTGCGACAACCAAGACGACCGGGCTGTTGAAACTCACCGTGACAGCCGCCGCCACCACCAAGAACGTATTTTTCTTGCGCAATGATTTTGCCGAACATGGCGGCCGGGGCGTCAGCCAGTCAATGACGGCCCTGCAACAGGCGGGCCTGCTGCAACCCTGGCCATTTACGGGCGTCGACGCCCTGCTTGCCCCACACCACGCAACACAGCCGATCGAAAGGTCCTGGCTGGCGTTAGCGCTTTGCCTGTATCTGACAGCGCTGTTGGTCGACAGCCGTGGGGTCTGGCGCGCCCTTCCGGGGGTCGCGCGCAGAGCTAACAAATAGCCAAGAATTGTCAGTAGAACAGGTCGTACACCGCGTCAATCACTTCACGCGTGTCCAGATCGATCAGCAACGCGTCGTTGCCAACTCGCACCCAACGCGCCCAGTACGGCGGCTCGTAGAGATCGTAGCGCCAGTAGTCGCCGAGCTCATAGCGCCCACGATCATAGTAGCTGTAGGGCAGAAACTCACCGGTGCGCCACAGGCGATAGGAATAGCCGCGCGGTACCAGATATATGCCAATGCTGAACCGATTGCGTCCGAAATAGCGTCCGCCGTCGTGGCGAAAGTACTGGCTGCGATAGCTCTGGTACCAGTGCGGCTGGTAGTTCCAGACACGGCCGCGGCGGTCGCGGAATCGATCATGGTTGTCGTGGCGACCGTCGTGGCGACCGTCGTAGCGACCGTCGTAATTCCGCGCATAACGATCGTTGTAGCGACGGTCGTCATGACGGCGATCATCATGACGGCGATCATCATGACGCGAACCCGGTTGACGATCGGCCTGGTTGCGCTGATTCGGGTCAGTCTGCCAGCGGCTGGGATTCGATGCACGCGGCGGCGGCGCATTGCGCGGCGCCGATTCGTTGCGCGGTTGCACGTCTGCGCGCGGCGCAGTGCCTCGAAAATCGCCGCCTCGTTGATCAACGTCACGGGCGGGCGCAACGCGCGAGCGCTGTTCCCCCCGGCTATGCTGCTCCGAACTAACAGCAGGCTCGCCGCCACTACGGTCGCTATCTTGGTGTCGTCCGCCCTGGCGTGGTTCGGCCGAGACTGCGGCAGAACCAGCCAGCACGAGAACTGCGAATGTCAGTGTGGTCTTCATGTCGATCTCCTTCAGAACGCGCGTGTTTCGCAACGGTCACGCTCCGATCATCGGCCGGCCAAGCTGACTGGCGCCTGAACCTGTTTATCGCTGGGACAAGGCCTCGAGACGCTGCCGATAAATATGACAAAGCGCCGGATCATTCCAATCCATGACCTGTGTGCCGACCTCAGTGACGCCAGGCCACACGGGCTGCGACTTCGAATTGGGATTACCGCTGCGCGCAAACTGCACTCAGGCCTTCATCATCTGTCGCCCCAGGCGTCGGTCGGACTCGCTGGTGGGGAGCCAGGCATCGTGGGTGCCGAAAACATAGGGTAACTCGGCGCCGTGATAGGCCTTGAGGTCGGCGGCGGCCGCGCCGACACGCACCCGTGAAAATCGATACATCCACACGGGGACGCCGGAATTCGCCAGACGACTTGCGAGGACCTAGGGAAGCTCTGCACAGGTAGCGCGAGGCGCGTTAGGCCACAAATGCCCGGGTACCAGGCGCGACCGACGCAGCATGGTC
>JAYVJR010000038.1:0-5324 GCA_043769085.1 Gammaproteobacteria bacterium
CCTCGCTCATGTATCTCGATACACATCACTCGTCGTTCCTTGCCAGTGAAAAAATCCGTCTCGGCCGCGCCCGCGTTACCTGTGCAGAGCTTCCCTAGATGAAACCGAACCAGTTTGCCGGCCAAAATGGGGTTGTCACCGGTGGCGACGGCAGGTTTGAAGTCCCTATGGTCAGCGCATTGCTCGCGGCGGGCGGCCCCGCGCGTAATTGTGCTCAGTCCATCGTGCGGGTGCATTTCGGCGCCTAACGCAGTGATATAAGCATTTGTCCTCACTGCTGCGCGTGCTGGCTTGCGCGATATTGCGACCTGTATCTCCCGGGACGCGCGTATGTACATCAATTTCTGGTATCCGATAATTCGCAGCGAAGACCTGAGTCCGGGTAAGCCGGAAAAGGTCAAAGTGTTGGGCCTCAATTTTGCGGTGTATCGCAACGGCGCAGGTGATCCGGTCGTGCTCAGCGACACCTGTGTGCATCGCGGCGGATCGCTCTCCGGTCCCTGGGAGCTGGGGTCACAGCCGCGCATTGTCAAAGACTCTGTCGTTTGTCCCTATCACGGCTGGGAGTTCAATGCCGACGGCAGCTGCGCAGCTATTCCGTCCATTGGCTACGGCGCCAAGCCGCCCGGGCGTGCCAAAGTGGATGCGTATCCAGCCGTCGAGAAATACGGCATTGTCTTTGCCTTCCTGGGGGATCTTCCGGAGGCTGAGCGGCCGCCGCTGATCGAAGTTCCGGAATGGGATAAACCGGGCTGGCGTGCTAACACTGTCATCACTCTGGATCTCAATTACTACTACGAACGATCGATCGAGAACGGACTCGATCCTGCGCACAACGAATTTATACATCCCACGCACGGCTTCAAGGGCATCAACCGCGAAACCTATCGCGTGCGTGACTATGAGATTCGCGACTTTGATCAGGGTTGGGGTATGTGGTTCCTGCACCGGTTCGATGCGCCCGGCTTGCAGGACAAGACCTGGGGTGAAGCGCAGACCCGTGCGGGTGGATTGTTTGCGGGCAGCGGCACTCACGGTCCTAACGCGATGATCACCGAAATCAATGTGGGCGACGGCCAGATCTTCAAGCAGTATTTTATAGAACAGCCGATCGACCAGAATCACACGCGTGTGTTCTTCGTGAATATGCGTAATTTCATGCTGGATCCGAAACACGATGGACCGATTCACGCGCGCAACAAGGTCATTGCCCAACAAGACATCGATATTCTAGAAAATGTCTATCCGCCGCGCACCCCTATCAGCAATACCAAGGAAGTCCTGATGCCGGCTGACAAGGCGGTGGTCGCCTACCGCCAATGGCTGTCAAAGTTTGATGATATGGGTTGGCGAATCGACTGGGATGAATTTGCCCGCCGCAATGATAAGGACACCGCCTTTGCGATTCCCTCGCCGCGCAGGCGCTGGGAGGGAAACTGGGTGCTTGAAACTGTGCCGCTGGTTGGCAGTCGCGGTGCGCGCAAGGGCGCGCAAAGTGCATGAGGGCTAAAGATCGTCTTTAACGGCTTCGACCTGGATGCGAAGTACCACATCCATCTTGAAGCCGTAGTCCTTGCCAGCACTCAAGCCGAAGTCTTCGCGTGAAAATCTGGCGAACGCATCCGCGCCGCACAACTCCCGCTTCAGCATCGGGTGCGCCTTGCAGGCGAAAGAATGGATGGTAAGGCGCACCGGGCGAGTGACCCCATGAAGTGTTAGGTCGCCGTCTACCTGGGCTGGCGAGCCTTTGTTGAATTTGGTGATGCGACCCGTATAGATCGCGAATGGGTACAGGGTGGTGTTGAAGAATTCGGGTCCGATGGCCCAAACATTCAGTGCGTCCATCCCGAAGTCGACACTCTTCAAGTCGATCGAAATGCTAACAGAACCGGTTCGCCGGGAGCGATCAAGCGTGACCTTGCCGCTGCTCTGATTGAGTTTTCCACGCCAAACAGAAATGCCCATATGATCCGCTTCAAAACTGGGAAAGGTGTGCGTTGGGTCGATCGTGTAGTGACTGTCCTCGGCCTGCACGGATGGCGATCCTGCGGTGAGCAACGTCGCAGCCAAGAAGGCCAGTGTCTGATTCGATGTCATGGAATCCGTCCTGTCAGAATAGTTCAAGATTGTACATTGGCAGTAAGTACTCCGCGCAAGGGCCTGCACGTTGTGCGGCAAGGCATTCCAAACGAACGCTAGGACCTCCGATCAGCGTCATTCGGCCAGTATTCGGTCAACCGCTTTAAGATATCGCGACATGACGGCGTCAGAGTCTTGGTGTCTGCCGTCCGATACCAGTTTGCGGCCGCGCCGCCAAACGGAGTCAATGCAAGTGTTGCGCGCGGCGAAGATCCAATGATCGAGCAATAGGTCGCCGCGTTGCCCATGAAGTCCAGGATGATTCGCCTTCAAGCTAACAAAGTCGGCGGAATTACCGATCGTGAGTCCCTGTGAGATGCCCATGGCCTGTGCGCCGCCGCTCAGCGTGGCGCCGAAAAGTCGTCGCGCGACCGAAGTGTGCGTCGCCGATGCCAGTACGTTGCGCGCCTGGTGTGCGAGCCGCTGGCTGTATTCAAGAGCGCGCAGTTCCTGGGCGGGATCGATCAAAATATTGGAATCTGTTCCGGTGGCTATCCGGCCGCCGGCCGCCAGAAACCGCGCCGCGGGGAAAATGCCATCGCCCAGATTAGCTTCGGTCACTGGGCATAGGCCAGCCACCGCACCACTAGCGGCCAAAGCGTCGGTTTCAGGCTCGCTCAGATGAGTGGCGTGGATCAGGCACCATCGTTCATCGACGTCTTGATGATTGAGCAGCCACTGAACGGGTCGTTCACCCGAGAATGCAACGCTGTCGCGGACTTCTTTGTCCTGCTCCGCGGCGTGCATGTGGATGGGCCCGTTAGGCCGCAGTGCGACCAGTGCATCGAGTTCGTCTGGCGTCACTGCGCGCAGGCTGTGCGGCGCGATGCCGAGCACATCGCTATCCGCGAGCAGCGGCTTGCATGCGTCCAATAGCGTCGCGAAACTGTCGAGATCACTGATGAATCGGCGCTGCCCGTGGTTTGGCGCCTGACCGTCAAAATTGCTATGAGCATAAAAAACCGGCAGAAACGTTAGGCCGATGCCAGTGGCATGTGCGGCGCCGCACACGCGAGCCGACATCTCCGCGGGATCCTGATAACGATGACCCGAAATATCGTTATGCAGATAGTGAAATTCGCCGACATGGGTGTAACCAGACTCGAGCATCTCAACATAGGACATCGCGGTGATGGCCTCGACATCATCTGGCGTCAATCGGTCCAGAAACCGGTACATGACTTCGCGCCAGCTCCAGAAATTGTCGTCGTGACTGGGGCCGCGATGTTCCGCGAGTCCCGCCATGCCACGCTGGAATGCGTGGCTATGTACGTTAGCAAGACCCGGAAGAACGATCGCGTGACATTCATCGCCGGGCCGCGCCGGCGTGCGCATGTCAATCGCGGTGATCAGACCATTGGCAAAGGTAATCCTGACGTCGTTGGCCCAGCCTGACGGCAATAGCGCGGTTGCGGACCACAAGGTTGGCATCGAGACTCCCTACAGGGCGACAGTATAATGTCTAGACTTAATCAAATCGATGTGCGAATGATGCGGCCTGTGAGTACCGATGCCACTTTGATTTGCGATCGTGTATGGCGTAACGCACGCCTCGCCACGATGAGCGCTGCCGGCAACATCTCGGACGGCGTCGTTGCCTGCCGCGACGGTCGGATCGTCTACGCGGGGTCCAGCGAGGCTGCGCCCCGGCTCGCGGCGCCGGAGACAGTCAATTGTCACGGCCGCTGGATCACCCCAGGTCTCATCGATTGCCACACGCATCTGATTTATGCCGGTGATCGCGCCCATGAATTCGAGTTGCGACTGGCCGGTGCAAGCTATCAGGACATTGCGCGCGAGGGTGGCGGGATTCTCTCGACCATGCGAGCGACGCGCAATGCGAGCGAGGACGCGTTGTTGTCAGGCGCGCTGCAGCGGCTGGATGCGTTGTTAGCAGAAGGCGTCACCACCATCGAAGTCAAATCCGGTTATGGATTGTCGCTCGAGTCTGAAATGAAAATTCTGCGCACTGCGCGGCGACTGGGTGAGGCTCGACGCGTTACGGTGCTGACCAGTCTGCTGGGTGCGCACGCGCTGCCGCCCGAATTTGTCGGCAATGCGGACGGCTATGTCGATTTTGTGTGCGGCATCCTGATTCCTGCAGTGGCACGCGCAGGCCTGGCCGACGCGGTGGACGGGTTTTGCGAGACTATCGCATTCAGCCGCGAGCAAATTGAGCGTGTGTTCGTGGCGGCACGCGCGCACGGCCTGCCCGTCAAACTGCACGCCGATCAATTGTCTAACAGTCATGGTGCGGCGCTCGCGGCGCAACATGGCGCGCTGTCAGCGGATCATCTGGAATATGTCGATGATGATGGCGTCGCGGCCATGCAACATGCCGGTACGGTCGCAGTCCTGTTACCCGGAGCGTATTACTTCACACGAGAGACTTTGGCGCCGCCGATTGACAAATTGCGCGCGGCGGGAGTGCGCATGGCGCTGGCAACCGATTGCAATCCGGGCACTTCGCCGCTGACGTCCATCCTGCTGGCGATGAATATGGCTGCAACTTTGTTTCGCCTGACAGTCGATGAATGTCTGGCGGGAGTCACGCGCGAGGCCGCTCGCGCTTTGGGTCAGCTGCATACGGTCGGCACTCTGGAGGCTGGCAAGTCCTGCAATCTGGCGATCTGGGATATCGAACGGCCGGCCGAGTTGGTCTATCGCATCGGCGCCAATCCGTTGCACGCCCGCCTATGGAACGGCCGGCTCGCGGAAGAATCGTGATGCTGGATATCCACGCGGGCGACGCAGCCGTGATTGTTAGCATCCCGCACGCGGGATTGGATATTCCGGATGATGTCACGGGTTTATTGTCGCTGGCGGTCGCTCGGCGCGACGCCGACTTCCATGTCCATCAACTGTATGACTTTGCAAAGCAATTGGGGGCCACGATCGTCCGCAGTCGGATTTCACGCACTGTGATTGATGTCAACCGCGATCCGTCAGGGCAGTCGCTCTATCCGGGTCAGACAACCACGGGGCTCTGTCCGCAGACAACCTTCGATGGCGTGTCGCTGTACCGGGACGGAGCAGTTCCAGAGCACGCGGAAGTTGCGCGACGGCGGAGCCGGTATTTTGATCCCTATCACGCTGCGCTGAGCGGGCAGATTGACAGGTTGCGGGCGCATCACCCGGCGGTCGTATTGTTAGACGCGCACTCGATCCGTAGCCACGTGCCGCAG
>JAYVJR010000039.1:0-3399 GCA_043769085.1 Gammaproteobacteria bacterium
CCTCGCTCATGTATCTCGATACACATCACTCGTCGTTCCTTGCCAGTGAAAAAATCCGTCTCGGCCGCGCCCGCGTTACCTGTGCAGAGCTTCCCTAGAACCTGCGCGTACAATAAGATCGATAGTGCTACGGCTCTTTGCATCCACTCAGGACTCGGCAACCGCTACAACAGTTCCCAAGCGAGATCACTGAACCATGGACATCGCAATGCAGGTATGCGCGCGGCTAGCTCTTCGTACTCAGTAATTCCGAAATATGCCGTGCCCAGAAACCACTCCAGTTTTTGTAGCGAGCCGAGCGGACGCAGCGACTGGTCAGCGGCTGTCAATGCAGGGAGTACTAACAAACGAAGTTCAGACAGCGCGCTGAGAGGATTGTAACTCTCGACCGTAGCGCGTCCGTCGCGCGGATCTAACGCGAGTGCTACCAGCGATGTCAATGACTCCACTCCCTTGAGCGAAGTGAGACCTCGGCCAAAACCGTCGATGCGCAGCACCTGCAAAGCAGGCAATGGCGGCAGCCACTCCAATGATGCAATGAAACCTGCGCCGCCAAGTCGAAGTGTCCGCAAATGGATGAATCTTGGGAGCTGCGACAGCATAGCCACATCAGCGCAGTCATCGATTTGAAGCTCAGCCACCTCGGAAGCCGCCACCGGCAATGGGGATGCGAGATCCTGCGACCTCGGCAGGTACAGCGACAACTTGCTCTCATTTAGGCCCTCATTTTGTAGGCCGTCGTCACCTTGGGCCGAGCGCCAGGTCGGCCCAGTCAATGCATACTGTTCTGGTTTCTGCATCAGCAACCGGTGCAGGCGTTGCGCTTCGATGAGGTCGCGTCCGGATGCGGCCCGTGCGCCCAAATTGAATACTTTGACAGCGCTCATAGCCAGCCTTGCGCGATTTTTTGGACCTCGGCCGATTTCATACGAAGAAAAACCGTGTTAGGTGAAAGAAAATCGGCGCTGCGAAACATATCGAATCGACGCGATCGAGCACGCCGCCGTGACCCTCAATCATTACCCCCCAGTCCTTGGCGCCAAGACTGCGCTTGACGGCCGACAGCGTTAGCCCGCCAAGAAATCCCATGATGACAATCGCCGCGGCCATGGCCGCAGACTGCAATGGCGTGAAAGGCGTAATCCACCACATCGCTGCTCCGAATGCGACGGCGCTCAGCCCGCCGCCGACGAATCCGGCGACCGTCTTCGACGGGCTCACCGTGGGCGCAATCTTCGTCTTGCCGAACAGCTTGCCGAAGACGTACTGCATCACGTCACTAATCTGGACAACGAACAGCAAATAGAAAAGCAACAAGGCGTTACGCCCGGCGAAGCCCGGGATATCCAACAAAAGCAGCGCCGGCGCATGACTCAGGCAGTACACCGTGATCATCAGCGCCCACTGTGTTTTAGCGGCCCTGGTCAGAAAATCCCGGATATCCCCCGCCATCGCAGCAATTGCCGGCAGCAGCAGGAACACATACACGGAAATAAACACTACATACGTACCGTAGCGGTCGATGCCAATGAGAAAGTACTGGGCCGGGACAATGGTAAAAAACGCCAGCGACAACGCGAGTCGGTCGCCTTCGAAGCTGGGTGTCAACGTTATAAACTCGCGCAGTGCGAAAAACGACAGCAGTGCAAATAATACCAGCGTGACAGTCGGCCCTAACAGAAATGCCGCCGCCAGATAGGCCACCATGACCCACCAGGCATTGATGCGATCGTTAAGGTTCTCGATCGAAGTCTGTTTCTCAACCGGTTGCTCACGACGGGCCAGTACCAACCCAATGGTCGACGCAACCGCGAGTAAGGCCACCAGCCCACCAAACAGCCACCAGAACTCGGGTTGAATGCGATCTAGCAGTCTCATGCGCGATCTCCCTGCGGCGCGAGCTCTATCACTGCCTGACGAGCGCGCTCCAGGAATGCATCGCGCGATTCTTCGTCAACGCGTTGCAGTCCGGCGCCGAAACGCACCGTACAAACCATCGGCACAGGCAGAAAACGCCCCTTGGGTAACGCGCGTGAAAGATTTTCCAGATACACCGGGACAAGTTCGACGCTTGGGCAGTCGCACGCCAGACGATAGAGGCCGCCGCGAAATCTTTGCGGCAACAAATCTTTGCCCCGCGTGCCCTCCGGAAAAATGATGAGTGAGTCGCCGGCCGCCAATGCCTCGCGCAATGGCTCAAGTGGATCGCTGTCGGGATCCTCGCGGGCGCGATCAATCAGCACGGCGCCAAGACTCCGAGTGGCTATGTACTTTCGTAATCCACTACCCCAATAGTCGCGCGCGGCAACCGGTCGAGTTCGCCGGCGCAAACGACGAGGCAGCGCCGCCCAGAGCGCCAGCGTATCGATATGACTGGTGTGGTTTGCGAAGTAAATCCGCTGCGCGTCGCTCGGCGTCGATGCGCGCCAGCGCGCGTACGCTCCGACCAACAACTTCACCAGGACGACAAGGATGAGGCTGCTGGGACGCATGTTCAGGTCGTCATCGCACGGTCCCGCAACTGCCGCGCAATGGCTTTCAGTCGCGTGCCGCAGGTTAGAACGCCGCCGAGAGCCACTATCCACGCCGCCCAAACAAGCGCCTGCTGGCTGCCTCGCCACCCGTATTCCGCCATCGCAATCAGGCAGGCAACGGATATTGTCGCCATGCGATGCGGTTTGGCCATGGGGCCGCGAAAGTCCTGGGCCAAGCCCAGGGTGCCGCCTAACACCCGGATATACGCGGTGACGGCGGCCGCCAGAGCGCCAAACCAGCCGAGCCATGGCATGTCGACGTAGTAACCAAGCGCGACCAAGAAAACTGAGTCAGCCAAACGATCCGGGACTTCGTTGAAGAGCGCACCGAAGGCCGACTTGCGTCCGCCTTCCACCGCGACCATGCCGTCAATGAGATTGCACAGCAGTCGCAACTGAATGCCAACCGCTAACAACAGCAGATTCCAGGGAGGTGGCGCCTGAAACAGGGCGATGGCGCCGAGCGCCGTGAATACCAAAGAAAGAACCGAGATCGCATCGGCAGACAGGCCGAGCTGCAAGGCAGCGGCAGCCACGCGCCGCGCCCAGCCACTGCTGCGTGAAGTCAAAGGTCGTCGCGCGTCTGGGGTGCTCAAGCGGAGAATGTTAGCACACCGAGCGGTACTGGGCCGCGTCGGGCGCGCTCCAAGAATGGCAGCGTGCACCGCTTGCTCTAGGGAAGCTCTGCACAGGTAACGCGGGCGCGGCCGAGACGGATTTTTTCACTGGCAAGGAACGACAAGTGATGTGTATCGAGATACATGAACGAGGAGGGACGCAGCCAGAGGAAAAATCCAGCCGGCCCCAAGGGGTTAGGCCACAAATGCCCGGCTACGGCGTTGCTCCCTCCTTACATGGAATGACC
>JAYVJR010000040.1:0-21029 GCA_043769085.1 Gammaproteobacteria bacterium
AAAATCTCCGTCCTAACAAATTGATTGAGCCAAGCCCGCGCATATTGGGTGTGACTCGACGCAAACGGGCCACGATGCGTCGGCCATTCGACGTGACACTCGGAACAGTCTGCACGCGGCCCAGATTCGATACGCGGTATGACTTCGGGAGACCCGGCCACGGTCGCCAGTGCTCGCCGACCAGCGATGGCAATCCCATCGCCAATGCCGATGGCCGGCGCGCATGGTTGAGCGGTCGAGCAAACCCGAGCTTCTTGACCGCTGAGTCCTACCCGTAAGCCGCGTGCTCCGCGGTGCGGAAATAGCCAATCTCGCGCCGTCGACCCTTGATGCGCAAACCACTTCGACGCTATGCATCCAGCGCAGCGGATTACTGGCCCAGACTTGCTCCCTAACAAGGTAGTCTCCAAGACCGCGCATCTTGGAGAGCACGCCGTACACCGTTGACTTGGCTTTGAAGTTGGACC
The DNA here is from genome assembly GCA_043769085.1 of Gammaproteobacteria bacterium. GTDB lineage: Bacteria > Pseudomonadota > Gammaproteobacteria > Steroidobacterales > Steroidobacteraceae > UBA964. The sequence goes on from JAYVJR010000040.1 coordinate 468, forward strand.
GCGCCTCGATGTAGTCCACATGCAGTTGGCTGTCGACGCGCTCCAGCACGACCCGCGACCGGCGCCGCTTGAGCCAGCCCCCCAGTCCTCCAGTTGCCGGCGAACATGCTGGTTCGTCGCCTCCGATCGCCCCCGGGCTCGGTACTCTTCTAGATATCTCTCTTGTAATCGGTCCCATCTTTGCATTGCTCGTCTCCCAACGAAAAAGGACGGCGGGCTCACCACTCCGCCGTCCTTAACGTTGCAAAACTAAACAATATGACTCCCGATATGACTGCTTCGGAAGCCGCCTGAGGCCCGCTACTGAACTAAAGGAATTATCGCAGCTGGTGGCTGGCGCATAGCCTGAATTGCCAACCTTTTCACATTACGTGTAGTCGACATAAGTGTCGATTGCGCGTAATATTGAAACGATGTGGACTGACCGCCAGATCATCGAAATCTTCCACCTCCTGTTCCTGAGGGCCTTTGGCGCGCGCGTGGAAAAATCCCTCTTCGCCCTCAAGGGCGGATGCAATCTACGGTTCTTTCTCAAGAGCATCCGCTACTCGGAAGACATGGATCTGGACATCCACACCATGGCTGTCGGGACGCTTCAGAACAACGTGAATCACCTGATCGAATCCCAAGCATTCGCTCAAGGGCTACGAGCGCAGGGCATCGAGATAGGCAGGTCATCCATGCCCAAGCAGACAGCAACAACGCAGCGCTGGAAGCTGACTCTGCGCATGACAGAGTCTGGGGCCGAAGTGCCGACCAAGATCGAATTCTCGCGGCGCGGTTTAGAAGGCGAGAAAGCTGTGGAACCCGTCGATGCGGGGATCATCCGAACCTACCGCCTATATCCGGTGATCGTGCAGCACTACTCCGTGCACACGGCATTTGCCCAAAAGGTATCTGCCCTGGCGCTGCGCGAGCAGGTTCAATCGAGGGATGTGTTCGATCTGAAGCTGCTGTTGGACGCGGGAGGTTCTGAGGTGCCGCTACCGGAGGCCGCAGCCGGCAATCTGGCCGCTGCAATCGACAATGCCCTGGCGGTCGACTATGACGCATTCGCCGGACAGGTCCTGGCTTATCTGGAACCCGAGTACCAGGAACACTACGGAAGCCGGAAGGCCTGGGGCGAACTACAAGAGCAAGTGGTCAACGGTTTGGAGGCGTTAGGGTCATGAATCAGATCGAAGCCTTACAACGATTGCAAACGCTTGGCGTGCCCGTCATCGAATCCCGCGACGCGGCCGCGCTGTTGCAGGTGGCGACTAGCAACGCGACCACAATCCTCCGACGTCTTGCAAGCAAGGAGATGATCGTCCACCTCAGCCGTGGTCGATGGTTGATCAACAAGAAGATCGATCGATTGGCATTGCCGGAACTGATTTCTGCGCCCTACCCATCCTACATTTCGTTGCAATCGGCGCTGTTTCACCATGGGTTGATCGAACAGGTCCCATCAGTTACGTACGCAGTCACGCCCGCCCGTCCCCGCCGACTCCGAACCCCTCTAGGCACAATCTCCTTCCACCGCATGCCTCCGGAGCTGTTTATCGGCTTCGAATTGTTGTCCCGCTCGGACGCGAAGATAGCGACGCCCGAAAAAGCGCTGTTTGACCTGCTCTATCTCGCGCCCGGAAGATCGCGAGTGTTCTCGAGCCTGCCCGAGCTCACAATTCCGCGACGCTTGCAGTGGCAGCGCTTGAAGGACTACACGGAGCTCGTGAAGTCGTCAGGTCGGCGGGCCTACATCGCAGAGCGGATCAAAGTTTTGAGATCCGCCGCATAGAATTAGTGTACTTCACGGATTTTGAGGGGACGTAAAGGAGACAAGCGTTCCGTAGAAACGCCAAGGCATTGAAGTAGAAAAAAATTTATTGATCGCTCGTCCAATCCATCATCGGTGCTATTGATAGAATATTATTTTTCAATAGTTTTTATCTATGTTCTGTTAGCACAATTTATCACGGAATCTCTAACAACTTAAACAACAAGGTACCATGGATTTCATCCTGCGCCCTGTTGATTTAATAGTGACTAATCTAGCGATTAGCCGCACATCTATTTAGCGATTAGCCGCCGCCTGACCTTGCGATTAGCCGCTACCCATGGTTATGATCCACCATGCGCCGCTCGTATACCCGTGGCCTGGCGCCTCGCCTGCGCGAGGCACTGGCCGACACACCTGCAGTTCTGGTCCATGGCCCGCGCCAGAGCGGCAAAACCACACTCGCCCGCGCCGTGGGTGACCGCCGAGGTTACGGCTACTTCTCATTCGACGTCGACGGATTACGTCATTCAGCACAGCAGGATCCCTCTGGCTTCGTTGCGGGGCTTCCAGAACGAGTTATTTTGGACGAAGTGCAACGCGTTCCAGAACTGTTCACGACCTTGAAAGACGTGATCGACAGGCAACGCAAGCCCGGCCGCTTTATCCTCACCGGCTCTGCCAATGTGTTGTTAGTGCCCACGCTCGCCGATTCGTTAGCAGGCCGAATGGGAATTCTGCGTCTGCATCCGCTCGCACAGTCTGAGCTCGCTCGTCGCTCGCCAGAATTTCTTGACCATCTATTCAATGGCGGATTTCGCACGCGCACAATCTCACCGTTAGGACCGGACCTCGCCGTTCGCGTTGCGGCAGGTGGTTATCCCGCGGCGCTTGCCCTGCGTACACCTGCCCGCCGCTCTGCATGGTACCGCGACTATGTCGAAACCCAGGTGCAGCGAGACGTCCGCGACCTGAGCCGTATCCGCTCGCTCGATGCCTTACCCCGACTGCTCGCAATGGCGGCGAGTCATACTGCGCGACTGATTAATGTTGCGGATTTAGCCGGTCCTTTTCAGCTAACGCGGCAAACGATTCATGACTATGTCACCGTCCTGGAGCGCGTGTTCTTGCTGGAACGTCTGCCGCCCTGGCATAGCAACCGCCTAAGCCGACTCGTCAAAACGCCCAAGCTGCACATTGGCGACACCGGCGTCGCCTGCGCGTTACTCGATCTGGACGCCAAAGCACTCCACTCCAATCGCGAAATGCTCGGACCGCTGTTAGAGACCTTTGTTCTGCAGGAGCTTCGGCGACAGGCCAGTTGGCGCACTGCGCCAATAACTTTCTACCATTTTCGTGACCGCGATGGCATCGAGGTTGACATCGTCCTCGAGCAGGGCATTGGTAAAGTCGCAGGCGTGGAAGTGAAGTCGTCCGCATCCGTAAGCGCATCGGACTTCACAGGGTTACGAAAACTCAAGGACGTTGCGGGCAAAAAATTCGCTGGGGGCGTCGTTCTCTACGACGGTGAGGTGAGTGCGAGCTTTGGCGATCGACTTCACGCTGTGCCCATTCGCGCGCTCTGGGACTCTTTGTAACTCGAGCGGACAGCGCGCCAGCAGCGGCTAACGCGATTTGCTGGAGGCGAGCTGTGCGGCACCTCGCGTCCGCGCGGCATAGTGCAGCTGATCCAGCGCCGTAGTCGCCTTAGCCATCGTCTTTTTGACGCAGGCGCGATGGATTTCCATGCGCCCAACCACGTAGTCACCAAGATCTGTTGTGTAATTACAAGCCCTGACCGCCGCCTCATGCAGGCGACCTGTGGCTACCGTGACGCCGGCTTCGGTTGAGAGATCAAGATCTTTCAACTTCACAGTCAGCGATTTTTCCGCTACCACAGGATTGGGTAGCGTGCGTGCGGATGGCGCATCTGCGGCGCCAGCTGTCGCACTGATCCAAAAGGCGAGCACAGGGACGATGGTGTAATGCGGTTTCATGTTCAGCTCCTTTGTTAGTAATGGTTTAGGCAGGCTGAACAGTGATCGGATGCGCCGAATTTCGCAGCAGCTTTCCGACGAAATCGCGCTTCGGCGGAGCGAAAACGAAGAATCGGGGCGCGAACTAACCGCCCCTGAGCGGCCCTGAGTAGAATTAGTAGTGTTTGAACAGGTAGGCGTGCGTTGCGCTAACAGGCAACAACTCGCTGCGGTCTTTGAGCTTCACTTCCAGGCTGCCACGGAACGAGCGGTAGATGGTGTCGATCGCCCCCACATTCACTACAGTGCTGCGGTGAATCTGCCAAAACATGGCCGGATCGAGCTTGCGCTGCATCTCCTTCAACGAAGAATTGAGCAGGTAGGTCGCGTTTCGCGTCGCGATAGTCGTGTACTTATTGTCAGCGCGCAGATAGAGAATTTCGGACACTGCCACAACCCGCAGCTCGCCGCCCTGTGGAACCGTCAACCATTTTAGGTAACGCGGTTCGCCGTCTACCGCGGCCCGCAGCAGATCGGCCAGACCGCCGAGATCCGCCGGCGGCTCGCGCAACCGCTGTTTCAGGCGCTTGACGGTTGTCTTCATGCGTTCCGCGTCGACCGGCTTCAGGATGTAATCGAGCGCGCCCTGCTCGAAGGCTTCCAGCGCATAGGCGTCGTAGGCGCTGATAAACACCACATGCGCCCGACCGCTCGCCTTACGCGCCACTTCAATGCCCGTCATGCCCGGCATTTGAATGTCGAGAAACAGAACGTTAGGAGCCCACTTATCTAACGCCTCAACTGCCTGCAATCCGTCGGCCACCTCGGCGCTGATCCGCAGCTCTGGCCAGAGTTCCTTAAGCATCTGCCTAATCTCGGTCCGCAGCAACGCCTCATCTTCGGCGATGACGGCTGTTGGCGCGCTCATAGGCCTGCCGCTCCGATTGCGCCGCCGGTCTCTGTATCTGCGGCGACAACAGTGCCGGCAAGCGCCCGGCGCAGACGCTGCACGAGTTCGTCCAACTTCGTGTCGGCGTTAGGCGCCTCACGGTCTAGGCTCGCGCGTATGTCGGACAGCGCTGCGAACAACATTTGCGGATCAACTTGTGCTTCCGCGGCGGCCAAGCGCGACGCGACCAGTTGTTGTTCCAGTTCTATGCGCCGCAGTTCGGCACTGCGAACGCGCTCGAGCATGCGCTCCGTGGTGCGCCTGTTAAGATACACCAGCATTGCGAAGGCACCGACCGTCGCGAAACCGACGCCGTAGACGACTACCATAATGATGCGCACTTTGAAGACGACTGGCGGCACGTGAAATACCAGCTCATAACACCGCAAAACTAAATCGGTCATGGCACATGAAACGACGATCGAAATCGCGATCGCAATGGGAAATGCGCGCCGTGGCGGCGCGCCGCCCTTCATGGCCTCGTCGACCATCAACGCGACGACCAGCAGCACAAATGCCGCAGCCGCCGCGGCTGCGTTATGCAGGCTCTCGTGCTGCATCCACTGGCCCCAGCGACCCTCCTCGACAGCCGCCATCAGCACACTGATCTGCGCAAGCACTTGAGTCGTCAGGAGCTTCGGCCACGTTAGGGCCTTGCCGATCCCGCGCAGGTAGCTCATGACGCTCGCCGCAGTGGTATCGAGACGGTCGCTTCGACGCCGCTCGCCGGCGGGCGCGCAAGCGACAATGTGGCTGCATCGCCATAGAGCATTGTCAGCCGCCGTCGGATGTTAGCCAGGCCCGTGCCATGACCTTCAGTTGCAACCATGCCGCGACCCGAATCCACCACGCGTAGCACGAGAGCGGCCGATTCGCGGCTAGCGGTGACGTGAATGTAGCCGCCATCGATCGCCGGGTTGATGCCGTGCTTGACGGCGTTCTCGACCAACGTCAGCAGCATCATGGTCGGAATGCGTTCGGCGCGGAGCTGCTCCGGCAACTTCAATTGATAGGACAAACGCGCGCCCATACGTATCTGGTGGATGCGCAGGTAGGCCTCGATCAGCTGCATCTCTTCGGCCAGCGTCGATTCGTCCTGTTGCAGCTTGGGCAGCGCCTCGGATAGATACCGCATCAGATTGTCGATCATGTCCGCCGCGGCAGTGCAATCGATGCGAGCTAACGTACGCACCGTCGCCAGCGTGTTGAAAAGAAAATGCGGTTCGACTTGAGCGCGCAACAGGTCGAGACGCGCGCGCTTAATATCGGAATCGAGCGCCGCCCCATCGATCTGATGCTGCAGGAGTGCGCTGCTTGCAGTACGCGCCGTGCTGCGATAGCTGCAGGCTGCGACGATCATCGCCACCATGAGAGCATACTGACTGTTGAATCCCGGGTTGTCACCGTGCAAATGGAATAGGAAAGTGCAAAAGGCCCAAACCAGGAACCAGGCAGCTAACAGATAGAGAATCCTTTTTGCGCCCGTGCGCGGCGCGAGATTGACCGCGACCGTAATCAGCGGCACCGTCGGCAACTGATGCAACATCATGCTGGCATAGAAGAATGCGGCTCCCTGCGCCGCGTGGATTGGACTCTCATCGATCAGCGCCCACAGAAAGGTGGACAGGCCCCAGGAGGTCATGAGCCCAAAAGTCACGACAGTCGTGTAACCAATGCCCGCGAACAGCTCGCGTCGGCGGCGCCACAGGTTCCAGAGGCTCAAGTCCGGCGCTGTGGGTATATCGGATGCCATCCTCTGTATGCTAACAACAACTGGGCCCTGATTCATGCCGCGCAGTAACACGAGGCGTGCCAAGACAGGCCTTTGAGGGTTCCCCGCGTCCTGCAAGGTGCCCTTCGCTCCACGATTTCGCGGTTTCACTTCATTTTTCCGGGCTTTCGTCGGAAATCCACGCAGGCCGCAGCGGGTGCGCTTTTAGAATGCAGCCGGTCGCCGAATCCGATAAGGGTCTTCGAATGAGGTCTGCTCAGCGATGTGCCGCAAACGGCGACGGCCAGTCGAGTGGCGACCTGCGCGCCAGAATTGGCTTAGTGGTCGCATCGATTTTGGCTGCCAACTACACCCGAGGCGCCGAGCCACCCGAAAATTCCCTTGAAGAAATTATCGTCACCGCACAACGTCGCGCCGAGAACCTGCAAGCCGTCCCCGTCAGCATCCAGGTGCTCGACAGCCTGAAACTACAGCAGCTGCAGGTGTCCGGTTTCGACAGTTACGCAAAATACATGACAAGCCTTGCGGCACAGACGCGCGGCCCCGGCCAGGAACAACTTTATATCCGGGGCGTGACCACTGGTACCGATGGTCTGCGTGTCGGCTCGCAGCCTCTGGTCGGTGTGTATGTCGATGAGATGCCGGTTGCGACGATCGCTGAAAGTCTGGACCTCCACATTTACGACATGAAGCGCATCGAGGCTCTGTCCGGGCCCCAGGGCACTTTGTTTGGCTCGAGTTCGATGGCCGGCACGCTGCGGCTCATTACTAACAAGCCAGATACCGCTACAACTTCAGGTGCGATCGAAATTACCGGCAATACGTTTACCAATGGCGGCGAAGGTGCCCTCGTCCAGGGCTTCGTCAACGTCCCGCTGACAGCTAACACCGCCGTCCGGCTAGTCGGCTATGTGGAACACGACGGCGGTTATATCAACAACGTCATCGGGCCGCCGCAGACTTTTCCGACCTCGGGGATCGCGCGCAACAACGCTGCACTTGCCGGGCAACGCTTCAATGACGTCGACACCGTGGGCGCGCGCGCGGCTCTCAAGATCGACCTGAATGATCGCTGGACCATTACTCCGAGTGTCATGGCGCAACGGCAGATTTACGACGGCACGTTTTTCTACAAACCTAGCAGTGGCGATCTGAACGTGTCGCGCTACATGCCAGACGGCAATCGCGACCGCTGGTGGCTGGCCGCGCTCACCATCGAGGGCCGGATCTCCAATTTCGACCTGACCTATTCCGCCGGCTACCTCAGGCGCAATGTTGACAACACCACCGACTACTCGGATTACACATTCGACTACGATGTCTACTACTCACAATCCGCGTATCCGAGCTACTTCGGCGACAATTTCCGCGACAATTTCGGAATTCTTATCGCCCCTGCGGAACGAGCAGTGCTCATTGACCGCTTTTCTAAACAATCACAGGAGTTGCGGATAATGGCGCCGAGCGAATGGCGATTGCACGGCGTCGCAGGATTATTTCTGCAGCGCCAGGCGGACGAGATACGCAGCGAGTTTGCAATCGCGGGACTCGCCGACCGTTACTCGATCAGCAATCTGCCGGGCGTGCAGTATCTCAATTCCCAGCGCCGCACGGACCGTGACCGGGCGATCTACACCGACTGGAGTTACGCGCTCACCGATACGCTAACAGCGGCGGCCGGCGTGCGCCAGTTTGCCTATGACAATACCGTGTACGGCTTTTTTGGCTACAACGGCCGACCCAACTATAACGGCGCGACCGCCCCGAGCGGCGAGCAGATCTGCTTCGACGGCACGCAGACCACCGGCACGCTGTGGCCCTGCGTCAACATTGACAGCCGCGCCACGGGTTCTGGCGAAACGCACCGCGTTAACCTGACCTATCAGTTCGATCCGGATCGCATGATCTACGCGACCTGGTCCACCGGCTTCCGGCCGGGAGGCATCAATCGCGTCCGCACACGGCCGCCCTACCAGCCCGACTATCTCACTAACTTTGAAATCGGCTGGAAAACGCAGTGGTTCGACGATCGGCTCCGGTTTAATGGCGCGCTGTTCTTCGAGAGATGGAAGGACACTCAGCTGGCGCTCTTCGGGCCTAACAATATTGTCGAGTTGACGAACGCTGGCCGCGCTGAAATCAAGGGCGTCGAGGCACAGATTAACTGGCGCGCGACCAACCGGCTCACGTTGTCCGCGGGCCTGACCGCGCTCCATGCCCATGTCACAACTAACGTCTGCACATTTCCCAGCCCGTCGCAGACCTGCGCCGAAGCTAACATCGTGCGCGCACCGGACGGTACCGTGCTGTTTGCGCAGCCCAACACAATCCGTGCGCCATCAGGCGCTCGTCTGCCGATATCGCCGAAAATCAAGGGCAGTCTGACCGGTCGCTATGAGTTCAGTATGCGCGGGTTTCCAGCGTACGCCCAGGCCGCCTTGGTTGGCCAGAGCGACGTCTTGTCAGCTATAGACGGCAGAGCCACGAAACTCTTAGGCGCACAGCCAGGCTACGCCAGTACCGACCTGAGCGCTGGGCTAACTCGCGGTCACTGGCGTGCTGAGTTGATTCTGCAAAACGTATTTGACCGACGCGGCGAGGCCGGCCGATTCGCGGCCTGCAATCCACGCATTTGCCCAAGCTTGTTTCTGGTTCCCATATCGCCACGCCGCGTAGGAATCACAATCGGTCGAGATTTTTGAACGATTCCGGTTTGACGCGTTTCGCGACCTAACGCCTCCCGAGCGGGCATTCTTGACGCAAAATTCAGAGCGATTGGCCGCCCAGTTCGTTAGTCATGATGCAATCTTGTCCAACGGTTCGCCATGGTGTTCACGGTCGCCGACCTGACCCGAGAGTGACAGGATGTTATTCCATTTTAGTAGTCATTCGCGGTAGTCAATTTCGAGTCAAACACCATTGCCAACACAATTCAGTTTTTGCCAAGGCGACGTAAAGGCGGCGAGGAGTTTTAAAGCGCCACAGGCCATTGATTTCATTGCACGCGTTAGCAGAGTCGCTCCAATCCATCATCGGGGCGACCGACAATTTACTAACAACGGAAACGCTAGTATTTACGGCGTTTTCGTCATTTTTCGCTTGCTTTTCAGGCTTTAGAATTTATGCGTTTTTTCTGCGGATTCTTGCTAATTCATCACTTGCTGAGAATACGGCAAGGCTACGACAATCATCGCAGCCTCAAGAGTCACGTTATGGCCCACATACTTACACGAAAGTATTCGACCGGCACGACGCGCTACACGGCAGTCGCCACTGTCGGCCGCTGGCGTTTTGCAAGGCCATCTGATTGACGAACCATCAACGCCAACAGGATGCCGACACTGACGTCGGACGACTCGACTCGCTTTTCACATAGTTTCGCCATTATTCCCGTATTGATATAGTATTTCTTTTTAGGTATATTAGGCATAAGATCCAAACTGGCTACGCATGAGAAGCCGCTGATCTGGGTAGGTTCCAGCAAGCGCGACTTGCTGGAGATGCCGCAAGCGGTGGAAAGGCTTGGGTCCTGGTGTATTGGAAATCTTCAGTGCTTTTAGGACCGACACTTTTCGAGCCGTTTACGTGGTGCGTCTGGAGCATGCGGTCTACGTACTGCACAGCTTCCAGAAGAAGTCGCCAAGTGGCAAGCGAACGGCGACGAAGGATATTGAATTGATCGCAATGCGACTGAGAGCGGCGCAAGCGGATCACGAGGTGAGATATGGCGAAAGTCAAAAATCGAAGCAGCGACATAGAGCCAAGCTCGGGCAAAGTGTTTGCCGATCTCGGATTGCCCGATGCGGCCGACCGGGACACCAAAGTGAGTCTGACGGTCGCCATCAATCGCCTGTTGGATTCCCGACGCCTAACTCAGGTGGCAGCCGCCAAGATTCTCGGAATCAGCCAGCCCAAAGTGTCTGCGCTTCGCAATTGCAAACTCGATGGAGTTTCGGTGGAACGCTTAATGGGCTACCTGACATCCCTCGGTAGCAATATCGAAATCCGCGTCCGCGCCGCATCCGGTCGCACACGAACGCCCGGTCGCATCACCGTACAAGCGGCCTAGTCCGCGCTCATAAGCCACTGCGACCTCTGCCTGCCCGCACCGTAGCGCTCAAAGTAGCGCGCATGGCAAGAAAGGGGCACGAAGGTAAGCTAAGACGTTGTCCTACCGCGACGCTGCGGCGACCAGGGCTAACAGAAGAGTCGCGGCATCGCCGCCGGTAAAGCAATCAGCGGTCGTGGTCGCTATCGTCGTCCTCACCTTGGTCTTCGTCGTCGTGCTCGTCAGTTAGACGATAGACCGTCGTCGTGTTTGAAGATTCGTTGGCGATCGCGAGGTGGTAGCCGCCACGATTGCGGAACACGACCAGGCCTTCCGGTGCAACATCGCCATCCGTCACGATCATGTCGATGAACGAGACGGCGTGCGGGTTGGTAATGTCGAATACGGCTACGCCGGCCTTGAGCGTGCGCTCGAGGCCGATGAACGCGTAAGTGCGGTCGTCGATTTTCTTCACCGCAACGCCTTCCGGCTCGACGCCCTTGTCGCGACTACGTCCGTCGTCGTAGATGCCACGCTTTGCAGCCTCTTTGTCGAGAATGTCACCGCTGTCGTAAACCAGGATGCCGTTAGTATCGCGGATGGAAAACGAGCGCGCGCCGACGGCGAACAGGTTACCGGGCGAAGATTCGGTATTGGAAATGCGCAGGTTGTTCAGCGGTGCGATGGCGCCTACTGTGCTCGCAGCGGAGCGATCACCGTCATCCTCGCGAAAATCACCCTCGTTCGCCATTACCAGCAGTGTGCGGTTGTGCCACCGATAGGCCGCAATGGTATCGGGCATGTAAAAGCCCTTCACGGCTGGCGAGATGAATTCGATGGGCGCAGGCGCGTTGTTCAGCGGATCGATCTGGTTACCCGCCAGGCTGAAGTCCTTCACGCCGAGGCCAATAACGCTGGTGAATTCCTTGCGGCGCAGATCGAGTACGCCGATCGCGTTAGCTTCCTGCAAGGTGACGAAGGCCCTCTTGCCATCCTTGTCGACTGCGATGTACTCCGGTTCGAAGTCCATGCCCGTGCCAATACGCAAGTGACTGCCACTGGTCGGGACACCGACGAAGCCAGGTGTCGCAATGACAGTGCGCGTCTTGACGTCGATAATGCTAACGCTTCCAACAGGGTCCAGCGCAGCCGCGCCGTAGACGCGCGGCACCGTGGTACCGATGCGCGCGCCATAGATTGACGGTGTACCCTCGTTCGCGACCAGTAACTGCTTGCCTCCCGGGGTAAATGTAAGCATGTCGGGCAGTGCACCCACAATGACCGGGTTATTTCCGACCAGTGGTGTGCGGCTACGGGTGCTATAGAACAGCACCTTGCCTGCCTCGGTGCGCGGGCTGGATTCGATCGCGAACGCAGCGACACCGTTCCTGATCGCCACGCTGTTGACGAAACCGTAAACCGTTGTACTGATGTGATCGACGAGAGTGCCCGTTGCAGCGTCCAGAACGTCGACGCCGACCACGCCGGCAATCCACAACGTGCGGGTCTTCGGATCGTATGCCGGAATTTCTGACACCTGGCCGGCGATCGGCGCGTGACTGTAGGTCCACAACTTCGTAAAAGTTAAGGTTGAGCTTTCGGCTGACACGGCCGACGGCAAAAGAGCGGCGGCCACCGCCACGAGAGATGCGTTAATTCCCTTCATCATTGCAACACTCCAATGTGGATGGTCTGCCCTACCGCTTCAAAGGGCGCAGATGTTGCCGAAGGATTGTGACAACCCTGTGAATCTGCAAACTTCAAGGTGCAGGATTGACTGCCGAGTTCGGCGCCGCCATGCCGAATGCCGCAGAACCATTGAACGGCGGTCCATGACGGCGGTTTCTTTATTCATCGCAACGAAACCGGAATACTGATTTCGCTACCAATGGTGCGGCGATCGCCGCTGCAGAATACGTAACGCTTACTGACTGTTGCGTCTATTGGGATTTGTTGCCGAGGCTACGTAAATGCTACGTGAATATACCTAACCTCGAAGTAGCACCGATTGCACCAAGATTTGTCTGCCTATGCGTCAACTTCGAGTTCTGATAGGGTCGGAGCATGGATCGCAGAAAAGTTCTTAAGGTCGCAGCACTGGCCGGCATCCCGGCTGGGGTCACGGCCTGTGTCACCAACTCCCCTACGAAATCAACTGTCATGAGTTCAGCTCTGCCCGCCGGCCTCTCGCCGTCAGAAATCCTGCGTAAAGCGCCACCGATCAACCTCGAGCGGGCGTATGCGATGATGGAGCGAGATAATCTCGCCGGACTTGTGCTGTCCAATCCGATCAACGTCTACCACTTGACCGGCTTCTGGCCAGTGAGTTCGCGGATGGGTTATCGCAACACCGCATTCGCGCTGTTAGCCCGTGACCAGCAACAGCCGATCGGCATTGTCACCTCTGAATTCGCGCACTACTATCTGTTAGCCGATAACGGCTACGAATATCCTTTCCAGATGTACCTGTTCACCGGGCCAACGGACTACGAGCAGCTCGCTGCGGCCAAGGCTGCCCGCTTTGAATTTGAACCGCCTGCCGCGGGTTCAACCATCTTTCAGGATGCCGGCCGCGAGCCGTTGAGCACCTATGAGCGCAGTCGAACGACGGTAGTGCAGGCCGCTATTGCACGCCAACCGGCGAGCGCGGATGCCGACTTCGCACTACTCAAAGCACTGCGCGCGATGGGTCTAGACCGCGGCCGGATCGGCGTGGACTCCACCGAGTTGGCGACGCTGTTCGGCACCGCTCGCCTGGCGTCGACGCCGGTGTCAGCGGATGAGACGCTGAAACGCATCCGGCTGGTGAAGTCTGCCCGTGAACTGCAGTTGATGCGGCTCGCGGCCACCGCCAACATGCAAGCGGCGCTGGCGGCGGCCAGCGCGGCGCGTGCCGGCGCCAGCTATCGTGAGTTACGCGCCACGTTCTATGCGGAAGCCGCCAGACGTGGCAACCGCGGTGTATTCATGGTCATCGGCGGCGTCTCTGCCGAAGGTGTCGATCGCACGCTGCGCGACGGCGACGCCTTTTTGTTCGATGCCGTCAGCGAAGGCGCGGGCTACCATGGCGACTTCGCGCGTACCGTGTTCGTCGGCGAGCCCCGGGCCACCATGAAAAAGGCCACTGAGGCGATTTCGTTAGGTTGGTCTGCGGTGCAGGACGCCATGCGGCCCGGCGTTCGCTTCTCGGAGCTCACGGCGATCGGGCGCGATACGCTGCGTAAAGCGGGTCACGACTTCGTTGTCTCATTCGGTCCGCACAGCGTTGGCCTTTATCACACCGACGCTGTCGGCCTCGGAGACGTCAACCTCGAACCGGGCATGGTGTTGTCGGTAGATTGCCCGGTGCTGCAGGCGGGAATCGGCGGCAGCGCGCATCTGGAGGACCTGACGCTGATCACGGCGAACGGTTCTGAAATCATTCATCCTGCGGCTGGTTCGATCGTGCAGGTCTGAATAGGCCGGCACTCCCGACGGAACAATTATCCTTTTGCCGCGATGACATCCACTCGGGCGTCGATAGCGCTCAGCACACGAACCAGCATTCGCCGGTCCCTGACCGACAAGCAAGAGAAAATCTGGGACTCCATCTCCATGGCGCGGGGGGCGATCGAGTCGTAAAGTTGCTTACCGAGCGGTGATAGTGCCAATCGTTGCGATCGCTTGTCGTTGGGATCAATCTTGCGCGTGATCAACTTGCGTGCCGCCAGACTGATGGCAGCTCGGCTCACCGTCACCTTGTCCATGCGGGTGACGTTACCAATGATCTGTTGCGATGCGCTGCCATGTTCGCCGATCACCGCAATAACGCGCCACTGCGGAATGCTGATTTCAAACAAGTCCTGGTAGCGGCTGGCGATCATCGCGCTGACCAGGTTTGAGGTAACGGACAGGCGATAGGGCAAAAAACGGGCGAGCTGCAGACGGGGGATGCGCATGCGAAGATAGTAACAATTGACACTATTCCCCGCAATCTGGGAGGATAGTAACAATTGACACTATCCTCCCGGAGCCCGCTATGACGGATCTGTTCGACAACCCGCTGGGCCTCAATGGCTTTGAGTTCGTCGAGTTTTGCGCGCCGCAAAGGGGTCTGCTGGAGCCGGTATTCACGCAAATGGGATTCACCCGGGTAGCGCACCATCGCTCCAAGGATGTCGACCTGTGGCGTCAGGGCGAGATCAATCTGGTTGCCAATTATGAGCCGCGCTCGCCCGCCGCGTATTTCGCCGCGGAACACGGACCGTCCGCCTGTGGTATGGGCTTTCGCGTACGCAATGCCCGCAAGGCCTATGACGAGGCGCTGGCGCGGGGTGCAGAGCCCGTGGAAAACAAGACCGGACCGATGGAGCTGCACATACCGGCCATCCGCGGCATCGGCGGTGCCATCATCTATCTAATCGACCGCTACGGTGACGCACTCTCGATTTATGACATCGATTTTGACTACCTCGACGGTGTAGACAGGCATCCGCTCGGCGCGGGTCTCGGCATAATCGATCACCTAACACACAACGTGTATGGCGGCCGCATGGACCATTGGGCGAGTTACTATCAGCGCATCTTCAACTTTCGCGAAATCCGTTACTTCGACATCAAGGGCGAGTACACGGGTCTGAAAAGCCGCGCAATGACTGCCCCCGATGGCCTGATCCGCATCCCGCTCAATGAAGAAGGCAAGATTGGCGGCGGACAGATCGATGAGTTCCTGCGCGCCTACAATGGCGAGGGCATCCAGCACATCGCCTTTTCCTGTGACAATTTGTTAGCATGCTGGGACCGACTCAAAACACTGGGCACGCCTTTCATGTCCGCACCCAATGCCAGCTATTACGACATGCTCGCGGAGCGCCTACCCGGCCACGGCGAACCTGTCGCGGAGTTGCAGCAGCGGGGCATTCTGCTCGATGGCTCAACGCAGAATGGGGACCCGCGTTTGTTGCTGCAAATTTTTTCGGGCCCGGTGATCGGCCCGGTGTTTTTCGAGTTCATACAGCGAAAAAAGGACGAGGGTTTCGGTGAAGGCAACTTTACTGCGCTTTTCAAGTCGATCGAGCGCGACCAGGTGCGCCGCGGTGCTCTGGATGTGCGGAGTGCCAAAACATGAGTGCCCCGTTTCAGTTGTCTCGCATCCACCACGTCGCCTATCGCTGCAAGGACGCCAAGCAGACTGTGGAGTTCTACCAACGCGTGCTGGGCATGGAGTACACGACAGCCTTTGCGGAGGACCATGTGCCGTCAACTGGCGCCTACGATCCCTACATGCACGTGTTTCTCG
Organism: Gammaproteobacteria bacterium; assembly: GCA_043769085.1. Classification (GTDB taxonomy): domain Bacteria; phylum Pseudomonadota; class Gammaproteobacteria; order Steroidobacterales; family Steroidobacteraceae; genus UBA964. The sequence goes on from JAYVJR010000040.1 coordinate 16,210, forward strand.
ATGCAGGCGGCGGCAACGTGCTGGCATTTTTTGAATTGCCGCAGCAGCCTGACATGGGTCGCGACCCGAACACCCCGACCTGGGTGCAGCATCTGGCATTCGAAGTGCCTGACATGGACGCGCTATTGGCCGCCAAGACCCACATTGAATCCCAGGGTATCAACGTGTTAGGCCCGACGTTTCATGGAATTTTTCGATCTATTTACTTTTTTGATCCGAACGGCCATCGACTGGAACTCGCCTGCAATATCGGCACCGCGGCGCAATATGCCGAGCTGCGCCGCGTCGCGCCTCTGATGCTGGAGGAATGGAGCCGAACCAAAAAAGCGCCAACACACGCGGCATGGCTGCACCAGGACGCGAGCCATGCCAGCGAATGAGTCCGCGTTGATCGATCACACTCATAGCGCGACTGCGCGCAGCTGGCTTGACAGTGCTAACACGTCGGACGATTTTCCCGTGCAGAACTTGCCACTCGGCGTGTTCTCGACGGTCGGCGGCGAGCCGCATATCGGCGTTGCTATCGGTGATCAGATACTTGACCTGGCGGCCACCAGCGTCGCCGCTCTGTTGCCAGAATCCTTGCGTTCGCCACTAACACAACCGACCCTCAACGACTTGTTTGCGCGCCCCTCGTCCGACCGCCGCTCGCTCCGACACCACCTGTTCGAGTTATTGACCGACCGTTCGCACCAAAAAACCATCGAGTCATGCTTACGGCCTGCCCAGCAATGTCACATGCACAGTCCCGCGCGGATTGGCGACTACACCGATTTTTACGCAGGTATCCATCACGCCAACAACATCGGCCTGCAACTGCGGCCCGACAATCCTTTACTACCGAACTACAAGTATGTGCCGATCGGGTATCACGGGCGGGCGTCCTCGATTCGGGTTTCCGGCGCCGCCGTTGTCAGACCTAACGGACAACGGAAGCCGTTAGAAGCGCCAGCGCCGGAATTCGGACCCTGTCGCCGGCTTGACTACGAACTCGAGCTTGGCGTTTGGATCGCGGGTGACAACGCGTTAGGTACCAACGTGCCTATCGATCACGCGGTCGACCGAATCGCCGGTTTCTGCATTCTCAATGATTGGTCCGCTCGCGATTTGCAGGCCTGGGAGTATCAACCGCTCGGACCTTTTCTCGCCAAAAACTTCCTGACCACGATTTCGCCCTGGGTGATCACGGCGGAAGCCATGGCGCCATTTCGTATCGCCCAGCCTGCGCGACCCGCTGGCGATCCTGCGCCCCTGCCCTACCTCACAGCTGCCTGGGATCAGGCGCATGGCGCGTTTGCTATCCAGTTCGAAGTGTTGCTGGCCAGCGCAGCTATGCGCCAGCGGCAACTGCCGCCGATGCGTCTATGTGTCGGACCAGCCAGCAACCTTTATTGGACGGTGGCCCAGCTGATCGCACATCACACATCCAACGGCTGTAATCTCAGCGCCGGCGATTTGTTAGGCACTGGAACCATTTCTGGACCGTCAGCCGGCAGTTTCGGCAGCCTGATGGAAACCAACCACGGTGGCAAGACACCGCTCACCCTGCCAAGTGGCGAAACCCGCTCCTTTCTGGAGGACGGCGATGAAGTAATCATGCGAGCGACAGCAGCCAAAGTCGGCCGTGTGGCGATCGGGTTTGGGGAATGTCGCGGTATCGTACTCAGTCGACCTTGACTTCGGTGTGCGGTGGGTCGACTAGCACCGCACTGGTCTCTGGCTGTGCATTGATGAAAGGCCCGCGCTGCCCGGCAGGCACCGATGCGCGTCGCGTCTTGCGCCATAGGCAATAAATCATTAAGGCGGCCGTCAGCGTCGCGAGCGTCGTGAAATACGCCGAGGCTTGATAGGCACCCATCAGACCGCCTCCCAGAATAGGTCCGATGACAGCGGCGGCACCGTTCAATAGCAACAACGCGCTGCTGGCTGCAACCATCTCAGCCGGCTCGAGCCGGTCATTGACGTGCGACACACCGAGCGAGTAGATCGTCAGCACCAGTCCACTGGTTAGCGCGGACAGCACCAGCAGCAGCGCACTCGGCATCTCAACCCACAGCAACACCCACAGACTGCATGCCATGGCGAGCGCACACACACCGGCGAGCACAGCGCGGCGATCCATCCGATCCGCCAGCGAACCAATGGGATATTGCGTGACGACACCGGCGAGGATGTTGCCCGCCATGAACGTGGCGATAGCGGTGTTGTCCATGCCGCTTAGCCGTCCATACACCGGACCTAACGAAAAGACGATGGACGTCATCAAACCGGACATTGCAACCGCCACGACGCCGAGCGGCGAAATTCTATAGAGATCGCGAAAGCGCACCGCGCGCGGCATCACAACCACTGGCGCGGGATGAGCGGACAGCACCAACGGAACAATAGCCAGGCAAATGAGCGCGGCCACCAGCATGAACGGCACGTCGGTTTCCGGGTTCGACACGATCAACAGGAACTGCGCAGCACCCAAACCGACATATAGCACCACCATGTAGACAGCGAGCAGCCGTGAGCGAGTTGCCTGCGTTGCCCGGTCATTGAGCCAGCTTTCGGCGACCACATAGATGCCGGCGAAGCACAGGCCTGTTAGCAATCGCATCACCGCCCAGGGCACGGGATCAACGAACACCGCCTGGAACAAGGTGGCCGCCGCGGCAATCGCCGCAAATGCGGCGAACACTCGTACGTGCCCGACATGCTGGATCAGGCGCGGCGCGATCACGGTGCCAAACAGGAAGCCAACGTAGTAGCACGACATGACGATGCCGATCGCCGCCGTCGGGAAAGATTCGAACGTGGCACGGACGCCGAGCAGCGTGGACTGCAGTCCGGCACCGAGCATGAGAACACCCATACCCAGCAGGAGTGGCCAGGCGGTCGCGATTGCATGGATAGGCATGGAAGTTACCTATCATATACGCGGCGCCAAAAACGAATCGCTACAAAATACCTGGAAGGTCCAGTCCCTTGGCGCGCGCGCAATCCCGCGCGATGTCGTAGCCTGCGTCCGCATGCCGCATCACACCGCTCGCTGGATCGTTCCACAGCACATTGGCCAGTCGCCGCGCGGCATCTTCGCTGCCGTCCGCGACAATGACCATGCCGGCATGTTGTGAGTAGCCCATGCCCACCCCACCACCATGATGCAGCGATACCCAGGTAGCGCCTGACGCTGTGTTGAGGAGCGCATTGAGCAACGGCCAGTCGGACACTGCATCGGAACCGTCTTTCATGGACTCGGTCTCGCGATTAGGACTTGCGACCGATCCAGAGTCGAGATGATCACGGCCAATCACAATCGGGGCCTTGAGTTCACCGCTACGCACCATCTCGTTGAAGGCAAGCCCGAGACGGTGCCTGTCACCCAGACCCACCCAGCAGATCCGCGCCGGTAGCCCCTGATACTGGATCCGCTCGCGCGCCATATCCAGCCAGCGATGCAGATGTGCGTCATCAGGAATCAGTTGCTTCACCTTGGCGTCGGTGCGCTCAATGTCCTCTGGATCTCCTGACAGCGCGACCCAGCGAAACGGGCCGACACCTCGGCAAAAAAGCGGCCGGATATACGCCGGCACAAAGCCTGGAAAATCAAATGCGTTGTCGACGCCTTCATCTTTGGCGACCTGACGAATATTGTTGCCGTAGTCAAAAGTCGGCACGCCCGCAGCGGCGAAGCCCAGCATGGCGCGGACATGAACGGCCATCGATGCCTTGGCTGCCTTCGTTACGCTGGCAGGATCACGCTCGCGCGCACTGTTCCACTGATCGAGAGTCCAGCCTTGCGGCAAATAGCCGTTGGCTGGATCGTGTGCCGAGGTTTGGTCGGTGACTGCATGCGGACGTATGCCGCGGCGATAAATCTCGGGCAAGACATCGGCTGCATTGCCTAACAAACCCACCGACACCGGCGTCTTTGACGACAATACGATCTCCAGCGCTTCGTCCAGACTGTTAGCTCGCCGATCTATATAGCGGGTTTTGAGTCGCATTTCGATTCGCGAAGGTTGGCACTCCACCGCCAGGCAGGAAGCACCCGCCATGGTTGCCGCCAACGGTTGCGCGCCACCCATGCCACCGAGGCCGGCAGTCAAAATCCACTTGCCGGCGAGATTACCGCCATAGTGTTGGCGCCCCATTTCGACGAAGGTTTCGTAGGTACCCTGCACGATTCCCTGAGAGCCGATGTAAATCCATGACCCAGCGGTCATTTGGCCGTACATCATCAACCCGGCGCGATCGAGCGCGTGAAAGTGCTCCCAGTCAGCCCACTTAGGCACGAGATTGGAATTGGCGAGCAGCACCCGCGGCGCGTCCTTGTGGGTGCGGAACACACCTACCGGTTTGCCCGATTGGATCAGCAATGTCTGGTCGCCTTCAAGCCGTTTCAGCGTCGCGACAATCTGATCGAAACACTGCCAATTGCGCGCAGCACGGCCGATACCGCCGTAAACAACAAGTGCTTGCGGGTTTTCCGCAACCTCGGGATCCAGATTGTTCATCAGCATCCGCATCGGCGCTTCGGTGAGCCAACTCCTGGCGCTCAGCTGATTGCCGCGCGGACTACGGATGACGCGGTTGCTATCGAGACGACTCATGATCGATCCTTTGCAAAATTGATGCAGGCGTTAACAACCGCATGCAGTTTTTTCTGCACGCCTGCGGCACGCGCAGCGTCCCATGCGGGTGGCCAGGCGCCGCTTTCATCGAGATAGCAGCGCATGGCCAATTCCATCTGCAGGGCATGCACGCCCAGAGACGGCTGGCCGTAGTGGCGCGTGATCCAACCACCTTTGAAGCGGCCATTGAGCACATGCGAT
>JAYVJR010000041.1:0-9300 GCA_043769085.1 Gammaproteobacteria bacterium
GCAGACTTTCTTGAGTCTGTTAGGTGTGAAACATCTCGAGGCAGAATTCTCGCGACGTGTCCAGCATGTGCGCGCTATCGGGACCGCCGCGCGTCTGCACCTGGCTCTGTCGTCCGCACCAGACTTTCAAGGTGTCAGTGCCGCCGATCTGGGGCAACGCCTGGTGATTGCGCCGGACAGCGACTATGTCGAGCGCGCCTTCAACCCGGTCAAATACCGTGAACATTCGCTGCAGCCGGTGATGGAGATTTTGCTTCCTTCACTCCTTGACCAGTCTCTGGCTCCCGCAGGTCAGCACGTGCTGTCTGCCACAGTGCAATACGCGCCCCATGATCTAAATGGTGGCTGGGCGCAAGCTCGCGAACGCTTTCTGGAATTGTGCCTCGCCACTCTCGAGGAATATGCGCCCGGTTTGCGGGCCCGCATCCTGCATGCCGAACTGCTGACGCCTGCGGATATCGAGCGACGTATTGGTACCACCGGCGCACATTGGCACCACGGTGAACTGGCGCTTGATCAATATTTGATGTTGCGTCCCGTGCCTGGCGCGGCGCAGTACGCAACGCCGGTCGCCGGGCTGTATCTATGCAGTGCTGGCACGCATCCGGGCGGCGGCGTGCTAGGTATCGCGGGCCGACACGCGTCGGCCGCTGTATTGGCGGGTGGAGATGCCCCATGAGAGACAGGGATCACTTTCAGATCGCGGTCTATCCGACGCCTTTCCATCCGCGCACTTCGCTGGCTAACACATTGAACCTGTGGCACCGCTGGAAAGACTGCACTGTTGCCGACGCTTTTACGGACGTTTCTTTGGAGTACACCGCGCTGCGCAATGCCTGCACAGTATTTGATCTATCGCCAATGACCAAGCACCGGATCGAAGGTCCGGACGCTTTGCCGTATTTGAATCGGCTGGTGACACGCGATGTCGCCAAAATAAAGCCTGGTCGTGTGGGTTATGCGGTCTGGTGCGACGAACAGGGTCAAGTGATTGATGATGGCACTATTTTCCATCTCGACAATGGCGTCTATCGGCTCTGTTCCCAGGAGCGGCAGCTGGACTGGTTGCTGGATTGTGCCGTGGGGTTCAATGTGGCGATCAAGGAAGAAACCACAGATGTTGCAGCGTTAGCTCTGCAGGGGCCTACGAGTTGCGCGGTCCTCAAGCGTATGGGTCTGGCTGGCATCGAGACGCTGTCGCCATTTTCAATTCGAAGTTACCAATTCTCTGACACCACCTTGCAGATTTCGCGTACCGGTTTTACGGGTGATCTTGGCTATGAGCTGTGGATTGCGCCGGGCGAGGCGCTGCATTTGTGGGATGCCCTGTTTGCCGCGGGCAGTGCCGTCGGCATCAAGCCGATGGGCACGCTGGCTCTGGATATCAGTCGTATCGAGGCCGGCTTCATTCAGGCTGGCGTTGATTTTCTGCCAGCGGATCGAGCCGTTAGGCCGGGACGCACACGTTCGCCGTTCGAACTGGATCTGGCATGGTTGGTGGATTTCAGCAAACCGAATTTTACAGGCCGCCGCGCTTTGCAGTTTGAACAAGCTCGCGGCTCTAAGTATCGCCTGTTGCGACTCGACGTCGAAGGTAACAAAGTTGCCAAAGACGCATTCGTTTACAACAGTCGGCAACAGGTCATTGGAGTGGTGACATCGCACGTTTGGTCGCCGGCCATCAAAGCGAGTATTGCGCTGGCATCCATCGAAAGACCCGACGGCGACCCGCAGGACGAGTTGTTCGTCGATATCTATTACCAAAAAGAATTGCAGTGGAGCCGCAAGATGGCGCGCTGTCGCCCAGTCTCAGGACCGTTCTATAGCCCAGAACGGCGAAAACAGACACCTGCACCGGATTTCTGACGCTCATTCAGGCCGTTCACGCGTCCGGTAAATTAGCCGTTCAGTTTCAGGCTGGTACCATGTGGCTGAAGCGTCGGAAAACTTTCCAGTTGCCGGTGTATGTCTATTATGTCCAAGAAAATTTCATTAAAAAACAACCACTTAAGAAATTTGGCATCCTTTGTGCTTGATAGTCAGAGGTGCTACTTTTATTCATGTTCTGAGGCGTATTGTTCGCATGACTGACCAAGTTACCAATCGACGAAAACGCGTGATGTGGGCGCTGTTACTAGCGGGCCTGTCAAGTGTGGGCGCAGCTGGTTACTGGGTGAACCAAAACTATGACGTGCGACTGGTTCGGCGCGACGCCGAGCTTTCGCCGGTGGCGACGACTGATCCTGTCATTGCTTCGGCTGCGCGAAAATTGCCGGCCAATACCAACAAGCCGCCGCCCATTGTTGTGCGTCTCGCCTGTGTCGATGCCGGTGCTGCGGTACGCGGTTTGCAGTCGCCGAGTCGCTCGTTGCGTCAGCAGCTCAAACAGGGCGACCGGAAAGCGCCAACTCCACTTCCCGACAAACGTTGTAAACCCCGAGATGCATCGCTGGTTGGATTCAATTCACGCGCCACGCAAGTCGTGGGCTCTTGAGCGCTCTGTCATGAGCAGCGCAAACCAGAATTCGACCAAGGACCGGCAATCATTGCTGGTCTCGGTTCTGTTGTTGTCGGGCCTTGCGGTGGGTGGCGCTGGGTTTTTCTCGCAGAACTATCGGATTGAATTCGTACCAAAAGACCAGTTGTCCGACACGAGCGCAGCAGCAGCCAACCGGGCAATGCCTTTGTTGCCCACAGACACTGAAGGACCGGAAGTAATCCTGGTCGACGGCTGCGAAAGTGAAGAATCGCCACTTGTGGCTCTGAGCAAGCCCGTTCCGGGCCCGCGGCGGATGAACGCTGCCCGGACTACTAACAAGCCATTGCCACCTTGTGAAGAAGATGAGTTGTTAGCGGACACATCCAAGTCGGGTAGCGCTGCGCCGGCTGAAGTCATCTCGAACCAGGCGGAGTCCGACCCGCAGTCCGTACCAGACAGTGTCGCTACCGGTGCGTCACAGCCTGGTTCCGTCAGTGGAGGTGCCACAGTTGATCCAGCGCCGCCATTGTTGGCGGCATTGACTCTTGTCAATCCGCTGGGGGGCGGCATTCTGGGGGGCGGAAGCATCCCGAGTGGGATCACGAGTCTGCCGGCACAGGATCCGCCGCCAGTTGTCACTACGCCGCCGGTAACCACGACGCCTACGCCGACGACACCAACGACACCAACGACGCCAACAACGCCGCCAACGCCGCCGGTAACCACGACTCCGCCTTCGCCGACCACCCCTGTGTCTGTTCCGGAACCTAACGGCTTTGCGTTGTTACTGGTTGCCTTGTTAGGTCTTGGAGTTGCGCGTCGTTCCGCGAAATTGGCGAACTAGGCTGCTTCTATTAACTGCCCTTTCTAAGGAACAGGGAGTCCTTCCCACGAACCGTACATGGGATTGGGCAATATAAAAAATTTCCTGCCGAAGTCGCCAATCGGTCCGGAGTTTTGTTGCGATCGACCCGGAAAGTCTCCGATGTTGTCGCCGATCCAGGCAACGACCTCCAATGCCGGTAACCCAGGTAAGGCCGTGCCGTTTTGCACGGCAGCAAACCGTGGGTTCTTGTCATTGAGCGATTTGCCTGTCCCTGGATCAATCTGGGCACACAACACGCCCTCAACGGTCAATCGCTCACTCGCCAGATTCGCGGCTGTGTCTTCGCAGATCGGCTGCTGCCGGTTGGTGACTACGACGATGCGCCCTCCAGCCGCGACTATGCGTTCGACAAACCGTCGACTGCCAGGCACCGCCACGGAGCGCCGTTTTCGGACCCAGGGTTGCCAAGTCTCTTCTGTGTATCGCTGGCTACTTTGCGCCAGCCATAACTGGTATTCCACATTGTCCAGCAGTGTCTCATCCGCGTCGGCAATGACAGCCCAACTGCCGGCCTTGCGGTTCGCGGTGTTCTGCAGAATCTGATCCGCTGCGTAACGATAGATCTGTTCGTGCACAGCCAGTTTTTCTGCGGACGTTAGGTACCAATGCAGGCCTGTAGGTATGATGCGGGTCTCCGGTGCGCGCACCGGTGTCGGCCGAGCGGCTCGCTGCGCGCAGCCGGCATTGGTCAGAATTAGTGCTGCCATCAAAACGAGAGCTGGGTATTTCATAGGTTGACTTTGAGCTGCCGAAGGAGGAAGTTTTGCAGATCCATGTTGCAAGAATAACAAGCATGCACCGTTTCCTGGGGGAGTCATAATCATGGTCAGATTGCTGTTGATTTTGCTGTGCTTCGGCGTGTCGTTTGCCGCTTCGGCCGAGGATGCCGCGCCCGCGCCCGCTGCCGCCAAGCCGGATCCATCAGCCGCAGCCTGGGATGCCGCCAACGCTGCGATGCAACGCGGCCCTGCCGAACTCGCCTTTCGGGATCAGGCCAAGCTCAAGCTGCCCGATGGATATGCTTTCATCCCGGTCAAAGAGGCGAGTGAACTGATGCGTGTAATGGGCAATAGCATTGATGGCCGCTTTCTCGGCTTGATCTTTCCTGTAGGCCGCGAGAATGCCAATTGGTTTGTTAGCCTTGACTATGAAGATGCCGGCTACATCAAGGACGACGATGCCAAGGACTGGGATGCGGCGGAATTGCTGGATTCCCTCAAAGAGGGCACCGAGGCTGGCAATGAACGAAGGCAGCAAATGGGCATTGCTCCCATCGAAGTGACGCGCTGGGTTGAAAGACCCAACTACGACGCAACGGGCCACAGGCTGATCTGGTCGGCCGAGCTACGCATCAAAGGGGGCAATGACCCTGATCCCGGAATCAACTACAACACCTATTTGTTAGGTCGAGAAGGTTATGTTTCCCTCAACCTCGTGACCAGTGCCAAGAACGTGGACACTGACAAGTCGGACGCGCGCAAGCTATTGTCGGCACTGAAGTTTGTTGATGGCAAACGTTACCAGGACTTTGACAGCTCGACCGATAAAGTCGCGGCCTATGGTCTGGCTGCTCTCGTGGCTGGAGCGGCTGCCAAGAAACTGGGATTGCTTGCGACCCTTGGGCTGCTGTTAGCGAAATTCGGCAAGGTAGCGCTGGTCGCGGTGGCTGCAGCCGGCGGGGGATTCGCCAAGTGGTACCAAGGCCGCAAGAAAGACCGTAACCAGACACACGCATGAAGCTGCTGTTTCTCCTGCTGAATGCCGCCAAACTTGGCAAGATCCTCACCACCGGCGGCACGATGCTGCTGTCGGTCGTGGCCTATTCCTTTTTGTTCGGCTGGCGCTATGCGGCTGGATTCGTTGCCCTGATGTTTGTGCACGAAATGGGTCACTACCTGGCAGCAAAACGCGAGGGATTGAATGTCGGCGCGCCAACGTTCATCCCCTTTGTCGGCGCCTGGATAGAGCTTAAAGACCAGCCGGTCAATGCGCAGCAAGAAGCCTATATTGGACTTGCGGGTCCTTTCGTCGGCACGCTGGGAGCATTGGCCTGCTATTTCATGGGGCGCAATTTCGACAGCCCATTGTTGTTAGCAATCAGTTACTCCGGCTTTTTCCTGAATTTGATCAACCTGATCCCGCTGCTGCCCTTCGACGGCGGACGCGTCACCGGCGCCATCTCGCCGAAGATCTGGTATTTCGGCGTGCCGATCTTGATTGCCATGACGTTCTACAATCCGAGCCCGATATTCATCATCATCGCTTTGCTTGCCCTGCCTTCAACATGGAAGGCCTGGAAAGGTGGCACTGCGGAACATGAGCGTTATTACGATGTGCCGATCGAAATTCGTTCCCAATACGCGCTGGTCTACCTCGCGTTGTTGGTATTTCTCGGCATGATGACCTACGCGCTGCATGAAGAGCTGCCGCGGGCCGGATTCGGCAGCAGCTGACGCTCCGGCAAGTTCAGGCGAGTGTGTGAAATACGCGGTGCACGTCGTCTTCCTGTTCCAGTTTGTCGATCAGCTCGAGCACTTCGCGCGCCTGCTCTTCGGGCAGTTCAATCGGCGCGGTGCAGACGTATTCTTGCTCAGCCGATAGGGGTGTTAGTTTTCTGGTTTCCAGCGCTGCTTGCAGAGTACCGAAATCGTCGAATGCACAGCGGATGACGAGCTGCGGTTCGGCATTTTCCCCAGTCGACTCGCCCATTTCATCGAGACCGTGGTCCATTAAATAGAGTTCCAGATCATCCTGGTCGATGCCGGACGGGTGCAATCGAAATACGCCCATACGCTTGAAGTTGAAAGCGACGCTGCCCGTCGTGCCGAGGTTGCCACCGTTCTTGCTAACGACAGCGCGCACGTTAGCCACGGTGCGTGTCGGGTTGTCGGTGGCGGCCTCGACGATCAGCGCGACTCCATGCGGGGCATAGGCTTCGTAAATGATCGTCGCGTAGTCTGTTGCGTCCTTGCCTAACGCGCGCTTGATCGCTGCTTCCACCTTGTCCTTGGGCATATTGACCGCGCGGGCGTTCTGGATAACGCGTCGCAAGGTCGGATTCGACGCTGGGTCGGCGCCGCCGGCCTTGACCGCCATGTTGATATCTTTGGCGACGCGCGCAAACTGCTTCGCCATGCGATTCCAGCGCGCGAACATCGCATGTTTGCGGACTTCAAATATTCGACCCATGCTGAATTCTACACGCTGACCTATGGGGCCTGGCGCACCGGCAATGGCAGGCTGCAAAGATCTATGTGGCCCGCAGGAACTTTGTACCACTCGTCGCGCCTGTTACGGCGTGCTTCGACCAGCGCCGTGAAACTGGCGCTGTCGGTGCGCAGCGCTTCGAGGGTTTGTTGCTCGTCGCTCGGTAAGTCCGCGCTGACGCGAATGCTGACAATGCCGATGCGTTCGCTCGGTGTTTCATAGAAACCCAGGGCAGCCGTGCCACGGCGCAAACTGCTGAGAGATTCGACGCCCCGAACGACCCGTCCTACCACCGTGATGTTGCGATCCAGTTGCCTGGGTGCATGTCCGATGACGACGTAAAGTTCGCTGCCGTTACCGGAAGTCTCGTCGTTGTCACGTCCAACACCGACACTTGCATAACAATGTGCTCCCCACAGTCTACCTGCCCGACGGTCACCGGCGACCGGCATACCTGCCATGAAACCCGTGTCCGGTGCGAAACCATCGGCATCGCGCAGTGGCGTGACAGCTAACGAATCAGACCAAGCGCGGGTGAATTCTGCCGGCAAGGTCCGGGCGGCGGATCCTAACGAACGTTGGCTGTCCGGGTCGCCCCACTGTGCTACAAAATTGTCCTGTACACGATTGATACTGAGGCCATCGAAATACTTCTCGCGCACCAGACGGAGAATATTAGCCGTGGCCAGGGGCGCGAGATCGGGAGCGAGTTCGATCTCGATTTTGGCGCCCGATTGCAGCTCCATTCGCAGCAGTCGGGCTGGATCAATTCGACGCCATTCGGACAAACGCGACAGCGCAACGATGATGCCGGCCGTTGTCAGCGGCTCACGGCGCGCGATCAGCGGGCCCGAATCGCCGAATAATGCCTTGCCACGGCCATCCCGCAGCACTTCGTGCATGGTCAGCGCATCTTTTGTTAGCTCATAGCGCAATTGCGGAACGATGTCGGTTTTCAGCGCTTCGCTGCGGTAGCGGCAGCGTGCCGATGCGGGCGTGGCGACCCAGGTGCTCCGGGCCCGATCGTGGCGCCAGACAAGCGCACAGTTGCGCGGAAATGACTGCAAACTCGCGACTGAAAGACGTCGAAGGTCCAGTGGGCGGGCTTCGATGTTCCCGGGCAGACTACGCGGCATTGCTGAGTAGGGGGTGATAGTCACGGTGTCGGCCGATGAACCTCCCTTGCCAAGGACGTAGAACTTCTGGATAAACGGCTGCTTGGTTTCGAAGTCGTCGAGGGCAATCTGGTGGTAGAGCACGGTTGCGCCCAGCTGCGGCGCGCGCACCTCCACGATCTTGTGAAAAACGTCATGCGTACCACTCGCCTTCGTCGGATCCGGAGCACTTCCCCGAAAATAGCCAATCAGTTGGGTTAGCAGCTGCTCAGTGGGGTTCCCGATGAGTTCCGGAGCCGGTGTTGCACAGGCTGCATTCGTCAGTAGAACGGTCAGCACCATGATGACAGAATGTGGTATTCGCATAGCTCATTGTAAGTTAGCGCTCCCGTACCGAGGCAAGAAAACATGAATCATTGGGATGCCGGCCTGGCCGGTTTGGTGGCCATGGCTGCCGCGGCGTTCGTGGTCTGGATGGTCAGTATCTGGAAACGCAATGTCTCGATCGTCGATGTGTTGTGGTCGTTGATGTTTTTAATTGGCGCGCTGGTCTATGCGCGCACCACAGTGCCAGGCCCGCGGGCCTCGTGGCTAGTCTGGCTGGTGGCGCTGTGGGCGTTGCGGCTCGCCATATACATCGCTGCCCGCAATTGGGGCCACCCCGAGGATCGGCGTTATCAGGCGATTCGCGCTCGCAATGATCCCGGGTTTGCGTTCAAGAGTCTGTATCTCGTTTTCCTCTTGCAAGCCGTTCTGGCCAGTATCGTTGCGCTACCTTTGTTAGGTGCGACCACCGGCCAGTCTGCGGTCGGTTGGCTCGACTTCGCAGGAATAGTCTTGTTTGCATTTGGATTCCTGTTTGAGGCTATTGGCGACTGGCAACTGTCGCGTTTCAAGGCGGATGCTGCGAACAAAGGCAAGGTCATGCGCACCGGTCTCTGGCGTTTCACGCGGCACCCGAACTATTTCGGTGAGTTCTGCGTCTGGTGGGGTTTCTATCTGATCGCGCTCGCAGCCGGTGCCTGGTGGACCATACCCGGGCCCTTGCTCATTTCGTTCTTGCTGCTGCGAGTGTCAGGCGTCCGTCTGCTGGAAAAGGACATCGGCAAGCGGCGGCCGGAGTATGCGGATTACATTCGGCAGACCAACGCATTCTTTCCCGGACCCAGTCGCGAATGACGGAGCCGGTTTTTTCTTCGCTCAGGAATCGCGCCTGCATCGTGACCGGTGCAGGGCGTGGTTTTGGCCGTTTGATGGCGCTCGGGTTACTTCGGCAAGGGGCACTGGTGTTAGGCAGCGCCGCTCGCAATGCGGGCGAGCTCGCTGAAACCGCGCGACTTGCCGTGCTCACAGGCACCGGCCGCTTCGTCGCGGCCATGGCGGACGTTTCGTCTAACGCTGATTGCGAACGCCTTGTGGATACGGTAATGCGTGAGTTCGGCCGGGTCGACGTGCTGATCAACAACGCCGCACGCGGGCCGCGCGAGGCCAATGAAGATTTTTTCGTGTCCAGACCTAGTGTGCTGTCCCGCAGATAACTTTGCCAAGTCGTTGGAGTTTGGCAAGGATCGAGTCTGCGGTGGCAGTCCACCTAAAGGGTTTGGGATGTTGAT
>JAYVJR010000042.1:0-139932 GCA_043769085.1 Gammaproteobacteria bacterium
ACGAGCCTCGACCCTAGAGGTTCGCAGAACTGTAACTTGTTGATTTAATTGGTCGGGATGAGAGGATTTGAACCTCCGACTCCTACGTCCCGAACGTAGTGCTCTACCAGGCTGAGCTACATCCCGATTTTGATGCCCGCAGAGAGCGGGGGCGCATTCTAGCCGAAGGGTTGGGGGTCTTCAATGTAAACTGGGTCCTTGCAGGAGAAACGATTTAGCCATATTATTTCACCTGAAATGAGCGTCCGAGCGGCAAATTTACCTCGATCTACCCCGAATGCCAGTGCGGTTTTGGCTAAGGCGGCGCTGCGGGCTGCCGACAATCTCGCTCTATCGCAAGCGGATCTGGCGCGGGTGTTGGGCCTGAGCCCCGCCACGGTGTCGCGTCTGGCGCATGGCCAGAAGCGCCTCGAACCGGCCAGCAAGCCGTTTGAACTGGCGGCGCTATTCGTGCGTTTGTTCCGCTCGCTGGATGCGATCGTCGGCTCGGACGATGCGGCGGCCCGTGCCTGGCTGCGCAGCCCGAATCATTCGTTAGGTGGCGTGCCCGCGGAACTCATCCGTGATCTAACGGGCCTGGTGCGTACGGTTGACTACCTGGACGCCGCCCGCGCTCGCGTCTAACGCGCGTCGTTACTCGCGCGAGCTGTGGCGCGTGGTAGAGGCGCAGCATACGGCCTCAACCATGCGCCTGGTGGATTCGCTAGCCGAGCAGGCGCTGCTGGAGCAGCTGCTGGAAGCCAGCAAGCCAGCGATGCCGGCTGCAACCGCCAAGCTGCACTATTTGTTAGCCACGCCGTTTCGATATCGCCCTGCGCAAGGTTCACGCTTTCGTGCGCCGCAGTCGGCGGGGGTCTGGTATGGCGCTGAACATCTGCGCACGGCGCTTGCGGAAAAAAGTTACTGGCGGCAACGTTTTTTGCTGGATTCGCCGGGTACACCGGATCTGGGGCCGGTGCCGCACACGGCCTTCACGGCCGCAGTGCAGAGTGCGCGAACACTGGATCTCACGAAGCCACCTATGTTGCGCGATGCCAGGTTCTGGAAAGACCCCGTCGACTACGGGGCGACGCAACAACTCGCCACACTGGCTCGCGCCGCGGAACCGCCACTGCAAATTTTTCGGTACGCGTCCGTGCGCGATCCTCGTCCGGGCTATTGCGCGGTGTTATTGGATCCTGCTGCCTTCAAATCGCCAATGCCGCTGCATCAGGAAACCTGGTTCATTGCGGCGGCGCGTGAGCGTGTGCGCTGTCTACGCGATCTGCCGGGGGCGGATCCGGCTGCGTTCGAGTTTCAGTTTCCCGCCGCATAAAAATATCCTGTCCAGCGATTGGTTTTCGCCCGCGCCCCGTCTAATAAGCTGGAACGACGACATTCCAGAAATAAGGACACAGAAAATGAACATAGCATCCCATTACCGGGCTTTTCGCCACGTTGTGGTCTGTGGCGTACTGCTCGCGCTAACCGCGCCGGCACAAGCCGCTGATCGTGGCGATCACGATGATCGCGGCATGTATTGCAGTACTACCGCGATTACGATTGAGCGCGGCTGTCGATTCGAAGCTAGCGACGCCTTTTTCAAATCTCAGGCGATTTGTCTCAACACCAGCGATGTGAAAGAACGGCATGAATGCCAGCGTGTCGCTGCGATCGCCCGTACGGAAAAACAAGAGTCCTGTTCAGCGCAGTTGACCGCTCGTCGTGAACTTTGTGCCGCCGTTGGCGAGGGGCGTTACGACCCGGATTTTAGTGACATTGATTATGAAACCAACTACCGAAACCCAACGCGAAAAAATGCCTACTTTCCGCTGCGTATCGGCAACAAGGCTGAACTTCGCGGTGCTGGGGAAGCGGTGAATATCGAGGTCCTCAACAAAACGAAATTGATCGATGAGGTCAGCTGTGTCGTGGTTCGCGACGTCGTGACGGTCGATGGCAGTCTGAAGGAGTCGACCGATGACTGGTTGGCAGTCGCGCGCAATGGCAACGTCTGGTACTGCGGCGAAGAGGTCAAGGACTATGAGTACTTTGAAGGTGATGCGCCGCAGGCGCCGGAACTGATCAGTCGCGATGGCAGCTTCAAGGTCGGACGAGACGGCGATAAGGCCGGGATCGCCTTTTTGGGCACGCCAACGGTTGGTCGCGTGTATCGCGAAGAGTTCTCGGTGGCGAATGCCGAGGACGCGGCCAAGGTGCTGTCGATCAACTATGGTTATGGTGACGTGCCGGCGCTGGATAAGCTGGTGCCCGCCGGTCTCGCGCGCCTTTTGTGTTCACGTGATTGTGTGGTCACGCGAGCGTTTACGCCCATGGACCCCGGCGTCATCGAGATCAAGTACTACGCACGCGGTATCGGGCAGTTTCTCAACGTGAAACCTGCATCTGGCGCCGTGGTGCAGCTTGTCAAATGCAACTACGACCCGCGCTGCGCGTCGCTGCCGAATCCGTAACGCAAACTCAGGGTGCCGCGACGTTGAAAGCGGAATCGACGTCGCGCGCCCAGGCTAACAAACCACCCTCGAGATTGGTAACATCCGCGAGCCCGGCGAGTACCGCCTGCTCGCAGGCTTTCTGACTGCGGCCGCCGCTGCGGCAGAGAAACAGCAGCGGTCCGGGGTGAGAAGCAAGGGCTGCTAGGTGGGCTGTCATTGTCGACAGTGGCAAGTTCTCGCTGCCGGGCAGATGCTGGACCGCGTATTCATGCGCCTCGCGCACGTCGATCAGGCGCAGGCTTGTTAGCTGCGCTGGCAGCGCAGCCGCAGCCAGCTGCCGGATGCGCGCGCGCTGCTCGGTGGTGCAGTTCAGTGCCGCGCTCTCGATCGGTTTAGTGATGCTGGGACGCTCGCCGCAGACCGCGCAGTCCTTGCGACGCGACACTTTGAATTCGTCAAACCGCATGCTGAGCGCGTCGAACATCAGCAGCCGGCCGATCAGCGGTTCGCCGATTCCGGTCAGCAGCTTGATGGCTTCCGTGGCCTGGATGGTGCCCAGGATACCGGGCAATACGCCTAACACGCCGGCCTCGGCGCAATTGGGTGTCACGCCTTCCGCAGCATGGGCGAACAGGCAACGATAGCAGGGGCCGCGACCCGGCACGTAACTGAAGGTCTGCCCTTCAAAGCGATAGATCGCGGCCGACACCAGCATTTTCTGCTGCAGCACGCAGGCGTCGTTGACCTGATAGCGGGTGCTGAGGCTGTCGCTGCCATCGATGATGAGATCGTATGGCCGAATGAGCTCCATCACGTTCACCGCAGTGACCTTGCATTCATGAGCCACGACGCTGATCAAAGGATTCTGGGCACGCAATCTGGTCGCGGCGGCGGCAACCTTGGGAACGCCAACATCGGCTTGCGAATAAAGCACCTGGCGCTGCAGGTTTGACACATCGACGGTGTCGAAATCCACGATGCCCAGCGTGCCAACGCCGGCCGCTGCGAGATACAGCGCCGCGGGCGTCCCGAGCCCGCCAGCGCCGACGATCAGCACGCTCGCGGCCTTCAGTGTCTGTTGGCCGACTTCGCCGAACTCGCCTAACACCAGATGCCGGTGGTAGCGTTCGCGATCGGAGCGGCTCAATTGTGGCAGCTGGGTCATGACACTCAGCCGCCGCTCAGGGCGCAAATCAGGTGCACCGTATCGCCAGCGGCGACCGGCCGATCCAGCCTGAGCGCCTCATTGGAATTGACGAACAGGCGAATGTGCGGACGAATCGCATCCTGCTCGTCGATCATTCTAAAGCGCATGCCCGGGTAGTCCGCGTTGAGATGCTTGAGGACCGCGTGCAGTGTGTCGCCACGGCCCGCGACCTCGGCTGCGTTGCCGGTGTAGGACCGCAAGGGACTGGCAACGCGCACGGTGCAACGGTTCATCGAACCTAACGCGCGAACGTCAGCGAATATATCTGTGGCAGATGCCTGGCGTGGCAGCGCCAGCGCGCGCCGCCATTGGCGGAGCCCCAGATTTCTCCAGCCGTGGTGCCCAGGAAGAGGCCAGGTACTTTGCCTTCATCGCGGCACATGGCTTGGCGAAGCACTGTCCACCAGGCCTGTGAGCTCGGGAACCCGGCGTCTTGTCGTTGCCAGCTTTTGCCGGCGTTCGTGGTCTTGTAGACCGCGGGCTTGCCATCGACCGACGTGCGCGGCCAGACCGTGGTGCCATCCATCGGGAAAACCCAGGCGATGTCCGGGTTCTCGGGATGCAGCACGATCGGGAATCCGATGTCGCCGATGGCTTTCGGCATGTTGTCGCCGATGCGGACCCAATCCCGTCCTGGGCGGTCGAGGCGATAAATACCGCAGTGATTCTGCTGATAGAGGCGATCCGGGAATTTCGGATGCATGGTCATGCAGTGCGGGTCCTGGCCGTATTCCGGGTACGACTCAGGGCCGAATTGCACCATCACGCCTTGGTTGATGGGCGCCCAGTCCATGCCGCCGTCGGTGGACTCGAAACTGCCGCCCACCGAGATGGAGATATAGAGATGCTTCGCATCGCGCGGATCGATGAGGATGGAGTGCAGCAATTCGCCGGCGGGGGAGGCAAAACCCGCCGCCCATTTTGGGTTGTTAGGATGGTCATTGAACCCGGAGACGGGCGCCCAAGTCACGCCATGGTCTTCAGAGCGGAACAGTCCGGCGGGCGCGGTGCCCGCGTACCAGACGCCTCGCTGGCTGGCATGGCCGGGTGAAACATAGAACACCACATCGACCGCCTTGGCTTTCTGGCCGTCCGGCAAGGGGTCGGCCACTTTTGGGAAAGCCGGCGGCTGTTTGGACTCGACCCAGGTCTTGCCGCGATCGTCTGAGGTGTAGATGGTGGGCCCCAAGTGGCCGGTCTTGGCAGCCATCACATAACGCTTCGGTTCGCGCGGATCCTGCACCACATGATGAATAATGTGGCCGAGCATTTGCGGGCCCGTGAGCGTCCAGCGACCGCCACCGCGGCGCAGCGCAAACAGACCCTTACGGGTTCCGATCCACAACGTGTCTGCCATAACGTCTCCGGGTGTTAGCTATGGTTTTTTGTCAAAGTCGCCCGCTTTGACGATCGAGAGTTTATCCAGCGTTAGATGCCGTCGCATGGCCGCATTGAGCTCATCCGCCGTAAGCGCAGCCACTTTCTGTTCGAGAGCTGCATCCCAGGCCAGTGTGCGCTTCAGAAACAATGAATTGGCCAGCGCGCGCGTCAGTTCGTTGTCCTGCGCGCGACTGACTTGTCGCGACTGCAGCCAGCCTGGTTTGGCGGCATCCAGCTCAGAGGCCGTGAATCCATCTTTGATCAGACGCTGCATTTCTTCGCGCAGTCCGGCCTCCACACGCGCGACATTCTGTGGCGCGAATATCGCATACGCAAACAGGGTGCCGGCCTGGTCTAATGAGGCAACCTGCAACTGCGATCCGGCGTCATAGCTGAAGCCGTCCTGCTGCCGCAGCCGCAAGGCGAGGCGCGAGTTCAGGAATCCGCCGCCTAACAAATAGTTGGTCAGTGCAATCGCCGGGTAATCCGCGTCTTCGTCACTCACTTTGAGATTGATGCCGGCCATCAGGAAAGCGTTGGCTTTGTCCGGCGTCTGGATGGTGTCATTGCCCGCAGGCACATCGAAATACAGCCTGGGCACACGCGTGTAAGGCTTGCGGTTTTTCCAGTTCTGAAACAGCTTAGCAGTCAGGCCGGCGATTTCCCGGCTGTCAAAATCGCCTACGACAGCCAGTTCGCCGCTGGCTGCGCCGACGAACTGGCGGTGAAATTCCCGCGCCTGTTGCAGCGTGGTTGCGCGAATTTCTGCGGCCGATTCGTCCGGGGTCTGGATGGATCGAATATCGGTGGCCGCATAAGGCGCGACGCGCCGCTGCAGCGCATTCTGACCTAACACCGTAGGCTCTTTGCGTTGTTGTTCGAGGCTGGCCAGCCGTTCCTGCTTGGCAATCTCAAATTCTTCGGCCGCAAATGCCGGCTTCTGCAAGACCTCGGCCAACAGCGTGAGCACGGCCGGCAGGTTTGCACGGATGGTTTCCACCGAGACGGTGGTCGCAGTCGCGGTGCCGTTGATGGCAACGCGAGCCTTCAGACGATCGAATTCATCATTGATTTGCGTGCGCGTCTTGCTGGTGGTGCCGCGCATCAGCATGGCGCCGGCCAGCCCTGCCGCCGAGCGCAGGCCTGTCAGCGACTCCAGGTCGCCAGTGCGCAAATTCATGCTCAGTCGCACAGAGCCACCGCGCGTTTTCTTGGGCAGCAACGCGAGTTGCAGGCCACTGGGTAATTGGCTGCGCTGTGTGCGTGCATCGATATTGGCGGGCGAGGGATCGAAGGCTTCACCTTCGCTCTTGCCAACATCGCCTTTGTAGTCTTTCACCAGGCTGGCGACATCGACGCCCGCAGGAATGTCCACACGGCTCGGAGTATCGGTCGAATAGGCGAGTCCTACCGTGCGATTGATCGGCGACAGATACTTGGCGGCCACTCGATTGATGTCTTCGACCTTGACGGCGCGCATCTGATCGCGATGCAGGAAGTACAGCCGCCAATCGCCCATGCCGATCCAGTTGCTCAACTGCAGTCCAATCTGCTCGGAATTGTTCAAACTGAGTTCGACCTGATTGAGTTCCTGCGCACGGGCACGTTCGAGTTCCTCGCGGGTGATCGGAGCGCTGGCTAACGCGTCGACGCTCTTCAGAAGCGCGTCGCGCGCCGCATCCAGCGACGCCTCTTTGCGCACTTGCGCGCCGAGCAATATCAGGCCCGGATCGTACTGCAACGCGGTAAATGCAAATACGCCAGCGGCCTGCTTGGTTTCTACCAGATCTTTGTACAATCGGCCGGTGGGTTGATCGGAGAGCAACGTTGTTAGCAGATCGAGCGCAGCCGCATCCGGGTGCGACGCCGAGGGGATGTGGAACCCAGCCATGACGAACTGCGTGTCGGAGACTCGTCGCAAAGTGACATTGCGCTCACCATCCTGCGCGGGCTCGACGGTGTACAGGGTCGGCAGCACCAGCGTCGGCTTGGGGATCGGCGCAAAAAACTCGGCCACCATACTGAGCGCGCGGCTCGAATCGAATTTTCCGGCGATCATCAGCACGGCGTTGTCGGGCTGATACCAGGTACGGTAGAAATTCTGCAGCCGCTCGATGGGCACGTTTTCAACGTCAGCACGCGCGCCAATCGGGCTGTTGCCGTAGTTATGCCAGAGATAGGCGGTCGACATCAGACGCTGCTGCAGCACGGCGCCCGGATTGTTCTCGCCCATTTCGAACTCGTTGCGGACCACGGTCATTTCGGTGTCCAGGTCCTTGCGGGCCACGAATGAATTCACCATCCGATCGGCTTCCAGGTCCAAGGCCCAGCGCAGGTTGTCGTCGGTGGCGGCAAAAGTCTCGTAGTAATTGGTGCGGTCGAATGAGGTCGTGCCGTTAGGCCGCGCGCCGCGTTCGGTCAGTTCTTTCGGGATGTTAGGGTGCTTGGGGGAACCTTTGAACAGCAGGTGCTCGAGCAAGTGCGCCATGCCGGTTTCGCCATAGTTTTCATGCCGCGAACCCACCAGATAGGTGATGTTGACCGTGATGGTCTGTTTCGACAGGTCCGGGAACAGCAACACTCGCAGGCCATTGGCGAGTCGGTATTCGCTGATGCCTTCGACGGCGGTGACTTTTTGCATGCCGGCCGGCGGCGGTGCGTCAGCTGCCAGAGTGGCGGTGCCTGTGACAATGGCGCAGCATAGTACTAACAAGCGGATTATTCGGATCTTGAGTTGCATATATTTGGTTTCTTTCTAACTAATTGCTGCGCGAGACCGCAATGCGCGCAATTGCGATCAGGCCTTGTTTATGGGGTGACTCAGGTAGCGACGCCAGAGCGTCGATGGCGAGCCGCGATTGCGCCTGCGCGGCACCTGCGGCGTAGTCCAGACCGCCGGTTGCCTCGATCGCCTGAACGATGTCCTCCAGACGATCAAGCCCACCGTGTTCGATGGCCTGGCGAATCAGCGCTCGCTGACTGTCGGTGCCTTTCTTCAGCGCATGGATCAGCGGCAGGGTGGGCTTGCCTTCGGCCAGATCGTCGCCCAGATTCTTGCCGCGCTCCGCCGGGTCTGACTGGTAGTCGAGCACGTCGTCAATCAACTGGTAGGCGTTGCCCAGATGTTTGCCATAGGAAGCTAACGCGGCCTGGTCCGCGGCACTGCCGCCCGCTAACACTGCGGCCACCTCGGCGCCCGCTTCGAACAGCCGTGCGGTCTTGCGATAGATGACCTCGAGATAGCGCTGCTCCGTGGTCGAGGGATCGCGCGCGTTCATCAGTTGCAGTACTTCGCCCTCGGCAATGGTGTTGGTCGCATCGGCCATGATCTCCATGACGCGTTGCACGCCAATCGCCGCCATCATTTGGAAGGCCCGCGAATAGACGAAATCGCCGACTAACACGCTGGCCTGGTTGCCAAAGACGTGGTTCGCGGTGTCACGGCCGCGGCGCTTTGCCGAACCATCGACGACATCGTCATGCAGCAACGTGGCGGTGTGGATGAATTCAATAAAAGCGGCGGCTTCGCTGACCGCCGTGGCGGTGGAGTCGTTCCAGCGGCGCCGGCTGCCGGCATCGCTATTGCCGGTGACGGCCCGGCCGGCGAGCAGGACCAGCATCGGGCGCAGGCGTTTGCCACCGCCGCCGATGATGTGTTCGGCCACCTGGTCGACCAGTGGCACAACGCTCTTTAAACGTACGCGAATGATCTGGTCGACGCCCTGCAAGTCCCCCGCCAGCAGTGCGCGAACATCGGCGAGTGTCATTCGGAGTCCGTCGCGTGAATGGAGTTGCTCGACCTGGGCCATGTTAAGTGCCTGAATTATTTGAGAAAACTGTCGCGCTATTCAAGTTTGACCCATCCGCCCCGGGAACGTAGAATGCGCGGCCCTGCGGACACCCGATCTTAGGTGTTCGCCACGTTGAGATTGTAGCGGTTCAGGAGATACGTTCCCATGTATGCGGTGATCGCCAATGGCGGTAAACAATATCGTGTCGAAAAAGGCACTGTGCTGCGAGTTGAAAAAATGCTCGCCGAGCCGGGCGCCCAGATCAGCTTTGATCAGGTGTTGCTGGTGGGTTCAGGCGATGGCGTCAAAGTGGGCAGTCCGCGTATCGCAGGCGCCAGTGTGCAGGCCACGGTCGATCGTCATGGCCAGGGCGACAAGGTCAGCGTGGTCAAATTCCGCCGCCGCAAGCACTATCTGCGTATGAAAAACCATCGACAGAAATTTACCCAGGTGACCATCACCGGGATTGCCGGCGGCTAACAGCGCGCTAACAGACAGGACTCAGAACACCATGGCACATAAAAAAGCAGGCGGCAGTACCCGTAACGGTCGTGATTCCCATAGCAAACGGCTGGGCGTGAAAGCCTTCGGCGGCGAGCAGGTCAAGGCCGGCAATATCATCATCCGTCAGCGCGGCACGGTGTATAACGCCGGCGCCAATGTCGGCACCGGAACTGATCACACGTTATTTGCCTTGAAGACCGGCAGGGTTGGGTTCAAGAAGCGGGGCGCAGCAGGCAAGATGTTTGTTGAGGTCGCTGCGGACTAACGCGCGGGCACCGTGGTTTTCACTACCCATCTAAACCCCGGCTCGCCGGGGTTTATTTTTTTGCGCGCGTTAGTTTTGGCATAAACTGGCGGGCTGGAGCAAGGCAAGCGCATGAAATTCGTCGACGAAGCGAGAATGTCCGTCAAGGCCGGCAATGGCGGTCGGGGTTGCGCCAGTTTTCGACGCGAAAAATCCATGCCGTTCGGCGGTCCCGACGGCGGTGACGGTGGCCATGGTGGTGATGTTTGGCTGCGCGCGGCCGAAGGCATCAATACGCTCGCGGATTTCAGGATTGAGCGCGTTTTCAAAGGGCAGAATGGCCAGCCGGGGTTGGGTAACGACTGTTTTGGCAAGGGTGGCGAAGATCTGACGGTGTTGGTGCCGGTCGGTACCGTCGTCAAGGATCGCGACACCCAGGAAATTCTGGGCGACCTCGCCGTTGAAGATCAGCTGCTGAAGGTTGCGCAAGGTGGCAAAGGCGGCTGGGGCAACGTGCGTTTCAAATCGAGCGTCAACCGAACGCCACGGCAATTTGGCTCCGGATTGCCCGGCGAGGCGCGCAATCTGGATCTTGAACTCAAGGTCATCGCTGATGTCGGTTTGTTAGGCCTGCCGAATGCCGGCAAATCGACCCTAATCAGCGTGCTGTCATCCGCCAAGCCGAAAGTGGCGGATTATCCTTTCACGACGCTCTATCCGAACCTGGGAGTTGTGTACTGCGGACGGCATCGCAGCTACGTGATGGCTGATATTCCCGGGTTGATTGAAGGCGCGGCGGAAGGTGCGGGCCTGGGCATCCGGTTCTTGAAGCACCTGCAGCGCACCCGGGTGCTGCTGCATCTGATCGATATTGCGCCGCTCGATCCGGACGCCGACCCGGTCAAGGATGCCCGTGCGATCGTCAAGGAACTGAAGAAATTCTCGGCCGATCTCATCGACAAGCCACGCTGGCTGGTGCTGACCAAGAGCGATCTTTTGCCACCCAAAGAGGCAGCGGCCCGCGCCAAGGACATCGTGCGGCGGTTGCGTTTCAAGGGGCCGCATTTCCTGATTTCCGCGGTCACCCGCACTGGGACTGAGGAAATGTCGGAAAAAGTCATGAATTTCATCGAGACCCTGAACCAACAAGCCAGGGACGACAAGGCGGCGACCGGCGGTGACGCGTAATCCTAAAGTCAGGCGACGCATTGCGGCCGGCAAGCTAACACTGCGGATTCGCGATCTGCGCAATCTCGGCCCCCGGACTGAGACGATGCTGGCCAAGGCGGGTATTCATTCGGCGGTCGGGCTGCGGCGCGTCGGCGCCGTGGAAGCGTACTGGCGTTTGCGTCGCGCGGGCATTACCAAGTCCCTGAACGCGCTGTGGGCCCTTGTCGGGGCGCTGGAGCCGTGGCCGGAGGGATGCCACTGGCGCCAGATTGCGAACGGCGAGCAGCGACTGGCGCTGATCCTCAACATCGAGTCGCGTGAACAGGCCCGCAGCCAGGTTTTGGACGCGGCCGGCCGGCCGGGCAGCGCCGCCAAGCGTCCAAGGGGCGGGCGCGGCAAAGCCGCCAAGGGCAAAGGCCCGCGTGGCAGCGAATTGCTGGATCCGATGGGAATGCTGCTGCCGGACCGAACCGACAGCTAACAGTCTTATTTCATCGCCTTGAGGCGTTTGGCCAGGCGGCTCTTGTGGCGAGCGGCCTTGTTGCGATGGATCAGGCCCTTGTTGACCAGCGACGAAACAGCGGCCGAAGCAGCCTTATAACTGGTCTTGGCTTCGTCTTTTTTGCCGCTGGCGATCGCGGCGGCAGCATCGACCAGGGCGCTGCGCGCCTTGGAGCGCGACGCTACGTTGCGGGCGCGATGTTTTTCGGCCTGCCGTGCGGCTTTGGCGGCTGACTTGGTATTGGCCACAGGAACTCCCGTAAAAAGGCCGCGTAGTTTGCCACGGGATGCCGCGATGTCAAATCAAGGCATATTCCCTACACTTGCACGATGAGCGGCGGCGTATTTCGTAAAACCAGCATTGTCGGGATAACCACGCTCCTCTCCCGGGTCACGGGTCTGATTCGCGATACGGCCTACGCCCAGGCCTTCGGCGCGGGCACGCTGATGGACGCGTTTCTGATTGTCTACAAAATCCCCAATTTCCTGCGCCGGCTGTTCGCAGAGGGTGCGTTTTCACAGTCGTTCGTGCCCGTCATTTCCGAATACCGGGTCAAACGTCCGCACGAGGACGTTCGCGAGCTGGTGAGCGGCGTCGCCGGCACACTGGGCACCTTGTTGTTTTTTATCTCGCTGTTAGGTGTGTTGGCAGCGCCAGTCATTGTGTTTTTGTACGCGCCGGGTTTTTTGCAGCAAGCCGGCAAGTTCGACCAGGCGGTCGACATGCTGCGCTGGGTTTTTCCCTATGTGTTCTTCATTTCACTGACCGCACTATTCAGTGGCGTACTGAACAGTTATGGTCGTTTTGTGGTGCCGGCATTCACCCAGGTCATCATGAATGTAGTCATGATCGTGACGACACTGTGGATTGCCGTCGATGCGAAAAACCCGGGCCTGGTGCTGGCAATCGGCGTTTTTGTCAGTGGCGCGCTGCAGCTGCTGTTCCAGCTGCCCTCGGTAGCGCGGCTCGGGCTGCTCTCGTGGCCGCGCTGGCGTCCGGCGATGGAAGGCGTCAGGCGTATCGGCAAGCTCATGATTCCAGGGATATTCGGCTCGTCGATGTCGCAGGTCAATCTGCTGCTGGAATCGCTCATCGCGTCATTTCTCGTCAATGGCAGTATCGCCTGGCTCTACTATGCAGACCGCATCATGGAGTTTCAGCTCGGCGTTTTCAGTATCGCGTTAGCCACGGTGATCCTGCCGGCGTTGTCGGCTCAGCATGCAGCGGATGATCGCGAAAAATTTTCCGCGACGCTGGATTGGGCATTGAGGTTGGTCATCGTGTTAGTCGTGCCTGCGGCGGTTGCCTTGCTGACCCTGGCAGGACCATTGGCGGCAACCATTTTCGGTTACGGGCGCATGGCGCGGCCCGGTGACATCCAAATGACGAGCTATGCGCTGATGGCCTATTCCTGGGGGCTGATTGGTTTCAGCCTGGTCAAAGTGCTGGCGCCAGGGTATTTCGCGCGACAGCAAACCGGCAAACCGGTGCGGATCGGTCTGATTGCGCTCGGCGTTGGCATGGCCATCAATGTCGCGATTGTATTGCCAGCCCGTTATTTTGATTTTCCCGTGCCGCACGTGCTGCTCGCCACCTCGACCTGTATTGCTGCTGCCGTCAACGCGGCGTTGCTGTGGCGCGGTCTGAAACGCGACGGAGTGTGGCGGGCAGCCCCGGGCTGGGGGCGGTTGATGCTGCAGGTGGTCTTAGCGAGTCTGGTCATGGCTGGCCTGTTGTTGTCGCTGGCCTGGCCGCTCGATGGTTGGTTGGCGCTGGGCGTCGGCGCGCGAATAGCGCGGCTGGGTGTGTGTGTGATCGCCGGCGCAGGGGCCTATTTCGCGATTCTGTGGCTGATGGGCATGCGCGTCGGCCAGTGGCGACATTCGGCCTGACGGCCGCCGACCCGGTACAATCTCGGGCTTCATGCAACTCGTTAGAGGTCTTCGCAATTTGCGCGCCGATCAGCGCGGTAGCGTGCTAACAATCGGCGCGTTCGATGGTCTGCACCTGGGTCATCAGGCGCTGATCAACCGCACGCTGTTGCTGGCGCACAGAGCCGCGCGACCAGCCATGGTCCTGACCTTCGAACCGCTGCCGCGCGAAGTGCTGGCGCGGGGTGCTGCGCCGGCGCGCCTGACAAATTTTCGCGAGCGCTGGCGCTTGCTGGAATCGTTCGGTGTGGACTCACTGACGGTGTTGCGTTTCAACGAAACCCTGCGACAGACACGTGGCGCGCAGTTTGTGGATTTGTTGACCCGCGAATTGCAGGCACACGCCATCGTCATCGGCCATGATTTTCGCTTTGGCCATGGCGGCGAAATGACAGCAGGTATGCTGGAAGAGGCTGGGGGCCGGTTGGGAGTTGCGGTTGAGATCGTCGCGCCTGTTTTGCACGGCACCACCCGCGTCAGTTCCAGTGCCGTACGTAACGCGTTGACCGCGGCGGATTTCCCCCTGGCGGCCGAACTGTTAGGCAGGCCGTACCGGATGCGCGGCCGGGTGGTGCGCGGCCGGCAGCTGGGACGAACGCTGGGTTTTCCGACCGCGAATGTGCGGCTGCGCCGGCGTGCCTGTCCGCTCACCGGTATATTCGCGGTGCGCGCCTTGGGAATTGGCTCGCGACCAATGCCTGGAGTGGCGAGTCTTGGTACTCGGCCGACGGTCGGCGGAGGCGAATTGCTGCTGGAAACCTACGTTCTGGATTTTTCGGGCGACCTGTACGGCCAGGAGCTGGAGATCGAGTTTGTCGCGCGCTTGCGCGACGAAGAGCATTTCAGCTCGCTCGACGAACTGGTGGTGCAGATGCGGCGCGACACGGCCGAAGCGCGTGAGATTCTGGCAGCGTGACGCGAATGTTAGATAGTGTTTTATCGAGGATCTGAATTTGGCCGACTATAAGCACACCATCAATCTGCCGCAGACCGACTTTCCGATGAAAGCGGATCTGGCGCAGCGTGAGCCGCAGCAGGTTGCCAAATGGGCGGCCGAGGCAACTTACGATCGGTTGCGCGATCTCGCACTCGGTCGACCCAAGTTTGTGTTGCACGATGGTCCTCCCTATGCGAACGGCGCCATTCACATCGGCCATGCCGTCAACAAGGTATTGAAGGACATCATCGTCAAAGCACGTTCGCTCGACGGCTTTGACGCCCCTTACATTCCGGGCTGGGACTGCCACGGTTTGCCGATCGAACACGCGGTGGAAAAGCAAGTGGGACGGCCGGGCGGCAAGCTGGATGCCAAGGCGTTCCGCGCCGCCTGCCGGGCTTTCGCGCAAAAGCAGATCGAGCAGCAGAAAGCGGATTTTCAGCGGCTCGGCGTGTTAGGTGACTGGGAACGTCCGTACCTGACCATGTCGCCCGCCTACGAAGCCGCGCAGTTGCGTGCATTTGGACGTGTAGTCGCCAACGGACATCTCTACAAGGGCGCCAAGCCGGTGCATTGGTGTCTCGATTGCCGCTCCGCCTTGGCCGAAGCCGAGGTTGAATACGAAGACCGTACATCAGCAGCGATTGATGTGGCCTTTGCAGCGCTCGATCGTGCCGATTTTGCACGTCGCGCAGGATTGGCGGATTTGCCGGCGGACGCTGGCAGTGTGTTTTTCGTGATCTGGACGACGACGCCATGGACTTTGCCGGCGAACGAGGCAGTGGCACTGGGACCGGACATTGAATACTCGGTGCTGGAGGTCGCGCGCGCCGAATCTGCCCCGATGGTGCTGGTGCTGGCGCGTGATCTGGCGGCCAGTTGCCTGCAGCGCTACGACGCCGAACTGGTGCGCGACCTGGCCACAGTGCGCGGTGTCGCCTTTGAAGGTCTGCGCCTACAGCATCCTTTCCTGGCGCGCCAAGTGCCGCTGATTCTGGGTGACCATGTGACCCTCGACGCGGGCACCGGTGCGGTGCATACCGCGCCTGCGCATGGCCAGGAAGACTTCATCGTGGGCCGCAAGTACCACCTGCCGGTCAACAATCCAGTGGGCAATGACGGTCGATTTTTGGCAGATACGCCGTTGTTCGCCGGCCTCAAGGTGGACGAGGCTAACAAGGCGATCATCGAGACACTGCAGAGCAATCAGCGCCTGTTGCGCCAGCAACCCTATCAACACAGCTACCCGCATTGCTGGCGGCACAAAACACCGGTCATTTTTCGCGCCACACCGCAGTGGTTCATTTCCATGGAGCAGAACGGTTTGCGCGCCGGCGCGCTGCGCGACATTCCCAAGGTGCACTGGATCCCCGCCTGGGGGCAACCGCGCATTACCGGCATGATCGAGAAACGTCCCGACTGGTGTATTTCGCGGCAACGCACTTGGGGTGTGCCGATCCCACTGTTTGTGTCGAAAGCAACCGGTGACATTCATCCGCGCACACAGGAACTCATCGAGCAAGTAGCGGATCGCGTAGCCGTGCATGGCATCGACGCGTGGTTTGATCTGGATCCAGCCGAGTTGTTAGGCAAAGAGGCGGCAGACTACGACAAAGTTGCCGACGTTATGGACGTCTGGGCGGATTCTGGCTCATCATTTTACTGCGTCGCCAGCGAGCGTCCGGAAATTCAGTCGCCGATGGATCTGTATCTCGAAGGCTCAGATCAACATCGTGGTTGGTTCCATTCCTCGCTGCTGATGTCGGAAGCCTTGGACGGTCGCGCGCCCTACAAGGCAGTGCTCACCCATGGTTTCACGGTCGACGACAAAGGCCGCAAGATGTCGAAGTCGCTCGGTAACGTGGTATTGCCGCAGAAAGTCATGCAGAGCATGGGCGCAGACGTGCTGCGTCTGTGGGTCGCGTCGACCGACTACGCCAATGAAATTGCCGTGTCGGATGAGATCCTCAAACGCATGGCGGACTCCTACCGGCGTATTCGCAATACACTGCGTTTTTTGTTAGGTAGTGTGGCGGGATTCGACCCGGCGCGGGACGCTCTGCCAGCTGACAAGCTGGTTGCGCTGGATGCGTGGATCTTGCGCCGCGCCGCAGCCTTGCAGCAGGAGATCGTTGAGGCGTATCGGCGTTACGAATTCCATCTCATCTATCAGAAGGTGCATAACTTCTGCGTGCTCGATCTGGGAGGCATCTATCTCGATGTGATCAAGGATCGGTTGTACACCGCGAAACGCGATGGCGAGCCGCGTCGCTCCGCCCAGACCGCCACCTGGCATATTGCGGAAGCCATGAATCGCTGGCTGGCGCCGATTTTGTCGTTTACGGCGGAAGAAGCCTGGCGGTCGTTGCCGGGTGAGCGACAGGCATCGGTGTTTTTCACGACTTGGCACGCTTTTCCAAAATTGCCGACCACCGACATCGACTGGGATTTTCTGTTAGCACTGCGGAGCGAGATCGCCCGGGAGCTCGAGCGGCTGCGGGTGACTGGTGACATCGGTTCGTCGTTGAATGCCGAAGTTGATCTTTATTGCGATGCAGGCGCTGAAATGCGGCTGCGCGCTGTCGGTGATGAACTGCGCTTTCTGCTGATCGTGTCTGCAGCGCGCGTGCACGGGCCGCGTACCACCGTGCCGACCGATGCCTTGCCGTCGGCGTTGGCCGGCGTTCGGATCAGTGCGCGCGCTTCGAGCGCGACCAAATGCGTGCGCTGCTGGCACCAGCGCTCCGAAATCGGCCAATCAGTGGAGCATCCGGAGCTCTGTGGCCGTTGCGTGGTCAACATAACAGGCAACGGCGAGGTTCGTCGTTATGCCTGAGGTCTCGGGACTGCGCATGATTTGGCTGAGCGCTGTCATCATCGTGGCGGATCAGCTCAGCAAGCATTGGATCGTGCAGAATTTTGTGCTGTTTGAGCCGCATCCAGTTTTGCCGGTTCTGGACATCACGCGGCTGCACAATACCGGTGCCGCCTTCAGTTTTCTGGCAGACGCAGGTGGCTGGCAGCGCTGGTTTTTCACGACGCTGGCGATTGCGGTCAGTATCGCGCTGGTGCACTGGTTACGTACGCTGGATGGCCTGCGCCAGAAAATCCTGACCGCCGGGCTCGCCCTGGTGTTAGGTGGTGCGGTCGGCAATGTCATCGACCGCGTTCGTTTTGGGCATGTGGTCGATTTCGTTCACGCGCATTGGAATGGCGCTTATTTTCCTGCGTTCAATGTCGCCGACGCAGCCATCAGTGTTGGCGCAGGACTCATCATCCTCGACGCCGTACTGGACGCGGTCCGCGGCACGCGGAAAACCCAGACGTGAAGATTCTCATGGCCAATCCGCGCGGGTTTTGTGCTGGTGTGGACCGGGCAATCGATATTGTTGAACGCGCGATCGCGCTTTTTGGTGCTCCAATTTACGTGCGGCATGAAGTCGTGCACAACCGGCATGTGGTGGATCGACTGCGAACCATGGGCGCGGTGTTCGTCGAGGAATTGCAGGAAGTGCCCGACGGCGGCACTGTGATTTTTTCGGCGCATGGCGTCTCGAGCGCCGTCGAGGGCGAGGCAAGCCAACGCGGACTACAGGTGTTTGATGCCACCTGCCCGCTGGTGACCAAGGTGCATATGGAAGTGCAAAAGTATGCGCGCGAAGCTCGCGACGTGGTGCTGATTGGCCACGAGGGTCATCCCGAGGTTGAAGGAACCATGGGCCGTTTCGACACACGTCATGGCGGCCACATTCATCTGGTGGAAGATGCCCAATCCGCAGAGGCGCTGACGGTGCGTGATCCTGACCGCCTCGCCTTCGTCACCCAGACCACACTCTCGGTGGACGACACGGCGGAGATTGTTGGCGTTCTCAAGCGGCGATTCCCCGCGCTGGCCAGTCCGCGACGCGAGGATATCTGTTATGCCACTCAGAATCGCCAGGATGCCGTCAAAGAGTTGTTAGCAAGCTGTGACATTCTGCTGGTGGTCGGTTCGCCGGCGAGTTCCAATTCGAACCGCCTGGTTGAACTCGGCGAACGCGCGGGCAAGCCGGCGTTTCTGGTCGACGATGAAAGGGATCTGCGTCGGGAATGGTTTCAGGCCGACAGCATCGTCGGCGTGACGGCCGGCGCATCAGCGCCGGAAGTTCTGGTGCGGCAGGTTGTTGAGCGCTTGCGGCAATGGGGCGCCGCGATTCCAGACGAACTGGCTGGGCGCGAGGAGCATGTCGTTTTCAGTTTGCCGAAAGCGTTGCGCAAATCCGGCGCGCAACAATCCTAACGCCAGCATTCGACCGCAGCATCGCGGGCTGTGGAGTCCTGGGCTGATTTAAGGCCGTTGTGATCCACGGAAAACTGGGCGCACTTATGATCGTCGCGCTGACCGCCGCCCGCGCGGGGCCGGGCCGTCAATTGGTAGCCACTGCCTTCTTCGAGCAAGGCTACCTGCAGGTCGTAATACCCGGACGCCGTGACGGCCGGAATGCCTAGTCCAGCTGGCGGCGCCGCCGCGAGGTTGTCTGTGTAGGCATTGTTCTGCACAAAAAACTTTTCTTCGGCTGCCTGAATCCGCAACAGAGTTGCAGTCGCTTCGGTTCGTTGCGCGCGCAGCATGTAGTTGCGATAGGTGGGAACCGCAATGGTTGTCAGAATGCCGAGGATCACAATGACCGTCAGCAATTCCACCAAGGTTACGCCACGGCCACGGATGCTGGTTTTCATAACACGCCTATTCGTTAGTATCCGAATTCCGTTGCCAGAAAGTCCTGACAACGCCGCCTGGGCCAAGACACCTGGACAGGACTTCTACGCCCACGGCGCAAAAACTGCGGCGACCTAGCTCATCGGCGCCGGGCGGGGCATTGGGATTGTTATCGTCCAGGCGCGATTCGACAGCCAGAGTGACTTCGCCTGCAATGCCGCGAGCGGACAGGTTTTGAAAGGCGTCGGAAGAATCCAAGCGAAGGTTGTCGTTGAGGTCGAGAGCCGGAGCTGCAGTGTCCACTTTCAGGGCATAGACGCGATTGCGTCCGTTGGCTGGCAAGCAGGGATCAGCAGCAGCCGGCCTTTCAGGTTGGTAGGTGGTGAACAGGATCGCGCCATTAATGGTAACTGCGTCCGCAAGGACCTTCTCACCAATCCAGCCACCGTTGAGGCGCAATTCGAGCTTCCAGCCTGGCGCGTCCTGGGCGACGCGCGTGTTGGTAATGTTGTCAGTGACATCGGTCAGCTGTGCATCGCTGATCGGCGCCAGGTTGTCGTAATCCGCTTGCGTTCGTTTGGCAAAAGGATACCGGTCGCGCAACGCATAGAAACGGTCTCGGGTCTGCGCTTCCAGCGGATGGCCCCGGTACCCCGAACCAATGGCGATGTTGTAATACGGCTCCGCGGCGCGGCGCTGAATCAGGGCGACATCGGGTGCGTTATAAAAACGCCGATTGCTGGCTAACGCATTGGTGTTGTTGCTGCCATTGCCTAACGCCGCGAACACGCCACCTGTAACCAGACTGCCGCGGTTGTTGCCGTTGAAAACATCGAAACGCCAGACGCGGCCGCCCATGTCGCCGGCATAGAGGCGATCCGCGAACTGATCGCCATCGATGTCGATAGCAGTGACACGACCGGGAATCGAATGACGCATTTGATCGAGCGCCAGGTCTGGCGCACCCGCGCCGCCAGGGCCGCCCGCGTACCACAGCAACGCGCCGGAAATCGCATCGACCATGAAGAGACGGTGACCGGAGCTATCGTTGACGAAGGCGTAGTTTTCCTGTGCGCCGTCGTAGCCGCCGCCCACAATCAGAACCAGTTTCTCGCCGTTCTGGGCTGCACCGGCAACTCGGACTCGCGCCAACGTCGCCTGTGACCAGGTTTCACCGACGCCGGGTAGCTCCGCAGGACCCAGTGTCCACAACAAACGTGGGTTGCTGCGGCTGGTGACATCGAGTGCGTAGTAGTGACGGCCACCGCGGCGCATTCCGAAATAGAGGATCGCGCGGTCGCCCGCCGCCGCATCCAGAACGCCGTCCTGGTTGGCGTCAAAACGCAGCAGGCGAATGTCGCCATCGAGACCATAGGTTCGCGCCGCCACCGTTGGGTTGCCATAAAGGCCTGCCATCCGACCTAACAGTTCGGGTGGCATGAATGCCCACAGCTCGCGACCCGTCTTGCCGTCTATCGCGTGCAGAAAACCGTCGTTGGTGGATGAAAAAACCACGGCATCTTGAGCATCCTTGTTGTTCACCGAGCCGCCATAGGTCAGCAGAACCGGTTTCGCGTGTAGAGGGTCGCCCATGAACGGCATGGGTTCGACCGTGTTGCCGTCGCCGTCGCTGTCCGCCGCATCGAATCCCTGCGCCCAGGCGATTACCTGTTCGCGCGTCGGTGCCGCAGCTGCCAGACCTAACAAATTCCCGGTCAAAAGTGCGTTCGCAGCGCTGATCTGGTTACCGGCCGAGTTCAAGTTGCGGGAATTGGCGGCGGCCAAATAGGTGTAGAGCTTGCGCGCCGCGGGCGCAGGTTGGCGGCTGACCGCGCCGCCCGCAGTGATGTCCGCGCCATCTGCGGCCGCAGACCACAGACTCTGGGCGCCGTCGCGGAAAAAACCCGTCGCCGGGTTGACTGCGCCCTGGCCGCTGGCATCGACGATCTCGCCGTTCTGAATCGCGTATTTCTTGAGGTTTCCCGCCCAATGCAGCCGCTCGGATGGCTTGAACAAGGACACGTAGAACTCGTTGGTCGTCTGGCTGCGGTTAAAAGCGTTGATCGACAGCGCGGGCGAGGTGAAGCTGGCATTGGTCTGGAGGATCTCACTGACAATCTGCTGCAGTGTGCCGGTCAAGTTGGCGATATTGCTGGCTTCGAATGCGCGACCGCCGCCGCGCACGGCGGCCTGTTCGAGGATCGCCGATCCCGCGACGTCCGGACCGAAGCCGATGGTGTAGGTCACGACATTCTGTTTGCCCGGCAGGACCGAGAGATCCGCCTTGTTCATGTATTCGGCCATGTCATCCAGACAGTGGCCTTGACCGTTGCCGTCACAATCGCCGCCTACCAGACTGTCGAAACTCGGCAACGCAACAATCTTGCCGTCGGCGGTCTGATCTTCAGTGGGTTCGCCGTCTGTTAGCAAAATGGCATAGTTTTTCTGGCACTGGAACTCGATCGGACTTTTGTAGCGACTCGGGTCATTGACCAGTCGCGATTCCGGCACGCTCGGCAACGGTGTTGCCGCGTCGGCGCGCGAATTGAGGCCGTAGTCGACGTTGCGGCCCGCAAAATATTGGCCCGCCTCATAGAGAGTCTCTGACAGCGGTGTGAAACCACCGGCCGCAAACTCGTCGATCCGCTGCAGAATGCTCGCGCGTGAATTGGCAATGTCGGCCACTTCGCGCACGACCATGCCACCTTCGGCCAGATCGAGGCCATCTGCACTGGCCGAATTGTTGAAGCGCATCAACCCCAGATTGACGCCCGTCACCGAGTTCGCCAGATTGCGCGCGACGTTTTGCACGGTCTGCAGTCGCGTCAAGTTTGCCTCTTCGGCCGCCGCGTAGTACCAGTTCAGCCAATTGGCGCTATACAGCGTGTAGACCGTTGCGCTCGCCCAGCCGATCTGTTCAGCGGCGTTCGCCGACCACTTGTTTTGCGCATCGCCATCCCGCGCGTATCGCGGGCCGGCGCCGTCGTTCGCTCCATGAATGCCGTTGTCCGCTTCGCATTCGACCTCGGCATCCGTAGCGCTGACCGCAAGATTGCCCCAGTTGACGCTGGCATCGTTCCACTGTGCTGCCCGTCCGGTCCAATAGCCAACTTCTGCGAGCGACCCTGAGGCCGCCGCGCAGGTGTTGGCGGCGATATTGAGTCCTGGCTGGCCGTCCGCGATGTTGTTGGAGCAAACAGGGGGCGCCGCCAAGTTGGCGGCGGCCGCAGCGTCAAAATAAAATCTGCCGCGATCGCAGCTGCCGCCGTAGACCCGCGCGGCATCGTATGGCGCCTTTGGCAGAATCACGTTGGAGTTCATGCTGCCCGAGGTGTCGACAATCAGTAGAACGTTAGGTCGCAAGCCGGCAACTGCGGCGTTGTTGCTGAAGATTTCCGTGTCGTCAGCACGTGCCGACGTTGCCGCCAGCAAGGCGAACAAGGACGACCACAGATATTTGTTGTTAGTCATGGCCGATGATCCTGACAATGCGACCGGTAGCACGGCGGTAGATGAGTGTCAGCGCCGCTGCGGGGCCCGCTTGCGGGCGTTGCCGCAACGCTTCCAGACTGATCGGCGCGCCATTCCACGTCAGCACCGCGTTGCCGTCGAAGGCAAACGAACGAGTGACGCAGCCGGGGCAGGGCGTCACTAACACGGGGCCGTCCGCATTGGCCGGCCAACGCACGGCGCTCAGGCGGACTTCGAGGGCCGCCTCGGGCGCCTTGATGTGGGCAGTCGTGGCTGCCTGGGTCGTAACCGACGTCAATGCTAACGCCGCGAAGGTCAACAGGAATGATGTTGGCGAGAGGATTTTCATTGTCCGAGTCCCGTTCCGATCTGGCCAAAGTCGCCATTGGCCCCGCCGGTACTGGCCACCACGAGAACGCCCTGGGTCTGTTGATCGCGTGCGTTGCGGGGACCTCGGCCGTTGGTATCGATGCTGTAGTGCAGACCGATGAACTTGTCTGTGCTGGACTGCGGCAGATTATTTTCCACGCCCAGATAACGCGTACTCGCTTGGTATTGCTCGGCAGTGGATTGACCAAGATTGCGCCAGCCTGTGTTGACAGGTGGTGCTCCTGGTGTGGTCGGCACATTGGCGAGGTTGCCGATTGCAGCCTCGATGCCACCCGTCGCGGCCTGCGACGCGCCGTGCCGGAACTGTTCGTTGTTAGCCATGGTGGTTTCGGTGACTGCGGTATTCATGCCGGTGAAAGCGAGAATGGTTAACACCAGCAGCAGCACCAGGGCGATGACCAGTGCTGCGCCGGTTTGGCGCTGCGTGCAATGGGCAGTAGATGTCGGGTGGCGCTGAGTCATAGATAGCCTTTTACAATTCAAAGCGTTCGCGCGTTTCGCAACGAGATGGTTCGCGTCAGGAGCACACGGCGAAACGCACGTTCGGCGCCAACCGGGGTGTAATCGACGTCGGCATAGCGGTAAGCGCGATTGTCCACAAAACCTGGTTCGAGTTGTTCACTGCGCACCCGCAGCCAGATACGTACTGCAACCACTTGTAATCGATCGAGGCCGGGAAAATCCGGATTGACGTAGCGCGTCGCGCGTCCATCTGATTCCGGAACACCATCGCCGTTCTGATCAGCGGCGGTATCGACAGCGCCATCATTGTCATAGTCGCCGCTGTCGATGCCGAATTGCACTTGCAGATCTTCAACACCCGGCATGATTTCATTGTCGATAAAGGCAGGAGCGCCGCCAGCGCGGCTCAGTGCCTTGACACGAAGAGCCGGCAACCCTGGCCGTTCGACTGAGTCTCTGGAAATGTAATAGGCGCGGACCATGAAATTCTGCACACGATTGTCGCCGTCCAGCGCCCCAGGCGCGACGCCATCCGCAAACAGACGCTGCGCCGTGCGGCTGGTGTATCGGGAGGCAAACATCTGCAGTCGGCCGGCTTCCGGGCCGACCGCCACGGCCGAGGCGCGCCGCAAAGTCAGAGTGTCGCTGCCCAGTGCTGCGCCAGCGCCATACGGGTCGCAGCCGGCGTTGGCTGCGGGACCTAACAAAAACACATTGTTGGAGCCCTGCACAGGAGTCGCGACATCGACGGCAAAATTGACGCCGCACTCATGCGCACTGGCGCCCAAGGTGGGAGCTGGAACTGGATTGGCCGGCAAGGGTGGCAGTGGCCTTTGTCGCAGCGTGGCCGCTGTGGCTAACACAACGCCCGGCGCGGCGCCCTGAATGAGGCGCACGCTGTCCGGGTTGTTGGAGAAACCCAGATAGCCGGCGAGTTCGACGTCCGGTTCAATCGTGCCCATGGCAAAACGCGCCTGTTCCTGCACCCGCGCCAGCGTTTCGCTGACACTGTAAACACGGCGGTACTCAGCGTAGGAAAAAAGTGCGCCGGCGATCAA
Source organism: Gammaproteobacteria bacterium (assembly GCA_043769085.1). Taxonomy (GTDB): domain Bacteria; phylum Pseudomonadota; class Gammaproteobacteria; order Steroidobacterales; family Steroidobacteraceae; genus UBA964. The sequence continues at coordinate 24,182 of JAYVJR010000042.1, forward strand.
GGTTGAGCTGATGGCCACCGCGATCAACAGTTCGACCAGGCTCATGCCGTGACTGCGCGGCTTCAGCTTTCTCATCGCTAGTTCACCACTGGGCGGGGCATGATGACGACGTCCGACTGGTACTGAAACGGTGTCTGTTCGCGCGGCTCCTGCCAACGAACCAGAATGCGATAGGTGTCGGGTTGGCCGACAAAGCCCGCTGGAATAAACCGCACCTGGCCCGTGGCGGGCGTATTCGCCATGGCAGGCAAAACAGCTCTAACAGACTGCAGCCAGCGCGCGAGGTCGTCTTCTGCGAGCTCAGTCGTGGTGCAATTGCTGCCAGCGGCGTTGTGGACCGGGATGCAGTCGTGCTGGGCTGGATTGGCGTAGGTCAAACTGTCGTAGGCCACGCGGGCGTTGGCGTTGGCGCGAACGCGGTCCGCCATGTCACCTACCAAATTCACCGCCTGCGTGCGATAGAGCGCGCTGCGATTGCTGGAAATGCCGGTCAGCATCAGACCTGCGACACCTAACATGCCGACCGACAGTACGACCAAGGCCACCAGTGATTCGACCAGACTGACGCCGGCGATCTGTTTTCGGCAACTCAGTGCGTGCTGCATGGCATCTCCCAGCGCCCGATAACAGCCGGATTGCGGGTGATCTGCGCCCGTCCGCTGGCGGAAATTTGAATAGCGCGTGCCGTGGTCATTTGTGTCCCCGATTGCAGGGCAAGCCCGCGGCGGTCGCAATAGATCAGGCGTGTTAGCCCGGGTGCGCCTGCCACAATTTGCAGAAAACCAGTGCCTGCATAAGCAAGGCAGGTGCCGTCGGAGCTATTGGCAATCCCGCTGCCGAGCGGGCCGCCACTGCGCACCAGCGGTTCGTTGTTGGCGCGCAGGCAATCGCCATTGTTGTCGACGAACGCAATCCAGCCGGTGTAATCGCCGTTGTTGCAGGTTGCATTGGCAGACTCGGGCGTGCTGGATGCGCAGAGCACCACCCGCGCTTGCCGTTTAATGGCCTCCGTTCGGGCGACTTGTGCTGCCGCCAGAAAATCGTTGGCGGCTGCAGTCAATTGATTGTTGCGCACCATGTCGCCGAAACTCGGTGCACCAATGGCGAGAATGGCACTGGCCAACAACAACACGATCATGAGTTCAATGATCGAAAAGCCGGCCACGCGACGGTCGGCACGCCTCTCAGGGCGTTTGCCATAATTTTCCATCCCCATCGACGGACTATAGCGCTGTGTCGAGCGCCCGCAGGCGCCGGCCGATAGTCGGTCACCCGGTGCTGACCAGCGGCAAAGTGTTCTAAGCGCATACGCGATTACGTGCGACTGATTTCAGTCGCGGCCTGCCGGTCTGACTGATAACAACCTGCCTGGCGGCGATCGCCGTATCTACCGGACACAATGTGAATGTAGCGGTGGTGCCGCTGCGACTCACAGGCCAGTAGGTCACGGCGAGTCGCGTTCCGTGCAAAGCGACATCGGAGGACGCCATGGCAGAACGCAAATCGGCGAGTCCTGAATTCTGCGATGCGCCGTCCATGCCAGTGGCGACCTGGGTGCTCGGCAAAACCAACCAACCGCGGGCCGTCCCGGAACGTCCTTGCTTGCAGCGACCGCCGCCATCGGTTAGACATAATGTCCACGAAACGTTGCTGCGCCAGGCGCTGGAGCGTGCCAACTGCAAGGCGGCCAGCAACGCATTGGACTGAGCAATCAGGCGTGATTCTGCGGCCAGCCTGCCCAAAAATGGTGCGCTGCCAGCGGCGATCACCGCCAAAATGGCCAGTCCAATCAGACATTCGATGAAGGTGAGGCCGTGTTGGCGGTGTCGCATGCCTGGCATTGTCGGGCGGCATTCGGCCAGGCAGTAGCACCGAAACTGGCGCGATCTTTTCGAATCACTAAAGTTAAGGGTTTCGCAGACTATACTGAGCGTCTTATGAAGGCTGTGCGTACGCTGTCGGACACTGATGCTGCGATAACGCGTCGGTTGCTGGCGCGCGGAGTGCAAGCGACTCGCCAGCGCGTACGTATTGCCAGTGTGTTGCTCGAGCGCGATCAACATGTCAACGCGGAGCAATTGCTCGATTTACTACGCGAACGCGGGATTCGCGTGTCCAAAGCGACTGTTTACAACACGCTGAATCTGTTTGCCGAGCGAGGTTTGTTGCGCCAGCTCTCCGTCGACGGTGAGCGCACATGGTTTGATTCCAACGTGGAATCTCACTACCACTTTCAGAATGCTGCCAATGGCGAATTGACTGACATTCCTATTCCAGCGGTGGCTTTTGCGCAATTGCCGCCGGCACCTGCGGGGATGGAAGTGGCGGGCATCGAACTGGTCATACGTCTCAGGCCGCAAAAAGCCTAGTACCCGCGATCCCGCAAGTCCTTTAGAATTGCGCGCCCCATCGGTGCCGGGGTAGCTCAGTTGGTAGAGCAGCGCATTCGTAATGCGCGGGTCGGAGGTTCGACTCCTCTCTCCGGCACCATCAAATCAAGCACTTAGCTGTTCCACGTGGAACAACGCTGTGCCCTTATTGGCCCCGCGCCGACACTTTCTCGGCCGCGCTGGCCAGGTGATCCGGCGCCAGGTGGGCGTATCGCAGCACCATCGCAAACGATTTCCAGCCGCCGAGCTCCATGAGTTCCTGCAGCGTGACGCCGGACTGCACCGCCCAGGACGCCCAGGTATGGCGCAGGTCATGCCAGCGGAAATGCTCAAGCCCCGCCCGTTGCACCGCCTTCTGGAATGCGGCCGTATTGCAGTCGGCGATAGGCGCGCCGTCAAACGTGAACACGTGCGGACCGGTGGCTGATCGCGTGGCCCGTTTCAGGATGGCGACGACTTCGCGCGACAAGGGAATGCCATGGGCTTTGCCGGCCTTCATCTGCTCGCCTGGGATCCACGCGCGCCGGGCCTTGAGATCGATTCGGTCCCAGGTGAGCGCCAGCATGGACGCCATGCGCAGGCCGGTACGTACAGCAACATCGGCGGCGAGCTGCAGGTGCGGCGGAAGCTCAGAGCGCAGTGTCGAGAATTCGGTGCGTGTCAGAAATCGAGGCTCGGCAATCGGCGCTCGATACATTGGCACCTTCGGCACCGATTCCAGCCAGCGCCACTCGTCTCGGGCCTTGCGCAGCACCGCCCGCAGCAGCGCCATATATCGATCAACCGTTGCCGGCTTGCGGCCTTCGTCGAGCAGCAGGCCGCGCAGTTCGTCGATGGCTTCGCGGTCAATGGCCGCGAGCGCTTCGTTTCTCAGGTGTTCGTCGAGCCAGGCCAGGATCGACCGGTCGCGATTGACGCTGCGCTTTGTCGTCTCTGTCAGCCAGCGGCCGGACGCTTCGCCGAATGTATGCTGACCACGGTCCCCAAGTTTTCGCAGCCGATAGACTCGGTCCCATTCGCGGCGCTCGAATTCCTCCGCGAGCTGGCGATCCTCCGTGCCCGTAGACTTCCTAACCTTGCGGCCAGCGATGGAGAACCGGATCCACCAGTGTGGGGAGCCTTCACGTTTGTAGAGCGGCATCGTTCCTCGATCCATTCGTCGAGCAGGCGCTCAGAGAATACCCAACTGCGACCGATCTTGGTGCCTGGTGCGACGCCGGCGCGCGCGAGGTCGGCCAGTGTCTCGGGGTGGCAGTGGGCTTTCGCGGCTGCAGCCTTGAGATCGAGTGTACTCACGTCGCCGCCACCACGCGCACGACCTGGCGTAACTTGAGCTGCAGCGCGGTCTCTGCTGCTGGGCCCGTCAGATGCACCACGACCGACGCGCCCCTGCCGATCCGTCGCACGCTCGCCACCTTGCCGCTGGCGCCGGTGTCGCGATGAAATGCAGCGCGACACTTGGCAGAGCAAAAGGATTGCTGCGGCCGCGATGGCGTAAACAGGCAGTGACACGAGGGGCAGGGGCGCGCTTCGAGCTGGGACGGGATGGAACGCGTTTCAGGCACGGTGCGCACCACGGAAAACGGCTGTCGCTTCGCGACGCAAGTCTGCGCCGATCGTATATTTGTGGTAACGCGGAAACCGCCACGACCAGCCCAGCAGATCGAGCGATTCGGCGTGCTTGTTAGCGGCCTTCCAGTTTTTCACTTTGTGTTGCGCGACTGACCAGATCAGCCCGGTGCGCGTGTCACGCACGGCGACGTGGCCCACAAAATCAGCCGATTGTTCGGCGCCGGTGGAATCAATCTTGATGAAATGTGACATGTGTTATCCCTCATCGCTCGCAGGCGCATTCTTCGTGACTTTGTGCATGGTCATGGCGAACGGCCGCTTGCGAGGCAGCGCGACCTTGACCTCCATGTCGGCGGCGATGTCCGGGGACCCCCACACGCGCACGCATTCCTCGCCGTCCCACATGCCGGCGAACAGCGTCACGCGCTTTCCGACCCACTCCTGCACCTTGCGACCGAACATTTCCTTGAGGCAAATGCCGTTGGTCTTGTTGAGCGCCCAGTGCTTCGGCGTCTGGTTGAAACTGATGACCCCTTTGATCTGCGGCCCCTTGTCGCCGACGAGCTCGTCGATTTTCACCGCGGCAATGGTGAGCGTGGGCTTTTTGCCCTGAAATTCCCCGGCTTTGATGAAGCGGCCGGGAAACAGTTGATCCCAGTCGACCGGACTCGGTAGTTGTTTGATGGTGTCGTTCATGGTGTTAGGCCTCTTGAGTATGATTTTGCGGACAGTGCTCGCGCGATGCTGTATCCGCGCCGGAGACGGTATCTTATGGTTGCAGCCTTCAATCCGGTTCTCTCAGCCCACTCCGCCAAGCAAAGAGTCTCGCCACCGAATGTTGTTAGATGATTTTTTCGCGAGTTTCGCGCTTGCACAACCGGGAGCGCCCATCTGCAATTGCCGGGCTCGTAGTGACCGTCATTGTCGATGCGGTCTAGTGAGTGTCGCGGAGTTGGTTTCAGACCCATGTCACTGAGGAAGTTGGCAAACACGTTCCAGCGGTCACAGACCTTTATGCCGCGACCGCCGTAGTATTTATAATGGTGATGGCTCGGTCGCGAGCATCGTCCTCGGATTCGAGTCCAGGTGTGGTATTCAACGGTGGGAGCGCCGTTAGCATTACGCGGAACGTTTGACCTCATGGGATAAGTCCCAAATCAGACACGTTGTCGTCGCTTTGATAGCACCAGGACGGCAGAGTCAGGTCCTCCTCGACCGGGACAGGGCCCGGCCAGTTGTCTGTTAGCTCGCATTCCTCCAGTTGAATCAGGAGCTGCAGGTATTCCTCGCGCCCCTGATCGAGAATGTCGCGCGGGATGTTGTAGACGGCCACGGCGTGCGGGGCCTCCGACTCGACCACGATCTCGACCATGCGCGGCGTTTTGCCGGTGATCGCCTTGTAAGCGTCGCAGTAGAAAGCCCATTGCAAGTGATAGCCGAGCTTCGCGGACTGCGCACCAAAACAGTAATGCCGGCAATCGCGTGCGGTCTTGAGACCCACCAGAACCGGAGCGCCGTCAATGTTCGTTAGCCAGTCGACGCGCGATTTGAAGAACCTGCCACCGGGGCCGCGCCAGTACAGCGACACTTCTGGATCGCCGACAGCCAGGTATGGATTCGCCTGGACATCGAACCGCACCGACTTCGCAATGGCGTTTGCCACCAGCGCCTCATCCTCGGTCAGGATGGTCTTGCGCGCATTCTCAAGCTGGAACCCTTCCCACGCGCCGCCATTGCGTGTGGCAGCGCGACCGCTGGCGGTCTTTCGGTTCCAGATCGCAAATTCCTGCACGAACCGCTCCGGCTCCAGCACCGCGACATGGGCGGCGGTCCCGAGCGTCATGCGCGCCGACTGCCTCGGGTTTTCGAGCGCGTGGTGGTAATGCAGCGGCGAGCGCTTGATTGCCTTGAGTCGGGAAATGTTGAGCGCCTGTACAGTGTCGTAAATCGCGCGCGGTTCGCGCGACACGATGCCGTGCCGGGCAACGTCGTTGGCTTCGGCAATCATACCCACCACCTCGACCACTGACTCGGCGTGTACCGTTGGCAGCGCCCGTTAGGCGGCGGCACCGTGCGCCAGTCCCGTCGGCTGAACAACCGTCTAAACCATCCAGAAACGCGTTTCACGCCCGCACCGCGCCGTATTTGCGGGCCTCGGCGTCGCACTCGGCAATGATCGCGTCGGCCATGGCCAGCACGCGGCGCGCGCCGGCGGCATCCTCCTGGGCGCGCTTGCGGCGACGGCGAATCTCGATCAGCACGTCGACGCGCTCGATGATCAGATCGATGGGCGCCTGGCTCTCAACCGCTTCCAGCTCGCGCATTTGGGCGATGTAGTCGGGGTCCGTGTTGGTGATCACTTCACGCAGGGTCATTTGCGTCTCCGGTAGAAAAACTCGCCGACCCAGGCTGTGCCGGCCAGAATCGCGAACGTCAGAAACATCGCGAACAGGAATTCGATGGGATTGAGAAGCGGGCTCACGAGAACGACCGTGCGATCGCGCGGTCGTAGTCAGTGACGGGCGGCCGCTTGGCCTTGAGCGCGGCCTCGATCAGACGTGCCGCCTCGCGCCAGTGTTTGTCGGCGGTCCAGCAGCGCTCACTCGGGTCGTAGTCGTTAGCCTCGACCGCCTCTTTCGCCATGCAGGCCGGGCAGAAGTCATCGCATACCGCGAGTTCGGCCTCGCAGCTATTACACGAGAAAGCGTCGTCTACCTGGTCGCCGCCGCAAACCTCGCAGCGGATCGTTACGGTGGTGAAGCGGCCGGCGTACTGCTCGGGGACGTTTGCGCCGCTCAGGACTTCGGACGTGGTCGCGCGCAGTGCGTCGACCAGCTTGTCGCAGTCGTAGCAGAAATTGGCTTTCACGCGGTCACCAATTTGGGCAATTGGTCCAACATCTTGGCCACGCCGTCGTGCTCGCCAAGTGAGTACAGATCTTCGGCGGCGGCTCGGCGAACGCCGGCGTCGTCTGAGTTGACGCACAGTTGGATGGCTGTGTCGCGGTCGTATTTCGGTTTCGGCTGCGGGGCAGCTATCGAGGAATCAACTTGCTGGTCCATGTCTCTCTCCCGTCGGTGGCAAGTGCCACGGGAGAGATATTAACTACAGTTACCTAATCGTGTCAACCACAGTTAAGTTTATGGCGACATAATGGGCTTGTTGGGCTGGCTTTTACAAGAATAGTGGGCGGAGGATCAGCCAGTAGATCGGCCATATCTCACTCAAGAAAAAATCGATAGGGATGGCGATCAACCAATTCCACCAGGTGTAAACATAGCCATCGAAAAAAATCAATTTTATTGCTGTGGCCAGTGAGCCTGCCTGCCAAATCGCGATGACCGAGTACGCTTTCCAGTTGCTCATTTGCTAGGGTTCTATTTTTGGGTTGTTGCCAGCTCGGCCTTGCGCGACCAACTGTGATATTTCTCGCGCTGAGCTGCGGACATGGTTTCGATCATCTGCCGAATTGGAGCGCGAACCTCGGGCGGCAAGCGTAAATACATACGCAATAAGTCTCTATGTTTCGGCTCAAACTCACTGTGCGGCAACGTATCCGAGCCTTTCGGCCCCTTGTTAGGTCGCGGAGACCCTTCGCCGATCGCGAGCCATTTTGCATCGACCTGACACATGTCTGCCAGAGCAAAAACGTGCGCGACTTTGATCTCTTTCGAGTCACCGCTAAACCACTTTGACACTGCGGCGGCTGACGTTCCGCACGCCTTGGCCATCGCTGTACGACTAGCGCCGCTCAACCGAGCCGCCTCCGCAATCCTTTGGTTCAACCGCTCCATGTAAACCAAGGTTAACCCCGTCTGATTTAACTGGGGTTGCATTTTAGAGGTAACCACAGTTAACATCCCGGTCGTATGCTTACCCAACATGCCTTCGACCATTTTGGCAACCAAGCCATGGTTGCTAAAGTTCTCGGGATCAGCGCAGCTGCGGTCTCGAAGTGGCCGAAGATCGTGCCACTCGAATCAGCGCTGGCGCTTGAGATCGTCACCGACCGCAAACTAAGAGTGGATCCAAAAAAATATCCTCGCATTGCTGCGGCTATGGAAACGCAGGTCCAGTCTTGAGCAAAGCCGCGATCGATCACCGCACGCAGATCACGGAGCTGACCGACATCGCGCTCGAAGCGCGCGCCGGTGCGCTCGGCGTCGACAAATCGGCCGTTAGCCGCAAGGTGCTGCAGGAGTGGGCGGAAAAGGTCCATCGCGAGCACAGGCTATTCGCTCGCCGCCTGGCGGCCCACGGAATGCAGCTGGAACTTGACGGAGTCGAGCCGGCAGACGACGGCATCCCACGGAGCGCGGCCCGCCGATGATTTCCCAATCGCCAATAACACCCCCGCCTGTCCGTGCCTGTGCTCTCCGGGCAGGCGCTCCTGAGTGTCAGCTCGGGAGCCAGGCTGCGACCTTTTTTGGGGGGCGGAATTGACCATGAGCAAGCAGCCGTTTCTGCCCCTGTTCTTCGGCGACTTCCTGGCCTCAACGGCTGAGTGGGAAGGCGAAGAGCGCGCGCTCTACCTCCTGCTGATGGGCTATCAGTGGTCGCTGGAGTCCCTGCCAACGGATCCCCGCAGGGTCTGCAAACTGGTCGGGTTCGATCCCGAATTGTTCGACCGATGTTGGCCGGTGGTGTCTCGAAAGTTCGTCGAGCGGGATGGCCGTTTGGTCAATCAGAGGCTCGAAACCCACCGCGAAAAGTCAGTCCAGATAGCAGAAAAGAGGGCGGTTGCTGGAGCAAAGGGGGCAAGCGCACGCCTAGCAAATATCAAGCAATTGCCTGACATAGGCCAAGCAATTGCCAAAACTTTGCTCAGCCATCCATCCCATCCCATCCCATTCCAATCCAAATCCTCTCCAGAAAGCTCTTCCCCAGATCGAGCGCAGGTAGCAAACCTCGCGGGCGCGAGCGAGCGAGCGAGCGGCGAAGCGAAAGGAAGCACGCCCAAAATTTCCGAAGCCACCCGCACCTGCCTGCTGCTGCGCGACGCCGGTCTCGGCCTGAGCTGCGCCAACCCAACCCACCCCGGACTGCTCGCAGCGCTGGCAGCCGGAGCGACCCCCGAGGCAATCCTCGCCACCGCCCAGGAGTTTCCAGACAAGCCGCTCGGGTACTGGCTGCGCACCCTCGACGGTCGCCGATCCGACAGTGAACGCAAACCGAATGGCGCGACCGTGCAGCAACCCGCCATCACCTGGCGACCACCCCCAGACGACGACCAACCGGAGGCAGCGGCATGACCACGGCCGACTACGACGCATTCGTGATTTTGTTAGGTACGCTGGCGTCAGCGTTTGGAAAAAAGCTAACAGACGACCAAGTTAAATTTTACTGGTCGGCGCTCAAGGATCGGCCGCTGCCCGACGTGGAGCGCCGGGCTGTTGAGGTTGGGAAGCGATCCAAGTTTTTCCCGAAGCCGCGAGACCTGCGGCCTATCGAGGCCGATCGCGAAACCGTCGAGAGCGATCCCAAGCGCGACGGCGATTTCCGGGCGCTGCTGGACGCAAACGCGAGATTTTGGGACAACGAAATCCGCGAGCGTGGCGATGCGGCGAAACTGGCCATTGCCCACGCGCTCATGGCGCGGCACGACGTTGAGCGGGACCAATCGTCGCCCATTCTCGCGGAAAAGCGCGAGTGGCTAACAAACCGCATTCGCGGGCTGCAGAGGGCGGTGGCATGACCAAACCCAAGAAACGCCCGCGCGCCGGCGGGCGCGCGCACGCCAAGCGCGACACCGAAGCGCAGCAAATCATCAGGCGCCTCGTGTACATCGAGGGCGCGATCATGCACCTAACAGACGCGATCAACGGCCTCACGAAAGCCAGCCGCGAGTCGCGCGAGTGGATCGTCTGCGAGTTGCAGAAATCCATGCCGATGACGGCGGCGGAAGTCGCGCGGCGCGTCGCCGATTTCAAGGCGGGGCGGACATGAGCCGGGCACGATTCGACGGCCCCAGGCCGTCCGCAGAGCACTGGATGGCGCGCAAGCTCGGCCTCCCGCTCGATTGGGACGGTGGCACGACCTCGGGCGAGCAGCGCCGCGAGGCGATCCGCGAATCCATCCTGCGCCGCTGCCTGAACTACGCCACGGCTGGCCGCAACCCACAGGGCCAGTCGGAGACCTGGGCTGAGCTGTTCGAGCGCCTGTACGGCGCTCCGCTCGATCCCACGGACTCGGAGGGCCAATCGATTCCTAACAACCCGGAGGCAATCGCGTGAAGCGCAGAAATCTAGTTTTGGTCCGGCATTTCGGCGAGGAAATCCCGCTGACAGACATCGTGGCCACGTCAGGAATCAACTACGCCGCGCTGTACTGGCGCTGGCGGCAGGGCCACCGGGACGCGCAACTCGTCAAGCCGCTGGTGCGGCAGAAGTATCCCCAGCCATCGCACGAAAACGGCGACGGCGTCTAACCACAACCTAACAAAAGGCTCTCACCCCATGATCACGATCACAGACCGCCCGGCACGCCTGGGCAGCAGCATCAACACCCGCACCGAAAAGCACGGCGACGAGGACATCCCATCCGCCGATATCCCGATCACTGGTATCATGCTCAGTGCCGAGGAACTGAACTCGCTGTTAGGCGACCCTCACGCCAGCCGCGCCCTGTTCAACAACGACAAGGGCGTTAAGCGCCCGATGTTCAGATGCTTCAAGCCGTTTCGCCTGACCGAGAAGTTTGAGGGCGCGCGAGTGTCGCTGGCGCTGTCCGTGCTGAACGACAATGGCGTGGTGGTCGAAATCAAGGACTGCAAGCTCGCCAAGATCGATTTGGAACCCTGCGAGGGTGGCCTAACGGCGATGTCGCTGCAGATACAATCCGTCCCCACAGAGGCCCAGATCGGCGAGCTGTTCGGCCACCTCAACAGAGAGATCAGCATCGAGATTGCGGACGGCAAGCGCGTCGAGAAATCGGGCGGCAAGCAGGCCGAGCTGCCGATGAACCACGACCAGGACGACAGAGTCGAGTGATGCGCGTCGAGGAGTTAACACCCGAGACGCAGGCGGCGCTGTTCCAGGTAGGGGCAGCGCTGTCGGCGACTCCCCAGCCTCGGCGATCATCGACCAGCAACGCCGAGGATTTGTTAGCGTTTCAGATTCGAGCGCACAAGTTGCCTCTCGCGGTGCAGCAATTGATATTTGCGCCGCCGCGCAAGTTCCGCGCCGACTTCGCCTGGCCAGAATTCAATCTGCTGCTAGAGGTGCAGGGCGGTGCGTTCATCGGTGGCAGGCATACCAGCGGCAGCGGATTCGAGGCGGATTGTGAGCGTCGCTGCATTGCCTCGACGTTCGGGTTTTCGATGATGGAAGTGACACCGCGCCATATCAAACAGGGCAAGGCGATCGAATGGTTACGACTCGCGCTATGGCGGCGCGGATGGAAGGGCTAACACATGGCACGACTACAGATTGAGCGGGCGGTAGAAATGGCGGCGCTGTCGGCTCGGCGCGTTAGCGGATCGCTGCAAAGCTATTTCGCCGTCACCGGCCACGGCGAAATTGCCGACCGATTCCGAGTTGCCGGGCAACGCAAGATCGCAGAAATGTTCTGCGAGATCATCGGCATCGACGTAGGGGAAAGCACGTACGCCGCGCAGATCCTCGCCCGAAAATTGCCGCTACCGCCCGGGCGCAAGCCGGCACCCTCACCAACCACAGGAGATGACAATGACCAAAAAAACGGAGAACTCGGAGCCGATTCCGAACGCACCCTCGACCCCGGAAGTGATCGAGAACCTGCAGGACCCATCATCGCGGCTGTCCAGCCCATCAGCGGAGCCGCTGGCGGAACACCAGGAAGTGGAAAACCTGCCGCCAGTGCGGGGGCCAGCGCCAAGCGTGGGCGATAAGATCTCGCTACCTGACGGCACCGAGGCCGAAGTCACTGCAGTCAAGGCCGACACGGTCACGCGATCCAGCGGCGCCGTGTTCGTGTATCTCGATCTCCTGTTAGCCAACGGGACGGGCCAACACGGCCATGCCTGGCGCGTTAGCTAAATCAGATGGCGCTGCCAAAAGCGCCAAGGACGAGCTGAGAGCCGCGCTGCGTCAGTGCACCCCACGGCAGCGCGTGTTCCTGCGAGCATTGCCCGAGTACAGTTATCAGATTTGGGGCCGCATCCTTCCCGAGCTGAAATTCCATCGCAAATCGGTGCATGACTGGATGCACAAACCGCACTTTCGGCTCGCCGTGGAGTTGCTGCGCGAACAGCACATGGACGAGATCGAGGCCACGCCCGGTTATGTGATCGAGCGCACCAAGCAAGTCATCGAGGACGCGCTCACGGTGCAGCCTGCGGTAGTCACTGAGATCGCCAAAGGCGACGAGCGCAAGACCGTCACCGAGTATTTCCGCCGCGATCGCCGGGCCGCGTTGCGCGGGCTCGACATGCTCGGAAAGTACAACCGACTATGGACCGAGGCCGCTGTCGAGGCAGGCCCGCGAGTCGGTCCCGGATTTACGGTTATCGTTCAGCAAGTTGTTAGGCAGGGAAGTTATGGCATCACGCCAGAGGATCGAGTGATTGAATCGCAGGCGGAGCCGGCAAGGCAGCCGCCCGGCATCGTGCCCGTTATTCCGCTGCCTCCCACGCGATGAAGGTCACCCCGCTAGCGCCCGCAGCCGGTGCGTATTACAGCTCTAACAACCGCGTCGACTGCATCATGGGTCCGGTGGGATCGATGAAAACGACCGCGAGCTGCCTGCGCATCGCTCGGCACGTGCATGAACAGCTCGTTTCCAACGACGGCACCGCATACTCGCGCTGGGCAATCGTGCGCAACACCAAAGACCAGCTCCAGAAAACGACGATGAACAGCTGGCGGCAATTGTTTCCGCCCGAGCATTACGGCGATATTCTCAAGCAGGAGGCCATGCAGACCTGGAATTTCAAGCCAGCTAACATGCCGCACCCCATTCACGCCGAGTTCTATTTCGCGGCGCTGGATGATGCCGATGACGTGGCCAAGCTGCTCTCGCTGGAGGTCACAGGGTTTTATTTCAACGAGCTGCGCGAGATCAATGACGACATCCTGGCGCACGCCGGCCGCCGCGCCGGTCGTTATCCGTCGGCCGCCATGGGCGGCACGCGCTGGAAAGGCTGGATCGGCGACACCAACGCCTGGGACACCAACCACCCGCTGCACGAAATGTTCGTGCTCAATCCGCGCCCCAGCTATGGATATTTCCGGCAGCCCGGCGGCATGCACCCCGATGCCGAAAACCTTGAAAATCTGGAGCAGACACCCGAGACCCTGCTCCTCGAGCCAGCCGACCCGGTGCGGCGTGAGCAGGGGCGGAAGTATTACCGCGACGCCCTGATCGACTACAAGCCAGACGATGCGCGCGTTTACGTCCACAACGAATTCGGCCGTAACCGAGCCGGCAAGCCGATCTATAGCGACTATTCGGACGCGCTCCATTGCCAGGAGATCGAGCTGCAGCCCGGCCTGCCGATCTGCCTTGGCCTCGACTTTGGGCGCACGCCAGCGGCGACGATTGGACAGCGCTCGGGCCGGGGGAATTGGCGGGTCCGCCATGAGCTGGTCGCGACCGATATGGGCCTGGTCAAGTTCGCCGAGGTACTGGCCGCTTTCCTCGCAGAAAAGTACCACGGATGGCACGTCGACTTTGTTAGCGGTGACCCGGCCGGCAACGAGCGCGACAACGACGATCACACCGCGTTCGAGATTCTCAAAGGCGCTGGCATCATTGCCCAGCCCGCGCCGACTAACGTGCCATCAATCCGCATCGAGGCCGTCAATAGCGCCTTCCGACGCCTCGACAATGGCGCGCCGTCGCTGATCATCCACCCGGATTGCAAAGTGTTGCGGGTCGCCTGCATCGATGGCTACCACTACCGAAAGCTCAAGGTCGTCGGCAACATGTACGACGACAAGCCGAACAAGAACGCGTTCAGTCACGTCGCCGAGGCGCTGCAGTACATGCTCCTGGGCGGAGGGGAGGGGCGCAAGCTGATCGGCAAGGACCGGCCACGTAACGCGCCACCGCGTCCCAAGTTCGCGGTCATGGACTAGTTGATTTGCCAACAAAATTGCGGGCAGGCTCTGCCGCCCATGACCTCCCTGTTCCGCCCGAAGATCGTTACCCCCAAGATGCCCGAGGTTCCGCAGGCGCCGGTGATCGACGACGCACGCGCTGCGCGCGACGACGCTGACCGCCGGTTGCGGCGCAAGGGTCGAGCGGCAACCGTATTCACTTCCCGACAGGGCGATCAGGCCCCGCTGCAGCTCGGCACAAAACAGTTGTTAGGCTGACAGCTCGCGCATGGACTCGCGCGCGAAAGACCTGATCGATCGGCAGCAAGAGCTGATGGCCGACCGCGTTCAGTGGGAGGAGCGCTGGCAGAAGGCGGCGGAGTATTGCCTGCCTGCCTTTTCCGATTTCCAGACCGTGCGCGCCAAGGGTCCGATCAGTTCGCCAAAAGTGTACGACTCGACAGCGCGTGGCGCCGTGCGCCGGTTTGCCTCGGCGGTAGAGGCGGCAGCCACGCCGCAGCATCAGCAATATCAGGTGTTCCACCCAGAAGATGAAGCGCTGGAAGGCGACGAGGAGATCCTGGAATACGCCCAGGCGCTCGGCAAAACCTTGTTTCGCAATCGCTACATGGCCAAGTCGGGATTCACTGCCAACACCGGCGGAATCTATGAGCAGTTCGGCGTGTTCGGCAATGCGTGCATGTACATCGAGGACATCCCGGGTCGCGGCGCCACCTATATCGCGATGCCGCTGCGGGACACCTTCATCGCGACCGATGCCTATGGCTACGTCGACACGATCTATCGCCGATTTGAGCTAACAGTCAAGCAGGCGCGCCAGATGTTCGGCGACGACGTGCCGCCCATCGTCAAAAAGGCGAAGTCGGACCGAGCCAAGCATTGGTTCCTGCACTGCGTAAAGCCGGCCGACTACTTCGACAACAAAATGCTCGGACGCAAGGGGCAACGCTTCGGCAGTTGCTACGTGGGCGAGCAGGATCGCGTGATCATCCGCGAGGGCGGCTATTACTCGATGCCGTACATTTTCTTGCGCGACATCGTGAGCCCGGGAGAGGACTACGCCCAAAGCATTGCGCTCGATGCGCTGCCCGACGTGCTGCAGTTGAACGCGGTCGAGCGATCGACCACACGCCAGATTGAGAAAATGGCCGACCCGACGCTGCTGCTGTCCGAGGACGCCGCGCTCGAACCGTTCAACCTCAACAATGGTGCGATGAATTACGGGTATTTGAGCGATCGCGGCGATCCTCTGGTCCAGGCGCTCGAAACCGGCGCGCGCCCGGATCTCTCCAAAGCATTTGCTGACCAAAAGCGCGACCAGGTCAAGGACTCGTTTTGGGGCAGCCTGTTCCTGATTGCGCTGCAAAACCCGAACATGAGCGCGACCGAGATCCTGCAACGCGCCCAGGAGCGCGGCGAACTCATCGCCCCGACCATGGGCCAGATCCATGGCGGCTTTCTCGCCCCGATGTCGGAGCGCGAGATCGATATCCACCACCGCGCCGGGCGGCTGCCGCCGATGCCGCAGAAACTGATCGAGCGCGGGGGTCGCGTCCGGTTCGTGCACGATACGCAAGTCACGCGCGCGCAGAAGTTCGGCGACGCGATCGCGCTGCAGAACTCGATCAACCAGCTGACGCCGCTCGCCAACATCAAGGGCAACGAGAAGATCATGCGGGTTTTCGACCCGTACAAGGCCGGTCGAGGCGTTGCCGACATCAACGGCGTGCCGGCCAAGTGGCTGCGCACGATCGAGGAACTGCAGGGCCTCGACGAGCAGGAGGCGAGCGACGCCCAGGCGCAGAACCTGCTGGCCGCAGCACCTATCGCCGCCAGCGCCGCCAAGGATCTCGCCCAGGCCGAAGCGCTGTCGCCTGGTCAGCCTCTGCTACGAGACGCTGAGGTTTTCGGCTGATGGGTCACATGATCAAATCCACGCCTCCCGACAAGGTCATGCAGGGCGGCGGCGAGTCGGGCAGCGTGACCGTGACGGGCGTGCTGCCAGGCGGCGCCACCGAGGGCCAACGCCTGGTCGCCAACGCGCTCGGCGCAGCCATTTGGCAGGACCCCTCGGACGGCGTGCGCGTCACCAAGATCGCAAGCGCCGCCCTGTCGGGGCATCGAGTTGTCAGGTCCCTGGGTGCCACTCAGGTCGCCTATGCAGATCCCAGCAACGTATCCCACGCGACCCACGTGCTCGGCATGACCACCCACGCAGCGGCGTTCTCATCGCCCATTGACGTGCTGACCTTTGGCGAGATCGAGGAATCGAGCTGGTCCTGGGTTCCTGATGGCCTGATCTATTTCGCCGCCAATGGCGTGCTGACACAGGTCTCGCCGGTTGCGGGTTTTACGCAAGTCGTCGGCTTTGCGCTGTCGTCGACGAAAATCATGGTCGAGCTACGCGCCCCCATTATGTTGATCTGAGGAAGCTAACATGGCTGACAAATATCTATTTCAGAACGCAGGTGTCATCACTGAGAAAGAGGCGAAGGTGGCAAGCGCCGGCGTCGGTGATGCGGGCAAGGTCGTTGCGCTCGATGCGACGGGCAAGTTGGACTCGTCCATGATGCCGGTCGGCATTGGCGCAGATACCAACGTGATTCAGGCGTCTGAGGCGCTCGCCGCCGGCGACTTGGTCAATATCCACGACGTAGGAGGTAACTTCCGTGTTCGCAAAGCCGACGGCACCACGGCCGGCAAGCACGCCATGGGGTTTGTCCTGGCGGGGGTCGCCAACGCTGCGAACGCGACGGTTTATAGCGAGGGCAGCAACACGCAGATGGCTGGCCTAACACCGGGCGACCGTTGGCTATCCGTCACGACGCCGGGCCAAACGCAGACCGCTGCGCCCGCAGCCGCCGGCCAGGTCGTGCAGCGCGTCGGAGTGGCGGTTTCGGCGACCGTGCTCAATTTCGACAAGGGCGAGCCGATCGTTTTGGCCTAACAGATGGCAACTCGTCGACCCATCGTCAATATTGCCGGTCAGCTGCAGGAAATTCCTGCGGGGGACACGATTTCAGCGACCATCGCCCCTGGTAGCGGAGGCGGCGGTGCTTCGATCACCACCGTCAACGAGACCATTGCAATAGCAGTTTTTGGGATTGCAACCGTTCTTGTGGCCGATGTGGGCACCACCGCGGCGTCGAGAATCGTAGGGGCTCAGTTGCAGCCTAACCAGGATTGGGAAGCCGATGATCTCGGTGATCTTGAGCTAACGGCGACGCCGCTCGTTGATCAAATTGAATTTACAATACACCGCCCCGGACCCATTGTCGGGGGCGTCACTATCTCGTACATCAGAGGCTAACCGCCATGAGCATTCTCCGAAACCTCGTCAACGCCTTCATGCCGCACATGGAGGCTCGTCGCAGCACTGGCGCGCTGGCGGCTGTCAACGCCGAGCTGGTACATGATGTCAATGGCGACGAGTCTGTGGTCATTTTCATCAACGGCACGGGCGCATTCAACGCGACCTATGAGGTTACTGGATCGCCTGATGGCACCAACTTCTATCCGATGATCTGCTATCCGTATTCGCCTGGCAGCTTAGGCGGTACGTTGCCGCAGCCGGGGCAGCCGATCTACACGGAAGCCGTGAACGCGGCTACTGTCCAGCGGATGCTGTGCGCCGCTGTTGGTGGCCTACAGAAAATCCGAATTCGCCTAACAGCTTACACTGGAGGCAGTGGCGCAATCGCGATCAATTCCGATTCATGCGCGTCGATAAGCCCGTATGTTCGCGATCAAAAAGCTGCCACGCTGGCGGTGACAGTCACCGGTGCCGCCTCCGCCGCCGTCACGGCGACACTGCCTGCGGTAGCGGGCTTGCGACACTACCTGGACCGCATCAGCATTGTCCGTTCGGCCACGGCTGCGCTCATCGCTGCAGCAGCCCCTGTCGTGGTGACCACCACCAACCTGCCTGGCTCACCGGCTTTCACATTCGGATCTGACGTCGCTGGCATAGGCATCGACAAGGAAATCGTGGCGGAGTTTGGCGGCGCGGGGCTTGCTGCTTCGGCGCTGAACACGGCGACGACTATCGTCGCACCGGCCTACACCGGCGTCATCTGGCGCATGAACGCGTTCTATCGATTGGGGCTGTAACTAAAGACCACCATGACCCGCCCCAAGAAAGACGCGGCCGAGGCCGTAATCGACAGCGCGATCGAGTACCAGAACGCGCTGCATGCGATGTTCTTTGACAGCGGCGGCGAGCTAACACCAGACGCCGCAATCGTCCTGCAGCACTGGACGCGCAACTACATCCTGCAGCCCACCTTCCGCGCCTTTGACAAGCAGGGGCGCATTGACTCGCACGCGGCAGCGCTGCGCGACGGCGAGGCGATTTTTGCGAAGAAGATCATGGAGGCGCTCGCAACGCCCCATGGTCAGTTACTCACCTTAATGCGGAGGCTCAAACATGACAGGCTCAATGAACAACTCAGGCGGGGCGGCTGACGGCAGCGCAGGCGGCAACCAAAACTCCCAAGACGGATCTAACAACCCATCAGGCGGCGGCGCAGACCAGGGCGCTGGCGGTGCTGGTGGTGATCCGGCCCCCTGGTTCAAGGCGGCAGGCTACGAATCACTCGACGCGGAGGACCAAGACTGGCTCGGCGCCAAAAAATACAAAGGTGCTCCAGACGTCGTGAAGGCGTTGCGAGCGGCGGAGAAGAAAATCCGCGCTCCCCAGGAGCGCGTCGCCATCCTGCCGGAGAAACTCGACAACGATGCGGAGCTGATGCCGATTTTCGATCGACTAGGTCGACCCGCGAAGGCTGACGAATACGTGTTGCCGAAGATCGATGGCGTCCCGCTCGATGAGGCGCGGATTGGCAAGTTCCGCGAGATCGCTCACCAGCACGGTGTCACCTCCCGCCAGTTCGAGAACATGGTCAAGTTTCAGGCCATGGCCGAAGTCGAAATGGTGAAGGCTCAGGATCAGCAGATTGCCGATGCCGTCAAAGCCGAAGATTCCGCACTGCGCCAGGAGTGGGGCCAGAAGTACGATGAGAAAATCGCCAAGGGCAAACAGATCGCGGCAGCGCTCGGTTACGACACCGCCAAACTCGGGCAGCTCGAAGGTCTGATGGGCTACAGCGGCCTGCTGAAACTCTTTGCGACCTTCGGCGACAAGGTGGGCGAGGACACGCTCATCACGTCCGCCAAGGGCGGCGATGGAGCAGGAGCCTATACGACGATTGAGCAGGTCGAGGCGCGCCTGGAGGAAATCCGAAACGACGACGACATGCGCAAAAAGTACCTGGAAGGCGACCCAGCCGTCACCGCCGAGCTGCGCAACCTCGAAGCCAAGCGCCGGGAGCTGGCCACGCGCAGGACTTGATTCCCCAAGAACTTGCTCGATAGCCTCCCGATCGACCGTAGCCACTCCGGCGCCCTAACACGGCGCCGGACCTACTGACTCCGATAACTCGGACGCCCAAGGCGAGTGATTCGCCCAGCGGTGGCCCCTCAACAAGGCCACGCCTCCGCGCCAGTTAACGAAACAACCTAACAGCGGAGTAATTTATGCTTGGCGTTTCCCCGGTTTCAGTCCACGACGTGGACGAGTTCAATACCAACGTTCAGCTGCTGGCGCGGCAGATGGGCAGCAAGCTGCTGCCGTATGTCACGACCGGCCAATACAGCTCAAAAGGCGCGGTGCCTGTCGAGCAGGTCGGCGATGTCGACATGGTCGAGCAGGGCGCTCGCAATGCGGACACCAACTGGACGGAAATCCTGCATGACCGTCCCTGGGTGTTCCCGAAGCACTACGATGCGCACCCGATTCTGGATCGTCGCGACGATCTCAAGCAAGCCATTGCGCTCAAGGGTCCCTACACCCAGGCGATGGTCGCGGCGGCGAACCTGCGCAAGGACAAGACAATTCTGGAGAATTTCTTTGTCACGCGTAAAGTTGGCCCCACCGGCGCGGTCGACCGAGCATTCCCGGTTGCCCTGATCGGCGCGGGCGGCAACAAGGTCGGCGTGCAGGAAGGCGCAGCGGCCAATACCGGCCTTACCGTCGCCAAGCTGCGCGCTGCTCTCAAGACGATGCGCAAGCGCCACATCGATCTCGAACGCGAGAAGCCGATCATCGCGGTCGGCGCAGAGCAGATCGACGACCTGCTGGCCGAGCCCGAAGTGATCAGCGGCGACTACAACGGCCTGCGCCCGTTGCAGAATGGCGAGATCGTGCAGTTCCTCGGGTTCACGTTTGTGCCCTCCGAGTACCTGCCTGGCGTCGTCGACGGTGTTCGCCAGATCCCGGTATGGGTGAAGTCGGGCATGCACCTCGGCATGTGGCACGACATCGATGTGCACATCGACGTGCTGCCGACCAAGAACCACAGCATCGGCTTCTCGATCTACCTTGACCTGGGTGCGACTCGCATCGAGGAAAACAAGGTGCTCATGATCGAGTGCGACGAAGCGGCCTAACGGCACGGCCCGGGCGTTGACCTAACAATCAGCGCCCGGGCAATCCTCGCATGACACTCACTGCAAAAAACTTCTCGCTGATCGCCCAGGGCGGCGGCGCGTATGCGACGCGGCCGGCAAGTGGCAGCAGTCCAACAATGGATTACAACTCTCCAATATCGTTGGCGGTAAAGATGCCGGTGCTAACAGGGGCTGATTTTTATCGGGTGCGTTACAAACGCACTATCGATTTGGCATGGATTGAGGCCGGTGATTCCCCATTTGAATTTTTTCACTTGGTCGGGCTCACTGCGAGCACATCATACGATTTTCAATACCGCAAAAAGAATTGGGACGGCAGCTTTCCCACAGATTGGTCCTCCTCCGGCACTGGCAGTACCGAAGTTATTATTAGCAGTCGCGCAACGCTGGCGCGAATGCCAACTGAATATGTCGATACCCGCTACATACCGCCCACCGCTCAGACATTCAACGTCACCACGACAGCAGAATTTCAGACGGCATTGAATACGGCTGCGGCTAACGGCGGTAACGCGGTGATCAACGTGGCGCTCGGTACCTATGACGGTGCGATAACTTATCCCGACAATCCCGGTGGGTGGATTTACATACGGAGTACGTCGCACGCAGCGCTGCCGGCGTTGACGGAGTTGTATGGCGATTGGGTAACGCCGGCTCATGCGGCGCTAATGCCGTTTTTCCGAGGCACCGTCGTTAACACCGGCGTTTTCACGGCCGCAGGTGTCAACTGCCAAAAGTATCGATTTGTCGGTGTTCGTTTCGAGTCGACGGCGGCGACGAGTTACATTCTCGGTCTGATTCATCCGACATCGCCAGAAACCGATGACATGCCGGATTATATTCACTTCGACCGTTGTATTTTCGACGGCAGTAACAACGGCACTGTTGTTAGGGCGATTCTTGCTGCGGGCAGGGGCCACGCCGCTGTAGGCTGCTATTTCTATCGAATTGCGCACAATCAAGATGCTCAGGCAGTTGCGCTGTTGGCGTCGCGTGGGCTGTACAAATTCAAAGGAAATTATACGTCTGCGACGGGAGAGAATTGGATTGCTGGTGGATCAACTTTTGCGGGCTCTTCTTACACTCACCAACCAGTGGATATGGAATTTGGCGAGAATTATTTCTACCACGACCCCGCGTGGATCAATACGAACCCGACGTTCAACATTAAAAACTCGTTTGAGCTGAAAACCGGCGAGCGCGTACTAATGTATCGCAACCGATTTGAAAATCTATGGCCTGACGGACAGGCGGGGCGGGCGGTTGTATTCACGCCGAGACCTTTCAGCGACAGTGGGGCAGATGCCAAAATTTATGATCTATCTTTTTATCACAACGACATTATCGATGTGTCTCAGGGGATCAGTGCTGCAAGTGTTGATTCTCCTGGTTCGTCCGACAGACGTGGGCAGAGGTACTCATTCCGGTATAACAGGATGTGGACTACGGGGTTTGGCGGCTGGGATTTTGGATCGGGCGCACCCTACCCCAATCAGACCAGCATTTGCTTTTTGATTGGTCAGGGGCTCGATGATTGTTTGATCGATCATTTTACGGCGATACCAACTTATGGCGGAAGTGGGACTATAGAGTTTACGTTCGACGGCACAACGGATCAGAAAATCAATCGCTTTACAATCCTAAACAGTGTCATTCCATCGGGTGAGTACGGAGCGTTGAGAAATTCGGTGGCAAATGGCGACGCTGTGCTCAACAATACATGCGTTAGCCGTGTAGTTGAGAAAAACGCATTTGCTGGCGCTCCATCCGGGACGTATCCGACTAACAACCTGTACCCGGCTGATTTTGCGGCGATGCTATTCGAAAACCTTGCACTCAGAAATTATCGCTTAACCGCGAGCAGTCCGGGTAAAGGATATGCAACAGACGGTGGTGATATTGGTGTCGATCACAGTAGGTTACTTTCCTAATGGCATTTGACAACTTCACCGGAACTAATGGCACGCCTCTAGACGCGCATGACGCAAAATGGTCTTTAACGGGCGCGGTCAGCATTGAAATTCAGGCCAACCGCGCGCAGCTAACAACGGCAGGGGATTCCGCACGTTACGTCGACAGTCAGCCGCAGATCCAGTCATCGGAAGTTGTTTGGGCCCCCGGTACGTTTTCGGATGGCGCGCGCCGCGTTTTTATCAACTCAACATCCAGTTGGGCCGATGGTTATGCGATAAAGGTCGATGACACCAACTTTACGCTAACAAAAGACGGGTCTTGGCTGGGGTATTTAGACCAGGCGCACGGACTTTCTGGCATTGACGCGGCGGGCATCACCGTCAAGATCGCGCAGCTTTCTGCCGGTATCATCAAGCTATACCTCAACGGCTCGGAAGTAGGCAGCTACACCGATGGCACGCCGGTAACCGATGGCAACCCCGGCTTTGCCATCACCAAAGGCGCTGGCGCGGCGAGCGCGTACACGGCGGAAGGTTGGAGCGACGGCGTTACTGCCCCAGCCCCAACAATTACCGGCACGCCCGCCCCTGTCGACGGCACCGATTTCAACATCGCCGGCACCAACCTCGGCAGCGCGAGCAGCGTCACGCTTGGCGGCAAGGCTGTCACGATTGTTAGCAATACTGCGGTTCTGATCGTCGGAAATATCGCAGTCGATCAAGGCAGCGGCGCTGACCTCAAGCTGCTAACAGACTATCCGCTGGTTGTGACCACGTCAGGCGGCTCGGACAGCGTTGACGTTCAAGTATCACCGGCGGCCAATCACCTTGCGGTTACGATCGCGACACCGAACCAGACAAGCGCGTATCGCTTCCAAGGCTTGCCAGATCTTGCGTCCGGCGGCCAGATTGATTCGCGCGCATGGTCGTGTCCGCTCGGCAATGTCACGCTGAACGATGACGGCACGGTCACATTTTCGGCCGGCACATCGTTCCCGGTAACCTGCGAGGCGCGCTATTGCGATCCCACCGGGCCGACGTGGGACGGATGGGTCGCGCAGACATTCAGCCTATCCGGCGACACCATCCCGAATGCTTTTGTGTTCAACGATGTCAACAACGTCGCGCTCAGCGCGGTGCAGACATCGAACCAGATCACGGTGGCCGGCATCGATACCGCGTCGCCGATCTCGGTGGTGGGCGGTGAGTACTCGAAGAATGGCGGCACCTTCACCAACGTCGCGGGGACTGTCGTCGCCGGCGATACCGTGCGCGTGCGGCACACGTCGAGCGCGCTCAATTCCACCGCGACAAACACCACCCTAACAATCGGCGGCGTTAGCGATACCTACACATCGACGACCATACCGGTCGGCGGGCAGCCGGGCGGAGTCTGGTCCTCGAACGTGGGCGAGTGGCGCGTCGATGTTGCCGGCGATCCTGCCGCAGACGGCGTCCTCACGGTCAATCCTGCCACGGTTCGCACCCGCGCAGAGATTCACATCCTAATCGGCATGTTGCGCCAGGCGATCATCGCGTCACGCTGGCCGCTGCCAGGTGCTGTCGCGGTCTTTGGTTACAGCCGCGGCGATGAGCGAGCAGACCAGGATGGCAACGCCTTGGCCGATGTTGTATTTACGATCGATCTAACGACCGTCGAGACTCGCCAGCAAGCGCTGCTGATGCTCGAAAATATCCGCATTTCGATCCTCGCCTCAGACTACCCACGGAGCTAACAGCATGGCGACCTATGAAATCGGCACCAAGGCCGACCGACTCAAAGCAACTTATGCGGCGGGTGGTGTCGCGGCGCAAGGCGTCAAAGTCATCTATGACCCGGCCAAGGTCAAGAACCGGCAGGACGTGGTGCGCCTGCTCGGCGAGATCACCAAACAGATCCAGCGCGACGGGCTGAAAGCCTAACGAGGCCACGCCATGGCCTCTAACGTCGACATTGCCAACCTTTCCCTGCGCAAGATTGGAGAGACCCGGATCAACGCGCTGGACGACAACACGCCGCAGGCAACCGTCGTCAATTCGGTCTATCAGCAGGTGCGCGATCGCGAGATCGCAAAGCGCCTCTGGAAGTTCGCCGCCACGCGTGCCGCCCTGGCCGCGCTGTCAACGCCCCCGCTCTTTGGCTACCAGTATCAGTACGTCCTGCCGGCCGATTGCCAGCGCGTGCTGGAGGTCGTCGACGCCTGGTCATACCTGCAGCCAGGCGATCCGCCGTTTCGCATCGAAGGCCGCGCGATCCTGACCGACATGCCGGCGCCGCTCAAAATTCGCTACGCCTCGATCGCCAAGCCCGAAAGCGAATTCTCCGCGCTCTTTGTCGACGTGCTGGCTTGCGCGCTCGCCATCGAGATCGCCCCGTCACTGCGGCCGTCTGACAGCAAGGGCAAGCAACTCCGCGTCGACTATCGCGAATCTCTCCGGGATGCCTCACGAGCGCACGCGCTGGAAAATGCGCCATTCATGCAGCGCTCTGGATCCTGGGAGTCTGCGCGGTGGCAATAGAAGCAACGCCGATTCAGACCGCGTTCAACGCGGGCGAGCTATCCGACCTGATCGACGGCCGAGTCGATTTCGAGAAGCGCGGCACCGGTTGCAGGCGCCTCGAAAACTTCCTGCCGACCGTCGAGGGGCCGATCATGCGCCGGCCAGGTTCGCTCTACATGGGCGGCACCCGATACAACGACAAGCGGTCCTTCTTTGTTAGGTTCGAGTTCTCAGTGTCGCAGGCGTTCTTGCTGGAATTCGGCGATCTGTATGTCCGCTTCTGGACGCACCGCGCCCAGCTGCTGCGCGACTTCGCGCCGTATACGATCATTTCGCCGTACCTGGTGGCGGACTTGCTGACAGACGACGGCTGTTTTGCGTTGAAGTCGGCGCAGTCTGGCGACGTGATCTATATCGCTGGCATTGGAAAATACCCCCCGCAGAAACTGATCCGTCGCGGCAACACCAATTGGGCTTTTGAGGAATACAAGCCGGACGACGGCCCTTTTGACACGCCCAACGACGAGAACGGCGCAACGGTCTTGGCGTCTGACATCGAGGGATCAATCACGCTGACAGCCGACCGCGCGCTCTGGACGCCGCTGCATGTCGGGATGCTGATGCGCATCGAGCCTCGGGACCTGGACGTAAAGCCCTGGGAGGTCGCCAAATCAATGGTGGCGGGGGAGCTGCGCCGTTCGGATGGCAAGACCTACGAGGCCCTCAACAGCGCCAAAACTGGCACGATCAAGCCGATCCACGAATCCGGCGCCGCCTTCGATGGCAGCGGCATCGATTCGACCAATGCCGCCGTCGGCGTCAACTGGCAATATCGGGACCCGGGCTATGGAGTGGTCCGCATCGTGTCGCACATCGACGCGCAGACCGTTATGGCTCAGGTCATCAAGCGCCTCCCGGTCGGCCTGTCGACCTCCGCGACCTGGCGATGGCGCATCGGCGCTTGGGGCCGCGCAGGAGAATGGCCGCGAGCGGTTGCATTCGACTCCGGGCGTCTGGTGTGGGCTGGCGCGCAACGCGTTTGGGGATCGGTTGCCGGCGACTTTGATAGCCAGGCGCCGGATGAATTCAACCAGATACTGCCAGACTCCGCCTACTCGATCACGGTATCGGAGGCCGATGGCAATCTGACCAACTGGCTGCAAAGCACCGGCGTCGGCCTGATGGTGGGCACGACGGTCGGAGAGTTTCTCGTCACGCCCAACCGCGTGAGCGAGCCGCTGGGGCCCACCAACTTCCGCGTGGCCCAGCAGAGCAGTCTGCGGTCGCGATCGTTGAGCCCGGTATCGGCGGGCAGCCGCCTGATCATGGTGCAGCGTGCGGGCCGCAAGGTCTACGAGCTGCGCTATTCGCCCGACGAGGGCCCCATGGTTGGCGTGAACCTGACCCGACTGCAGCGGTATGTCACGAAATCGGGCATCACTGCGATCAGCTACCAGCGCGAGCCGAACGGGATCGTTTACTGCGTGCGCGGCGACGGTCGCCTGGTCGCCTTCACTTACGAGCCTAACGAAAATGTTTTCGGCTGGCATCAACACCCGATGCCTGGCGCATGGGTCGAGGATGTCGCCAACATGCCGTCCCCGGATGGCGGCAAGGATGACGTGTGGCTCATCGTCCGCCGCGTGATCAACGGTCTACCCGTTCGCTATGTTGAAATGTTCGCCGACACTTTGGACGAGGGCGTGCCGCGCGAGATTGCCGTCCACGCAGATGCGGCGCTGGTCCGAGCCTCCGGCGCTCCCGTGTCTGTGGTGTCCAATCTCGAGCATTTGGAAGGCGAGACCGTGGGCGTCCTGGTCGACGGCGCCGGCCATCCGGATCGAGTGGTCGCGGGCGCGCAGATCACTCTGGCTGTTCCCGCAGTCGCGTATGTGGTCGGGAAACGATTTTCCTCGACCATGGAAACGATGCGACTCGAAGCCGGGACGGGGAGAGGAACCGGGCAGGGCAAGATTAAGCACGTCGTGCGCGCTGTGGTGCGCTTCCTGTCGACGTTAGGCGCGAAGGCCAAGGCAGGAAAAGGCGCCTTCATCGAGGTCGCGCATCGAAGTCCTGCCGTTCCGATGGGCCAGGCGCCACCTTTATTCGACGGGGATTTTCCTGTTACGTTCGACGCCGGCCACGACACCGACGCCCGCGTTACTGTCATGCAGGACACCATGCTGCCTTGCACCGTGGTCGCCGTTATTCCGGATCTGGTTGTCTATGAAGATTGAGAAATTGACAGAGGACCACCTAACGCGCATTCGATTGTGCGTCGCTCACCTGTGGTTCAAGGATCACATGGGGCCAGACTGGCGGCGCGAGGTGCTTGCGGCCGGTCCAGGGTACGCCGCGATTTTCGGCGAGGACGTGGTCGCAATTGCTGGCGTTTGCGACATGGGGCATGGCCGTGCGCAGGCGTGGTGTCTGATGGGCGATGGTGCTGGGCGGCATATGACCCTGATCACTCGCGCTGTCCGCCGATTTTTCCGACTCTCAGGATTCCGCCGCATCGAGGCGATTGTTAAAACACAATTCGCTCCCGGCCATCGCTGGATGCGGTTGCTAGGCTTCACCTGTGAGGCGCCGAACTTGGCCAAGTATTTTGCAGATGACGACGGCGTTCTCTACGCGAGAATTTGTTAAATGGCCAAAATTGCAGCGCCCGCGATGGTGGCCCTCAAGATTGTCGGCACGCTCGCCGAAGGCGCTCAGCAGGAAGGAGCGATTCGCCAGCAGGCCGCGCTCGCCGATTACAACGCGCGAGTTAGCGAGGCCAATGCGGCCGCTGTAGGCCAGCAAACCTCGGCCGCTGAGGACGCGCACCGCCGTCGCGTGCGTGAATTCATGGGAGCCCAGCGCGCCGCGTTCGCTGCCAATGGCGGCGGCTTCGATGGCAGTAACGCAGATGTCGCGAGGCAGACCGCAGTCGAGGCCGAGTTGGATGCGCTGACGATTCGCTACAAAGGCAACCTCGAACGCGCAGGGCTGTTAGCCGACGCCTCGCAAAACAGCGCCAATGCGCAGCATTTACTGTCCAGCGCCAAGCGCGTGCGCAACATAACTTATTTGCGCGCAGCGACTGGCATTTTGAGCAGCGCCGCGCCAGGCGGTGAATTCAATCCGCAAGGCCAGGGGTTCAGCTGGAGCGGCGGGGCGAAGCCGACGCTGTCCGGATCCGGCGCGAGTCCGCGCAACTGGACGTGGGCCGGCTAGCATGGCTGACGTTCCGATTTATCGATCGACGCAGGACCCGCGCGCAGGTGCGCCGCTGGGCCGGGCGGTTGGCGTTCAGACCATAGACACCGGTGTAGGCGCGCTCGCCAACGATATCGCCAACACCGTTGCCCGCTCGCAGGCCGTCATGCGCCAGAAGGCCGAGAAAGACGCCGCCGCCTGGGCTTCCGAAACGCTCGCCTCCGCGCAACTGCACTGGACCGAGGAATTAGAAAAGCGCAAGCGCAGCCAGGCGGGCGATCCCAGCGGATTCACCGACACGGTGATAAAGGATTTCACTGCGCACGCCACCGAGATCGAGCGCGCGGCCCCGACCAAAGAATGGGGTCAGCAGATGCGCACGCAGCTGTTGGGCGTCGAGCGCAACCTACTGACGCAGAGCATGGCGTTTGAAGGCGCCGCCACAATCGACTATCGCGGACGGCGCATCGATGAGGGCCGCGACAAGGGCCGCCGGACCGTGGAGCTGGATCCGTCGCAGTACTCTGAGATTCTTAACCAGCAGTTGGCGGCAATCCAGATCGCGGACCTGCCGCAGGAAGTTGCCGCCGACAAGTCGGCCAAACTCAAGCGCGAGTTGTCGATGTCAGCCATGTATCGGCTCGTCCAAGATAACCCGCGCGTCGCACTGGCCGAGCTGAAAAACAAAAAGCCGAAACTGCCTTGGGTTTCGGATCTGGATCCCGACGACTCACAGCGATTGCGCGCGGCAGCCGAGAACGAAGTTGAGCGCCAGAACCAGCGCGCCGAAATGTTGGCGCTACGCCGAGAAGCGGCAGCCGAGCGAGTGGTGGCGCAGGTCGAGCGGCAGATCGCGGCCGGCGTTCCTCTGACGCCTGAAATGTGGCGCCAGCAGGGCGCTGCCGTCCGTGGCACTCAGGCCGCGCGCGATTTCCTCGCGCTGCAGAAATCCGAGCAGGACGTGCAGCAGTTGCTGCGCAAGCCCATCAATGAGCAGGTCGCATTCGTCAACGATCTGGACGCCAAACTCACCAAGACGGGCGGAACGCTCCAAGACGCCGCCAACATCCAGCGGCTGCGGGGCGCGGTGGCTCGGACGCAAAAGCTCCTGACAGAGGACCCGCTGCAATATGCGGCCCGTAGCTACTCGGTCCCGGTGCAGCCGATCGACCTGCAGAGCATCGGGACAGCGGAGGGCATGGGGGCTGGGGCGACCGTGATCGCAGATCGCGTGGCGACTCTCAAGGGCCTGCGCGCAAAGCAAGGCGCGGCAGTGCCTTTCCGGCCGCTGATGTCCGCCGAGGCATCGCAACTCGGCGCAGTGATGCAGCAAGCCAATGCCAAACAGCAAGGCGCACTCCTCACCTCACTGCGGCGCATGTCGCCCGATGATCAGACCTATCGCGCCATTCTGCAGCAGGTCGCGCCCGATAAGCCGGTGATCGCATTCGCCGGTCTGCTCGCCTCCGAGCAACAGCGCATCGCACTCGATCAGCGGGGCGCGGATCCTGTTTTCAATGGGGACATTGCCGCTCGGGTGCTGCGTGGTCAAGAGCTGCTCGACCCCTCGAAGGTCAGCAAAGGCGCGGACGGCAAGCCGATCAGTGCACTCTATGCACCGAACCAGCAGGAGTTCTTGCGCATTTTCAATCGCGAAGTTGGCGGCGTATTTGCTAACAATCCTGCGGCCGCTGAAACGGTGCTGCAGACCGCCAGGGCGTATTACGCCGGCGCGTCCATCGAGCGCGGGCAGCTCGGCGACGGCACTGCTTCGACCATTGACACGAAGCTGGTCCGCGAATCGATGCGCGCTGTGGCGGGCGAGGTCGTGAAGTTCAACGGCGAGCGCGATGTCCTGGCGCCGCTCGGTATGCCCGCGTCGCAATTCAAGGCGCTCGCAGACCAGGCGCTCGCGGATCAGCTAGCAGATCAGGGGCTGCCTGACATGGTTGATCGTCGCGAGGAACTCGGCCTCATGAATGGCGGATCTTCGACCTCGTTTGTCGTCGTGTCAGGTGATGCGCCGCTGTTGGATCCGAAGGGCAACCCTGTCGTGATCGACATCAACCCCAACGCGGCACGGCGAGGCAAGATTCTGAGGTCGCAGTGAGCGGCGTTTTTGATCTTCACCCGACGGAGATAGACCCGTCGCGCGGTATCACGCCGGAGCAGATCGAACCGGCGTTTTTCTCTGGATTGCTGGGGTCCATTCCGCGCGGCATAGGTGCCTCGGCGGTTGCCACCGCTCGCTTTGCCGGCATCCTGGCCGCTGCTCCCATTCGCGCCGCCGGCGATGTTCTCGACTACTCTGGCACTGTCGACCCCAACGCCATTAACGACTCGATCGATGGCTATTTTCGATCAGTCGTTCAACCGACCAGCGATCTGCTCGATGAGGTGCGGCCGGATCCTCGCACCACGGGCGCCGCTGGCCGCGTGCTGTCCAGCCTGGCCGAAATCGTCGTGCCCTTGTTGGCTGGCGGCGGTAACCCTTCGCTGCTAATCGGGTCCCAACAAATCAACACCGCCGCTGACGTGGTCGACGCCGGGGCGGGCGCTGATGCTGCGCAAGTAATCGGGGCGATTCAGGGCGCAGCGACCGGCGTGGGCTTCAAGCTACCGTTCCTCGGCAAGAACCTGGCCACTCGCATGGCCACCGGTGCCGCTGGCAATCTCGCGCTGAATACCGGAACCACTGCGGCGCAGCGCGAGATCCTCCAGGCGAGCGGAGCGGACCAGGCAGGGGCGCAGTTCGATCCCGCAGATCTCACGGCGCGGGCGCTGGACGTACTGACCGGTGTGGCGTTCGGCGGTGTCGCCCACCTCCAAATGCGCGCAGCGGATCGCGAGGCGGTGTTGGCAGCCAATCTCGCTCGCCATCACGCCGACGATACTGCGCCGGGTCATCCGGCCACGGTCAGCGATTCCATCGCCCACCAGCAGGCCATCAATACGGCGATTGAGCAGACCCTGCGCGGCGAGCCCGTCAACGTCCCCGGATCTGTGACAGAGTCGACATTTCTGCCTCGAGAGCGCACGCCCTTCGAGGTGCCGCCTGAGTTCGTGCCCGACCCGGTGATCGATGCGCCGAACTTTGGCGTAGGAGATTTCCCTCGCACGATCCCTGACGGTGATCCGCTTCTCGCGCCACGCGACACGGATGCGACGCCCGAGCGCGTGGCGCTGCGCCAGCAAATCATTCGGGACAGCATCGGAGACGCTCCCAGCGTTGAAGGCCGAAAGCCGGTGGCTATCCTGATGGGCGGCGGAGGGGCGTCTGGCAAAGGCACGATCCTCAAGCGATTGCAGAAAATAGGCGCCGTCCCGAAGGGCGCCGTGCACGTTGATCCCGACGAGATCAAGGCCAGAATTCCCGAGTACTCGCAAATCGTGCAGCGTGGAGATTCCCGCGCAGCGGCGACCGTGCACGAAGAATCCAGCGCGCTCGCCAAAGAAGTAATCGCCGCAGCGATCTCGCGCCGCAGCGACCTTGTGCTCGACCGGACGCTTGCCAATGTCGACAAGGGCCTGGCTGAAATTGAGGCGCTTCGGGCAGCCGGCTACGAAATCAAGCTCTACGGCGTAACCGTTGACCCCGCTGCCGCAGTGCGCCGGGCAGACCAGCGGGCCCGCAAGTCAGGGCGTTATGTTCCCCCGAGTGCCATCCTGACCGCGCACAAGGGCTTTGCAGCCGGGTTCGAGCGACTGGCTGCTGCCGTCGACGAGGCGCATTTAATGGACAACGAGGTCACTGCAGGCCGTCCGCCGAGACTGCTGGCCTCGGGCGGTGGCGGAGGGGATCTGCGCGTCATTGACCGGATGCGTTATAATGCCTTCGTAGAAAGGAGCAAGATCAATGACCAAGCCACCACGATCAGACAGATCAGTGGCGGGCGCCAAGCTTCCCAGCCAGGCGCCACTGATGTCGGGCGAGGAAGCGCTCAAGGCGCTGCTCAACTCAACGCCGGAGCAGATGCACGAGGCGATGCGGGAGCGGGACGCCCAGCTCGGGACGCTGCCGATTCCGGTGGTCTTTCCGGTGAACGACTAGCCACAGAGCAGGCCGCCGCCCAGGCTATCGAAGTCGGCGACATTCAACTGCCCACCGGCGAGATCGGCGCCGACGGCAAGGCCATCACGCGGTCAGCCAAAGACCTGCTCGCCGAGATCGATGGCGAACAGCAACGCGCCGAAACCGAAGCCAAGGGCATCGATGCCGCCATTCAATGCTTTCTCGCCCGGGGGCAATCATGAGAGCAGATTGTATTGCCGCCGTCGCTCAGGCGATGGGTCGAGAACTCACGGCGCAAGAGGCCAAAGGCATTGAGGACCGGATCTTCGGCGCGATGCGTCGCGGAGCCAAAGCCGATCCGCAAGCGTGGCTCGCCAAGCCCGAGGCCGTGCGGTTACAGGAAGCAGCTCAACTCGCGCGTACCGAATTGCTCGCCGAATCGGCTCTCAAAAAACAGCGGCTAGAATTATCTGTCCTGGCCGTGAGCCGGCTCCATCAACTGCGCGACGACCAGGACGCCGCTGGCGTCACAGGTCTCAAGGGACTCGATCGCATGATCGCCTTCCATGCGGACGCCAAAGGCCAAACGATGTCGATCGAGTCGACTTCCAAGGCGATTGCTAACGACGCACTGCGCCAGATGATCGGCACGTTGGAGTCATCGAATCCGCGCTGGTTTGGTCTCTTTGAAAACAAAGATGGGATCCGCGCGATCGTCAAAGAGATATTCGGCGAGTCGACAGGAGTGAAGGAAGCGGCCGAGGGCGCAAAGTTATGGCGCGACGTATCGGCCGCGCTGCGTCAGCGATTCAACGCCTCCGGCGGCGATGTCGGTCTGTTAGACGATTGGGGTATGCCGCATCACCACTCGCAGGTCAGGGTCGCCAAGGCCGGCGCGGAAGCTTGGCTTGACGACATCATGCCGCGCCTGAATCGCGAGCGCTATGTCAACGCCGACGGCACGCGCATGAACGACGACCAGTTGAACCTGTTTTTGCATCACGCTTGGGAGACGATAGCGACAGGTGGCGCTAACAAAATAGAGCCCGGGCAACCCAAAGGCACCGGTGCGCGCGCCAATCGAGGCAGCGAGTCGCGGCAGATCCACTTCAAGAGCGCCGACGATTACATTGAATACCAATCCAAGTATGGCGACCGATCGCTCTATGAGGTGCTGGTCGGGCACGTGCAAGGCGTTTCCAAAGACATCGCCCTGGTCGAGACATTCGGCCCCAATCCTGATCATGTTTTTCGGATGCTGCGTGACGAGGCGGTGCGCGACGCCAAGATGGCCGATAAGACGAAAGCGGGAAAAATCGATCAGGCCGCAGTTACAACCGAAAACCTCTACAACCTGGTGTCCGGCAAGACGCTACCGGTTGCGTCCGAAGGTTTGGCGCGCAGCTTCGACACGCTGCGCAATTGGCTGATTTCCTCGCGCCTGGGCAGTGCGGTCGTGTCCTCGATGTCGGATGAGGCGACGATCTACCTGACGGCGCATGTCAACAATCTCCCTGCGATGCGAGTGTTTGCTAACGAGCTGGCAGCGCTCAACAAAGCGAACCCGATGGAGGAGCGCATGGCGATGCGCGCCGGTCTCGCGCTCGACACGATGATCAGTTCGCTTAACCGATTCGGTAATGAAAACCTTGGCGCTTCTTTCAGCTCGCGCCTGGCCAACACGACCATGCGGGCATCTGGACTGAATGCCCTAACAGAAGCGCGCCGCCGTGCATTCGGCGTAACCATGATGTCGAGCCTCGGGTCGGTCGTGCGCGAGCACGCGAACCTGGCTGCGCTCGATGCGACCGACAATCGCATCCTGCTCTCGAAGGGCATTACCGAAACAGACTTTGCCGTATGGAAGCTGGCGACGCCAGAGGATTGGGGCGGCGGCAACAATACGATGCTGACAGCCGACTCAATCTATCGGATACCGGACGCGGCGCTTGCCGACTTTGGAGACCCTCTCAAGCTCAAGCAGCAGGCGGCCACTCGTTTGTTAGGGACGGTCCTCGAGGAAACCGACATGGCCGTCATTACACCTGGTGTCAAGGAGCGTGAACTCATGCTCTCAGGCATCCAGCGCGGCACGTGGAAGGGCGAGCTGGCGCGGTCGTTTTTCCTGTTTAAATCGTTCCCAATTTCGATGATCACCCGGCATTGGTCGCGCGGCATGTCGATGCCCAACACCGGCGGCAAAGCCGCTTACATCGCGACCCTGATGGCGGCCACTACAGTCCTCGGCGCCGCGACGATGCAGGTCAAGGAAATGCTGGCCGGCAAGGATCCTCGCAACCTCAACCCGCTGGGCGAGCACGGTGTGAAAAACTGGATGAAAGCGATGCTGCAGGGCGGCTCGCTCGGCATCTATGGTGATTTCCTGTTCTCGGAAAACAGCCAATTCGGCACCTCGGCGATCGCATCGTTCCTCGGTCCGGTCGCGAGCCTGGCGGATGACGCTATCAAGTTGACCCAAGGCAATGCCATGCAGGCCGCCCGAGGGGAGGACACGCACGCGGGCGCGGAATTGGTGCGATTCATCAAGGGCATCACGCCTGGCGCCAATCTCTGGTATGCCAAAGCGGCGCTGGATCATCTGGTTTTTCATCAGCTGCAGGAGTACTTTTCCCCGGGCTACCTCTCCAACATGCGCCGACGTGCTCAGTCTGAATTTGGGCAGCAATTTTGGTGGGAGCCCGGGGAAATTTCACCGGAACGAGCGCCTGATATGGCGGCCACCTGGGCGGAGTGATCGATGCGCGGCTGGATCCTGATCAACTTGTTCCTGCTCGCGATCGTGCTGATTGGCGCTGCTGTCGCCGCTGCGGGCGCTGCGATTGTCAGCCGACTTGAGCCGACCGTTGGCGGCATGTGGGCGGGTGTCGCGGTGTGCGCCCTAACATTGCTGGCGCTGTATTTCGCATCGCGCCAACTATGGGCCTGGCTGAATAACCGTAAGGGTTGATTCTCCCATAATTTCTTAGGCAGGCTGCCGGGCCATGACGGTCCCCCAGCAAGCGCAGACAAAGTACACGTTCGATTGCAATGGACTGACCACCAGTTACCCCTACCCGGTGCCATTCCTCGACGGCACCGATCTCGTTGTTAGGCTGCTGAACGCCGACAACTCAGTCAACCAAACGCTGGCTCTAGGTATTGGCTTCACAATCGTCAGCGGCGAAGTCGTCACGGCAATCGCTCACGCGGCACCGCTCAAGGTGCAAATCGATCGAGACACCAAGCCGGTCCAGGATCTGGATCTCGTCAACAATGATGAGTTTCCTGCCGAATCGATAGAGAAGCGCCTCGACCGCCCGATCATGGTGGGGCAGGAGCACAGGATTCGCATCACTGCGCTGGAGATGGCGGTCGCTGCCCTGGCTGCTGGCAACAATGTCACGCTGACGCCGCAGCAGATCGGCGACATCGTCGCCGAGGTGCTGATCGATCCGGACCTGCTCGCGCTCTTTACGCCGATCACAGGCCAGATCACTGACATCAATCAGATCATTGGCACCGTGCAGAACGATGTCACGGATCTCGCCGGGGATCTGCAGGCGCTGCAGGCGGAAGTCGATACGCTCGAAGCGTTGAGCGGCGACGCCGGCAATTTCGTCACGCTGCTGGCGCAGGAAACTGTCAACCGCACCAACGCTGACAGCGCCATGGTGGCGCTGGTCTCGAAGATTGGCGCGGCCCATCCGGACGGCATTTCGTTCCTGCTCGACACCGGCTTGGTCAAAGTCACGCTCACGGAGTCGCTCGCGCAAAAGTTCACTGCGCTTGTTGCCCGCCATAATGCCTCGGACGCAGCGATCGCCGCCGAGCTGGTCACTCGCGCCAATGCAGATACCGCCGAGGCGAATGCCCGCCTGGCGCTTGCTGCGGTTGTGACGACAGGCGACAGCGCTAACGCGGCGTCCATTGTGACGGAGGCTAACAATCGCGCTTCCGCTGACGGCGCGCTTTCGAGCCAGATCTCTACGGTATCCACGACGGTCGGCGGTCATACGGCCTCGATCCAATCGCAAGCGACATCGATCAACGGAATCCAGGCACGATACTCTGTCAAGGTCGACAACAACGGGCACGTGTCCGGGTTTGGCCTGATCAGCGAGCCTAACAACGGCACAATCCAAAGCACTTTTGTTTTTCTCTCGGACGTATTCAAAATTTTTAACGGCTCAGCGCCTATTGCACCATTCTCGGTGTCCGATGGGATTGTTTACATTCAAAACGCGAAGGTGACCGCGCTTTCGGCCCTATCTGCCGACATGGGAGCGATCAACGCGGGTACTATCGCGCTCGCCACGACAGGGCACATTCGTGCGGGGCAGACGGCCTATAACACTGGCGTCGGGTTCTTCCTTGGTTTTGATGGCGCTACGCCGAAATTCTCGATCGGCAACCCCGCCGGGCAGTACATGGCATGGGACGGCACGAACTTGGTCTACACCGGACAGCTTGCCGCATTTTCTGCGTCGATCGCTGGGGGCGGGTTGAACGGGGCGGTAGCAAACGGTCGTCAATCCGCAGGTTCGCGCACCGTCACCGTGGTCGGTGGCCGCGCGCCATTAACCTACGTGTGGTCGTTGAACAACATTCGAGACAATCAGTTCTCCGGCACGTCGACGGCGGACATGACCGGAGACGCGACGGCCACAGTGACCGTCTTCACGAACGATACCGACAACATCACGCGCGGCAACGTGCAGGTGGTTGTCACTGATGCCGATGGCCGCATGGCGACTGCCGGGGTCGGTATTGTCCAGACCCACGGCACTCCGCTGTAACTTCGACGAGGCAAACATGGCTAACAACATGAAGACGGAGCAGCAGCTCCAAGGCGAACAGCTTGCGCTGCAAGCGCGGATCTATCAATTGGACCGCGAGCGCGCGGCGTTGCTGCGCCAGCTTGAGCTTACGGAAGCCGCGTTAGGTGGGATGATGGCAGAGCGCCAATCGGTTGCCGTCAAGGCCGCCGAGACCGCGGGCGAACCACGCCTGCAGGCTGTTCAGTAGGCCACCCCTGATCATGCTCGACACGGCGATCGGCTTGTTCAAAAGTCTGCCTTTCAGCGCAGCGACGACGCTGCTGCTGATCTCGATGTTCGGGATGCACCTGTATGCCGAGCAGACCTACGTCAACCGCTCGGAGTTCGACACGGTCGTTCGTTCATCCGACGATGCACGCGGAATGCTTAATGAAATCCGCTCACAGCAGATCGAAGAAAAGATAGCCGACCTGGTGCGACTCATGTGCAGGGCATCCGACATTGATGCCCGGCGCGAATTCGAACTGCAAATTTCGCAGTACGCGAAGCGCTACTACGAGATCAACAAACGCGAGCCGCGCATTCCGAATTGCGAACGGGTGCAGTAGTGGGCTGGCTGGATCGCTTCAAGACGCCTAACGAGCCTCTGCCTACGCTCGCGTTTCGCTACGCGCCGACAACGGGGGAGACGCTGCGCCAAAAACGCCAGCGATTTTCGATGATGTTCGCCGACCTCCTCCTGTGGGCTAACAAGCAGCATGGTTTTGTGGCGTTGCAGGAGGAAACGAAGCGCGCTCCGCTGCAGGCTGAATTCAACGCGCTCGGCGATCTTGAGCGCAACAAATTGGCGGCGCTCATCCAATCTAAATATCCGACGGTTGCTGCGCAGGTGCGGGCGTGCGGTAACGGCTCGCGGCGCTCGCTGCACGTCGATGGCCTCGCGGGTGACGTAAGTCTTTTTGTGAACGGCGAACTGGCCAAGGGCGTACTCGATTATCAGCCGTTAGGTATTTTTTGGGAATCGCTCTCGGTTGACGCCTGCTGGGGCGGGCATTTCATCAGCAACCCGGACGGCCCGCATTTTTCCATCGAACACGAGGGGCGCAAGTGAGCAAGTTTTTCTCGCGCAAGTTTATTCTCGCGCTGATCTTCACTCTGGCAGCATGCGCTGCGTTGTTCATCACCGACAAGATCGACGGCGGAAACTTCGTCGCCCTGGTAGGCATCATTCTTGGAGCATTCACGGCGGGGGATGTGGCGATCAACGCAATCCACAAGCGGGGTGCCGCTGACCCCGATGGAGGGGTAGACAAATGACTTTTGACACACTGAAAACTTTAGCCCTTGAGTTCTACGCAACGAACAAGCGCGGCGTGATCGCGGGCCTGATCGTGGGTTTCGCGCTCGGCGCTGTCCTCGCGTGATCGGACCGATTGCAAACGGCCTGTCGTTCGTCCGCAACTTCATAGGCCCGTGCCTGTGGGTGCTGCTCGCCGGGTTCATCGCGGGCGGCGCGTCAAGCGGCTGGGCGACGTACAAGATCACGCGCGGCCTGCATGAGTCGCGCGCGCTGCGAGCTGAAACCGCGCTCGCCAACTTTCGCGCAGAGATTGCCACGCAGACAGCGGCGGCTGAAATCCTCGCCCGCCAGCGACAGGACGCGGCGGCCACCGCACTGCGCGAGCGCGATCAATCCATTACCAAAGCGCTGAACCGCATTCCGGCACTGGTCGCTGCTGAATTCCAGCCGGTGCGCGCTGAACTAAGGAGCCTCATCAATGCCCCGCAATACGATTGCCTTCGAACTCAGCCTTTGCCTGAGCATTACCTTGACCGGCTGCGGCGTCCTGGCGGCGAAGCCGAAAGCGCCCCCGTCCCTCGTTGACATTCCGCGCTACGTTGACCTGCCAGCGGCGTGCCGACAACTGCGGCCCGTAGCCCTGCCCGACGGCAGCACCGCGCAGACGGTGATAGAGGCCCAGGCAGCGGCCATTCTGGAGTACGAGGCGCAGGTGAAGGAATGCGCGAAGCCTGCCCCGAAATGACTGTGCCCGGTTTGTGCCCGGGATAGGCCGAATCAGGCCGGTTGTGACCGCTTAACGCGCCGTAAGTCATTGATTCTATAAAGCCGGCCGCCTTCGTAATGCGCGGGTCGGAGGTTCGACTCCTCTCTCCGGCACCACTCATTCACGCTTTTTTGCTCAGCTCGAGTAAGTCATCTCGTTCTGGCTTTCGATAAACAGCACGTTTACTCTTTCACTTCATTCTTGCCATCACCGGCTTTATTCCCATGCCACGCACGATACTGGCTCTGTTGCTGCTTTTCCTGTCTGACACAACTTTTTCGCAGCAGCAAAAGTTGGGTGCCGCGACCACGGAGCGAACCTCGGCCTTCCGCGGTCAGATGGGTCGGCGTGTCACCTTCGTGTGCCCCGCGGCAGTGCCCTTGACGGCTGCGCTCTGGGGCACAGATGTCTACACCGATGATTCGCCGGTCTGCACGGCGGCCGTGCACGCCGGAGCGCTTAAGCCCGGCGCTCCGGGTGCGGTGACTGTGGTGGTGGGTGGCGCGGTCGCGACTTTTAAGGGTACGACGCGCAACGGCGTGACCAGCCGGGAGTACCGCGGTCATCCCGGAAGCTACATCTTCGAAAGCGGCGAGCCGCCCGGGCAGGTCGACTGGAACACGACCGGGCAGGGATTGCCGGTGGACGTTGATATGTCGGTGATCGTCCTTTGCCCGCCGCAGGGCGTGCTGGCTGCCCGGCTGTGGGGAACCGATATTTACACCTACGACTCTGCCATCTGTGTCGCTGCGGTGCATGCGGGCGTGCTGTCTGCAGCGGCCGGCGGCCGGGTCGCTGTGATCGGCGCACCGGGGCAAGCGGCCTATAAGCCCAGTGTGCGTAACGGCGTCACTGCGCTGACCTACGGAGCTCTCGGCAGCAGCTTCCGCGTGGCTGCAGCTCCAGCCGCTGCAGCATTCATAGGTCCGGCAGCCGCGCTGCGCAGTGCAACCGCCATCCTGCCGCCGGCACTGGGCACAGCGGCCAGTGGTCCTACGGCAGCGGGTTCGGGCACAGGCTGCGGGGACGAGTTCGCGAATTTCTGCGCCGCTGCGATCAACCCGGCGTCAATCAAGCTGAGCTGGGCCGCGCGCGAAGAAGCAACGCATTACCGCGTCCTGCGCGGCGGGCAGATGCTTGCGGATGTCGCCGCACCGGCGCGAGAGTACATCGATGAGAGTCTGATGCCCGGACAGACGGCGGAGTACAAGCTAGAGGCCTTGCGCGCCGCGGGGACCGTGAATCTGGGCACTGGGCAGTCTCAGCCCCCGCGCAGCCTGAATGAAGACGGAATCGCGACCGTGGCGGAGGACAACGACACGCTTCGCACTACCCGCTTTGCGTCCCTGCAAACGACGCCCAGCCGGTCCGCAACGACGCCCGTGCTCGCAGCACCCAGCGGTGTGACGGCGCAGTCGGTCGGTGGACCCAAGGGCCGTGTACGCGTCGCTTGGTCGCCGGTGCCCGGCGCCAACGGCTATCTCGTTTATCGCGATGGCAATCCGCTACCGGTGGACGCCGCCGCGGCCAGCAACCACTCGAGCTACGACAACGGTGCGCCGCTCGGGCGGCGCAAATATCAGGTGGAGGCGCTGTTCACCACCCCGACGTCGCGACGCACGGTCAACGGACAAGCCTCGGCAGACGCTTTCGCGGAGGTGGTGTTTCCGCAGCCGTCCATCGCGTTTCTGAGCCGGCCGGCAGGTACGGGGGATGTCGAGCAGACCATTGCCCATTACCGCACCCTTCAACGGCCGGACTGCGGCGGCGAGGGACCCAGCGGGCCGATCACTGTCAACATCAATAACTGTATCCAGTTGCTCCAGATCCTCGGTCGCAGCAGCAACATTGGGGAAAACTGGGCCAATGATGTTACGCGGTGCAGGAATTGCCAGCCCAGCTTTGATGGCGGAGCATCCACGAGAACCTACGACCCCACCATACGGCCCAACTGGATTATCGCGACGTTCGCCGATATCAATGCACTCGGGCGGGGCCGCCGGGTCAACTGCGCGCCGAGGCGCATCACCGGAGGGCCGATCTTGTGCTGGGCCACCAGCCACGGATCGGTTCCCGCGCCCGGTGCGCCAGTGGATGGACCAGCCAGGGCGCGAGCCGGCGAACAGGTGCTGGACATCAGCTCGGTGAGCGTCATTCTGGCATGGCCGGACGGCCGAAAGTTCTTTGGGTCGTGGGCGGTTGATGGGACCGTTTCGAACACCTTACCCTTCGACAACGAATTCAGATTTTTGCGAATCGCGCGGATCAGATTCGCGGCGAAGTTTGACTCACAGAGCAACAAATCAGTGCCACATGTGTGCACGAGTTGTCACGGTGGCCGCTACGACCCGCAATCCAACTTGGTTACGGGAGCCAGCCTGCTGCCACTGGTTCCGGCCACGCTTGAGTTCGTTTCCCCTTCAGCGCTCGCCAGTCAGGAAGAAGCGATACGCCAGATCAACGAGATCGTTCTCTCCTCTAACCCGGCGCCCGCCGTCGTCGCGCAGATCGATGCCCTGTACAGCGGTACGCCGCGTGTTGCCCAGACCCGCGCGAACAACATGGGCGTGCCAACAGGCTGGCGCAGCGAGCCGAATATCTACCGGCAGGTGATCGAGCCCTACTGTGCTTCTTGCCACTTCTCGATGCAAGGCACGCTGTCGCTTGGGAGCGTTGCCGACGCGCGGTCGCAAAGGGATGCCATCCAGCAAACCACTTGCAGCACCTACACCATGCCACATTCGGAAATGCAGTTCCGCCGCTTCTGGACGGAGGGCGGCAACGTCTCGCTGCCGGGGCTCCTGTCCACGTGGCTCGGCTTCAACACTTGCGGGCCGTAGTCAGAACGCCGTTCAGAATCTGCAGCCTCGATGGCAAGTCGCGGTAACGCTCGGGAATTTGCAGCGGCGGGTCGGCTGTCAGATCCGTCCCCAGCGCAGCAAAGCGCGGGTCCCAGGGCAGGATTGAGTGATGCGGAGTGCTGCGCAGGTCCACGCGCGGCTGGATACGAATGATGGGCCGGCCCTGTTCCTGAGCTAACAATTGCCGCGTGTCGCCGGCCATTGCGGCAGCCGCAAGCAGCTCCATCAGATTGAACGCCGTGGGTGGCGCGGCCGCAAGGCGGCCTGCCAGGAATTCGCCCACTGCCTCGGCAGGACGAAGCCAGCGCAATTCGCTGATTTCGTGGCCATCGGGTGCGGGCGTATGCGCCAGGATGTTGGCATCCAGCAGAAAGAATCGGGTATTGAAAGGTAGCGGGGACTCGCGCGGCGCGACCCAGTGCGCCCAGTAGATCGTGTGCGCGAGCATGGTCGCAAGATGGACGGGGTCATGGCACAGCGCCTGATCACCGCAGGTTTCTTCCAACAGTTCCCGCCAGCCGGCGATGCCGTAGGCCAGGAGCTCGCTCGTCATGCCGGGGCGCGCCGCCGGCATCAGCGACGGAGCTAACAAATTGGCCTGATGACGGTCTGCTGCATCGACCTTGCCGCCAGGAAACGCCCACATGTCGGCGAACGAACGGCTGGCCGCCGCGCGCTTTACCAACAACACCTCGATGCCATGCTCCCCTCGGTCGCGGACCACGAGGCAGCTGGCGGCAGAAATGGGCGAGGCATTTGCGGTCATGACGGTCGACCCGTAGCATAATCGCTGGCAACTTTTGCAAGGTGACAGTTTTGACGACGGCGGGCGCGCAACAGGCGGTACTCCCAGTACCCGGCTGGATCCGAGGGCTCGCCACACTGCCTTTTACCTTCTGGTACGCGGTGGCAAGTTTGTTAGCCTGGATCGCAGTTCTCACTGCTCATCGTGGCCACGTCGTGCAGCCCAATCTCAAGATCGCGTTTTCCGATCGTGACACCGACGGTATCCGTGCGTTGACCCGGGATTTCTACCAAGGCTATGCGCAGGTGCTGGTCGAGCTGATCAAAGCGGCGCGCATGAGTCCAGAGGATATTCGGCAACGCGTGACCGTGACTGGACTGGAGCCATTGCGCGCGATCCTGGCCAGCGGCCGGCCGGTCATCGTGCTTGCGGCACATCAATGCAACTGGGAGTGGCTGTTGCTGGCTTTATGCGGCCAGCTGGGCTATCCAGTCGATGCGGCCTATAAGCCGTTGGTTAACCCCTGGGCCGACCGGGCGATGATCGCGATCCGGTCGCGATTCGGTGCACGGCTGGTGCCAGCGCAGAATTTGTTAGGGGATATTTTGCAGCGGCGCAAAATCGCGCGCGCCATCGCCATCAATGCGGATCAAGAGCCAGTGCAAAGTGACAACAAGCACTGGCTGCGATTCCTGAATCGTGACAGTGCTTTTTACACCGGGCCAGAGGAAATTGCGCGCGCAACGCGCTATCGGGTGTGGTTTCTGAAGATCCGACGCGAGCGGCGTGGGCACTACGCGGTCGAGGCGGTGCCGATGTGGGACGCGAACGAAAAATTGGCTGCCGGCGAATTGACCGAGCGCTATGCGGCCTTGGTGGAGCAGCAAATCCGCGCGGCGCCGTCAGATTGGCCGTGGTCCCACAAGCGCTGGAGACTACAACGCGGTCTCTACGGTTAGTTCTGAGCCGTCAATTTGCCGGCAAGATGTGCCGACAATTCGCGGATCGTCGGATAGTCGAACAGTTCTGTGAGATCCACTTGGCCTGGCCAGACCGTGTCGATCTGCTCGTGGATCTCGATCAGCTTCAATGAGCTTGCGCCGACTTCGAAGAGATTGTCGTTGACGCCGAGATTTTTCCCTTCCAGCGCGGCATCGCAAATCGCTTTGATGCGATTCTCGATGTCGCCAGCTGTCACGCCGGCGCTGCCCCGTGCGGATGCCTGCATCGCACGCAACTCCGTTAGCTCTGCGTTGTAATGGCCGTCGAGATACTCCGATTCCAGAAGATGTCGCTGGATCTTGCCACTGGTGGTCTTGGGAACGCGTTTGATCGGGACCACGTCCGCGATCTCGAGGCCGGTTTCGGTATTGAGTAGCCGCGCTATTTCGTTAGCAACCGGCAAAAACGTCGCCAAATCGCCACGATGCAGCACAAAGACCACGATCGAATCGGTGGCGGCGCCTGGTGGCCGCAACCCTGTGGCAATGACCTTGCCGAGTTCCATGCTGCTGGCGCGGATCGCGACGCTCTCCAGATCGTGCGGGTAGTAATTCTGGCCGTTGACGAAAATGATTTCCTTGAATCGCCCGGTAACGAACAGGTCGCCATCCACCAGGATGCCGAGGTCACCGGTGCGCACCCAGCCATCGGCAGTTCGCAACGTTTTGTTAGCCTCGCTGGCGCCAAAATATCCGTTGGTAACATTGGCGCCGCGAATCTGAATGTGTCCGAAGTGCCGCTCGGCGAGCGCCAGGTCCGCATCATCGGCGATCCGCAATTCGCAGTGGGGAAGCGCCCGGCCGACAGACATCAATTCCAGCCCGTCATTGCTGCTGGCGGCGAGCAGTTCAGCGGTTTGCCCCACGGCCATCCGATGACGATTGAAAGCGAGCGCCCGCAGTGCACCGCCCGGCGTTGGGAAACTCACGCCGACCGTAGCCTCAGCCAAGCCATAAACCGGGAACATCGCGTTGCGCCTGAGGCGCGCGGGCTCGAGGCGCGTCAGAAATTCTTGCGCCAATGGCACGCTGATCGGCTCGGCGCCATTGAAAATGATTCGAACCGCGGATAGGTCCAAATCGTTGACCGGGCGATCTCCTAACACTTTGAGATAGTGGCGATAGCCGAAGTTCGGCGAACAGAGGATGGTGGCCTTCTTGCGCGACGCCAGCTGCAACCACAGTACCGGGCGACGGATAAAGAGTTCGGTCGGCATTTGCATCACT
Organism: Gammaproteobacteria bacterium; assembly: GCA_043769085.1. GTDB lineage: Bacteria > Pseudomonadota > Gammaproteobacteria > Steroidobacterales > Steroidobacteraceae > UBA964. Next base: position 68,955 of record JAYVJR010000042.1, read on the forward strand.
TGGCATCCCGAACCGATCATAAAAATATGCAGGCCGATGAGTCCCATGTCATGAGTCAGCGGCATCCACGACAGCGTGATGTCATCCGGCGCAAATCGGCCCGCGGCTTCGGCGCCGCGCCAGTTCGCGATCAAGTTCGCATGCGACAGCACCACACCCTTGGGATCGGATGTGGAGCCGGATGAAAATTGGATAAACCCTGTGTCCTCGGGCTTGCACCGATAGCGCGCACCGGATTTGGCGACGTCCTGCAGGTCGTCAACGAGAAATGCGCGGCGTCGCAGGCCGTCGGCAATGTCCGCCGCGCCGTTAGCCTCGGCGAAACTGGTGATGCGGGTCAAGGCTTTGCGATCGGTATAGATGAAGGGGTCGCCAAGCTGGCGCGCTATGCGCAGTAGTTTTTGCCTGTGCTCATCGCTGATGCCGACCGCTACTGGTACCGGCACGATGCCACCTAACACCGAAGCCCAGAACGCATCGATGAACGGCTCGTTGTCGGCAATGAAGAGGATAATCTTGTCGCCCGGCTTGGCGCCGAGTTTTTGCAGATGAAATAGAATTCCAAGCGCGCGCTCTTGCAGTTGCGCCATCGTCAGGCTGCGTTCCTGGGTTTCGCCTTCCAGGTAGGTGAGCGAGCGTGCTGCGCGTGCTGAGTTAGCCAGGAGTTGGTCGAGAGTCGAGATATCGCTCATGCGCGGCGTTCCAGCTTCATGAAAAGAGGTTTTCGGGTGCGCAGATTGACCTGCGCTTCCAGTTCGATAGGTTCATTGTCGGCGCGTATCAATCGATAGCTGCGCCCGACTTTGTAGAGGTGCATCAACATTTCATACATGGCGAAAGACTCGCCAATGCAGTGACGCGGGCCGGCGGCGAATGGCATATAGGCAAATCGTGGCCGCTCGCTTTCGTGTTCGGCATCGAAGCGCTCCGGTCGAAAAACTTCGGGATCATGCCAATAGCGTGGATGACGATGCAGGATATAGGGGCTGAGCAGCACATCGGCGCCGGGCGGAATCTCGTAGCCACCCAAGGTATCTGCTTCGATGGTGCGACGTGACAACAGCCAGCCGGGTGGATAAAGGCGCAGTGCTTCTTCGCAGACCATATGCGTGTAGGCGAGCGACTCCATGTTGACCAGCGAGCCCGTCTGCCACTGTGGCGCAGAATCAATTTCAGCATGAAGTTTGCGCTCGACTTGTGGATTCTGAGCTAACAGCAACCAGGTCCAGTTCAAAGCACTGGCCGTGGTTTCGTGGCCCGCCACCACCAGCGTCATCACTTCGTCGATGAGTTCGCGTTCACTCATGGCAGCGCCGCTTTCTTTGTCCCGCGCGGCCATCAGCATAGCCAGAAAATCGAAGTGCTCGTCGTTCTCGGTGCGACGGCGGCGGGCGACTTCAGCCACGACCTTGCCGAGCGAACGAAACTTGAACGCAAACCGCAGGTCGCGTGCCGGTTCGCGTGACACAACCGCGAAGGGATTGTCGCCTCCATCGCTCGACAGGCGAGCGAGGTCCTTGCCAAAAATCGCCAGCAGTACGATCTCGAGTGTCAGTTCGCTCATTTCATCGGTCAGATTGATGGGCTCGCCTTTGGCAGCGTGTCCGACCCAACGCGCTAGTAACTGATCGTTGGCGCGGTCGATGGTTTGCGCAAATTCCGTAATGATCTTGCGGTGAAACATCGGCTGCATCATGTAGCGCTGCCGGCGCCAAAATTCGCCTTCGCTGGTCATGATGCCGTTGCCCAGCAGAATCTTGACCCGATCAAGGCCTATGCCTTTGGTGTAGTTGCGATGGTTGGACACCAGCACACGCTTGACATCGTCCGGATGATTGACCACATACACATAGGCCTTACGGGCCGGTGAATACACTCGATAGGTGTCGCCAAGACGCGCAAAAAGCTCGATCATCTTGGCGAGCGATTCGTCATCGCCGCCGAGATCGAAACTTTGCTCTGATTCTGGAGGTGTGGATTGCAAGGTGAGCCGTTGTGAGCAACTGTCTCATTTTAACCTATGAACGCCTTAGCCCGGGCGCTGATGCCAGCGCGCGAGGTCGGAGTTTGGTCCTTGACGCTTTGGCGCGCATGGCAGGGCGGCAATTCAGCCTGAGCGATTTTGCACGTGGTTCGCACGGGCGGCCATTTATCGCGGGTGCGCCGAGCTTCAGCATTACGCATTGTCAGGGTCTGGTGGCCGCCGCGGTTCTGCGCGAGGGAAGTATTGGCCTTGACGCCGAACTCGCAGAACGTCCGACCGTGCGCGTCCTGCGAAAGATTTGCGATGCAGACGAAATGCAGATGGCACAAAGCACCAGTGCAACGCGAGTCTGGGTCGCCAAAGAGGCCGGGATCAAGTGTCTGGGTCTGTCGGCCTTCATGGCGGGTCGCGTCAGGCTCTGGCCAAACTACCTGGCAGTTCACAACCAGGTGTTATTCCTGCGACGAATTTTGTTAGCTCCGGAATATGAAGTAGCCATTGCGAGCAGCCAGCCCATCGCGGACAATCAGATTCTGCTCAACAGTCCCTTACCTGCGCCATGAACGATTCCGAACGCCCAGGCGGTCTGCGCAATACCATTTACAAGCAGGAAACGCGTTCCACGCGGCGTATGACGCCATTGCGTCGCTTTGCCTACCGGTGCATCGTGCCCGTGGGGCTGGGGTTGATCGGAATATTCTGGCGCAGCTGCCGGATCGTCAAGGTTATCGGCGCTGAACACCTCGATGCTGCGCTGGTGCAAGGCGCGACCAAAGGGGCAGCCGCATCGATTATTCCCTGTTACTGGCACCAGCATCAGCTGTTCTGCATCAAGTGGTTGTTAGCTCAGAAGCAACTGAAAATAGGTTTCCTGATCAGTCCGTCGGTCGATGGTGACCTGGCCGCGATGTTGGTGCAGTCAGTGGATGGGCATGTCATCCGCGGGTCGTCGACCGCGACCGGTGCACGGGCGTTGCGCGACTACTATGACGCCTTGACCAAGCAGGGTGTGTCGCCCGTGATCACGCCTGACGGGCCACGCGGGCCGCGATTCGAATTCAAGCCAGGTGCCATTCTTCTGTCACAGATGAGCGGCAGGCCGGTTCTCCCCATGGCGTACTACGCGCAGCGCGCGATCCTGTTTCACTGGGACAAGTTTGTGATTCCCTGGCCGTTCACGCGCATCGTGATCGCAGTCGGCGAACCCTACACGGCGCCGCGAACGCTCAATGCAGAGTCGCTGGCAGCACAGCAAGTCGCGCTAAAGCAGCGCCTGCATGAGCTTTTTCACCAGGCCCGGAGCCACCTGCATGGGTAACCGTCTCACGGAAATCGACCGCCCATTGTCGCCATGGATTGCGGCACAGCTGCACGGTACCGGTACGGCGCTTGTCCCTGGCCAGCCTGATTTCACCCATCTGTTAGCAAAATTTCCGCCGTACCCTGCCGTTCGGTCCATCATGCGGCTCGCGGCGACTCAAAACCGTACTTGCGCAAGAGTTCGGACACCGCGTTGCGTGGCTACCTTGAGAAAAACAACCAAAGCAGCATTGATGGGCTGCCCGGCCTGTCCGCTGAGGAGCTACGGAGCTTGGCGATTCACAGGGACTGAGCGAGTCGTTCTATCAGTCCGTAAGACCGATCGGTGTTTGTCTGCCTTTGGCGTCATTTCATCTTGTTTAAACAAGCAGTTAGCTTGTTTTTCTCGAACCTTGTGCGACAATCTATTCTAAGTCGCTAACTTGGGTACGCATGGCAGGCGCCAATCCGGATCGACCAGGCGATTTCACCGCCTCAGATGTCTTATCGCCGCAGTTTTGGAATAAAACCGCGCCGCGCCCCAGTCTCGGACTGGAAATCACTTGCACCAAGATCGCCGTCGACTTCCAGAATCTGTTGCCAGGCCGCGCGGATGAGGTGATCAGGCAAAGTTTGGACGCCTTGCGCGACGTCACCGGTTGCGACACGGCCTTTCTGGCCAACCTCGGCGCGGACGGCACAACGATCAGCAAAGTCCAGGTGGTGCGCAGCGCCTTCGCGCAATGCCAACCGGAAGGGCTCAAGGGCGAGAACCTGGCGACGTTTCCGTGGCTGAGCTCGCGCCTCGATCACCTGCGGCTGGCCGAGTTTCGGGACACCGCCAATCCGCGCCCTGAACAGCGCGTCGAAGCGGCCCGATTGGCGGAACTCAAAGTAGCGGCCGCGCTGATCGTGGTGTTTCGCGTCCGCGGTGCGGTGACCGGCTTGCTGGGGCTCGCTCACTCGCTGCCGCTGGCCACCTGGGAAGTCAATCTGCAGCTGATGATGAAATTGTTAGGTACGAGTCTGGCCACAGGGCTCGAGCGTATCGGCGTGCAGAAAGAACTCGCGCGGCTCGAAGAACGCAACCTGCTGGCGAACGATGCCTGCAATGATGGCCTGTGGGACTTCGACGTCGAGAACAACCAAACCTATTTCTCACCACGCTGGAAGGTGATGTTAGGTTACGACGCCAACGACAGCCTGGCGCCGGACTGGCGTGGCCTGGTGCATCCGGAAGATCTCGCCGCGGTGCAGGCAGCGCTGCGCGATCACGTCGCCGGCAAGATCCCGATCTTCGAGAGCACGCATCGCATGCGTCATCGGAGCGGCGAGTGGCGTTGGGTGTTGTCGCGCGCCAAAGCGCGGGTCGACAAGCACGGCCGGCTGTTGCGTCTGGTTGGCGTCGAGCTCGATATCACCGAGCGCAAGCTGTACGAAGACGCATTGTTCCGTGAAAAAGAAGGTGCGCAAATCACCTTGCAGTCGATCGGTGACGGTGTCATCACGACCGATGCGCATTCAGTCATCGACTACATCAATCCGGTGGCCGAACAGCTGACGGGTTGGCGTCTGGAAGACGCGATGGGACGGCCAGTCGAGGAAGTGTTTCGCTCCTTTCATGAAGAAACCTGCGAACCGCTCGAAAATCCACTGGCGCAGGCGATTCGTCGCAGCAGGCCGATCAAATCGGTGCGGCCGATGCTGCTGATCCGCAAGGATGGCAACGAACTTTACGTTGAAAGCACCGCCGCGCCGATCCGCGGCGGCGAAACAGTCATTTCAGGCGCCGTGCTGGTGTTCCATGACGTCAGTGAGAGCCGCGAACTGAATCGCCGACTCTCATACCACGCCAGTCACGATATCCTCACGGGTCTGGTGAATCGCCGCGAATTTGAGTCGCGTGTCGAACGTGCCCTGAAAAGTGCGCGGGCGCGGGAAGCCTCCTACGCGCTTTGCTACATAGATCTCGATCAGTTCAAGATCATCAATGACACCTGTGGACACGGCGCCGGCGATGCGTTGTTAGGCCAGGTGGGTGCGCTGCTCAAGGCCAAAGTCCGCTGGCGGGACACGCTGTCGCGTCTCGGCGGCGACGAGTTTGGCATTCTGCTGGAAAGCTGCTCGCTCGACGAGGCCATGCGTACCGCCGAAGCCATGCGCGAAGCGGTGCGAAATTTTCGTTTTACCTGGGAAGATCGAGTATTCCGGCTCGGCGCCAGCATCGGAGTCGTACCGATCACGGCGGACAACGAAGACGTGGCCGCCATACTTTCAGCCGCCGATAGCGCTTGTCAGGCAGCCAAGGAAGCAGGGCGCAACCGCGTCCACAGCTTTGCCGAGAATGACATCGAGCTCATGCGCCGACGGCGCGAGATGCAGTGGGCCGCGCGCATCAATACCGCGCTCGAAGAAGGACGTTTTGAGCTCTATCGAATGATGATTCAGCCGCTGCAAAAAGAAGAGCCCGGCGAACACTATGAACTGCTGTTGCGCATGCGGGATGAAAGCGGCCGCACTGTATCACCCGCCGATTTCATTGCCGCAGCGGAGCGCTATAACATCATGCCGGCCATCGATCGCTGGGTGATCGAGAATGCTTTCCGCTGGCTGGTGTCGGATTCTGATGAACGTGAAAAACTGGCGCTCTGTTCGATCAATCTGTCCGGTCAGAGTCTCGGCGACGACAAGTTTCTGCCGTTCGTAATCGAGCAATTTCATAGCAGCGGCATCGACGCGAGCAAAATCTGTTTTGAAATTACCGAGACAGCGGCGGTCGCCAACTTCTCCCAAGCTAACAGATTCATTCACGCATTGAAGGAACTGGGTTGCAAGTTCTCGCTCGATGATTTTGGCACTGGACTCTCATCATTTGGTTACCTAAAACACTTTCCGGTGGATTTCCTCAAGATCGACGGCAGTTTTGTGCGCGAGATTCTGCACGATCCGATTGATCGTGAAATGGTGCGCTCGATCAATGAAATTGGGCATCTGACCGGCAAGAAAGTGATCGCCGAATATGCCGAAAACGCCGAGATCATCCAGATGCTGACCAGCCTTGGCGTCGACTATGCGCAGGGTTATGGCGTGGGCCAGCCGCAGCGGGTTCTCAAGGCTGTTAACGTCGCCTGATAGAACGGAATCGCGCGCGTTCGCTCACGCGCGCGGGCGCGAACGTCCTCACGGATCACTTCCCGAACCTGGCTGATGGTACTGAGTTCGCGCTGACCGCGCGCGCGAGCCGCCGACACTTCGCCGCTTCAGATACCGCAAGAAACATCGGACGGTCAATCAAGGCGCCCGCGAGACTTGAACGCAGACGCGCCGTTCAGTGACTACCCGCGAACGTCAGTCGCATGGACAGGTCGACCGCTCGCAGGTGCTTGGTGATGCTGCCCACCGAAATGAAATCGACGCCGGTTGCGGCGATGGTGCCTACGTTTTCCAGGCTGACACTTCCTGAGGCTTCGAGCAGCACTTTCCTGCCCGCCACCGCATTGCGACGCACGCACTCGCGCATGTCGGCCTCGGACAGTTCGTCGAGCATGATGATGTCGGGTTGCGCGCTGAGTGCGCGCGCAAACTCAGCCACTGATTCAACTTCCACTTCCACTTTGATGCCGGGCGCGTTGCGGCGCGCGGTCATGATTGCTGTTTCGATCGAGCCTGCGGCAACGATATGGTTTTCTTTGATCAGCACCATGTCGTAAAGACCCAGGCGATGATTGCTCGCGCCGCCGCAACGAGTGGCATATTTTTGCGCGAGCCGCAGGCCAGGCAGTGTCTTGCGGGTGTCGAGGATTTTGCAGCCGGTGCCCTTCACGGCGTCGGCATAACGATGCGCGGCGGTCGCGGTACCCGACAGTGTTTGCAGGAAATTCAGCGCACTGCGTTCGCCGCTTAGAATGGCGCGCGCTGGTCCCGAGAGCTCACAAAGCACGGAGTCCGCGGCAATCGCGTTGCCGTCCGCATGACTCCAACTGACCGAGACACGTGGCTCCAGTTGCCTGAATACTTCGTCAAACCATGCTCGGCCGCAGAGCACGGCCGTTTCCCGGCAAATGACTCGTCCCTGAGCCCATTGAGTCACAGGGACGAGTTGTGCGGTGACATCGCCGCTGCCCAGGTCCTCGTCCAGCGCGCGAGCGACGTCGCTCGCGACACTGGCAGCAGAAGGCGCGTCAGCGGCGGCTTGGGTCAGATTGGCAACCCATGCGAGGCCGCTGTCATGCACATCAGCATCGGGATCGATAGAACGAAATTAGTCCTCGACACCAACATGGCTGTGCGACGGGCCGTGGCTTTTTCTGCGTCGGTAGCGGGCGTCAGGCCTAACACTTTTTTCTGGTTGGGCCAGATGAAGACCCAGACGTTGAACAGCATGATGGTGCCAAGCCAGCAACCGATGCTCATGACCATGCTCCAGAAATCGGCGCCGCCTTCCATGCCTGCGCCAAAGGTGAACGCATGCATGAAGCGTCGATCCAGCAGCCAGGCGCCCGCGACCCAGGTGATGAGCGCGGCCCAGCGGAACCAGAAGAGCGCGCGCGGTGCGACATATTTCGTGATGCCAGCGCCACCGGGGCCGCCCTTGTCCGCCGCGGCATCGGCCAGGGCCGGAATCTGCGCCGTGTTGAAGTAATAGAGCAGACCAATCCAGAAAATACCCGATACAACGTGGACCCAGCGGGCGGTGCCGAGATTGTTGTATTCAAAGCCGCCGAGCAGGGCCGCGATGATTAGGGCGAGAACCGTGCCCGTAATCAGGGCATAGCGATGATTTTCCAGCAATTTCATGATGTAGTGACCCCGTTTATTGTTGTATTGCCGCGAGCGCAGATCGCTGCAGCAAGTGCATTGAAGAATAGGCGTAAGACCCCCATAATTCAACGTTGCCAACGATCAAATCAAGTTCAGAGCCGGCACGGCCTATCGGTCGGCCAATGTCGCCCTGCATGAGCATTTGCGCTATTGCCGCTAATGGCTACTGTTCGGGGTGTCTGCGCAGCCTTGACGAAATCGCGCGCTGGGCGTCAATGCCCGCCATCGAGCAATGGCAGGTCATGGACCGACTGGATAGTAGGCGGGCAGGACGGGACGGCAAAATGCCGCTCGATCGTTAGGTTTTTTGAAAAGGATGCTGTTGATGGAAGTCATGGAAAGAATCAAGTCGCACCTGAGTTCGGCGCCGGTCGTGTTGTTCATGAAGGGGTCGCCAGACTTTCCGCAGTGCGGTTTTTCTGCGCAGACGGTCGCAGCGCTGCGCGCCTGCGGCAGCACGTTCAATGCTGTGAATATTTTTGAAGACCCGGAATTGCGCGACGCACTCAAGCGCTATTCAAATTGGCCAACCTATCCGCAGCTGTACGTCAACGGCGAATTGGTGGGTGGCTGCGACATCGTCGTCGAAATGTACAAGAGCGGCGAGCTGAAGTCACTGCTGGCGGAGACTGCCAAAGCTAACTGAGCGAGCCTGCGCTGTTGCGCTAGAGATCGTCGGAATCGACGCCTGGCACTTGCTGGTCCTGATCGATGAATCCCAGGCTCTGAGCGCGCGCATGCGCTTGCAGAAACTGGGGGTGGCAGGCATTGCAGATCAGACAAAAAAGGTCCGCAGTTTGCTCGGCATCATAGCGCGCTGAATGCGCCGACGAGGAATCCCAGGTCATGCCGGCGACACGCGCCGCCTTGGCCAGCACTGTCTGGCCTAACGCTGCGCCGGCCAGAGTTGCCGTATCGAAACATGAAAACGGATGAAACGGGCTGCGCTTGATGCCCGTGCGAGCCAGCGCGGCATTCAGGAACCCCAAATCGAACGCGGCATTGTGACCCACCAGAATGGCGCGTTTGCAATCCGCGTCTTTCATCGATCTGCGTACCTCGCTGAAAACGCGGGTCAGCGCATCGCGCTCATCGATAGCAGGTCGAAGTGGATGATGGGGGTCGATGCCGTTGACCGCCAGTGACGCTGCTTCGATGTTAGCTCCGGCAAACGGTTTGACATGAAAGGACCACGACTCGTTGCGGTTCAACATGCCGTTCGCATCAATGTCGATCAACACTGCAGCGATTTCCAACAAAGCGTCTGTGGACGAGTTGAAGCCGCCTGTTTCGACGTCAACGACGACCGGCAAAAAGCCTCTGAAACGTCTGGCCATGGTCATGGCAGCTGGCGGGACATAAGTACTCATTCTCAGGATGCCTTGCGCGTCATTCGCCACCGCACGGATTCGCCCGCGCGCATGGGGACCAGAACGTCGTTAGAAAAAGTCAGCTCGGTCGGTACGGTCCAGGATTCCTGGACCAGCTCAATGTGCCCGGTATTGTGCGGCAACTTATAAAAATCCGCGCCGAATTCGCTGGCGAAACCCTGCAGCCGCTCGAGTGCCCCGGCTTGTTCAAAAGCCTCCGCATACAACTCGATGGCGGCGTGCGCGGAAAACATGCCAGCACAACCGCAGGCGGTCTCTTTGGTATTGCGCGCATGCGGTGCGCTGTCGGTGCCGAGGAAAAAACGCGACTCTCCGCTGGTGGCGGCGGCCAGCAAGGCCAGCCGATCAGTCTCTGTCTTAAGCACTGGCAGGCAGTAGAAATGTGGCCTGATTCCTCCTGCTAACAACGCATTGCGATTGTGCAGCAGATGTTGCGGCGTGATGGTGGCGGCCACACCACGCCGCGCAGAGCGAACAAAATCCACGGCTGCTGCGGTGGTGATGTGCTCGAACACCACACGCAGGCTTGGTAATCGCTGCACCAATGGCGCGAGGACGGTATCGATAAAACGCGCCTCTCGATCAAAGATGTCCACTTCGTCAGGCGTTACCTCGCCATGTACCTGCAGCACCATGCCACAGGCGGCCATGCGTTCAAGAACGGTGGTGACGCGGTGGATGTCGGTGACGCCTGCCTCGGAGTGGGTGGTGGCGCCCGAAGGATAGAGCTTGAATCCGTGCACGATGCCGCTCGCCTTGGCTCGATCGACCTCATCTGCGGACGTGTTGTCGGTCAAGTACAGCGTCATCAAAGGCTCGAAGCGCATGCCAGCAGGGACGGCCGCGAGGATGCGCTCCCGATAGGCCTGCGCGGCAGCGGTGGTTGTGACCGGCGGCTTGAGATTCGGCATGATGATCGCGCGCGCAAAGCATCGGGCGGTGTGGGGTAGCACTGCTCGCAGTGCTGCGCCGTCGCGCAAATGCAGGTGCCAGTCGTCGGGTTGGCGAATTCGCAGCGTTTTCATCGGCCGAACCGTTCTTGAAACCAGCGCAAAGTAAGCCGCACGCCGAATCCTGTGATGTCGCTGGCAACCAAGCCAAGACCGCCGCTGCGTTGTGCCGCAGACAAGTCGATGTGCGCCCAAGCGCGACCCTTGGGCACGAATCGTTGCAGAAAGTGCGCTGCCAGCATCTGATCGCCCTTGCCTTCGACGGTGCACTGCATGACGTCAGCGACTTTGCTCTCAAGGTCACTGTCGAAATCTGGTTCCAATGGAAAGGCCACCAGGCGCTCGCCGCTGGCGGCAGCGGCCTGCATGAGTTCATTTGTTAGCTTGGAGTTGTTACCGAGCAGTGCGCTCATGCGTTCCGTCAGTGCGTAGACAGCCGCGCCCGTCAAGGTTGCGTAGTCGATCATGATCCCTGCGCCACTGCGGCCTGCCAGCGCCAGTGTATCGGCCAGCGCCATACGACCCTCGGCGTCGGTGTGAATCACCTGAATCGTGGTGCCGTTGACGGCGGTGACGACCTGTTGCGGCATATAGGCGGTCGGGCCAATGCGATTTTCTGTAATGGCGAGCCAGGCGTCGATCGCTACAGGTGCGCGTTTTTGCGCCAGGGCGATGATCGTGGCCAACGCGACCGCACTGCCGGCCATGTCGATATGCATGTCGAGCATCGATCGATGTGGCTTCAGATTCGTGCCACCCGTATCGAACAAGATGCCCTTGCCGACCAGTGCGAGTGCTGGCTTGGCCGTTGATTTGGACTTGCGCGGCCGATAGCTCAGGCGCGCAATGCCGGCCGCATCGCGGCGTGCATTGCCAGCCGCGACCGCGAGGAATGCGCCGGCGCCCAGGCGTCGCAGCTGCTTTTCACCCAGCCAGCTGAACCGCAGCCCATGCCGCCTTGCGAGCGTGCGCAGGCTGCGGACATAGCCTTTAGCGTCCAGTTTGTTAGGTGGCAAGGCCGTCAGCCAGCGCGCCAGGTTCTGCGCGTTTGCTTCCATGGTGAGGTTTGCCAGGTCCAGCGCTCCATGATCGACCACCTCAATCTGGCGCAGCTGGCGATCTTGTGGCTTTGGGTCGGCATTGGACTGAAACTTGGGCAGTCCAAAAGACTGTGACAACAGGGCGAGCACCGCGCCTTCAAGCGCAGCGTTATTTTCGGGCCGTGGCTCCCCCCATACCAGGACGCGCTGCGGCTTGGCTTTCAGCGTTTCCCTGACCGCACGCCCTGCAAACTGATGTTGCTCAAAAACGCTGGTTGCCAACTTGGGCTGACCGATTACGGCCAGCGTCTGAGTCTTGTTAGGTAAGTGAACAGAGATGGGTGTCCCGGGCCTGGGCGCGGTACGGGTGAATAGCTGGCGCAAGCTGGCCGCATGGGGCAGCGTGGCCAGCAATGCGTCATCTGCGCGCAGGAATAGCACAGCGTCATAGCGGCTGAGATCAGCGCTGCGCGGGGGCGCCGGGACGCGCGTCAATTTGACTCTGAAAGATGGGGGCAACAAGACGCGCAAATGCTAGCACAGCGTTGCGTGAACGCTTACCATTGCGGCCCTGCATGTCAGACGCCAGCCAAGCCCGGGACCTGGATCCCGCCGAAACGCAGGAATGGCTCGAATCGATCGATTCGGTGCTGAAAACCCACGGTCCCGACCGCGCGCATTTTCTGCTTGAAAAACTGATCGATCATTCACGCCGTTCGGGTGCCTATTTGCCGTTCAGGCCGAATACCGCCTACGTCAACACGATTTCGACGGGGCAGCAGCCCGACTACCCCGGTAACCGCGAGTACGAGCGTCGTATCGAGGCCTATCTACGCTGGAACGCGATGGCGATGGTGGTCCACGCCAATCGTATTTCATCGGAGTATGGCGGCCATATTGCGACTTACGCTTCGGCAGCGACCCTGTACGAGGTTGGATTTAACCATTTTTGGCGCGCAGCGTCCGACAAGCACCCGGGCGACATGATTTTTGTTCAGGGGCATGCCTCGCCAGGCATTTATGCCCGCGCTTATCTCGAAGGTCGCCTAACGGAAGACCAGTTGCGGCATTTCCGTCAGGAGGTCTCGGGCCAGGGGTTGTCGTCGTATCCGCATCCCTGGCTGATGCCTGATTTCTGGCAGTTCCCGACGGTGTCCATGGGGCTTGGGCCCATGCAGGCAATCTTCCAGGCGCGCTTTCAGCGCTACCTCGAACATCGCGGCATAGTGCCGGCGAGCGATCGCAAGATCTGGGCTTTCCTCGGCGACGGCGAAATGGACGAGCCCGAGTCGATGGGCGCTTTGACCATGCCGGTGCGCGAGAAGCTCGACAATCTGGTGTTCGTCATCAATTGCAATCTGCAGCGCCTCGATGGTCCGGTGCGCGGCAACGGCAAGATTATCCAGGAACTGGAAGCGGCATTCCTCGGTGCTGGCTGGAACGTGGTTAAAGTTCTCTGGGGCTCACGCTGGGATCCATTGTTAGGCAAGGACACCCAGGGCTTGTTGCGTCGCGTGATGGAAGAATGCGTCGACGGCGAATATCAGAACTTCAAGGCCAAGGGCGGCGCCTACACGCGCGAGAATTTTTTTGGCAAGTTTGCTGAACTCAAGGCCATGGTGGCCAATATGTCGGACGAGGAGATCTGGCGCCTAAACCGCGGTGGCCATGACCCGCTCAAGGTGTACGCCGCTTATGCCGCTGCCAGCCAGTCCAACGGTCAACCCACTGTCATCCTGGCCAAAACGGTCAAAGGTTTTGGCATGGGCAAGGCCGGTGAAGGCCAGATGGTCACGCACCAGCAGAAGAAATTGTCGGATGAGGATCTCAAGTCGATTCGCGACCGTTTCAACATTCAGGTCACTGACGAGGAAATTTCGCGGCTGCCATTCAAAAAGCCCGCTGACGATGCGCCCGAAATGGTCTATCTGCGCGAGCGTCGTGCATCGTTAGGCGGATCGCTGCCTGCCAGGAAGGATGTGGCAGTGCCGTTGGTGATTCCGCCGTTGGAAGCATTTCAGGCGCTGCTCGATGGCAGCGACGGCCGTGAAATCTCGACCACCATGGCGTTCGTGCGCATATTGACCACTTTGCTCAAGGACAAAAACATCGGCAAGCATGTGGTGCCCATCGTGCCGGATGAGGCGCGGACTTTCGGCATGGAAGGGTTGTTTCGCCAGATCGGCATTTACTCCTCGGTTGGGCAGCTTTACACACCGCAGGACGCGGACCAGCTCATGTCCTATCGCGAAGACAAGAAGGGTCAGATGCTGGAGGAGGGTATCAACGAAGCCGGCGCGCTCTGCTCCTGGATGGCGGCCGGAACGGCCTACGTGAACCACGGCGTTCACATGATGCCGTTCTACATTTTCTATTCGATGTTTGGTTTTCAGCGCGTTGGCGATTTTATCTGGGCCGCCGGCGATCTGCAGGCGCGCGGCTTTTTGTTAGGCGCGACTGCCGGCCGCACGACGCTGGCCGGCGAGGGTCTGCAGCACCAGGATGGTCACAGTCAGATTCTGGCGATGATGGTGCCAAATTGCCGCGTTTACGATCCAACTTTTGCCTATGAGCTGGCCGTGATCATGCAGGACGGTATGCAGCGCATGTATGCCCAAGGCGAGAATATTTTTTATTACGTCGCCGTCATGAACGAGAACTACGCCATGCCTGCGATGCCGCCTGGCGTGCAGTCCGGCATTTTAAGTGGCATGTATCTCTATTCGCTGGGCGGCCGCGGCAAAGTCCGGGTGACATTGTTAGGCTCGGGGACCATCCTGCGCGAGTGCATCGCAGCGGCGGAGCTGCTGGAAAAGACCTACGGCGTGCCAGCGGACGTTTTCTCGGCACCGAGTTTCGCCGAGTTGCGCCGCGAAGCGCTCGATTGCGAGCGCTGGAGTCTATTGCACCCGGGCGAGAAACCGCGCATTCCCTATGTGCAGCAGCTGCTCAAGGATCGACCGGGCCCCTACGTGGCGGCAACCGACTACGTGCGCGCCGTGCCCGATCTGATCCGTAAGTGGGTCCCTGGCCCCTATGCCACTCTCGGCACCGATGGCTTCGGCCGGTCAGACGCGCGTGCGGCACTGCGCCGGCATTTCGAAGTGGACCGCCAGTTCATTGCTCTGGCGGCACTGCGCGCGCTGGCGGATGAAGGCAAGATCGATGTCGCCACTGTGGCCCGGGCGATGAGTGATTTCGGCATCACGGCCGACAAGCCCGATCCGCTTTATTCATGAGTGGCGCTGCATGAGTGAGTCGGCGCCAATTCGGGTTCCGGATCTCGGTAATTTCAAAGACGTCGAAGTCATTGAATTGCTGGTTTCCATGGGTGATCGTGTTGAGATCGAGACACCGTTGCTGACGCTGGAAACCGAAAAAGCGACCATGGATGTGCCGAGCCCGACAATCGGTGTCGTGCAGGCCTGGCATGTCAAGAAAGGCGACAAGGTTAATGCCGGCGACCTGCTGGTCACCGTGACCACATCTGCGAACCCGGCCGTGCCGCCGACGCCGACGGCGACGGCGAGCGCGTCTGTTAGCAAACCCGTACCACCGCCCGCAGCTCTGCCTGTGGGCCATCCGGGAGATACGGGCGATCCGGGCGATACGGTCGTCACGCGAATTGTGCTGCCGAGCGTGGGCCTGCCGGGCGCGCGATCCGATCTGCCTCTGATCGACGAACCAGGTTTTTCACGCGCCCATGCCGGGCCTTCTGTGCGCAAGTTCGCGCGCGAGTTGGGCGTGGACCTGGCGCGTGTCGCCGGGTCCGGTCTCAAAGGCCGGATCTCCCATGACGACCTCAAGGCCTACGTCAAACAGGTGTTGCAGGGAACATCGTCCGTTAGCCAGGCGGCCACGACGACTGCGGCCTTGCCGGCCGTGCCGAAAGTGGATTTCGCCGCGTTTGGTCCGGTTGAAATCAAGCCATTGGGGCGCATTCAACGTCTGTCAGGCCCGCGACTGCATGCGTCCTGGGTCAATATTCCGCACGTCACTCAATTCGACGAGGCGGATATCACCCTTCTCGAGGAGACGCGCACCCGCTTGAAACAGCAGGCGCAAGAGCAGGGCGTCAAGCTGACGCCGTTAGCATTTATCGTCAAAGCCTGTGTCCGGGTGCTGCAACAGTTTCCGGTGGTCAACGCCTCACTCGATGAATCCGGACAGAACCTGGTTTTCAAGAAATACTGTCATATTGGTTTCGCTGCCGACACGCCTAACGGACTGCTGGTGCCAGTGATTCGCGATGCCGACCGCAAGGACATATTTGCGATAGCGCGTGATCTTGCGCAGCTTTCTGAAAAGGCTCGCACGGGAAAGCTGCCGGCCACCGACATGCAGGGCGGCAGTTTCACGATTTCCAGTCTCGGCGGTATCGGTGGCACAGCGTTCACGCCGATTATCAATGCGCCCGAAGTCGCAATCCTCGGCGTGTCACGGTCAGCTAACAAACTCATCTGGCAGGATGGCAGTTTTGTGCCGCGACTCATGTTGCCGTTGTCCTTGTCATACGACCACCGGGTCGTCGATGGGGCGATGGCGGTGCGATTTACCGTCGCTCTGGCCGCAGTCCTGGCCCAGCCTGAGACGCTGGTTGCACGCGACGGTTGATCTACATGGCGACGATCGACATCACCGTTCCCGACCTTGGCAATTTTGCCGACGTGCCAGTCATCGATGTGCTGGTGGCGGTCGGTGACCAGATCGTGCCCGATACGCCACTGGTGACGTTGGAAACCGAGAAAGCTTCGATCGATGTGCCATCGATGGCGACGGGTCGTGTGGTCGAACTCCATGTTCGCAAAGGCGACAAAGTCAGCAAGGGTTCGTTGTTGCTGCGCATGGCGGCAACCGAAACAATTGCATCGGCTGCCGTTGGACTTGTTGTCATGCCGGCGCCACAAGCTGCTGCTGCTGATCTCACGAGCAACGTGCCGCATGATCGCGAGGCAGACCTCGTGGTGTTAGGTGCGGGTCCAGGCGGCTACACCGCGGCATTTCGCGCCGCAGATCTTGGTCTGAAAGTAACTCTGATCGAGCGCGCACCCGTGTTAGGAGGCGTATGCCTCAATGTCGGTTGTATCCCCTCTAAAGCGCTATTGCACGCTGCCAGGGTGATTGACGAAGCACGGGCCATGTCTGCGCATGGCGTGGTCTTCGATTCGCCACGTATTGAGCTCGATAAACTGCGCGGCTGGAAGGATGCCGTGATCGCCAAGTTGGGCGGTGGTCTGCGCCAGCTCGCGAAGCAGCGGCAGGTCGAGGTTGTCGAAGGTTATGGTCGGTTTGTCGATCCGCATGTTCTGGAAGTGGACCAGGCGGGCAAGCCGCTGCGTATTCGATTCAAGCAGTGCATCATCGCCGCCGGTTCAGAGCCCGTCAGCTTGCCGTTTCTGCCTAGAGATCCGCGCATTATCGATTCAACCGGTGCGCTGGCTTTGGATCGTATTCCGCCGCGGCTGCTGGTCATTGGTGGTGGCATAATCGGTCTGGAAATGGCCTGTGTCTACGCCGCACTCGGCAGCAAAGTCAGTTTGGTCGAACTGACCAAACAGCTGATGCCCGGCGCGGACATCGATTTGGTGCGACCGCTCGAGAAACGTATCCGCCGCCTGTATGCGCAGATCTTGTTAGGTGTGAAAGTGACGGCGGTGACAGCGGATGCGGCTGGTTTGCACGTCTCGTTTGAGGGAGCTGGCGCACCGGCGACTGAAGTTTATGACAGCGTGTTGGTCGCTGTGGGCCGCAAGCCTAACGGGCACACGATCGGCCTGGAAGCAGCTGGACTGGCACTCGATCCACGCGGGTTCATCAACGTGGACGGACAACAACGAACCAGGCAGGCGCATATTTTCGCGATTGGCGACATCGTTGGTCAGCCAATGCTCGCGCATAAAGCTACTCACGAAGGCAAGGTGGCGGCCGAGGTGGCGGCTGGACAAAAAAGTCATTTTGATGCCCGCGTGATTCCCTCGGTGGCCTACACGGATCCGGAGGTGGCCTGGATTGGGCTCACTGAAGCCGATGCGAAATCGCAAGGGCGGGCGATTGAAAAGGGTGTTTTCCCGTGGGCGGCAAGCGGCCGGTCGCTGGCGATGGCGCGCGACGAGGGCGTGACCAAATTGATCTTTGACCCGGTGACCCATCGGGTGTTGGGCGGCGGGATCGTAGGGCCCAATGCGGGTGAGCTGATTGCGGCAGTGGGCCTTGCCATCGAAAATGGGCTGGATGCAGCGGACATCAGCCTGACCGTGCATCCACACCCGACTCTGTCGGAGACGGTGGCGTTTGCCGCCGAAGCGTTCGAAGGAACGCTGACCGATCTCTACCAGCCCAAAAAACGTTAGCCCGACTGTTAGCCGGTAGCAGCGCGGCAATTCGGCGGCAGATATTTGCCAGCTTCTATGTCGGCAATGGTGCCCGCCTGATAAACCACCGGCGCTCCAGCGGCAGTGCCAAGCGGATTCGCGTTATTGGGTACAGTCGCGAGACCGCAACGCCAGACGATCGAGCGATCCGGCGTTTCGTAAGGGGTCAGCGAAAGAATGCGATTGTTGATGTTGCTGTTGACGTTGTTACCAAAGGTGACGTCGATTCGGCCGCCGACCACATTCACGGAACGCACATATTTGCCGTTGGTGTCGGTGTCGGTCGCGGATAAGCCCGCCGCGGCACGTGTAGCGGGCGGAGTGCCTGTCTGTGAATATACTTCTGCGATGGCAGTTTTGGCGGCAGATGACAGTGTTAGGCCTTCTGAAACCTGCGCCTTGATGGTGTAGTCGGTGTAGGCGGGGATTGCGATCGCGGCGAGAATGCCGATGATGGCCACCACGATCAGCAGTTCGACCAGCGTGAAGCCGCGGGTCAGCGCTTGTTTTGACGTATTCATGACTGGCATCTTACGTCAAGTGCAGCGGATTGCACATGCTGTATTCCGGCGGCAAAAGACCATAAACAGGGGTCTGGGTTATGTCAATTGGGAGGCTACATGCCGCGGACGGGCCCGTTGCGGGCCTTTTTCAGTGTGCGGAGCCGTCGAATGTATACCGTACACCCAGCTGAACTGAGCTTTCCCGCGCCAGCGGATTCTCGCCCAGCCAGCTTCTGACGTTGTAGTTGCTATCGACCCGTAGGTATTCGGCCGTGATGCTCAGCCGCGGTCTCGGCTCAAAGGTCCAGGCGACCGCCCGGGCATCGCCTTGATCGTTCGTCATCGGGCCGGGGTAGGCCGATCTAAACTGCTGCGTGGCGAATCGATCGTAGCGCGCCGCGATGCGGTGGCGACCGAACTGTTTGGCTAACAACAAAAACTTGGTGTCGAAATTCCAACCGGTGGCCGAGTTCTCACCGACATAGGTCTCGCCATCCAGCCACTGCGCAATGAGCGTCCAGTCATCGGCTGTTTCAATCCTGACGCCGGCACTGTTGAATTTCGTCAGCCAGGCATAATCGTCGATATTCGGATCGTAGACGGCCGGGTTGGCGCGATTGTCGTAGTGCAGGGCGCGCAGCAGCACACGATCGCTGTACTTCGCCTGCGCGCCGACATAGTAGCCGGCCCGGCCATCGATCTCATCGAACAGCACGCGCTGTTCCGGGCCAGCCAGCGCAAAGGTGCGCAGTCGCCCGAACAGAGGTGTCTGGCGATCGTGCAGCGCAAAGCCGCGGAACGCGACTACCACGCCCGCGGGATCGTTCCAGCCGAAGGCTGCCGCAGTGAGTCCAAATTCCACGGGCGAATTGCGCTGCGCGCCTAGCCAGTCGAGATTGTATTCGAGTCCAACGGTGCGCAGCTCTTCGCCCACCCAGGTGTTGAGCGCAGAGCTGTTAATGAAATACGGATTGGTCCAACCGGCCGCGCGGTGCTCGAGCGACAGCGCCGGATAGAATGCGCCGGCTTTGACGCGCGAACGCCAGACGTTGCGTGGCGCCGGACGCCACTCGATATAGGCTTCGGTCAGATCCAGGGGATTGGTGTCGTCGGTGCTCCACGCCGAAGCGTCGAGTACATAGCGGAATGAATCGCCTAACGGACCATTGACCGCAAATCGCAAGCGGCCGAGTTCCGCGCCGTCGCCGGTCGCACCGGCGCGCAGTTTCCCAAGTCCACCCTGGAGAAAAGAAGTCCGCGCATCGGTACTAACGAGCCGGCCGTCGAAAGTCACCTCGAATTGCTGGGCCAGCGCCTGTTGATGCACGGTTGCCAGGGCAAGTACCACAAGTATTGAAAATTTCTGCACAATTGGCATATCAGTAGCTATCCCAGCCCGCACGCGGAGTTGCCGCGCGTTGTGGTTTGAGAGTCTCGGCGAGCCGAAAGACCAGATCCGTGCTCGCTGTCGATCCGGTCACTGTTAGCTCCTGGGTCGGTAGTTTTGCCGGGTTGCGCAGGCGCCAGTGCCACAGACTGACTGAGTATCGTCCGGGCGGCAGGGCGGGCAGAGACCAGCGGCCGTCCTGGTCGGTTTGGCCGAAATACGCGGCGTCGCTGATAAACACGTAGCCCATCATATTGTCGTGAATGTTGCAGCCGACCGTGACCACGCCCGCCACATCGAAGTGCACCGGTGGGTACGGCTTCCCGCGATAGAGCGGTAGCTGGAAACGTTTGGTGGGCGAGAACGAATAGACCTGGTGGCTGACCATGTCGGTGTTAGGGAACCCAATTCTGGAACCTACCGGAACGAGCAGCACTTCGGGCAGGAAAGCCAGGCCCTGTTGATCCATGATTGCATCCACGGGAGCCTGGGGACGCCGCGGTTCCGACAGACTGCGCACTTCAATGACGGCGCCGCCTAACGGTTTGTCCTGATTCGTGACGATCCGCACGAGCAGGCCGTCAGCGAGGGCCGGCGTGGAGCCAAAGCTCATGCAGACGACAATCGATGCCGCTGTAGTGCGAACTGTTTCTAGAAAACGATACACGCGGGTCGCGCCCTTGCCGAATGCTGTTTAGGCTCCGGATGTGAACATAAGGCTTGGCATGCGCACCTTCCGTAACAGGCTTCTCGTCCTGATCATAGGGCTGGTGGTTGCCGCCCAAACTGTGACGCTGTTAGCAGTTGTGCGCCGCACCGAGTCGGCGGTTACGACGCGGGCGAGCGAGCAATTGACTGCTGGTGCCGCGGTTGCCAAGCGTTTTCTGGCCTACCGCGCCGCGCAGTTGGCCAACGCGGTCGGTGTCTTGGCCAGCGACTTCGGACTGCGCGAAGCAGTGGCGTCCGGTGACCGCGCAACTATTCTGTCGGCTGCGCGTAATCATGCGCGACGGATTGGATCCGATCTGCTGCTGGTGCTGGATGCGGATGGCAATCTCATCGCGTCGAGCCGCAACGTTGGGTCGCTGTCGTCTGAGGTCACGGCCGAGCTGACCTCGGAAATAGCGTCGGGGCATTTTCTGCAGGTGGGCAGCGAAACGTATCAAATGCTGTCGGCGCCGATTCGGGCTCCCGAACCTATCGCCCACGTCGCCATCGGTTTTGCGGTCGATCAGGAATTGGCGATCGAACTCAAGCAATTGCTGGACGTCGATGTGGCGTTCGTGGTGGACAGTCGGGGCAAGGCAAGTGTCGCGGCCACCAGTCTGCTAACAGGCCGCGAGAATCTTTCCAGGGAGTTCTTGCGCCAGATGATCGCCGTCCGCGAACCCCATGAGGCTCAGGTGGTTGGCGCCGATTACTTGACGGTGTCGGAGCGGCTCAGCGACGGTGACCGGCAGTTCACGCTGGCGTTGCTGA
Source organism: Gammaproteobacteria bacterium (assembly GCA_043769085.1). GTDB lineage: Bacteria > Pseudomonadota > Gammaproteobacteria > Steroidobacterales > Steroidobacteraceae > UBA964. The sequence goes on from JAYVJR010000042.1 coordinate 90,180, forward strand.
AGTCCATGGATGCCGTCAATGCACCCTACGTCGAACTGCGCAATACGCTGACTTTCATCACCTCGATCGCTTTGCTGGTTGCGGTCGCGGTAGGAATGCGTCTGGGCCGCGCAGCGACGCGTCCTTTGGAACAGCTGGTACTGGGATCGAGGCGCATCGAACGCGGCGACTACAGTTCATCGATCGACGTCCACGGTGGCGAGGAGTTCGAGCAGTTGTCGGCCAGCTTCAATTCGATGCAGCATGGCATTGCGGATCGCGAAATGCGCATCACTCATCAATCGCGCCACGATCCGGTGACTGGCCTGCCCAATCGCCAGTATTTCGAAACGCTGTTGGAGGAGAACATGCGGCGTGTTCCAGCCGGATCTTTGACTGCGGTCGCCATCGTCGAAGTAGTCGATTTGCAACATTTTTCAGCGACGTTGGGCCTGCAATTTGCCGACCAGGTTCTAAGCGAACTGGGGCAGCGCTTGACCCGCGAGGTCGACGCCATTTGTCAGGTCGCGCGCTTGCAGGGTGCGCGGTTCGCATTCGCGGTGGTGGAGCTGCGGCGCAGTACCGTGGAAGCATTGATCACCAGTCTTTGCCAAAGCCTGGCCTCCAGACTTCGTGTTGACGGCGTCAACGTGCGGCTGAGCACGATCGTGGGCTTGTCGTTCGCGCCTGAACATGGCGACACGCCCGCCGAATTATTGCGCCGCGCTGAAATCGCACTGGATACCGCCCGCAAGGATCGCGTGCCGCAGCGTGTTTTTGAGGCAGAGCAGGAAGTCCAGCAGCATCGCCGCTTGCGACTGAGTGCGGATCTGCCGGATGCAGTTGGCACAGGACAGATGCATCTGGTTTTTCAGCCCAAGATCACGATAGCCGGTCGACGGGTACGCGGCGCCGAAGCGCTGCTGCGTTGGCGTCATGCGATTCTCGGCGATGTGTCACCGGGCGAGTTTGTGCCTTTGGCGGAGGACACGGGCGCGACCACCATTCTGACTCGCTGGGTGCTGCGCGCCGCATTTAGGCAACTCGCGGTCTGGCGTGAATCGGGTTTGCGCCTGGAACTCGCAGTCAACCTGTCGGCGGGCGACATCGTGGATTCATCATTGGCAGACTATGTGCTTGAGCAATTGCAGTTGCACAGTCTGCCCGCGACCGTGCTGATTCTGGAAATCACGGAAAGTGCTGTGATGCGCGACGTAAAGACGGCGGCGCGCAATATGGAGCATTTACGGGTCGCCGGAGTTCGTTTCGCGATTGACGATTTTGGTACCGGTTATTCGTCACTGTCTCAATTGAAGGGCCTGCCGGTTGATGAGCTGAAGATCGATCGCGCTTTCGTTCGCGATGCTGCTGTCGATGAAGATGATGCGGCTATCGTGCGTTCGACTATCGGTCTGGGCCACAGTATGGGTTTGCGGGTCGTTGGCGAAGGTGTGGAAACTGAGGAAAGTCTGCAGCTTCTTGAAAAAATGGGTTGCGATGAAGCGCAGGGGTACTTCATTGCCAGGCCCATGGAGGCGCTGCAATTCACCGAGTATCTGCGTGCTAACAATTTGGGTGAAGTGGACGGCGACGGTGATACGGCCGTCCATCGCGCGCTTAAACTGCGCAATCGAATGCGTCGCGTCAGTTCATAGCTTGCGCAAGGCGTCGCAATAGCGGCTTTCATCCGGCGGTTGGCCGCTGCGCTGTGCTTCCCAGATTATCTGACCTAACAGTTCCATAGCACGATGTTCGGCCGCATGCTGATCGCCCAGCCGGTTCGCGAGATGTTCGAGCAAGGCGCGGATTCCGGCGGGTCGATCCGTGCTTTGCTGTTCGCGAAGCGCGAGATGCAGGCTCAGATGCAGGAAGGGATTGTCCGTCGCCGCAGTCGATCCCAGTGCCCGATCGCCCTGTTCGAGCCAGCCATGATATTCAGGGTGCCATTGGATGAGCGCAACCAGCTGCGATTCCAGTGGCGTCAGCAGCTCGCGGCGAGCAAATTTCTGCCACGCCGTTAGCCAGACGCTGCGTAACTGGTCGCGCGATTGACCGGCGAAAATCACGCTGCTGAATTTCCGCTCTGACGACGCACGAAGTCACAGTACGCCGCAACTTTGCAGTGCGCGCAATCCGGTTTGCGGGCCTTGCAGACATAGCGACCGTGCAGAATGAGCCAGTGATGCGCGTCGCGCCGAAACTCCTCCGGAGTATTGCGAAGCAGGCCCTTCTCAACGGCGAGTGGCGTCTTGCCGCGCGCCAGGCCGGTCCGATTGGCCACCCGAAAGATGTGAGTGTCCACGGCAATAGTGGGCTCGCCGAATGCCGTATTGAGAACGACATTGGCGGTCTTGCGTCCCACCCCGGGCAGCGCTTCGAGCGCATCTCGATCCCGCGGCACGTCGCCGCCATGCAGGCTCAACAGTTTTTCGCAGGTCGCAATGATGTTGCGCGCCTTGGTGCGAAACAGCCCGATCGAGCGGATGTACGGTGTCAGACCCTCGACTCCTAACGCCGCGATCGACAGTGGAGTGTGAGCGACTGGGTACAGTGAGCGGGTGGCCAAGTTGACGCTCTTGTCGGTGGCCTGCGCCGAGAGAATCACCGCGATCAACAACTCAAATGGTGAGCGGTATTCGAGCTCAGTGGTCGGCGCCGGATTGCCGGCTTGAAGTGTCGCGAACAACGATTGCCGCGCTTCTGGCTTCATGGCGTCGCAGGCGTGATGGAGGATTTTGCCCGTGCAAGATCGGATCGCTTGCTTGCCTGACGGTTGGCGATTCGCTGCAGGTGAGCTGCATAACGCATGCGGTTATCCACGGCCGACGGCGCTAACTGGTCGGCCGGCTCAGCTAACGAATCACGGCGCACCAGACTGATGCAGTCCACTGGGCACGGCGCGATGCACAACTCGCAGCCGGTGCACAGAGCCGTGACTACGGTATGCATCAGACGATTGGCGCCAACGATGGCGTCGGTCGGGCAGGGCGGCAGGCATTTGGTGCAGCCCACGCAGCGCGATTCGTCGATGAGCGCGACCATGGCTGGGCCTTGCATGCCATTGACGGGATTCAACGGCGAGGCCGCGCGACCTAACAACTGCGCGAGTGCGGCAATGGTTTCCTGCCCGCCTGGCGGGCACTGGTTGATTGCGGCCCCGTCGCGGACTATGGCGTCAGCGTAAGGCCTGCAGCCTTGATAACCACAACGTGTGCACTGGGTCTGCGGCAGCAGGCTGTCGATACGGTCGGCGAGAAGGTCGGCGTCAGACACGCAAGCGGTGGTATCAGGTGATTTTCATGCCGGGTTTGACGCCCGCGTCAGCCGACAGCAGGAAAAGTCCCGACGCATCGTCACCGGCGCATAGCACCATGCCTTCCGATACGCCAAAGCGCATTTTTCGCGGCTCGAGGTTGGCGATCATGACGACATACCGGCCGATGAGTTGCTCGGGCAGATAGGCAACGCGAATGCCAGAGAACACGTTGCGGGTCTCCGTGCCGATGTCCAGCGTCAGTTGCAGGAGCTTGTCGGATCCTTCAACCAGGCGGGCATCTTTGACCAATGCGGCCCGCAGATCGAGTTTGGCGAATTCATCGATTTTGATGTTGCCTGTGGGTCCGGTCATTGTCGGAGCTGCCTTTTTCTGTGCGGCGGGTGCGGTGATGGTAGCTGGCTCGGGTTCCACCGGCGTCGCCACCAGTTGCGATACGATTTTTGGATCGAGCCGCGTCGCCAGCGGCACATAGGGTCTGAGCGTTGTTCCTAACAGCGGTACCGCCAATTCGTCCCAATGGGCGAGCGGCGCATTGAGGAATTGTGCGGCCTCGCAGGCCATTTTCGGCAACACCGGCGCGAGATAGAGCATCAGCGCGCGGAACATGTTGATGCCCTGCGTCGCCACCGCGCGTACTTCGTCGCCTTTGGAGGGGTCTTTGGCGAGTGCCCAGGGTTTTTTCGCATCGACATACTGATTGGCTTTAGCTGCAAGCAGCATGATCTCGCGAATTGCGGCCGCATAATCGCGCGTTTCAAATAGTGATGCGATGCGAGGGCGAGCCGAGGAAAATTCACCGTACAGTGCCGGCTCCGGCAGCTCGCTGGCCAGCTGCGCGCCACCGCGCTCAATGAAGCCCGCGCAGCGGCTGGCGATATTGACGAGTTTGCCGACAATGTCCGAATTGGCGCGTGCTACAAAATCATCCAGGCTGAAATCTATGTCATCTACATCGTTCCCGAGCTTGGCGGTGAAGTAGTAACGCAGTGGTTCGGGCGGCAACAGTTCAAGGTAGCGGCTGGCGGTGATGAAAGTGCCACGCGACTTCGACATTTTGGTGCCATTGACGGTCAGAAAACCGTGCACATGTACTGCTGTCGGCCTGCGATAGCCGGCGGCATGCAGCACTGCGGGCCAGAAAAGCGTGTGGAAGTAGCTGATGTCCTTGCCGATGAAATGATAGAGCTCGGCCTTGCTGTCGGTGCCGAAATAATCGTCGAATGTAAGGCCGCGTTTGGCGCACAGCGCCTGGAAACTGCCAAGGTAGCCAATGGGCGCGTCGAACCAGACATAGAAAAACTTGCCGGGCGCGTCAGGAATTTCAAAGCCAAAATAGGGCGCGTCGCGCGAAATGTCCCAGTCCTGCAGACCTGCGGCGAACCACTCCGCCAGTTTCGCACGCACCGAGGCTTGCAGCGAGCCGCCGGCCACCCAGTCCTTGAGCATTGCTTCGAAATGGCTGAGCTTGAAAAAGTAATGTTCGGAATCGCGCCACACGGGCACCGTGCCTGTTAGCTGTGAACGCGGATCTTGGAGATCTGCCGGTGTGTAAGTGGCGCCGCAGTTCTCGCAGCTGTCGCCGTACTGATCTGGCGTCGCGCAGCGCGGACAAGTGCCGCGGACGAAGCGGTCCGGCAGAAACATGTTTGCCTGCTGGTCGTAGGCCTGGCGCACCGTGCGCGTCGCGATATGTCCGGCCTCCCGGATTCGCAGGTACATGGAGCGCGTGATGTCAGCGTTCTCTGCCGAATGGGTGCTGTGGAAATGGTCGTGGCCGATCAGGAAACCCTGGTAGTTTTGCTGATGTTCTTTGGCCATGCTCGCAATGAGCGCTTCGGGGGTCATGCCCTCGGCCTGCGCCTTGATCATGATGGGCGTGCCATGCGTGTCTTCAGCGCAGACATAGATGCAGTCATTGCCCTGCAGGCGCTGGAAGCGCGCCCAGACGTCGGTCTGCACGGCTTCTATGATGTGGCCCAAATGCAGACTGCCGTTGGCATACGGCAGAGCGCTGGTGACAAGGATTTGGCGTTTCAACACGGTGGCTTCGGCCTAACGGAAAAAGGACTTTAATCGCGTGATATACCGGTCGCGAAGTTCGGTTTGGCGATTGCGCAGGTCAATTGCGCGGCCGTCCAACCATACGTCCGTAGGCAGGCTGGTCACGTCCAGAGGATCTGCGCTCCACAAGACCAGATCGGCACGCTTGCCGATTTCTATGCTGCCAAAGTGTTCGCCAACGCCGAAAACCTCGGCTGGCTCGCGTGTGATCGCCCGCAATGCGCTCTCCCACGGCAGCCCGCGTGCAACTGCGTTGCCAGCGGCCTGACGCAAAACCAGAGCGCGGTCAGTCCCCGGGCTTGAGAGGCTGAAAAGCACCTGCACACCGGCTCGCGCGAGCCGCGCGGCATTCTCCATGGTCGAACCGACCTCGTCGAAACTGCCAGGCAGGTTTTCAAACGGATCGACAATGACGGGAACTTTCGCTGCCGCCAGTTCGCGTGCAACACGCCATGCCTCGTTGCCGTGGCGAATGGCAATGCGCAGGCCTTCGCGTTCGGCAAAGGCCAGGACACCGCGAATGTCAGCCGCGCGGTCGACATCGATGACGATCAGACCTTTGTTCTTAAGGAAGCTGCCTAACAACTGGCGTCCGGTAGGGGTTAGCAAGCGTTCGTCATGCGACAGCAACTGCGCGGGCGTGCGAGCTTCGGTAAAAGCCTGGTGGAGCAGCATGTACTGCGCGGCGCGGCTACCGCCTGCCAGGCTGACAGAGTCGCCGCCGAATTCCACCACCAGCGCGCGCGGTGCGTCGAGCGCAATGTCGCTGCCATCGAGACGGAACAACGCGGCCTGACCGGCAATCAGACTGCCGCCCTTAGCGGCCGACGCCGTCGACGGCGTTAGCAGGCCGAAGGTGACACCGCCCGCGCGCGTGACATCGACGTTCATGGAATCGGGGTTATAGGCGAGTGCCAGATCGAACTCAGGCCGCATGCCGCCGAGGCCGGCCGATTCGTCGCCCGATGCGGCGTCGAGACCGATCTCAACCACACCGATCTGTGTGAGTCCCGCGAACAGACCGGGCGTTAGCGGCCGGCCGCGAGCATCCAGTCGCCGCACATTGTCGGGTGCCTTGAGATCCTTGCCAATCGCGACGATCCTGCCGTTTTGTACCAGTACATCGGTGTCGGGCAGAGTGCCGGAACTGCCTGCGGTATGCACCATGGCGTTGCGAATCAGCACTGACTGCGCAAATGATCCCGACGTGACTGCAGTGCCCAGCACGCACCAGCTGACCAACAGGATATTTTTCAACTTGGCGGCGCTCATAGTCTGACGTCGTTGGCCGGTTGGCCTAACAGAAAGTCAGAGACTGGTTGATCGCGGGGTTTTGAGCGGTCGAACACCACCACACCGTCGATCAATACCTGATCGACCAGAGCGTAGCTGCTGAAGGGGTTGCGATTCCAAACGACAACATCGGCCATTTTGCCAACCGCCAGACTGCCGGTGAGACCGTCAATCCCGATGGCTTTGGCTGGATTGGCAGTGAGCCAGCGAATCGCGTGCTCCGGCCGAATGTCCCAGCCGATGGCTTTCGCACGGGCCATGACTTTGGCCGCTTCTTGGTTCAAGTGTTGGATGCCTTCGGCAGAATCTGAATGCACGATTGCACAGCCGTTCTTGACACGATCGACGATTGCGATGTTCTCGGGGATCGCGTCATAGGACTCTATCTTGAAACCCCACCAGTCGGCCCACATGGCTGCGCAGACATTGTTTTCAGCTAACAGGTCGGCCACTTTGTAGGCCTCAGTGGCATGGTGAAACGTGCTGACTCGACAGCCAAACTCGCGCGCCATGTCGAGGACAAAGGCCATCTCCTCGGCGCGATAACAATGGTTGTGAACCAGAATGTCACCTTTAAGCACCGCTGCCAGGGTGTCGAGACGCAGATCGCGTTTGGGGGGTTTGGCGTCGTCTTTACCGGCTTTTTTCTTGCTGTCGTAGTCGTTCCAGTCACGTATGTACTCGGTCGCTTCAATCCATTGCGCTCGCATGGCGGCCGCATTGCCCATGCGTGTTGATGGGAATTTGCCGGTGCTGCCATAGACACGCTTCGGGTTCTCGCCGCAGGCCATTTTCAGGCCCTGAGGGGCGCCCGGAAATTTCATGGCCTGATAGGTGATCGCAGCAACATTCTTCAGAGTGACGCTGCGGCCGCCGAAAAGATTGGCTGATCCTGGCAGAATCTGCAGCGACGTGATCCCGCCCTGACGTGCGGCAGTGAAGCCCGGATCGTCAGGCCAAATCGAATGTTCGGCCCAGACATTCGCTGTCGAAGGGCTGGTTGCTTCGTTGCCATCGTCGAGGCCCTGAACGCCAGGGCTTGGGTATACGCCCAGATGCGAGTGGACATCGATGATGCCAGGTGTCACCCAGCGGCCCTTGGCCTCGATCTCGCGAGCGCCGCTGGGCGCGCGCAGTCCGCGACCGATTTTGGCGATTTTGCCGTCGACGATCAGTACGTCGCCATCGTCGACGCGTTCGCCATCGCCTGTTAGCACCGTGGCATGCCGGACCAGCGTTGGCGGGTCTTCAGCCGCCCGATAGGTGGATGCGTATGGGTCCTGCGCTGCGCTCAATGTCGCGCACGCGGCACCGCAAAACAAAATGACTGCGCGCAGAGCGTGCATGCTGAGTTCCCCAGTCCTGAGACGGCGAAATTCTAGCAGAGAATACCCTGTTAGCTCTGGTCCTTGACGGGCTCGAATCGAGTCTTGTTGATGCCCTTCTTGTAGGCTTCGGCACCCGTGATGGCTTTCTGGTCGAGCAGCGCCTGAATCGCGCCATCCATGGTGCGCATGCCGAGCGCCGACCCCGACTGCATGACATTTTCCAATTGGTCGAGTTTGCCCTGTCGAATCAGGTTCGCAACGGCTGAGGTGTTCACCATGATCTCCAGCGCTGCGACTCGGCCGGTTTTATCGGCTTTTTGCAGCAATTGCTGCGATATGACGCCGCGCAGACTGGTCGACAGCATGGTTCGTACCTGGCCCTGCTTTTCGGCGGGGAAAACGTTGACGATACGGTCCACGGTCTGGGCTGCGCCGTTGGTGTGCAGCGTGCCCATCACGAGGATGCCCATTTCGGCAGCAGTTACCGCGATGCTGATGGTTTCGTAATCGCGCATTTCGCCGACCAGAATGACATCTGGGTCTTCGCGCAGGGCCGAATGCAGCGCATGGGAAAAATTGTCGGTGTGCACGCCAATCTCGCGCTGACTGATCAGACATTGCTTGCGGTGGTGCACGAATTCAATCGGATCTTCGATGGTTAAAATATGGCCTTTTACCCGTCGATTGATGTCATCGATGATGGCGGCCAATGTCGTCGACTTGCCCGAGCCAGTCTTGCCGGTCACTAGAATCAGACCATTGGCTGCGCGCGCCATTTCGCCGATGGACTTGGGTAAGTTCAGCTGCTCCATGGTCAGTGCATTCGATGGGATCGCACGCATCACTGCGCCCATGCCGTTAATTTGCGTCATCACATTAACGCGGAAACGACCTCGGTCGGCTAACGCGTAGGCAAAGTCCGCGCCATGGTGACTTTCATAACGTGACTTGGCGGTCCGCGGCATGATTTCAAGCAGCGTCTCTTTAACGAAATCACGGCTCAGGGTTTCGTCCCGCAACGGCATGAGATCACCATGCTGGCGCAGCCGCGGTGGATCGCCCGCAATGAAATGCAGGTCCGATCCTTTGCGATCAAGAACTTCAACGAGATAGGCGTCAATCGCGGGCATGCTGGGTTTCGTCAGCCGCTCGCGACGTCAAGTTTGGGAAGCATCGTCGTGTCATTCATGTATTTCAGGAAATTGCGTTTGTCGACCGCGTAGGACACGGCGTCCTCGGGTTCGACTTCGCGATTGGTCAGGGCCGCGAGCAGCGCCTGGTCCATCAGTTGCGAGCCCATGTCCTTGCCGGTCTGTAACTGGCTTGGAATCTGAAACGTCTGATCAGTCTGGATCAATTTGGCGATCGCGCGCGTCATCATCATGACCTCGCACAACGCCTTGCGTCCACGTCCGTCGGCGCCTTTGACAAGAATTTGTGTAACAACGGCCAGCAGGCTGGATGCCAGAAAACTCTTGGTCTGTTCGCGCTGCTCGATGGGTAGCGCGTCAATAATGCGATCGATGGTCTTGGTCGCGCTGGTCGTGTGCAGCGTGCCTAACACCAGGTGGCCGGTTTCGGCGGCGGTCATCGCCATGGATATAGTCTCCGCGTCGCGCAGCTCGCCCACCAGGATGACATCCGGGTCTTCGCGCATCGCTGCGCGCACGCCTTCGGCAAATGTCGGTATGTGCGTGTGCAGTTCGCGCTGAACGATCTGCGCCTTGATGCTCTTGTGGACAAATTCGATCGGATCTTCGAGGCTGATAATGTTGATTTTGCGATGGCGGTTGAGGTAGTCGATCATGGCCGCAAGCGTTGTGGTCTTGCCGGTGCCGGTTGAGCCTGTCACCAGCACCATGCCCTGGTGGTAGTCACAGAGCTTGGTGACCACCGGCGGCAGGTTGAGTTTTTCCAGTTGCGGCACATCGGTCGGGATGGCGCGAAACACGGCACCCAGCCCGGTTTCCTTGCGAAACATGTTGACGCGAAATCGACCGCCTTCGCCGCTGACATATGAAAAATCGAGATCGTGGCCGCCGCCAAATTCATCTTGCTGCCCCTTGGTGAGAATTTCCAGCAGATAGCCTTCCAGTTCCGTGTCACGCAATTCGCGGAATTTGATGGGCATCAGATCACCGCTCATGCGCAGCATGGGCGGAACGCCAACGGCGAGATGCAAGTCCGAGCAGCCCTGCTGCGAGGCGAGTTTCAGAAACGCATCGATACGTGCCATTAGAGGAATTTCTCCAGTGCCAGGCGTAACTCATCCACGGTCTGATGGCGCTTTGCTTTGTCAACTGCCATGGCCTGCATCACCAGCTCCGACAGGCCGGCCGACATGTTGGGGTTCACTTCGCCAGCCGACTTGGCTTTGCCCTGGACGTGCTGATACATGACGGACATGTGATCTCCCCGTGTATACGGTGGTACGCCCGTTAGCATCTCATAGAGGATTACACCGATGGCATAAATATCGGCGCGTTGGTCGACACGTTTGCCGAGAATCTGTTCAGGCGCCATGTATTTTGGCGAGCCGATCACATAGCCGGTTTTGGTCAGTTGTGTATCGCCTTCGCGTTGCGCGGCGGCGACGCCGAAGTCCACGATCTTGAGCAATGCCTCGTCGTTGATCAAGATGTTAGCTGGCTTGAGGTCGCGATGCACGATACCGGCCACATGCGCAACCGCCATGCCGGTGCAGATATCGATGCCGAACTGCAGCGCGCGTTTCAGTTCCATGGGTTTTTCGTTGACGATTTCGCCGCCGAGCGTATGCGACGGGAAATACTCCATGGAAATGGCGTACAGGCCCTGGATATACAGAAAATCGTAAATGCGGATGACGTTCTTGTGCGTGATCTTGCGTGAATAGCGCAGTTCATGGACAAACCGCTTCATCATTTCCTCGTCCTGCGCGACATTGGCGTTCAGGAATTTGAGAATCAGCCGGTCGTCGACCACAGTGTCTTCCATCAGCAGCACGGTGCCGAATGCACCCTTGCCGATGCGTTCGATGTATTTATATCGACCCTCGATCATGTCGCCCGAATTCAGCGTGGAAATGTCGAGTTTGGGCACCGTGCTCATGTCGGCGGCGCGCACCTGCTTGGCGACATCTTCGTCCGGCTGCATCATCGTGCGTGCCGGTTCCTGCGTCTGCAGAGTCTTGCCGAGCTGCGCCACGCCGCTGCCGCCAGCCATCGCGTGGGCGCCGGACGCGAAGCGTTTTTGCAGGCTCTCGAGCGCGCCACTGGCCGCGCGAGCAATGGTGGCGTCGCCGGTTGAGACCTGCTGCTGCAGTTGCACGCGGATCGAGTCGACTCGCTTGTCGTCTGCCAGCAGCGCCAGCGCTTGCAGCGCTTCGACTTTGAGTTCCTTGCTGGGCTGCGACTGCAGTTTGACGAGGATCGGTTCAATCAGGCGGGCATCGCCTAATTTACCCAGTGCGCGCACCACCGCCGGCATCGCTTTGGGTACGCCTTCTTTCAGCATGTCGTAGAGGCGCGGTACCGCCTTGCGATTGCCGATGGCACCGAGCGCATCGACCGCACGTTCGCTGACCCACCAGTCATTGTCCTTGGTGGCCTCGATCAAATGCAAAACTGCGCGCTCGTCTTTGGTCTGGTTGAGAATCTCGATGGCGGAACGGCGTACGTCTTCGCTGTCGTCCTTGATGAGTTGCAGGACAGCGTCGACGACCTTGGGTCCGCCGATCTTTCCTAACGCGTCGGCGGCTCTGCTACGCACCCACCAGTCGCTGTCCGCGATGGCCGCCAGCAGATATTTGACCGAGCGGGCATTGCCGACTTCATTAAGCACCTCGACCGCCGCGCGACGCGCGTTTTCGTCCTCGTCTTTCAGGATTTCGATCAGATACTTGATGGTGTCCGGGTCGTTAGCTTTGATGACCACATCGATGGCGCGATTCTGGACCTCCATTTCGGGATCACGTAGCAGGCCAACCACCAGCTTGACGTCTATGGGACCGTCCATCCGTGCCAGCGACGTCAACGCCGCACTGCGAATGACTTTGGAGGTATCGCCCAGTTGTGCCAGCAGCGCTGTACGAACTTCCGGCACATTGAACTTGCCCAGAATATTGATGATGTGGACGCGGGCAACCTGATCCTTACCGTGCAAACGGCCGATCAGCTCATCGACATGGCTGGCCTCCGCGTTCTCACCCACAATGCGATACAACGCCGCCTTTTCGCTGGGCTGCTGATTGGCGGCGGCGTTCAACAATTCGCGCACGCCGAAACGGGTTTTCTGCATCAGGATGATGTCAATCAGGGCACTGCGTGGCCCGTCTTCCTTATGCAGGGCGTCGAGCAGCTGGTTCGGCGGATAGGCTCTGCTTGAAGCCAGCGCGAACTTGGTGCCCGAAACCACTTTGGGACTGCCCTGAACCAGGGCTTCGATCAACTTGGGAAATGATTTTGGCGTAACCAGCGCGGTCAGCGCATCCAACAACGCAGCCGTAAGGCCTTTGTCCGCGTCGGGCAGGGCGGCAATGATGGGGTAGATGGCCTCTTCGCCTATCTCTTTGAGCTTAGTAACCGACTTCAGCGCAGCCGGGCTCGCCGGATCAGCAGCGATTCTGATCTCGGTAATGATTCGGTCCGTTTTGAGGCTGGAAAAAAAACCCATAATTGCGCTAAACGGGATCGACCCATCGGCGTGCGCGAGCGACCCATAAACAGCCATGGATTATGCCATAGGCCAGAGGGTATCCCGGGAAACGAGCGGCCCATGATCACAGTTTTTGGCTAGAATTCGGCCCCCTCATGAACTCCATCACAACAGCCGCCCTGCGCGCCGCCCTGGACGACTACCAGGACCCAAATCTTCGTCTCAGCTGGGGCGAAGCCAAAGTCATTGAAGAGGTGGCGTTGGCGGGTTCGCATTGCAGGGTGCGGGCGCTGCTTGGCTACCCGTCCGGTGGTTATAGCCACGAGCTCGCGCGACTTTTGACTGAACACTTGGCGGCGCGCGGGATCGCTGTGTCGATCGAATTGGAGCTGCACAGCCGTATTGTTTCGCACACGGTGCAGCGCGGCCTGACGCCGCTACCGAATATCGCCAACATCGTGGCGGTGGCGTCTGGCAAGGGTGGCGTCGGCAAATCGACGGTCGCTGTCAATCTGGCGCTGGCCTGGGCCGCGCAGGGTGCGCGCGTCGGTCTGCTGGATGCGGACATCTATGGACCCAGCCAGCCACTCATGTTAGGTCTGAGCGGCCAGAAACCAGGGTCACCGGACGGCAAGCGTATCCGCCCACTGAGCAATCACGGCGTGGTCGCGATGTCGATCGGTTTTTTGGTCGATATGGAGCAGCCCATGATCTGGCGCGGCCCGATGGTGACGTCGGCGCTGAACCAGCTGCTGGCCGACACCGACTGGGGCAACCTGGATTATCTGGTCATCGACATGCCGCCAGGCACCGGCGACATTCAACTGACGCTATCGCAACGGGTGCCGGTTGCCGGTGCAGTGATCGTCACCACGCCGCAGGACATTGCGCTTGCTGATGCGCGCAAAGGCCTCAAAATGTTCGAGAAAGTCAATGTACCGGTATTGGGCATTGTCGAAAACATGAGTGTTCACGTTTGCGGTCAATGCGGCCACGCCGAGCACATCTTCGGCAGCGGTGGCGGTTTGCGCATGGCGCAGCAATACGACGTTCAGTTGTTAGGCGAGTTGCCGCTCGATGGAAAAATTCGCGACGAAGCCGATAACGGCCGGCCCACGGTGGTGGCGGCGCCGGACACGCCGCGAGCGGCGGCCTATTTCAATATGGCGCGCCGTACCGCAGGCGAGCTGGCGCGCCGCAGTCGTGATCGCAGCAGTCTGTTTCCCAAAATCGTGATTGAAAACACATGAGTATCAAATCTGACCGCTGGATCCGTCGTATGGCGGAGTCGCAGCAGATGATCGAACCGTTTGAGCCAGGACAGGTGCGCGAATCCGCCGGCCAGAAAATCGTGTCGTTCGGCACGTCCAGTTATGGCTACGACGTGCGTTGTGCCAATGAATTCAAGGTTTTTACGAATATCAATTCAACGATCGTCGATCCCAAGGCGTTTGACGCCAAGAGCTTCGTCGATTTGACCGCGGACGTCTGCATTATTCCGCCGAATTCCTTTGCGCTGGCGCGCACCGTGGAGTATTTCCGCGTGCCGCGCAATGTGCTGGTGGTCTGTTTGGGCAAATCCACCTATGCGCGTTGCGGCATCATCGTCAATGTCACGCCGCTGGAACCCGAATGGGAAGGGCATGTAACGCTGGAATTTTCCAATACCACGACCCTGCCTGCCAAGATTTACGCCAACGAAGGCATCGCGCAGATGTTGTTCTTCGAGTCCGACGAAGTGTGCGCGACTTCTTACAAGGATCGCAGCGGCAAATACCAGGGTCAGCGTGGGGTAACGTTGCCGCGTGCCTGATCCGCGGCGTTGCGGTCGAGTTTCTGGATTTTCATCGTCCACTCCAACTTGCCGGCGCGTGTACGCGCTGCCTGCAATGGTGCAAAACCTAACGATGGCGCATACCAGATGCGTGTGAGGCGATCGGAGTTCGGGCGGTGGCTCGACCAGATCACTGTCGGTATGCGGCCCAGAGGCGTGGACAACGTCGCTTCGCCATCGTAGGCATAGACATAGTCTTTGATCTCAGTTTTATCGGCCATCCAGAACATCGTGGGTGAGCGACCCGCCTGCAATTCCAACATCAGCGCCAATTGAACGGACATTGCGTCCTGTGTTCCGGGCTTTAGATCCAGCGATACGGCCTGTTTCTCTGAGGTCCCGGTGACGCGATTTTTCGCCCAGTCAAAGTCCAGCGAGACGTCCCGACTCTTGTCCTTGGAGCCATCGTCAGCGCGGAAACTCAGCGGCCGCACCACTCCATTGTCGAACTGTAGAACGGAGGATTGGCGGATAACATCCGGAAAGGCCAGTTTGAACAGTCCGCGCGCCTGGTTGCCCGATTTGTAGGTGTAGCGGCCGCCGCCGTTAGGGATCAGTTCGATGGTCGAGGTACCGGCATTGATGCCATGCCATTCGACCATATACTTTGCGACAAACGGCGCCAGCGACGGCGTGCTGGCTGTTTCAGCGTGCACGGCACTGCCCGCCGCAAGCAGCAGCACCGCAAAAGTTGTTTTGTTAGCTTGCCACATCGATCAATTCTCCATCCATATCCGGATCCGGCAATTGCCACTGCACCGGTCGTAGCAATGGCTTGCCGTCCAGACTGGCGCCGTCCAGTCCCAAGTGCAGCCTACTGCGCGCAATCCAGTCTATGACCCGCCAGTAGAGCCTGTGTTCCACGCGCTGAACGCGCGCTGAAAGCGTGGCCGGCGTGTCATCGGTTTGAACCGCCACCCGAACTTGCGCGATCACCGGCCCGCCGTCCAGCTCTGCGGTGACGTAATGTACGCTGCTGCCGTGCCAGCGGGCGCCGTCCGCCAGGGCGCGGCGATAGGTATCCAGGCCGCGATAGGCGGGCAGCAGCGATGGGTGGATGTTGATCATGCGGCCCTGATACCGGTTGACAAACGGCGCATCCAGAATGCGCATGAAACCGGCGAGAACAATCAGGTTGCGCGGCGATGCCGCGAGGCAGGAGTCGATCCGGCCGGCTAGCGCCACTTCAAAGTCGTGGCGCGTTGCGTAGTCTCGATAGCTGACCAAATGCTCTGGAATCTGGAGTGTCCGCGCCAGCGCCAGGCCGCCGGCTTCCGGGCGATCAGCAATGACCGCTACCACACGCGCAGCCAGCCGCCCGTCAGAGCAGGCACGCTGCAGCATTTCCATGTTGCTGCCGCGCCCGGATATTAAGACGACCAGATCGAGGATTGGCGCTTTCACCGCAGCGGCCGCAGTCCTGGCCTAAACGATGCAGCCGCGATCGCCGGACTGGATGGTGCCGATGAGTTGCGCTTGCTCGCCGCAGTCACCTAACAAACGCAGCGCGGAGGTGACATGCTCGGCGGCCACTACTGCGACCATGCCGATTCCACAATTGAAAGTACGGTGCATTTCTGCGGGTGCGATGTTGCCGGTCCGTTGCACCCAGTCCCAGATGGCGGTACGCGGCCAGGCGCTCGCATCCAGCACCGCTTCCAGCCCTGCGGGCAACACCCGGGGGATGTTGTCGGTCAGTCCACCGCCCGTGATGTGGGCGAACGCCCGCACCGGCATTGACGAGGCGAGCCGCAGCATGGATTTCACGTAAATGCGCGTCGGTTCCAACAACCAGTCGTGCAGCGGCCGGCCCGCGAGCATCGTGCCAGCGCCTGCGTTGCTGACGGCTAACAATTTGCGGATCAATGAGTAACCGTTGGAATGAACGCCCGAGGAGGCGAGACCGATGATCCGGTCGCCGGCGACGACGTTGCGGCCATCGATGATGCCGTCGCGTTCCACCACGCCAACACAGAAACCCGCGAGGTCATAGTCGTCGCCGTGGTACATGCCAGGCATCTCGGCCGTCTCGCCTCCGACCAGCGCCGCGCCGGCTATTTCGCAGCCCGCAGCGATGCCTTTGATCACGCTCTCGGCGATATCGACGCTGAGCTTGCCGGTCGCGTAGTAGTCCAGGAAAAAGAGGGGTTCCGCTCCCTGAACGGCTACGTCATTGGCGCACATAGCCACCAGGTCGATACCGATGCGGTCGTGTCGGCCTGTGTCGATGGCCAGGCGCAACTTGGTGCCTACGCCGTCGGTCCCGGACACCAATACAGGCCTCTTCCAACGGCCCAAAGGCAGCTCAACGAGGGCACCAAAGCCGCCCACGCCGGCTAGAACCTCGGGTCGATGTGTCCGTTTGACCAGCGGCTTGATGCGCTCGACGAGTTCATCGCCAGCGTCAATGTCCACTCCCGCGTCCCGATAGGTAAGTCCGGCTTTTGAATTCATATTTTTCTCGGGACGTATAATAGCCCAGCCATGCCTAATCTTCGTTTCAATTGGAAAGCCCTCGTCGTGTGTCTGCTGGTCGGCTCCGCCGCGCCTGTGTGGGCCGCGCGAGGTGTCCGGGTCTACGACGTCGCGGTCGATTCGTCAGGTCCAGCCGCATTCGGCGACGCCATGCGCATTGCCCTGGTGCGTGCAACTGGACAGCGGGATGCGGATGGCGATCCAGCACTGCAGAGTTTGGTCAATGACGCACGGCGCTACGCACAGGTCGTGCGTCCGGCGTCAGGCGGCGGCACGCAGATATCTTTTGACGGCGCCGCCGTGGATCGTGCCGTTATCGCAGCTGGCAAATCCCTGTGGCCGCGAGAGCGACCGGTTGTTTGGGTCATGGTTGATGGCGGAGCCGCGGCTCCGGCGGTCGATTCGAAGGATTTGCAAGCCATTGCCGACATGCGCGGTTTGCCTGTGATTTTGCAGGTCGGGTCGTCGCCTGGATCGGTCGGTAGTCGTGATGTCGCGCTCGCTGCAGCGCGGCGCGTCGGCGCGGACTATGCGTTGTTAGCATCAGCCGCTGGCGGCGGCCGCTATGAGCTGCGCCTATGGGTTCCGGAGGCGCTGGATTCTCGCCTCAGCACTTCGAGCTGGTCCGCAGATCTTGCCACTGGCATTCATGGCGTTGCCGACGTGCTTGCGGGATCCAGTATCGGGCTCGCGGTTCAGCCGGAACTCGAGACTGAACTCAGTATCACGGGCGTGACCTCGCTGCGCGACTATGCGGATGTATCGCGCAGCCTGACGGCTATGCAGGGCGTCAAGTCTTTGCAACTGCTCGAAATCGGTAACGGTAACGCAGTATTTCGCCTCATGGTGCGTGGCGGCGATGACACTTTGCAGGCCGCGCTCACGAGCGAAGGCAGATTCAATCCGACCGGGCGAGATCGCGGCGGACGCCTGAGTGTGGCATTTCAGCGCTGAGCCCCGTGCGCCACCTGCCCAACCTCATATCGCTCGGTCGGATCCTGTTGATCTGGCCAGTGGTAATGTCGATGCACGACGGGCAGTTTTTGCAGACCCTGGCCTGGTTTGTGGTCGCTGCCTTATCCGATGGTCTGGACGGGTTTCTCGCCAAAACTTTTAACTGGACGTCGAGATTCGGCAAATTTGTCGACCCGCTCGCCGACAAATTGCTGCTCGTGACCGTGTTCGTGTACGCGGCTTGGCTTGGCCTCGTGCCGATTTGGCTTGCGGCCGCGGCAGTGGCCAGAGATTTTGTCATCGGCCTCGGTGCGATCGTGTTCCGCGTTTGGTTTGGGCCTTTGCAGGGCCGGCCGACGGCGATTTCCAAGATCAACACTGTGCTGCAGCTCGTCTATTGCTCGCTCGTGATTCTGTATGCCGCCCGTCAAATACCTGCTTATGAACTGATCGACTTTCTGGCGATCGCGACTTTGGCGACCACTGTCGCCTCCGGTGCCCACTATCTGCTGCGTTTCGTGCAGCGAGTCTGGTAGCGCGCGATGCAACAATTGGCGCTCGCGGTCCGGCTGCGTGGGCGTGCGCGGCTAGATAATTTTTTTGTCGGACCTAACGGCACCGCTGTGGCAACAATCGGCGATCTCGCGACCGGCAAGGCGGGTATTGCCCTCCTGACCGGGCCGGTGTCGAGCGGCAAATCACATTTGCTGTTAGGTGCAGTGGCGGCGGCTGACCAGGTCGGGCGTCGCGCGCGCTACATTTCGTTGCGGGAGCTGCAGGGCGGCAGTGCTGCGGTGTTGGCCGATCGTCCGCTGGCGGAGCTTATCTGCTGTGACGATGTCGACAGCATCGCAGGCGACGCGACTTTCTGTCGCGAGCTGTTTGCACTGTGGCGCGACTGTGAGGAACGTGGCGCGGCATTGCTGTTTGCGGCCCGGCATGTGCCGACCTTGAGTGATTGGGCACTGCAGGATCTCGGCTCGAGGATGCGCGGCGCGTCAATACGCCTAACGCTGACGCCGCTGGACGAAACGGCGCAACGAGCTTTGTTGACGCAGCGCGCCCACGGTTTTGGGCTGGAGCTGCCTGAGGATGTGCTGGAGTTCTTGCTACGCCGTTTACCGCGCGATCTCGCAGCACAATGCGGTTTTATAGATGAACTGGACATAGCTGCGTTGACGGCGCAGCGCCGCCTGACCGTGCCCTTTGTGCGCGAGGTGCTGGCGCGTGGCTCAGCGCCGCGCTGACGAATTTGCGCCGCCTTTGCGCAGCGCAGCGGCGATTTCCGCGACCCGACGGCCGAGCGAATGCGCAATGGTCTTCTCGTGATCAGTGAGCGCGACGCCTGCTGTCGCAGCTTTTGCGCCCGCCACATGCGAGGCGCCATAGGGCGTGCCGCCGGTACTGGTGGCGCTCAGTGCGGGCTCGGTAAATGGCACTCCAACGATCAACATTCCATGGTGCAGCAGCGGCAGCATCATCGACAGCAGAGTGCTCTCCTGGCCGCCGTGCTGCGTTTGAGTGCTGGTGAACACCGCAGCGGGTTTGCCGGCCAGTGTGCCGGCCAGCCATTGCGTCGAAGTGCCATCGAGAAAATACTTGAGTGGCGCAGCCATGTTGCCAAAGCGGGTCGGACTGCCTAACAACAGACCGTCGGCGTTGGCCAGATCCTCGAGTGTTGCATACGGCGCCCCGCTGGTGGGTACCGCCTGCGGCAGACGTTCGGCACTGGAACTGACGGCCGGTACCGTGCGCAGTGTGGCCTGCGCGCCGTCGCTCGACTCCACGCCGCGCGCCACCTGGCGCGCGAGCTCCGCAGTTGCGCCGTTGCGGGAGTAATAAAGCACCAGGATGTTAGTCATGCGCGCTCACCATTTGAGTTTTGAGGGGTCGCTGCTGCGGCCCAGGTCATCAGCGCCATTCCAGCGTGTCCAGCGATTGATGACAAGATCGGAATAAGTGCGACGGCCCACACTGCCGTTGTAACGCGCCAGCGCGGGACCGACTTTGTTTTTCTCGCGCTGCAGGTAGAAGCGAAATATGGCAGCGCCCATCTTGATGTTGTCGCTGACGGTGATCAGCTGATAGCGGCGCATTCCCAGTTCCTCGGGCCAGAAAGGCATGACCTGCATGAGGCCGACGGCACCGGCACTGGATACGGCGTAGCGATTGAAACTGGATTCTACATCGATGATGGCTAACATGAGACCGGGCGGCAATCGCTGCGCGCCTTTGCGGTGTGCTTCACAGAACACTGATTGCAGGATCTCGACTCGTTCTTCTGGATTGCGCACTTTTCTGCGCAGGCGAGGCTCCATCATTTTGAACCACACCTGCGAGTCGAATTGGTCGCCGAAACACTGCGCCGACGCGATCGCTGACTGCACGACTGCGCGTAGTTCGGGATCGCGTTGCTGGTCCGCGTAGGCCGGTACGGTCGAGCTGATGGCGAGCAACGTCCATAGGGCCCGTGCGCGAGTTGCCCGGCCACGCATGCAATCAGTCCGCAAATCGTTGGCGCAGGAATCCAAGGACATCATCGAGGGGCATGTCCTCATTGGCGCTGGCGCGGCGATGCTGGTATTCCAGCTTGCCGGCATCGAGCCCGCGCTCGCCAATCACGATACGGTGCGGAATGCCAAGCAACTCGCTGTCCGCGAACTTGACTCCCGGGCGTGCGTCGCGATCATCTAACAGGACTTCGATGCCAGCGTTGTTCAGCTCTGTATACAGTTTCTCAGCGGCAGTTCGCACACGCTCCGACTTGTGCGCGTTCATCGGTACCAGAACTACGCGAAACGGGGCGAGGGCATCCGGCCAGATGATGCCCTGTGCGTCGTGGTTTTGTTCGATGGACGCTGCGACGATGCGTGTGATACCGATGCCATAACATCCCATGTACATCGGGACACTCTTGCCCTGTTCGTCCAGTACGTTGGCATTCATCGCTGTCGAATACTTGCGGCCGAGCTGAAATACGTGCCCAACTTCAATGCCGCGCGCGATTTGCAGTGTCCCAACGCCACTGGGACTTCGGTCACCGGCCACGACAATGCGGATGTCGGCTGTCGTCGGTTCCGGTAAATCACGTCCCCAGTTCACACCGCGGAAATGCGCATCTTTTTCATTGGCACCGCAGATAAAGTCAGCCAGATGGGCTGCGCTGTGATCCACGATCAACGGACACTTGAGTCCGACCGGGCCGATATAGCCAGGCTCTGAGCCCGTAGCCGTCTGAATTTCCTCCGCCGTCGCAAGCCGTAGCGGGCTGGCAACAGCCGGCAATCTCTGCGCTTTAAGCGCATTGAGCTCATGATCGCCGCGCAGAGCGAGGGCCACAACAGCGGATTCGCGCCCGGCCACCAACAGCACTTTCAAGGTGCGATCCGCGGCGACACCCAATAGTGAAGACACCTCGGCAATGGTCTTGCTGTTAGGCGTGGCAACTTTCGATATCGACTCGGCGGGCGCAGTGCGCGCGCCAGTGGGTGCCAGCGCTGCGGCCTGCTCCAGATTGGCGGCGTACTGGTCGCCGTCCGAATAGGCGATGGCGTCTTCGCCCGACTCCGCCAACACCTGGAATTCTTCGGACACGTTGCCGCCGATCGCGCCGGAGTCAGCCTGCACCGCGCGGAACCGCAGACCCATACGCGTGAACATCCGCGTATAGGCGTCGTGCATGAGCCGGTAACCCGCGGCTAATGAAGCCTCATCCAGGTGGAAGCTGTAAGCGTCCTTCATGATGAACTCGCGCCCGCGCATGACGCCGAACCGCGGTCGGATTTCGTCGCGAAACTTGGTCTGGATCTGGTAAAAATTGACCGGCAGCTGCCGGTAGCTGCGCAGTTCCCGGCGCGCAAGATCCGTCATCACTTCCTCGTGCGTCGGACCGATGACAAAATCGCGCTGGTGGCGATCCTTGAGGCGCAGCAGCTCGGGTCCGTAGTGCTGCCAGCGGCCGGATTCCTGCCACAGTTCTGCCGGTTGCACCGCCGGCATCAGCATTTCAAACGCGCCGGCGCGGTTCATTTCCTCGCGCACGATCTGTTCGACCTTGCGCACGCAGCGCAGGCCCATCGGCGTCCAGGTGTAGATGCCAGCTGCAATGCGCCGCACCAGCCCGGCGCGCAGCATCAAACGATGGCTTTCGACCTCAGCCTCGTTGGGGTCTTCCTTGGCGGTGTTTATTGGGTATAGCGACCAGCGCATAAGGGGCGGCAGTGTATCAGGCCCTGCCAGGCGGCTCCGCCACTGCTCTGGCCGCGCGCCGGATAGCTAAGTCTCGTGGCGAGCCCTATCATGCGCGCGCATGGACGAGACACCCGCCAACACCCAACCATCCGAGGGCGAGACGCGCCCTAAACGCCGCGGCATTTATCTGCTGCCCAATGTATTGACCTCGTGCTGCCTTGGCTCGGGGTTTTACGCGATCATCGCAGCGATCAACGGCGATTTTTCCAGCGCGGGTGCGGCCGTGTTCATTGCGATGTTGTTTGATGGACTTGATGGTCGGGTCGCGCGCTGGACAGGTACTGACAGTCAATTCGGCAAGGAATTTGACAGCCTTGCAGATATGGTCGCTTTCGGTTTGGCGCCGGCCTTGTTGACGTATCAATGGGGCGCCGCAAGACTGACGGAATACGGCCAGCAGTGGGGTCGTTTCGGTTGGCTGGCTTCATTTTTTTATGCACTCTGTGCGGCGCTGCGATTGGCGCGCTTCAACACGCGTGCCGGATCCACCGACAAGCGTTTCTTCGAAGGCCTTCCGAGTCCGTCGGCTGCGGCGCTGGTGGCGGCATTTGTCTGGTTCTCGCATGAGTGGCGTGCGCCCGGTTTGACGGGCCTTGCGATAGCCTTTGCAATTACCGCGTTGGCGGGTGCGCTGATGGTCTCGAGTTTTCCCTATCCCAGTCTCAAGCAAGTCGATTGGGACCGGCGCATCAAGATGGCGTA
The DNA here is from genome assembly GCA_043769085.1 of Gammaproteobacteria bacterium. Taxonomy (GTDB): domain Bacteria; phylum Pseudomonadota; class Gammaproteobacteria; order Steroidobacterales; family Steroidobacteraceae; genus UBA964. Next base: position 112,969 of record JAYVJR010000042.1, read on the forward strand.
TGCAGTCATTGTGCCGACTTTCCTGGTGCTGATCGCCAGAGAACCACCGACCATGCTGTTAGCCATGTTCGCCACCTTTGTGGCCTCGGCTCCGTTTCTCTGGCTGTGGCGCAAATTGCGCCGCAAGTCCGCGCGCGGAACCGTCCACAGCGGCTAACGGCGATGGAAGAAGCGACACGGCGAGATTATCTTCAGTCGTTAGGCATTGATCTATGGCTGCCGCGCTCTGTTACGCCGGTCATGGCGGCGAGCGTCGCCATTGCGGCGCCCAAGAGCGACTGGCAGCAGCTAGGCGCGGAGGTTGCGATCTGCACGCGTTGCCCGCTGCATCGCACCCGCAGCAATACCGTATTCGGTGTCGGTGCGGTCGCTGCGCGCTGGATGGTGGTGGGCGAGGCACCAGGCGCGGATGAAGATCTACAGGGCGAACCATTCGTTGGCCGTGCAGGGCAGTTGCTTACAGCGATGCTCAAGGCCTGCGGGCTGGAGCGTTCCGAAGTATTCATTGCCAATATCCTCAAATGCCGACCACCTAACAACCGTGATCCGCAGCCAGACGAAGTGCGCGAATGTATGCCGTACCTTGCGCGGCAGATAGCGCATGTGCGACCGCAGATGATTCTAGCTGTGGGGCGCATCGCTGCGCAGAATCTGTTAGCTACGGAGATGCCACTTGGCCGGCTACGAGGTCAGGTGCATCGTTTCGGGCAGTTCGATACGCCGCTGGTCGTGACTTACCACCCGGCGTACTTGCTGCGCAGCCCGGACGAAAAACGTAAAGCCTGGGACGACCTCAAATTCGCGATGAGCGTCTGCCCGCCAAAGTTGGTGACCTGACCATGGCGGCGGCGCCCGACGTGTCGATCAGCGCACCGGCGGTAGAGCCGCGGATCATGCTCGAGTCCGATCTACCGACTGTGCATGCGAATGAAACGGCGAGTTATGAGTTTCCGTGGAGCGAAGGGATTTTCCGCGATTGCCTGCGAGTCGGGTATATCTGCCGTGTGCTGGAGATTGGCGGGCAAATCGTCGGTCACGGCATCGTGAGTGCCGGCGCCGGCGAAGCGCATTTGCTCAATATCTGCATTCATCCGGATTTCCGCTGTCGCGGGCTGGGTCGGCTGCTAATGCTGCATTTGCTTGATCAGGCGCGCGCGCGGAATGCGCGCGCGGTGTTTCTTGAGGTGCGGCCCAGCAATCCTGGCGCAATCCGTTTGTATCAGAACCTTGGGTTCGAGCAGATCGGCATGCGCCGTGGCTACTATCAGGCCGCCAATGGCCGCGAAGACGCCTGCGTACTTCGGCTACAACTTAGCTAACAACCCTGGACAGACATGCCAACTCTCGAGCATGAAATCGCTCGTCGCCGTACCTTTGCCATCATTTCGCATCCGGATATCAGCCTCAAAGGCGAGCTGCGACAGCCCCGGACGTCGACTATCTCTGCAACAACAGCGGGACAGATGAACCGATGGGGAGGGGTGCGCGTCTCGCACTGCCGTAGACGGCGCGGACCAACCTCGCAACCCTGACCGTGCCGCACATCGCCGAACTCATGCTTGCTCACAAGCTACCGGGATCGTGGCAGGTCTACGATCATCATGACTATCTGGAAGAGCAGGGCGTTGCTTTCAGCGCGTAGTGGAAACGGTTATCGTCTCTGGCGCTGTAACGATTAGAGAAACGGGGAGTACAGATCCATCTGTGATTCTCTCAAAACGAAAACTACTACTGCGTCTTGTTCGCCAATGCCGCGAGGAATGATGAGAATGGTTTGATGTCTCGCCCAAAACTGGCAGCTTCAAGTGCCGCCATGTAGTCGGCCCCGCGCTCAACAGGAACGATAGTCCAAGGGTATCCTGCCGACGCCATCATGAGATTCATCATGAAGCGACCAATGCGCCCGTTTCCGTCCATATAGGGGTGGATATAGACGAACATGAAGTGTCCCAGCACGACGCGAACGGCAGGCTCTTTCTCCTGCTCTAATAGTTCAAAGAATGTGGGCATCAATTCACGGACGGCTTCTTGGCGCGGCGGCACGTGCATGGATTTGCGGATGTAGACAGGCCCATTGCGGTAACCGGCGAGATCGCTCGGTTTCAGGATGCCCGCAGTTATGCAGGGGCCGAAGAGTTCCCGGTACCAAGTAGCGTGGTCTTGATCGGCGACCTTTCCAGCGTTTTGGCCTTGCAGGACTTTCTCAATACTTTGCTTGACCGCCTGGAATGCCTGGAAGTAGCCGCGCGCCGCCATCACATCGCGGTGATCTTTATCGCCCTTGATTGCATCCGGATTCCAATTTCCAGAGCGCACACGCTCGATCAGTTCAGCACTAACTTTGTAGCCTTCGATTGAGAGCGAGTTATAAGCATCAGCGACATAGTTTTCTTCTATCTGCTTCATGTAAGCATTGCGGTCGCTCACTGCACCGGGTGACGCCGGAAAGATCGTGAGCACGTCCTCGCGCATCGCGGCCCAACTCATGCGCAGCCGGTTGACGTAGGGCGATGTTTCACGGGGGCCGAAGGGAAGAGGAGATTTGTCTTCGAATGGATCGCTTTCGTTGATGATGTAGCCGGCCGCTTTCATAGAACCGACGATGTCGTCCGCAATCTTTTCACGTCCAATGTTGTGGAAGGCTCCGGCCAGACGGCCTGCAATCGTGCTGTGACCGCCATCAAGAAGTCGGCTCAGCACGTTTGAGGCATCGGGAACCATGGCAAGCGCGGCTCGCAGTGTTAGCGGTTGCGCGGTAAATTGGGTTGGCGCGCAGGCAAGCAGCGCGGCAGGTAATGTGTAAATCCGCAGGCCTTCAAGACTCTCAATATCCGCAGCAGGCGGAGTGTCCAGCCGAACGTCGAATACGGATGTGCCGTAGGGTAGATCGGTCGGCTTGTTGTTGCCCTTGGGTGAGCGAACAAGCAATTGCTTTGGAACTGCCCAGTCACCGATATGCAGGCGCAGCGATTGTTCAGGGCTGAGGCACCAATCGTCGCCGAAGCGCCCGCCAAGGTAGGCAGCGCAGAACGCCCAGAACGTGGTGTACCAAGACGTGCTTTCGCCCGCGGGCTCGTCAGGACGGCTGGGGATATACCAGCCCTTCATGACCTCGCGGATGAACCCGCTTGCCAGCAAGCGCTCGCGGTGAGTGCGCGTGAGATCGCTCGCGCGGATTGCAGCCCGTCCTTGGTCCTGAAGCCCTTTCAGAACGTCTAAGGATTCGGCGAGTTTGTCGGCAGGCGCGGCCATCTCAAGTTCCAATCTGTGGGGTTTCCGTACTTCCTATTTCTAGGTTATTAAGTTGTACTATTTTTAGGTTATTGTGTCAATTTATTTTTAGGTTATCATGTCGCTAAAGCCGCGAAAGAGAGCGGTCAACACTAGGGGTCCAAAGCCCCACTGCAAATGCGTTCCGGCCGGTTTCGGAGCATCCGAAGGCAATTTTTGATCTGTGTACGCACCTGCGTACACAGTAGAGGACTTATGACGATCTCGAATGGTCCTTTAACCGAGGAAATAAGCAAAAGAAGAACCTTTGCCATCATTTCGCATCCGGACGCGGGCAAGACCACGCTGACTGAAAAACTGCTGTTGTTTGGCGGTGCCATTCAGATGGCTGGTACCGTCAAGGGACGCAAGGCGACCCGCCATGCGACCTCCGACTGGATGCGGATCGAGCAACAGCGTGGCATTTCCGTGACCTCGTCGGTGATGCAGTTCCCCTACCGCGACTGCATCGTCAACCTGCTCGATACGCCTGGCCACGAGGACTTCTCAGAGGACACCTACCGAACGCTGACGGCGGTAGATTCGGCGCTGATGGTGATCGATTGCGCCAAAGGCGTGGAGGAACGCACCATCAAATTGATGGAAGTCTGTCGATTGCGCGATACGCCGATCATGACTTTTATCAACAAACTAGATCGCGAAGGCCGCGCACCGATCGAACTGCTCGATGAGATCGAATCTGTGCTGAAGATCTCCACGGCGCCCATCACCTGGCCGATCGGCATGGGCCGCGAGTTGGTCGGTGTCTATCACTTGGGTGAAGACCGGATTTATCTCTATCAGGCAGGCGAGAAGGGTCGCGCCGGCGAGACCCATGTGATCGAAGGCCTTGCCAGTGCCGAAGCGCGCGACCTGTTAGGTGATCGCGCCGCCGCCTTTGCCGAGGAAATCGCGCTGGTGCGAGGTGCCACGCATGGCTTCGATCCCGTCGCCTATCGTGCAGGTCGCCAGACTCCGGTGTTTTTTGGATCGGCAGTTTCGAACTTTGGTGTGCAGGAACTGCTCAACTATTTCGTCGCGCACTCGCCGTCGCCGATGCCGCGCGCCACCATCACGCGCGAAGTAAAGTCTGACGAAGCGCCGATGAGCGGTTTCGTTTTCAAGATCCAGGCCAATATGGACCCCGGTCATCGGGACCGGATCGCCTTTCTGCGCATCTGCTCTGGACGATATGAGCGCGGCATGCGGCTCACGCACGTGCGGATGAAAAAAGAAATGCGGATTGGCGACGCGTTGACCTTCATGGCGGCCGATCGAGGGCAAGCCGACGAAGCGTACGCGGGTGACATCATTGGCCTGCACAATCACGGCACCATTAATATCGGCGATTCCTTTTCCGAAGGCGAAGCGCTCAGTTTCACTGGCATTCCGAATTTCGCGCCGGAAATTTTTCGTCGCGCGGTACTCAAGGACCCATTGCGCATGAAGGCCTTGCAGAAAGGTCTGATGCAACTGTGTGAAGAAGGCGCCACGCAGTTGTTCAAACCGCTACGCAACAATGATCTGATTTTAGGCGCAGTGGGTCAGCTGCAGTTTGAAGTAGTAGCGTTCCGGCTTGCCGATGAGTACGGCGTGCAATGCGTTTTTGAACCCATCAATGTCCATACTGCCCGTTGGGTTGTTGTGAACGACAGCAAGAAGTTGGTGGAATTCCGCACCAAGGCCTATGACAACCTGGCGCTGGACCATGCCGGCTCGCTGGTGTACCTGGCGCCGACGCGCGTCAATCTCAGCCTGACGCTTGAGCGCTGGCCGGATCTGGACTTCCGTAAGACTCGCGAGCATGCAGCCAACGCCGCGACGGAATAACATGACGCCGTGAACATCACGGAGAAAAACCGTCAGGTCCGGGCCTGGGCTTACTATGACTGGGCCAATTCCGCGTTCTCAACCACGGTAATGGCTGGTTTCTTTCCGCTGTTCTTTCAGAAGTACTGGAGTCTCGGCGTCGACCCGACGACAAGCACTGCGCGCCTTGGGTTGGCCAATGGCATTGCCGGGTTCGTGGTTGCGATACTGGCGCCTGTGTTAGGCGCAATCGCTGACAGCGCTGGACGGCGCAAGTCGTTTCTGATCACCTGGGCGTTTCTCGGAATCTGTAGTACTGGAGCTCTTTTCTGGGTATCGCAAGGCCAATGGCAGGCCGCATTCTGGTTGTTCGTGGGTGGTTCCATCGGCTTTTCGGCAGCGAATATTTTCTATGATGCTTTGCTGGTGGACATCGCTCAGCCCGCTGACTATGACCGCGTTTCGTCCTACGGCTACGCTTTAGGCTATCTGGGCGGCGGGCTTTTGTTTTTGCTCAACGTGTTGATGTACGGCAACTGGCAATGGTTTGGTTTCAAGGACAGCGCCGAAGCGGTGCATATCTCTTTTCTGACGGTGGCGGTCTGGTGGGCGGTATTCACCTTGCCGCTCGCTCGGCGCGTGGTGGAAAGGCAACCAATCGTCAGACTCGGTTTTGCCGCAGCGGCGGCTGCGGGCCTGCGCGAACTTTTGAGCACTCTGCGCAGCCTGACACGGCACCGGGAACTCGGTATTTTTCTGCTGGCGTATTGGCTTTACATTGATGGTGTCAATACGATCATCAAAATGGCTGTCGACTATGGTGTGGCCATTGGATTGCCGACGGGAGCTTTGATACAGGCGCTGTTGCTGACGCAGTTCGTGGCCTTTCCTGCATCGCTGTGGTTCGGGCGTTACGCGACAAGGCATGGGGCGCGTCGCGGTATTCTGTTAGGTCTCGGCGTTTATACGATTGCAACGATATACGCTTTCTTTCTGGACACGGTTTGGGAGTTCTATGCGCTCGCTGTCGCTATCGGTCTGGTGCAGGGCGGCGTGCAGAGTCTGTCTCGATCGTTCTTCGGCAGACTGGTGCCGCCAGAACATAGCGGCGAGTTTTTCGGTTTTTACAACATGATGGGAAAATTTGCGGCGGTGGTCGGACCATTGTTAGTGGCAGCCGTGGCACTCGCGACCGGCAGCTCACGCGCTTCCATTATGTCGTTGGTGTTGCTGTTTGTGGTCGGGGGGCTGTTACTTTTGCTGGTGCGCGAACCCGTCGAATGATGGGTTGGCGCAGACGCGCCTGACGGCCAACGCTGTTATACGGGTCCCGTCCAATGACGTCCGCGGAATCGACTATTCTGAGTTCAGCAGCCGCACCGCCTATCCGTGTAAATCGGTTGAACTGGCTTTGGCTGCGTTTGATGTCTGACATGGCGAAGCTCTTTGAGTTGTTTCGCTGTCATTCTGCCGCCTGTCTGGACAGAAGCAAAGCTCGTTGGTCGGCCAGCTAACGCCGTTGGTCGGCGCGACGCCGCTGCCATTTAACCTAACGCGAACTCAGACATTAGCCCTTCTTGAGCCGCGCAACACACTCTATATAGGCCTGCATGGCAACATCGACGCTCTTGCCCTTGCACTTTTGCCAGGCGTCGTATTTCGCGCGGCCGACCATGTCCAGAAATCCCGGTCGATCGCCTTTGACATCGCCTTCCGTGGCCTGTTTGTAATACGCATACAGTGCCAATTTCTCGTCGTTGTTAGGGGTTTTTGGTAGCTTGACCGCATTCTTGCTAGCGGCAGCAAATTTGTCTTTGAGCGATGCCATTCATGCGACTCCGGTGGTTGCCGGCGAGTATTCTGCGCTGCGACTGTTCAGGCAGCAAATCGCAGCCAACGCACTTCGTTGAGCCACCGGCGCGTGCGCTCCTGGCGCTCGCCATCGGTCGCGCGTCCGTATCGCAACTGCGCATATTCGATCAGTAGTGGCGTGACGCGTGCCGCGATGTCGGGACGTTCAAGCTGCAGGCGCGCGGCGAAATCTGTGGGTCCTTCATGCGGCGCGCGGCCGAGGCCGCGACCTCGCCGTACGACCCAGCGGCAAATACGCTGATAGCCCTTGCCCAACGCATCGATCGGTTGTTGCGGTCCACGCTGAGCCAGCCACAGCAAAGTGGCAGCCGCCCACGCGGCCAGTCCGGCCGCGGCAATCCAGCCCAATTGGCGCAACTGCGGCGCATCAAAACCAAGACGACGCAGGATCGACAATTGGGCGCGAATATTAAAATCGGCGACGTTTTCAGTGAACCAATTGTTCGCGGCATCCCAGCCCTGGCGCATGGTCTGCAGAAAGGCAAAACCACGAGCCAACCGTTCGGCCCGGCTGCCGGCATCGGGTAGAATATCTAACAGGCCACGTGTGAGGCGCTCCGGCGACACGACGGCGGTCGGGTCAACACGGCGCCAACCTGCGCCATCGATCCAGATTTCTGCCCAGGCATGGGCGTCGGATTGACGCACCACGAAATAGCTGCCAATCGGATTCCATTCACCGCCCTGATAGCCCGTGACCACGCGGGCGGGCACGCCGGCAGCGCGCATCATCGACACAAAGGCCGAGGCGAAGTGGCCGCAGAAACCGGCGCGGGTTTTGAAGACGAAGTCGTCGACGGAATCGCGCTCAAGCAGTTCGGGTGTCATCGTGTACTCGAAACCGCCGTCCCTGAATAGCGCGAGCACTCGCCTGACGAAATCTTCTGTATCGGCGGCCTCGGATCGCAGGCGCCGCGCCAACGCATTTGAGCGCAGGTTGCGATCCGTTGGCAGCGCTGTTTCGATCTGGCGACCCAGTTGGGTCAGTTCGTCGGTGGCCGGAGTTGCGCTGTAGGAGCGTAGTTCATAGCTCATCGTCTGGGTAACCGGCTGCAGTGCCATAAGTTGCAGATCGTAGGTCATAAAAGTGTTAGGCGAGGGCGGTGACTGCGGCGTCTCGAGTCCGAAAAGCCAGTTGCGCTGATGCGGCTCGAGCGTGATACGGTAGTGATAAGCGTTGCCGCCATAGCTCAGTTTGTTAGGGCGATAGCTTTGACCCCGGTCGCGCCGCCAGCTGTAGCCGTCGAAATTGTGCAGCACCGGCCCGCGCCAGTAGCGCTGCTGTGGCGGCGGCGTAGCGCCAAAAAATCGCACGCGAAATGCCGGTTCCGAGGACTCCGACAGCGCGCTAATGCCACCCGGCGTCATCTGTTCATCCAGACCGGTTTTCGCCGATCCTTGCGAGGGCAACGCCCACAGCTGACCAGGCATGCGCGGAAAGAAAATGAACAACAAAACAGCCAGTGGCAAGGACATGGCGAGCGCGCGACCCGTAATTCGCACAGCTTCGGACGCCGGCAATCGCACTTCGGGATTGGCCACATAGACAAAGGTGATGCAGCACACCCAGGTCAAGAGCAGATAGAGCGGCGCGCGCAACATCGATTGCCGGTCGAGACAGGCAGACAACATCAGAAACAGCGCCACAGCAATCATGATGTAGCGATCGCGACGGTTACGCGTCTCCAGCAGCTTGATCGCGCCCATCGACACAAGCAACGCAGTTCCTGGACCCAGGCCGTTGACCGTCCGGTATTGAACCAGCACGGCGCCTAACAGAGTTAGCGCCAGTACGCCGCGCAGCCAGGCGGCGGGCAGGCGGACATCTGGGCGCGTTTCGGCAAGGCCGCGCCACAGGCAGGTAATGATCGGCACCAGCACGAATAGCAATGGCAGTCTGTCGGCATGCAGCGCAACGCCACCCGTGAAGGATGCTAACAACCAGGCGGTGGCGGCTGGAATTTTCAACTGACTTGTCCGGTCTGGCACAGAGCCAGTTCCCGCAGGCAACGCTCGCGGTGCGCGGCACTTGCATCCGCTGGCAGCCGGCGACCTGGCAAGGCGAGTGCATACCGGGCTCCGGAATTCCCTGCATCCAGCACCCAGCGACAGATCTGTTGCAGGCGCGATTCCGGATCCAGTTCCGGCAAATCAGCAAAATCGAGCAGCAACCAATTGGTAGCTGCGCCTGAATACTCCTTGACCAACAGCGGTTGCTCGCGTGCGTAGGCCTTCCAAATAACTCGGCGTGGAGAATCACCATCGCGAAACGGCCGCATGCCGCTCCATTCGTCGTTGCCGGGTCCGCTCAGCGCGCTGCCTTGCTCCCGACTGTCGCGCCCTGCCGGCAGAGGCCGCGACCCTTGCGCCAGCGGATAGACGGTGATTTCCAGTGGCAGGTGTACCCATGTCCAGGCGCGGAACAGGCCAAATGGGAAAGTCGTGGCGATTTCGAAGCGCTCGAGATTTTGCAACCCACGTTTTGGCGTGGGGATCGCCAGTTCGACGCGTGAGCCACCTACGTCGACACGCGGCGCCAGCGCATGTGCCTGGGCGCAGGCCAGTTGGATCGCGAAGCGCGACCTTGGCCCGCCGGGTTCCAGTGTCAGGTCCAGCTGGCCTTGCGCGCCAGCGAAACCCGGACGTGTGGCTGCTGCGACGATGCGCAGTCCCTGCAGATTGCGATGACAGAGATTCATGCCGACCAGCGTAAATCCCATCAGCAGGAAAGTTGCTAACAGCGCCAGGTTATTGCCGTAGTTGAGGCCCGCTATCAGCATGAAGAGCAGCAGCACGGCCAGTCCCAGACCCGCGCGGGTTGGCAGTATGTAGACCCGTCGGCGCTGGATATCGACGGGCAGTGTGTCCTCACCTTGCCGACGCCTTACCCAGGCAGCGCCTCGTTGTCGCCAGGCCTCGCGGATTCGGCGCCAGGCTTGCATGGGTCAGCCCGAGATGGCGACGCTGCGCAGGATCTCGCCGGCAATGCCCCGGCCGTTGGCTGCGCTGGCTTCCAGTCGATGCAGCCGGTGGCCCGCAACTGCGACAAATACCGCCTGCACATGCTCCGGTAGTACGGCGTCAGCGCCACACAACATGGCAAACGCCTGTGATGCGCGCACCAGCCCTTGACCTGCGCGCGGTGATAGTCCGAGCCGTAAATCGGCGCGGTTTCGCGACATGGCTAACAACGCCTGGATGTAGTCCAATAACGCATCGGATAAATGTACTGCGGTGGCTTGGCGCTGCAACGCAAGCACATCGGACGGCGTAAATACGGGTGGCAGAGTCGCGAGCAGCTCGCGCCGTTCGACGCTTCGCAATAGCTGACGTTCGTAAGTCGGCTCTGGGTAACCCAGATCAACCCGCATCAGGAATCGATCGAGTTGCGATTCAGGCAATGCGAACGTGCCCAACTGTTCCTTGGGGTTCTGAGTGGCGACCACATAGAAGGGCTCTGGCAATGGGTAGGTCTTGCCGTCAACGCTGATCTGCCGTTCTTCCATCGCCTCAAGCAAAGCGCTTTGCGTCCGTGGACTGGCGCGATTGACTTCGTCAGCTAACAACAACTGAGTGAAAATCGGGCCGTCGCGAAAATTGAACTGCTGGGTCGAGCGGTCGAAAATGGACACGCCGATAATGTCCGCCGGTAGCATGTCGCTGGTGAATTGCACACGCTGCCAGGCGAGGCCGAAAACTTTTGCAAGTGCATGTGCCAGCGTGGTTTTGCCAACGCCGGGGACGTCCTCGATCAACAAGTGCCCGCGCGCCACCAGGCAGGCGACGCACAGGCGCAGGGCGCCGGATTTGCCAAGAATGACGGTTTCGAGCGCTGCGAGCGCCTTGCTGATGGGTGGTGTCACCGGCGGAATGTTAGCGATTGCCCGCGCCGGATTATGTGAACTGGCTCTCGGCCGCGGTCGCGATCCCTACGGCTTGGCGACGAGCTCGCGTATGGCCGCCAGCTGCAGGTTCAAACTGGCCAGCGCTCGCTCGAATTCCGCGACCCGGTCACGTTCTTGAGCAACGACTTCGGCGGGGGCATTGCGCACGAAATTGTCGTTGCTCAGTTTGCCACCAGCCTTACTCAGCTCAGATTTCAGTTTGGCAATGCGTTTGTCGAGACGGTCAATTTCAGCCTGCGGATCGATCAGTCCCGCCATGGGCACACGCAATTGCAAATTGCCGCTGAGGGCCATCGCGGCCGGCGGCGGCGTCTCGCCTGCGGCCAATTCGCGCAAACTCTCGAGGTTCGCGAGCCGCACCAGATAGGCGTGGTGGCGAATCAGCAGCGCACGGTCCGCAACGCTGGCGCCGCTGAGAAGGACCGGCAACGCTCGGCCAGGACTGATGTCCATCTCGCCGCGGATTTGCCTGATCCCTAACACGATGCCCTTGATCCAATTGACTTCGCGCTCCGCCGCTTCTGTCGTCGGCCAGTCTGCGTTGCGCGGCCAGGCGGCCGACATCAGCAGCCCGGGCGCGGCCGTCGGGCTTGTCTGGATTTGCAGCTTGGCGAAAATTTCTTCGGTGATAAAAGGCATCAACGGGTGGAGTGCTCGCAATAGCCCATCGAGCACGGCTAACAGTGTCTGCCGCGCGCCGCGCGCCGCGGCCGCATCGTTGCCATTGATGACCGGTTTCGCGAGTTCCAGGTACCAGTCGCAGAATTCGTGCCAGGTAAATTCATACAACGCGCTCGCCGCATTGTCGAAGCGATATTCGGCAAAGCCCTGCTCGGCAGCGCGCAGCGCAGCACCAAAGCGCGAACGGATCCACTGATCGATGACCGATTCGGTCACTGGGCCGTCACTGGGTTTGTCCTCGACGGTCATGAGCACGAAGCGCGAGGCGTTCCACAGTTTGTTGCAGAAATTACGATAGCCCTCGACGCGTTTGACGTCGAAACGAATGTCCCGGCTCTGGGTGGCGAGCGAAGCAAAGGTGAAGCGCAACGCGTCCGTGCCGGAGGCTGGAATGCCCGCCGGGTAGGCCTTGCGCGTCGCTTTGTCGATGCTGTTAGCTAGTTGTGGCTGCATCAGTCCAGTGGTGCGTTTTCGGACCAGTGCTTCGAGTTCGATACCATCGATGACATCCAGTGGATCGATAACGTTGCCCTTGGACTTCGACATCTTCTGGCCTTCGGAATCGCGCACCAGGCCGTGTACATAGACTTCGCGGAAAGGCACGTCGCCGCGGAATTTCAAGCCCAGCATGACCATGCGCGCGACCCAGAAGAAAATAATGTCGAATCCGGTCACCAGCACCTGCGTCGGGTAGAACTTGGCGAGCTCCGGCGTTTCCTCGGGCCAACCCATGGTCGAAAACGGCCAGAGCGCTGACGAGAACCAGGTATCGAGGACGTCGCTATCCTGGCGCAGCGGCAGATTCGCCGGCAGCTTGTGCCGTAGGCGCGCCTCGGCTTCGTCGCGGCCGACATAGATGCGGCCCTGCTCGTCATACCAGGCGGGAATGCGGTGACCCCACCAAAGTTGACGGCTGATGCACCAGTCCTCGATGTTTCGCATCCATTCGAAATAGGTTTTGGACCAGTTTTCGGGGACAAATTTGATGCGCCCATGTTCCACTGCGTCAATGGCGGGATCGGCGAGCGGTCCGGTTTTGACGAACCACTGGTCTGTCAAATAGGGCTCCAGCACCACGCCAGTGCGATCGCCGCGCGGCACCTTGAGGCGATGCGCTTCGGTTTTCTCCAACAGGCCCTGGGCATCTAACAAATCAAGCACGCGTTTGCGGGCAGATTCGCGATCCAGTCCACGTAGTTCAAGTGGAACGTTGTCATTGAAATGCGCGGTGGGCGTGAAAATATTGATCATCGGCAACGCATGGCGCAACGCGACGTCGTAATCAGCGCGGTCATGCGCTGGCGTGATTTTGACGCAACCCGAGCCGAACTCACGATCGACGAAATTGTCGCCGACAATCGGAATATCACGGCCGGCGATGGGCAGTCGCAGGCTTCTGCCAATCAGGGCGCGATAACGTTCGTCTTCTGGATGCACCGCGACTGCCACGTCGCCTAACAATGTTTCCGGACGGGTTGTCGCGACACTGAGTGAGCCGCTGCCGTCGCTCAACGGATAGCGAATGTGCCAGAGAGAGCCATCCTCTTCTTCACTGAGCACTTCCAAATCGGAAATCGCCGTTTGCAGTACCGGGTCCCAATTGACGAGCCGTTGGCCGCGATAGATCAGACCCTCGTCATGCAATCGCACGAATACTTCGGTGACTGCCTGCGATAGGCCGGGGTCCATCGTAAAGCGATCGCGCGACCAGTCCACTGACGCGCCGAGCCGGCGCATTTGCCGAGCAATCGTGCCGCCGGACTCGCCCTTCCATTTCCACACACGCTCGATGAAAGCATCCCGGCCCAGGTCCACGCCGCGCTTGCCTTCGGCATTCAGTTGGCGTTCGACCACCATCTGCGTCGCGATGCCCGCATGGTCGGTACCCGGTTGCCACAGCGTTTGCTCACCTTGCATACGGTGGTAGCGGGTGAGCGCATCCATGATCGTGTCCTGAAATGCGTGCCCCATGTGCAGCGTGCCTGTGACGTTAGGCGGCGGAATCACGATGCAATAGGGCGTGCCAGTGCCTCGCGGCGCAAACTGCCCGGAGGACTCCCATTGGCTGTAGATCCGGGGTTCTATGTCACCCGGTGAATAGACTTTTTCCATCGACAAAAATTATACCGGTAGCGCCGCACTAAGCGCGGCTTGAGCTGGCGCCCGCACCCGATTCGCGGATCAGGAAATCAGCTAACAAACCGAGCGGTCGGCCCGAAGCGGCTTTGTTCGCGCCACTCAGCCAGGCAGTTCCGGCTATGTCGATGTGCGCCCAGCGCAGCCCCTGCGTGAACTTGCCCAGAAAGGCGGCGGCGGTTATTGCACCACCATCGCGGCCCGCGACGTTGGCAAAGTCCGCGAAATTGCTTTTGAGCTGCTCGGCATAGTCTTCGGTGATCGGCATGTGCCAGGCGCGGTCGTCGCCACGCAAGCCGCTGGTGACCAGACTCTGCGCGAGCGCCGCGTCGTTGGCGAAAACTCCGCTGTGATGGGCGCCCAGTGCGACGACGCAGGCGCCAGTCAGCGTTGCGATGTCGACAACTGCGCGCGGTTTGAAACGGCGCGCGTAGTGCAGGGCGTCGCAGAGAATGAGCCGGCCTTCGGCGTCAGTGTTCAGGATTTCGACGCTGTGGCCTGCTGCGCTCACTATGATGTCGCCAGGCTTGACCGCCTTGCCGGACGGCATGTTCTCGCAGCAGGGCACGACGCCTACCAAATTGATGGGGAGCCGCAGCCTGGCAGCAACTGTGAAGGCCGCGAGAACTGAAGCCGCGCCACACATGTCGAATTTCATTTCGTCCATGGCAGCCGGATCTTTCAGCGAAATTCCGCCGGTATCGAAAGTGACTCCCTTGCCGACCAGTGCGAGGGGTGCGCCTTTAGCCTTGCCGCCGCGATACTCGAGGATGATGACACGGGGTCCCAACTCGCTGCCCTGGGCAACCGCCAGCAAACAGGCCATTTTCTCCGCTCGGATGGCCGCTTCGTCGAGTATCGTCACTTTGACTTTAGGCAGTTCGCGCGCCATGTTGCGCGCCACATCGGACATGTAGGCAGGCGTGCAGATGTTGGCAGGCAAGTTGCCAAGGTCGCGCAGCAATTTCTTGCCGGCCGTGATGCCCTGTCCGTGTGTTAGCCCGAGACGCGTGGCCGTAGCGCGGGCCGCGCGCACCGGCCCGAGCAACACCCGAGCAGGGACATTAAAGGCGGGTTTTTTTGCGGTCTTCTGGTCATTGATCTGATAGAGAGCCGATCCGACCGCGTCGGCAAAACTTCGTCCGTGAAGATAGTCGTCGAGTTCTCTGGCCGGCGGACGTTCGAGCGCGAAGGCCGCTGATTCAACACGCGTGCGCGTAAGTGCCATGGTTGCCTGCGTGAGCGCTTTGCGCCAGGCGCGTCGCGTAACTGCTGCAGCACCCTGACCGACCAGCATCACCCGCGGTGAGCGCAGTCCCGGCAGCTCACCTAACAATGCGGTTTCGCCGAGTCGCAAAGCGTGGTCGCCGCGCTTGAGCAGGCGCGACAGCGCGCCACCGCACTGTTTGTCGAGCTCGGTTGCTTCCCGGCCGAGTGTGCTGTTGTCGTGGATGCCGATGACCAGGCAGTCGACGGGTGTCAGGGCGGGCGCCTGCGCGAAAATATCGAATTTCATATTGACATTGTAACCGCGAACATGCATTAGCCGCGCGGGATCGTTGGTGCAATTTCGTCACGTTTGCGAAAAATTGCATCATATTTCCAGCTGGCAATTTCAAATTCGCGGCCGGAACTCAAGGATTGCAGTCTTTGCGCCGAATCCCGCGTCGCATCCGCGTTGCTGCCGGAGGTTATGCGCAGCCATCTTTTGTCCGCTTCCTGCAGGCCGGCCAGTTCCACGGTCAGGCCGTCAAAAGTAGTCAGTACCAGCCGATCCTCCGCCGCAGCGGCCGGAGCAGTCGACGTGCGCAAGTCGTCAAAAGTCAGGTTAGCAAAACTTCCTAACAAGCCAGTGAGCACATTTTTGTCGACCACTGGCACAGTCCTGCCGGAACCCGCATCGATAGTCATGTCGAGCGTGCTGGGCGCGGCTCGCGACAGCGTCCAGCCCGGACCGGTCGGAAAACGGGCTTCGAGCTGCCGGATTGCCTCTGCCTTTATATCGAGCAGCGAGTTGTCCAGCCAGCGCGTGGGCAACGCTTCGGCTACCAGACTCGGGCGTAACAGCAATCCTTGCTTGTCGGTGGTACGGCGCGCATACATCTCACGCGCGCCGGCAGATTTGCCGGCGATGAGCGCGAACGCCGGAACCGCGGGTTTACCAGCCGAAAAAAGTTCGATCAGTGTGCCGGCGGCGGCCGGCGTGCTCGGGGCATCGATGCCTAACACCGCGTAGCGTTTCGGGTCACTGGTTTTTTCTTCGACGATCTCAAGTTCGGTGAGATCGAGCAATAGTTTGCGGATCTTGCCGGCATCGGCTGCAAATTGCCTTTCCATCACTTGCCAGCCAGCGGCGCTGCGCACAAGCGTCACCTGGCTGCCGTCGCCGCGCGCAATGCGAATCTTGTCGATTTGGTTCAGTTCGGCAGCCGACGCGGGCCAGACTTTGGCTTGCTGAGCGACGGCGCTGCCCAGCGATGATCGACGGTCCGCCCAGACTGCCGCGATCACCACGGTCAGCGCCGCAATGGCCAGCCAGCTGACAGCCTTGCGATTCATACTTGATCCGCGCCGCGCTTGCGATCGCTTTCCAGCATGCGGATCGCCGCATTGCGGCGTTTGCGCCACGCAGGGTACAAAAGCGCCAAAATGGCGACCAACAGCGGCCAAGCTACGATGTTCAACAACTTGATGTTGCGACCCAGCGCTTCGATGTCGCGGTTCAGGTCCAACTTGACAGCGCGCAGTTCACGTCGAATGCGGCTGCGTTCAGCGCCGAAACGCTCGAGCTCCACTTTCTGTTCTGGACTCATGATCATGTCGGCTTTGTCGCTGCGCCGGGTCTGCAATTCGGCCAGCTTCTGTTCGGTGCTGGCGAGCTCCGCATCGAGCCGCTTTTCCTGGTCGCGAAAACGCGATTCAGCTTCGCGGCGCAGATCTTCGACCCGCTTGAAGGGTCGGGAATAGCTGCCGCGGCCACGCAGACTGATTAGATCGTTGCTGCCAGCGAGGTTCTCAAGGGCGTTCCAGACGAAATCGCCGTTGTTAGCTGTGGGCGTTACCACGCGCTGTCCAAACATCGAGTTGGATTCCAGCCAGAGAAAATCCTGCAGGATGTCGCTGTCCGCAACGATAATGGCGTTCAAAGGCTTGCTGGAGTTCTTCACGGCCGCAATGGCCGGGAAGGCAGTGCTGATGTTGCCGTAGACGCGCGCCGCGATCGTCAACTTACCAGTGGGCTGGAAGCCGTCCAGCAGGGTTGCCGGATCCATCAGCATCTGAAACTTGTCGCCAGCTAACAATGCTGCGTCGACGCTGGACGATAAAAGTGGCTCGAATTTCGTCTTCGCGCCCTTGGCGGGCAGCAAGGCGCCTGCGGAATAGATAATGATACTGTTCAGCGCGCCGGTAATGACATCGTCCTGCGCCATTTGCTCGTCACGCAGACCGATGACGCCGACATGCCTGCTGGGCGCGGCACCCTGGCGCACCGTCACTGAAAGCCCCAGACTTCGGTCGCCTAACACTTTGGTGTTGTCAAAGGCGACACCCCAGGCAGCCAGCAACGGCCCGAAACTGGATTTGCGATCCACCATCATCGCGGACATCGGATTGCTGGGATCTGCACCTTCATTGTCGCCTTCGGCGCTCGGATCCAGGAACAACAGGATCCTGCCGCCACGCAACGCAAATTGATCGATCGCGAGCAGGGTGGGCGCCGGCAGATTCTTGGGGTGTGCGATGACCAAAACATCGACCTGAGGATCGATCTCTGTGAGCTTGCTGTCTAACATGCGCAGGTCGTAAAGCTGTTGCGCCTGCTCGTAGATCACCCACGGATCGCTTGGGCGCCCCGACTGCGGATCAACACTGCCAGCCATGGGCAAGCCCGTTAGCCAGCCAACCACCGATTTTTTTGGGTTCGCAAGTTGCTGCACGAGTTTGACCACGTCATATTCCAGAAACTGTGCTTTCTGATAGTCAAAAAATTCGATCGTGGCCTTGCCGTCAGTGGAGTTGGTTCCGGCCAGACCGAAGTAGAGCGTTTCACCGCCAGCGCCGACCGGCAGGCTGCGCATGCCTGCTTCCGAGGCACGATCCTCTTCTTCCGACGAAGGTTCCGGATCGATAATTTGCAGACGCAGATTGCCGTTGCTGCGCGCGGCCAGTTCCTGCAGGAACTCCCGCACCCGCACTGCATAGTTCTTGATAGGTGGGAATTGTTCCGCGGGCTTGCTGGTGAAGTAGAAATAAAGATTCACCGGCTCCTTGAGACTGCCAACGATGTTGCGCGTACCGGGCGCCAGTGTGAACAGCTTGTTAGCTGTCAGGTCCATGCGCGCGCCGCGCAGGCCGCGGTTCGCGAGTGCAATCAAGCCGACAAAGAGTATGCCGAGCAGTATCAGTCCGATAGCATTCAGCGGCGTGCGTTTCATGGCGCACCCCGACGCGAATCGAGCGCCACGCAGGTTGCCAACAGGAAGAAAACGATCAGCAGTGCATAAAAGAGCAGGTCACGCACATCGATGATGCCTTTTTGCAGAGATTCGAAATGCGTGTAAACCGACATCGATGCCAGTGTGTCGGTCAACAGTGCTGGTGCCCAACCGGATACCGCGTCCAGTACCGCGGGATAGCCGATCAGTAGCAAAACGAAACAAACAGCCACGGCTAACACGAACGCCACCACCTGGTTGCGAGTCAGCGCCGACATGCAGCCGCCGACTGCGAGAAAGCCTCCGGCCATCAGCAAACTTCCCAGGTAGGCGCAAAGCACTGCGCCGTTATCCGGGTCGCCCAGATAGTTGACCGTGATCCACACCGGGAACGTCAACGCGAGTGCCAGGCCGACAAAAGTCCAGGCCGCGAGAAATTTTCCGACAACCGCCTGCCACAAGGTGATGGGCTGTGTCAGTAGCAGTTCGATGCTGCCGCTGCGATGCTCTTCCGACCACAGGCGCATCGCTACCGCAGGTATCAACAAAAGATACAGCCAGGGATGGAATGTGAAGAAAGGCTGCAAATCCGCCTGGCCGCGCTCGAAAATGCGCCCGAGCTGAAAAGCCATGGCACTGGCGGCAATCAGAAAAATCACGACGAAAACGTAGGCCAGAGGCGTCGCGAAGTAGCTGCCGAGTTCACGCCGATAAATGCTGCGAATATTTTTCATGCGGTCATCCGGCGAAAGACATCATCGAGGCGGCCGGCTTCGATGGCTAGTGAACGTAGTCGCAGTCCCATTTGTTCGAGCGTACGGTTGATCAGCGGCGCGAGTTCCTGATCCTCTTTGGGTATGACGGTCAGTTTGTGGTCGCTGGCGCTGATCTCAATATCGCCGACACCTGGCAGCGCGGTGAGCGCACCGCGCGCGCGTTCCAGGTCCTCGGCGTTATGCAGTCGTAGACCAATAGCGCGGTGATAACGCGATTGAGCGGCCAGGCCCCGCGGCGTATCGTCAGCCACAATTCGGCCGCGCGCGATAATGATGGCGCGGGTGCAGACGGCGTCTACTTCTTCGAGGATGTGCGTCGAAATCACCACCAATTTGTTACGCGCCATTTCCGCAATCAGGCTGCGCACTTCGTGCTTTTGATTCGGATCGAGGCCGTCGGTGGGTTCATCGAGAACCAGTACTGGCGGATCGTGCAGGATGGCCTGCGCGAGCCCGACCCGACGACGAAAACCTTTCGACAAGGTGTCGAGCGTTTGGCCCACCACGTCGGTCAGTTGCAGTCGGGTGGTCACTTCTCGCAGCCTCGACAGTCTATGTTCGCGGCTCAGACCGCGAACATCGGCGATAAACCGCAAAAACCCTTCGACCGTCATTTCCCCATAGCCGGGTGCGCCTTCCGGCAAGTAGCCGAGCTGCTGCTTGGCGGCGATGGGGTCGGCCTGGATATCATGACCGCAAATGCTGGCGGTGCCGGCGGTAGGCGCCAAAAACCCCGCGATCATACGCATCGTCGTGGATTTGCCAGCCCCGTTGGGACCCAGAAAGCCCAGTACTTCACCGCCACTGGCGCTGAAACTGACGCCGTCCACGGCTGTCAGTGCACCATATCGTTTGATCAATCCTTCAGTCTTTAGCATGGTTTTTTTCTATCGGAAACCGCGGGTTCCGGGGGCGCGATTTTGCTGGGATTTTGGCCCGGATTTCAAGTCTGCATACAATACCCGTATGGAAAACAAAGATGCGGTCGATTCAGTGGCGGTCACGGAGCCGGCCAAGGTTCAGGTCTGGGATGCATGGGTTCGATTGACCCACTGGCTGTTGGTGCTGACGGTCGCAGGCGCCTGGGCGACCCGCAAACTGCCGGGTGACTGGTTTCAGCTGCATACCCGCCTCGGTTACTGCACCCTGGTGCTGGTGGTTACGCGCCTAATCTGGGGTTTTGTCGGCACGCGTCATGCGCGCTTCGCGCAATTCGTGCGCGGCCCGCGCTCGATTGCCAGCTATGTGTCTGGACTTTTTGCGGGCCGCAATCCGCCGATCGCCGGCCACAATCCGCTCGGCGCGCTCATGGTGTTAGCTTTGCTCGGGCTTTTGTTAGGGCAGGGGTTCACCGGGCTGTTCGCCAGCGATCCAGATATCTTCGAATACGGGCCGCTAGCGGGTTTCTTGGCAACCGCCACTTCGCGCGAACTCACTGGCTGGCACGAACAGATTGCCGAGATCATGTTGGTATTCATTGGTCTGCATGTGGTGGCAGTTTTGGCCTACCTGATTGTCAAGCGCGAGAATCTGATTTGGCCCATGTTCACCGGCCAGAAAAAAGCCTCCGAGGTTCCATCAGGTGAGCAGATCACGGGCTCACGTGTCTGGTTGGCGATAATTTTCGCGGCTCTGGTGGCTGCTGCGCTTTTCTGGGCGGTACGTTCGGCCCCGGTGGTTGAACCGGCGTTCTTCTAACCTAACGACGTGGCTTGCCGCGGTCGTCCGTGCGGCCGGTGCTTGCGACCGCCCGCCCGCGGCGCGCCAGCGCTTCGCGCAATAGCCATTCAATCTGGCCGTTGACGCTGCGCAGTTCTTGGAATGCCAGCGCTTCAATTGCGTTGGCGACCGCTGGATCGAGGCGCAGCAACAGGGGTTTTTTGTCGGGACTCGCCATGACGGCGTCGGCCTATTGGTACAGCGATCCCGCATTGATGATCGGCTGCGCTTCGCTTTCTGCGCACAGCACAACTAACAAATTGGACACCATGGCCGCGCGGCGTTCGTCATCGAGGTTGATGATATTGCGTTCTCGCAAGCCATTCAGCGCCATCTCCACCATGCTAACCGCGCCCAGCACAATCAGTTTGCGCGCTGAGATAACCGCCTCGGCCTGCTGGCGGCGCAGCATCGCGCCGGCAATTTCGGGCGCATAGGCGAGGTGGGTCAGGCGTGCGTCTTCCACCGCGAGTCCGGCTTTCTCGAAACGTTCCGATAATTCTTTTTTCAGTTTCTGGATGATTGCGTCGCCGCCGCCGCGCAAGGTCAACTCGCTGGTTTCCTCTTCGCCATGGTCATAGGCATATTCGCTGGCCAGGTGACGAATAGCAGACTCTGCCTGAATCGGCACATAGGCCTCGTAGTGATCGATGTCGAGCACCGCACGCGCGGTGTCGCGCACTTTCCACACTACTGCGGCGGCAATTTCGATCGGATTGCCGCGTCGGTCATTGACCTTCAGTCGCTCACTGTTGAAATTGCGAAATCGCAGGCTGATTTTCTGTTTGGTCATGAATGGGTTGACCCAGCGCAGACCGGTCGCGAAATCAGTGCCGCGATAATCGCCAAACAGCATCAGAAGGGCCGCCTGGTTGGGCTGCAGCATGTAGAAGCCCTTGGTGACAAACACAAAGAGCAGAATCAAAACGATGCCCCAGAACTGATTGCCCTCACCAAACACTTCGAATATTGACGCCAGGGCCGCCAAGATAAATGCAAGCGCAATCAGCAGCATCAGATAGCCTGACAGGCTTTTATAGGTAATTTCTTCGGTGCCATTTTGGTTTGTTGCCACGCGATTCTCCCTGACGTTTCGTATCAGAATGATATCACTATGATATAATTCATGGCAAGACCGGTGGCCAAGAAAAAGCCGGCGCAACCCAGCGGCTGCGCCGGCTCCGAGTCGGGCGAAAGTGGCTTACTCGTTACGGTATTTGTCGTGGCAGGCTTTGCAATTGTCGCGCGTGGTATTAAACGCGGCAGTGACCTTGTCCAGCTTGCCGGTCTTGGCCGCTGCTTCCAGAGCCACCATCGATTTTTGCCAGGTGGACATCAATTGGTCAAAATCGGCTCGATTGGCCCATAGTTCAGGTTTGGCGCGGGTGGGTTTGCCTTCCTGCGAATCTGCCGGGAAACCCTCGCTGATCATCTGTGCCAGGAAATTGGCCCGCGCTGTGCGTTTTTGCACGGCTTTGGCGTCGAAAGGCACTTTGCCTTGGACTACGCCTACCAGCGGTACCCAGTTGTTGTACATGACCTGATACATGGCTTTGCGATAGGCCACTGCCTGATCGGCGCGCGATGGCGGCGTTTGTGCCACGGCCGATCCCACTAACAACGTGACCGCAGCAACGGCCGTCAGCAATAAAGACTTGCGATTCATGAAAATTTCCTGTGTTGGGTCCGGGGCCTGCCCGGCGTCCGCACAAGATTATCGGGTACCGAGCTGGCGCTCAATATGCTGACGATATTCTCTGATGATGCGCCGTACGCCGCTGGCATTGGGCCGCCCACTCAAGGACGCGATCAGGTCCGCCAGCTCGTGGGTTGCGCGACCCCAGCCGATCAGGCGCAGAACGTCGTCGACCACCAGAGCTTCGACGCTTTTCGGTGCGGGTTTGGCGGCTGTAGTCTTGGCAGCCACCTTGACCGCAGCCGGTTTCTCAGCCGCCACTTTCTGCGTGCTGCTGCTTTTGCCACTGCGCGACTTGTACGGCACGCCGGTACGCTGCTCGAGCAGCAGGCGTCCCAATTTGCCCGGCTGCAGCGCCGGCATCTGCCGCGTTGCGTCGTCGGCTTTGGCCCGACGTTCGGTACCGGCATCTACCAGCGGCACAAAGCGATCGGTATTTTGCAGGCCAACCAGATTCGCGAGAAAACTGATCAGTTCGAGCGCTTCGACAAAGCCGCGGTCCTTGTCCTGCGTGCGCTGTTTCACGATCCGTTCCAGCGCGCCGAGCTTGTCCTGCGCAAGCTTCAATATCCACGCCGCAGGGCGTTCGTGTTTCGGCCATGGCTGAATCTGCTGGTAACTTTCGTCGTCCATTGCGGAGTACCGCTGATGCAAGTCCAGACTGGCACGCCAACGCTTGAGCAGTGTTTCGATCTGCTCAACCTGGGGCTTGGATTCACGGGGCGCGGTCACGGCCGCTAGGGTAGAGAAGGCCGGCAGTTCCGCCTGAGAACTGGCGCACACTTGCGCGCCAGCATCAGCCCAAGATGTGATCTGCAACAGATGCTGCGGCCGGCACGCGCCGTCGCGCGGCTCGCAGCGCGCCAATCGGCGCCGTGAATGTCAGGGTCTGACTGGCGGCGCCTCGTGAACAGGCTAACAACCGATGGCCGTAAGCCGCCGCTGACGAGCGGAACGGCACTTGATCGCTGAGTAGGTCCGGACAGCCCGGTGGCGGCAGGCCGGCGGAGCGGCCACTCGTAATGCTCAGCAATGGCCAGCGCGATTCGGGTGCGGCTGTCAGGCCGCGAGCAACGACCCATTCAGCACCCGCGCGCGAGAGTCTGTGCGCCACTGTCGCGTCGAACGAGGTGTCGTTCAGTGCCCAGTTGCCAACAGATGTGCGCACGATCGTTTGGGGCGCATCGGCTGCACTGGCTGTCAACACTTGCGGCTCGAACGTTGGCGACAGTAGCAAGGTGCAGTGCCGAGGCGCGCCGCGACCCGCGTCCAACAGCCACCAGCCACCTAACAAAACATGCGCGTTGGCGCGGGTTGCGGCGTTGCCGAGGCTCGCCAGCTCCGGGCCGTCGAGGCGCGCGGCCACTGTCGAGAGTTCGCGCGGCGTCCAGTGCTGCCAGCCGGTAAGCGCGTAGTCCGGTAACAGAATGACATCGGGACCTGCTGCGTCGTTCGCGCTCGGTTCGATTTCACGCAGCCAGCGTACCAGCAGGGCTTTCCGATCCGTGTCTGCAAAACGGCTGTCGATGGCGGGCACCTCCGCATGCAGCAGCGCCACGCGTATCGAGGGGGCTTGCAAAGGCAAGTCCGCATCCGACGATTCGTTGCGCGTAGTCATCTGAGCGTGAGACGTCCATGCCGCGCTCGGCAAGGTCGCGCCGGCCGCCATCAGGAACCCGCGTCGATTCACTGACCGGACCTGGTAATGACACCGGCTTTGACCAGATTCTCGTAGGCCTTTTGCTGCACTTCGAGAATGCGCGCCTTGGAGTCCATGGGTGCGTCGGCAAAGCTGTTAGGTGGGTAGAGCGTGATACTGTTGTAGAGCGGGCGGTAGATGTCGAGCCGCTGGCGCAACAAGCGGTTGCCGGAACCTGGAATCGCGCGTATGCGGCGCAGGGCTTCGACGTCGATCCAGTCTGAGCACACCGTAGACTCACCTGGGCCGCCGCTGTCGGCTAACACGCGGCCGTCCCAGTCATAAATGTGTGAGTGGCCCATGGTTTGCCCCTGCGGCAGCGCGCCGCCGATCTGGCCAGTCTGGTTCGCCGAGATCAGGTACATCATGTTTTCCGAGGCGCGTACTTTTTTCGCGGACTCCCAGCTCCATTTGTCGGCGGCGCCATGGTCGGAGGTGGGATGCAACAATACTTCCGCGCCGCGCAGCATGAACATGCGCGAGGCTTCCGGGTACATGATTTCGCCGCAGGGCATCATTGCGATATTGCCAAGCTCAGTCTTGGCAACCGGGAAAGTGCCCTCGATACCATAGCGGGCGAGGTATTTGTCCATGAAGTCGTGCGGCGAGCCGGTCTGTACGGTATTGATGCGACGGTACTTCAGTACCACATCGCCGCTCGGATTGATCAGATAGGAGCAATTGAAATAGCGTCCCGGCCAGGTCGGGTCGCGCTCATAGCTGTTAGCACCGATCCAGATCTTGAGGTTTTGTGCTTCGCGCTGCAGGCGTTCTGTGACCGGCCCGGGGATTTCGATGCAGGCCTTGTCAATCCACTCGGCCGCAGACTCGCCCAGCGGAAATCCTGTCAGGCAGAACTCAGGAAACAACAGCAGGTTGCGGCCACCGCCGTCGCGCACCACGCCGCGCATCAGCGTGATCCAGCGATCCAGTGAGCGATTGACGATGACCATCGCTTCATCGCGATTGCGCGCCGAGTTGACCAGATTGCAATAGAGCTGCATGCAGGTTGCGCGCCATGGTTGAATCATGTTGATCCCCTGATGTTTCGAGACGGAAAACGCTAGCATTGTCGCCATGAAAAACTGCAACGTCATGCCCCAATTGTTCATTGGCTGCCTATTGGCCACTGCCGCGATGGCGCAGCCCAAAACGTCCGCCGAACCACTGGCGATCCCGCGCGATGCTCTGGTCGGCGCCAATTACCGCCAGGGCATGGTGGCCTTTCAGAGCCGCTGCAGTGCCTGCCATTCACTGGCTGATGGCGGCACCAATCTCGTGGGGCCCAATCTATACGGTGTCTTTAAGCGCAAGGTCGGCAGCAAAGCCGATTTCAATTTTTCGGATGCGCTTGAGAATGGCGGTTTCAACTGGACGCCGGCGCGGCTCATGGCCTGGACCGCCGACCCAAAGGGCTATCTCCAGGGAACAACCATGATGCTGCCCGAACCCGTGCCACCAGCAGACCGTGTCGCGCTCATTTCGTATCTGATGCTCGAGACCGGCGCGGCGGACTGGCCGAAACCCCAACCGCCACGTGCAGTGGCTGCCGCCGGACCTAACGCGCCGTTAGTCGAGCGGTTCCCGAGTTTCTGGAATCACCTGATGAACAACACTACTCGCTACAAGATTAACGGGCCGGCCGGCGAGCTGCGGTTCGATGCCTACTTCAACTCCAATGGAACTGTGACGACCTCGTTGAAAAGTACGCAGGGCTTCTGGCGCGAAATGCCGGGTGAGCAATTCTGTTATGCGCTGATGAATATGCCTAACGACATGCGCCAACTGATCGAGTGTTTTCCTATCGTGGCGATGAGCATTCCAAGATTTAACGATGAGCTGTGGAAAACCACACCCGTGCCGGGCTTTGAGCTAACAGGCGGCATCGTGGCGGGGCGACCCGAAGCCGCGGCAGGTACGAAATAGTCCAGATTCAGGAGATCGAGTAATGGCAAGCAAAGAGACCCGGGTGTCGCGCCGCGCGGTGCTGATGGGTTCCGCAGCGACCGGCTTGGCGGCCGGTCAAACCGTGATCGGTTCCGTGCCGCGTGGCAAAACCACGGTTTGGCAAATCGGCGAGCAAAAAGGTTTCGAGTCGCTGACCCGAGTGGAGCGGCCGGTCCCAACGCCGGGTCCCGGCCAAGCCCTGATCCGTGTGCATTTCGCAGGAATTGCTGCGCGCGACCAGGGAATCGTCATGCAGATGTTTCCCGTGCCGCCCGGGCCGCGCCCGGCCACACGGATTCCGCTTAGTGAGGGCGCGGGCGAAGTGCTGGCGGTGGGCGCGGGTGAGTCGCGGATTCAGCCCGGCGATCGCGTGACCGCCTGCCATTGGGCCAACTGGGTCAGCGGCTCATGGACACCGGCCAACTATAGCGCCGACGTTGGCAACACGATCGACGGCTGGCTCGGCGAGATGGTTCTGCTGCCGACGTCCGCGTTGGCGAAGATTCCCGCCGCCGTGCCTTGGGAGGATGCCGCGACCGTGTCAGGATCGGGCGTCACCGTCTGGCATGCATTGCACGAAGTTGCCCACGTGCGTTCCGACGATATTGTGCTAACACTCGGTACTGGCGGCGTGTCCACGTTCGGTCTGCTGCTGGCCAAGGCCGCTGGCGCGCGCGTTGTCGTGACATCCTCCTCGGACGCAAAGCTCGCACAGATGCAGAAGCTCGGCGCAGATGTGACGGTGAACTATCGCACTAACCCGCAGTGGGGCAAGGAAGTCGTCGCGAAGACCGACGGTCGTGGCGCGAGCGTGGTGCTGGAGAATGTCGGTCCGGGCACGCTCGATCAGTCGATGGCCGCCTGTGGCAACAACGCGCGCATCGTGATGATCGGTACAGGTCGTCCGCCACCCACTCCGCCAAATCTGTACGGCATGTATATGAAAAACCTGTCTCTGAAAGCGATCAGCGCCGGCAGCCGCACCATGCTCGAAGAGCTGCTGGCCGCGCTGGCGCAG
>JAYVJR010000043.1:0-14382 GCA_043769085.1 Gammaproteobacteria bacterium
GGCTCGATAGGGTTACCTATTTTTCGCTCGTCTTCGCGACCTTCTTTAGTCTTTGCCATTTTTGTTCCTCGCGAGAATGACAATGCGCGGCTTGGCCATAATTAGTTGGCGCGCCTTACTCCACCGTCACACTCTTCGCCAGGTTGCGCGGCTTGTCCACATCCGTCCCCTTGACCAGCGCCGCATGATACGCGAGCAACTGAACGGGAATCGTGTGCACGATGGGCGAGAGCATGCCGCAATGCCGCGGCGCGCGGATGATGTGCACGCCTTCGCTTTCGGTGAAGTGCGAATCGAGATCGGTGAAGACAAACAATTCACCGCCGCGCGCACGAACTTCCTGCATGTTCGACTTCACTTTTTCCAGCAGCGTGTCGTTCGGCGCGATGACCACGACAGGCATGCGGCTATCGACCAGCGCCAGCGGGCCGTGCTTGAGTTCGCCGGCGGGGTAGGCTTCGGCGTGGATATAGGAAATTTCCTTGAGCTTCAACGCGCCTTCCATCGCGATCGGATGCAGTGCGCCTCGACCCAGGAACAGCGCATGGTGCTTGTCGGCGAAGCGCTCGGCGAGCTTGTGAATAATGGGATCCAGCGCCAAGGTTTTTTCCATCAGTGCCGGCAGTTCGATCAAACGCTGCACCAGACCCCGTTCGCGTTCGGCGTCGGCTCCGTGGTGTTTGGCAAGCGCGATGACCAGCATCGAGAGCGCTACCAGTTGCGTCGTGAATGCCTTGGTCGATGCAACACCAATTTCTGGTCCTGCGCGCGTCAACATCACAAGTTCCGATTCGCGGACCAGCGAACTCTCGGGAACGTTGCAGATCGCCAACGAACCCGCGTAGCCGCCCTGTTTCGCGAGCCGCAACGCGGCCAGCGTGTCGGCAGTTTCACCAGACTGCGATATCGTGACAAACAAGGAGTTCTTCGGCACCACCGGATTGCGGTAGCGATATTCGCTCGCGATCTCGACGGCACAGGGAATCTTGCAGATCTGCTCGATCATATAGCGCGCAATCGAGCCCGCATGGAAACTGGTACCGCAGGCAACGATCTGCACATGCTCGGTACGAGCGAAAATCGCGCTGGCCGCAGGACCAAAGGCCTGCTCGAGCAATCGGCCGTTGGCAACGCGCTCCTGCAGCGTGTTAGCAATGGCGCGCGGTTGTTCGTAAATTTCTTTCAGCATGAAGTGCCGATACTGGCCCTTCTCCGCGGCATCGGCGGACAGTTCGCTTTCGCGCACCGGGCGGTTCGCCACATTGCCGTCGCGGTCCAGCACCTTGATGCTGCGCCGGCTAACGTCAGCCACATCGCCTTCTTCCAGAAACATGAAACGCCGGGTAACTGGCAATAGCGCCGACACGTCCGACGCGACAAAATTCTCTTCGACACCCAGACCGATAACGACCGGGCAGCCCTCGCGCGCCAGGATGATGCGGTCCGGATCATGCTCGCTGACCACCGCGAGAGCATAAGCGCCTTCAAGCTCCGCCACTGTGGCTCGCACCGCCTTGAAAAGATCACCTTGCGTTTTCAGATGGTGATGAATCCGGTGCGCAATGACTTCAGTGTCCGTCTCGGAGGTGAACTGGTAGCCGAGCTTTGCCAGTTCTGCGCGCAACTCTTCGTGATTCTCGATGATGCCGTTGTGCACGATGGCGATGCCATCCTGCGAAATATGCGGATGCGCGTTGCGTTCGCTCGGCACCCCGTGTGTGGCCCAGCGGGTGTGCGCAATGCCAAGCTTGCCATATGTGGGCGACAGATCGATCGCATCTTGCAGAGCCTTGACCTTGCCGACGGTGCGGACCCGTTTGAGCTTATCGGTGCCGTTGAGCACGGCGACACCGGCTGAGTCATAGCCGCGGTATTCCAGGCGGCGCAGGCCTTCCATCAAAATGGGGACGATATTGCGTTCCGCGACGGCGCCGACGATTCCACACATATTGAAAAGCCTTTTCTGCTAAACCCGGACTCGCAGCGGCAAGCGCGCACGCTGTCTGAAGGAGCCTATTTTGCCAGAATCCGGGGTCGGAACCCGTCGTTTGACTTAATGAACCGTGACGAAAGTCTCGATGCGCGCGCTGCGCGAGCTTGAATGGCGACGAACGTCGCCCTGTTTAGCGCCTATTTCTTTTCTTTGACCGGCCGCTTCCAGCCAGTAATCGAAACCTGCTTGGAGCGTGCCACGGCAAGCTCGCCGGCGAGTACGTCCTTGGTGATGGTCGACCCGGCACCGGTCGTGGATCCTCGACCGAGGCGAATGGGTGCGACCAGCATGGTGTCCGAACCCGTGTGGACATCATCTTCCACCGTTGTCAGCCACTTGTTAGCGCCATCGTAGTTACAAGTAATCGTGCCAGCGCCAAAGTTAACGTTGCGACCGACTAGCGCATCGCCGATGTAGGTAAGGTGATTTGCTTTGCTACCATCACCAAGCACTGACTTCTTGATCTCGACGAAATTGCCGATGTGCACGTCACGGTGCAGTTTCGCCTCTGGGCGAAGCCGCGAGAACGGGCCAATCTGGCATAGCTCACCGATCTCGGCACGATCAATGACACAGTTTGGCTGCAACACCGTGCCGGCGCCAATACAGCTATCGCGAATCACGCAATTGGCGCCGATTCTGACCCGATCCCCTAACACGACTCGTCCGATCAGAACGACGTTGACATCGAT
Organism: Gammaproteobacteria bacterium; assembly: GCA_043769085.1. Taxonomy (GTDB): domain Bacteria; phylum Pseudomonadota; class Gammaproteobacteria; order Steroidobacterales; family Steroidobacteraceae; genus UBA964. The sequence continues at coordinate 2,686 of JAYVJR010000043.1, forward strand.
TTCCACATCGCGGCCGACACTGACTTCGCCGCGCACATCGACTCGCATGGGATCCAGCAGCGTTACACCCGCGTGCATCAGTTCGCGCGCGCGTTGTGCGCGGTGCAGACTCTCGAGTTCGGCAAGCTGGGCCTTGTCGTTGACGCCTAACACTTCGCCGATCGATGGCGCCAGCAGCGGGGCTACCCGAACCTTGTCCTTGACGGCCATCGCAACGATGTCAGTCAGGTAGTACTCGCCCTGCGCATTGTTGCTGCGCAGCTTGCCGAGCCAGCGCCGCAACCATTTGGCGCTGACCACCAACACGCCGGTATTTCCTTCGCGTATCTTCAGCTGCGTTTTGTTGGCATCCTTCTGCTCGACAATGCCGCGAACCTGACCGCGTCGGTCGCGCAGAATGCGCCCATAGCCCTCAGGGTCACTGAGCATGACAGTCAACAGGCCCATCGAACGCGGGCCCGCCAGTGCGATCAATTTCTGCAGCGTCTCCAGATTGATCAGCGGCACATCGCCGTACAACACCAGCACCATTTGCTCGTCGGACACTGCGGGCATCGCCTGCATCACCGCATGACCAGTGCCTTTCTGCTCCGCCTGCAAGGCCCAATGGAGCGCATCGTTGGCGAAAGCGGCGCGCACTTGCTCACCGCCATGGCCGTATACAACGTGTATGGCGTCCGCATTCAGGCCGCGAGCTGTCTCGACAACGTGCCGCAATAACGGTTTGCCTGCCAGCGGCTGCAACACCTTCGGCAAATCGGACTTCATGCGTTTGCCCTGGCCGGCCGCCAGAATCACCACCGCCAGTTTGTTGAACTCGGGTTTTGTCATGGACAACAGAATTACTTTCGATAGATTTGGATAAATTTATCCGTCGCTACATCTTTAAGTTCAGGCGCGAAAAAGGCCTTTTGGCGATCATCGGCAGCATTTCGCAGAATATCGCTGCTGGCCGCGAGCTTGAACCCTGCCGTTTCGAACATCTGGCGCGTGAATGCCTCATCAATGCGATGCTGGCCACGCGGATCCTTCGCAAACGAATCGCGCGAACCGGCCGGCGCAGAGTGATCGATCACCGCAACCCAGGCGCCTTGCTTCATCGCTTTGTGCAGATCGGTGAGGAACCCCGGAACATCCTTGCTGATCCAGTGTAAATCATGAAAAACAAGGTTGATCATCGCGCCATCGAAAGATGCTGGCGCGAGGGCCATTTCGTTGACTTCCTTGTCCCAGCGCACCACGTTAGGCAGGCGATTGTTAGCCAGCCGCTCGACAATAGCCTTGTCGCCGAAACGCTTGAGCACGCTCGGTGGGTTCTGCGCATACACCTGACCCTTGGGGCCGACCGCGCGCGACAGCAATTCGGCGTACCAGCCGCCGGCCGAAAAGATGTCGATGACGCGCTGACCAGCGGCAACACCCGTCAATGTCATAATTTCGACGGGTTTGCGCTTGGCGTCCTCATCCCGGTCTTTAGCGAGCCGGTCCGGACTGGCGACAGCAGCCTGAATCGCCTGAACGCGCTTGGAAGGTGCGCCGTCAGAGGATGGACCCGAAGCGCAGGCTGCGAGCGCAACCATCGCGCAGAAAATCAGAGAACTACGAAATCTGTTCATCATGGAAGCCTCCATAGCCGATAGCGGCGGGAATTTACCAGTTACGGCAGAATTTCGGTGCTGAGGTGCATCTCGCTCTTGAGCGAATTTGAGATCAGGCAGACCTGCTTGGATTTTTCCAGAAGTTGCTGCGCACGTGTCTTGTCGGTGCCCGGCGGCACGGAGAGTCGCGCTTTGATCTCGAAATGTGTAAACAAGCTCGAGCGCTCGATGCGATCCAGTTTGCCGACTACGCTGCACTCGATCGCGGTCCAGGAAAACTTGGAGGCTGTAGCCACTGCCCTAAAGCTCAATACAAAGCAATCAGCGACCGCCGCCACCAGGAGTGTCTCCGGCGACCAGCAATCCCCGGGTCCATCGAATTCCGCGGGTCCCGCAGATGCGATGGCCATCAGGCCTGGCGAGTTGAGTGCGACAGTGCCTTCAGGCACGGCCTCAGCACTAACAGAATAGTGATGTGGGAATGGGTGCATAGGCTCTAAGATAACATGCAGCATGATGAAACGAATCAGTACTGTCCTCTTGGCGGTTTGCACGATTCTGCTCGCCAACCTCGTACCGGACAGGTCGGTGGCGTCACGGGAAACAGCCGCAACTGACGGCGCGGCCAACCGCATCCGCGCACACGTTCAGTTTCTTGCCGATGATTTGCTGGAGGGGCGGCTGGCGGGCACGCGCGGTTACGACCTGGCGGCGAACTATGTCGCGGCGCAGTTCGCGGCAATAGGGCTGCAGCCAGCGGTTGCGGGACGAGCCTGGATGCAACCATTGCAACTCATTGAAGCAAGTGCCGTCATACCGGCGGCCGAGTTCACGCTGACACGCAACGGGGCTAACAACCTGCTCACCGTCAGCGAGGACTTTCTGCCAAGTGCCGACACCAACGCCGCCGAGTCAAGCGTCAGCGCGCCATTGGTATTCGCCGGTTTTGGTGTGCACGCACCTGCGCTGCAACACAATGATTTCGCGGCGATTGATGTTAGGGGCAAAATCGCGGTCATTCTGAGTGGCGCACCTGAACGCTTTACATCGACCGAGAGAGCTCATTTCTCATCTTCGCTGACCAAGTACCCGGAACTGGTGCGTCGTGGCGCCGTCGGAGTGCTTGTTTTCCTGACGCCGGCTGACGCCGAGCGCACCCCCTGGGCCAAGTCGGTTCAGTCTTCATGGCGACCACGCATGCGCTGGGTGGATGCCAACGGTGTCGCCGCTGATTCCTATCCACAGCTGCGCTGCATAATGTCGCTGAGTCCGGCGGGCGCTGCCAAGATTTTTGCGGGTGCGCCCCGCTCGCTGGAATCTGTATTTGCGGCTGCCCGCGCTAACCAGCCACAGGGATTTTCTCTGGGCGCCAGTGCCAGCTTACGCCGTCAAACCTTGTTAGGAAAACGCTCAAGTGCAAATGTGCTGGGTATGATTCGCGGTAGCGACCAACGCCTAGCCAACGAGATCATTGTGGTAACCGCCCATCTTGATCATCTCGGCAAGGGTGCGCCTATCAACGGCGATTCGATATACAACGGTGCCGTGGACAACGCCACTGGTGTGGCCGTGATGCTGGAAATTGCGCGTTCTTTGAGTAGCTCGAAAATTCGACCGCGCCGCACGCTGTTGTTTGCGGCAGTTACCGGTGAAGAGTCTGGGTTGTTAGGCTCTGACTACCTGGCCCGGAATCCTCCGATCGCCGGTGGCAGCTATGTTGCGAACATCAATATCGACATGCCGGTGATGCTGACCGATATCGCCGATCTCGTTGCGTATGGCGCCGAACATACAACGCTGGGCCCGCTGGCAGCACGCGCGGCCAAAGTGGAAGGCATCAGTCTCGCGCCCGACCCGATGCCCGAAGAAACCATTTTCGTCCGCAGCGATCAGTATTCGTTTGTGCGCCTGGGCGTGCCGTCCATTTATCTCGATCATGGTGTGGCCGCTCTGCCGCGTTTGCCGGTGGTAGATACTCGAGCGCTGGTCGATGATTTCATGCGCAACCGTTATCATCAGCCCAGCGATGAGATTTCCCAGCCTATTCACTATCCGTCTCTGGCGCGGCTCGCTCGGGTCGATGCTCACATCGTTATTGTTGCTGCTAACACTACCGACCGACCTCAGTGGAATCGCCACAGTTTCTTTTTGACCGCCTTTGGTTCACAGACGCAGCAATGACTGCCCAGGGCACTCCATTGCCGTCGTCTATCGCTGTGCCTGCACGATAGCAAAGCCGAGTTTTTCATGACCAATATCACGACCATCGTTTGGTTGCGCCAGGATCTTCGTCTCGCCGACCATCAGGCACTGACAGATGCCGCCCGACATGGCGCAGTTCTGCCGGTCTACGTCTACGCGCCCCACGAAGAAGGCGCCTGGCAGCCGGGCGCTGCATCTCGATGGTGGTTGCACCATTCGCTCGAGAAGCTCAGCGATTCTCTGGCAGCCCGTGGCCTGCGACTGATTCTCAGACGTGGCGACAGTCTGGTTGAACTGCGGGCCTTGCTCGCGGAAAGCGGCGCAACCAGGGTCGTATGGCAACGCCGCTATGAACCAGCTGCCACAGCCCGCGACTCGATGATCAAGGACACGCTGCGCAAAGACGGCGCAACTGCCGAGAGTTTTGCGGGCGGCCTGCTATTCGAGCCATGGACACTGCTCAACAAGACTGGAGGGCCCTATCAGGTCTTTACGCCGTTTTGGCGTGCCGCACTGACCCGGCTTCGGCCGAGTGAGCCGTTGGCGATCCCACCCACAATGAGCGCGCCCGGACAATGGCCGCAGAGTCTTTCCCTGGATGATCTCGGACTACTGCCGTCTATTCGCTGGGACGTAGGACTTGCGCAGCGCTGGCAACCCGGCGAAAACGCAGCGGCCGAACGCCTGGCCGATTTCGTGGCTAACAAGATGAGCCGTTATGCCGAGCAACGCGATCTGCCGGCGGCCGACGCGACCTCGCTGCTGTCCGCGGCGCTGCATTTCGGCGAATTGAGTCCGGTACAGATTCTGCACGCATTGCGCGCCAGAGTCGGATGGCGAGAAGACAAGTTTGTCGCCGAGGTGGGTTGGCGCGAGTTTGCGCATCATTTGTTGTTCCATTTTCCGCACACTCCCAACGAACCGCTGCGACCGGAGTATCGCGATTTCATCTGGGTGTCGGGCCGGGATGCAGAGCGTGCGCTGCGCGCCTGGCAACAGGGTCGCACAGGCATTCCGATCGTCGATGCGGGCATGCGTGAACTGTGGACAACCGGCTACATGCACAATCGTGTGCGAATGCTGGTGGCTTCTTTTCTGGTCAAGAATCTGCGAATTGACTGGCGGGAAGGCGCGCGCTGGTTCTGGGATACGCTGGTAGACGCCGATCTGGCTAACAACACCCAGGGTTGGCAGTGGTCCGCCGGCTGCGGCGCCGACGCGGCGCCCTACTTCCGGGTTTTCAACCCTGTCCTGCAGGCTGAGCGCTTCGACCCCCAGGCCGTATACATCAAACGCTGGGTACCGGAATTCGGAACTACGAGCTACCCGACGCCGATCGTCGATCTTAGCGGTTCCCGGGAACAAGCGATCAGCGCCTGGCGTTCGATGCGCGCTAAAATAGCCGCACCATGACTGCACCCACCGACATCAAACCTGCCACGATCCCGCCAGCTCCAAGCCGACCGAAGCGTCGCTGGGGACTGCAATTCCTGAGCCTGCTGGTGTTAGCTGTGCTTGGCGCAGCCGGCTGGGCCTGGATCACCTTGACCTGGAATTACTCCGAAGGCGACCGTGCCGGCGTACTGCAGAAATTTTCGCGCAAGGGCTGGTTGTGCAAAACCTGGGAAGGTGAGCTCGCCCAGTACGTGGTGCCCGGTTTGTCGCCGCAAATCTGGTCTTTTACTGTGCGCGATCCGGCAGTCGCTGCGCAGCTTGCCGATCACCTCGGTGAAAAACTGCAGCTCCACTATGCGGAACATCGCGGCGTGCCAAGCAACTGCTTCGGCGAGACAGGCTACTTCGTCGATCGGCTGGTCAAATCCGAAGACGTGAAATAGCCCGCGCGAACTCACCGGCCCGTGCTGGATCGTGCAATGGGTGATCGCCGGGGAACAGATGCCTGAGGCATTCGCCGCGACATTCAATCATCGGTTCATAGGAGGCGCGTAATGGTTCCGTTTCGGCGCTCAACACCAGAGTCGGCAACTCGACGGCCGCCAGCCGCGCCGCGAAATCGTACGGCTGCAACTGCGCCATGTCCTGGCGCATGCCAGCGGCCATAAAATCAGCCATGAATTGGTAGATACGCGGCAAGCGCGAATCATCGAGCACAAAACTCCGCGGCGCGAACAATTCGTAGGTGTGGACGGCCTGATCCCACAGCCAGGTGCGATGCGATCCGTCATCCTTGAGACCCGGACCGCTGCCTACGCGCGCGCTTTTCAGCAGCGCGGCAAACGCCTCGGGCGGCATCATGGGGCCACCGTCCACGACCAGCGCTCGGACCTTGTTAGTCGCCGCGCGGGTCGGTTGCGCCAACTCGACGGCGATAGGCGTGGAATAGTGTCCACCTACCACCGTTACGTCACTCGCTGCTAACGCCTGCAGGGTTTCCTGTATCGACAAAGCATGCTGTGCAACGCTCCAAATCCCTTCGCGGGGACTGGAGCGACCGAATCCCATCAAGTCGACGGCCAGCGCGCGAAAACCTGCCGCGGCAAAATGTGGCAATTCGTCGCGATAAAATTCACCGGACAGCGGCACCCAGTGCATCAGCAATACAGCGGGGCCGTCACCTGCTTCGGTGACATGAATCTGTCCCAACGATGTATTTACGTAGCGTTTATGCACAAGGACTGTCAATGCGGCAGGTGTGGCAGAACTTCATTTTCTAACAAGCCTAACATTTCCCAGGCAAGTGTCGGTTCGATCGCGGACAGTAAAGGCTGAAAATGCAGTTCGCCCTTGGGTCCCAATGCACGCGCGAGTTCGATCGCTTCAGCCGGTGTCACGATGTTGTAGGGCGGACTGCGCCCAGGCACCAGAGCCCAGGGGTTTATCAAGCCGCCGCCCGCGTTGCGGTTCTGAATCTCATAGCTTTCGATCTGCTGATCGAAATGGGGTTGTAATTTTGTGCGAACTTGAGTTTTGTCGTGCTTTGTGACCCAGAGAAACAACGGCCCTCGTGGCACGAAGAGACCCGGATCTGGTTTGCTGAATTTTGCGCATGACTGGCGATATTTCTCCCAGGTCTGGGGCATCAGCGTGTGAAACCCGTCGGCCAGGCGTGCCGCTCGATCCGTGGCTGCCTCGGTCATGCCGCGTTTGCCGTAGTCGATGCCGAACATGTCGTAGTCGAGTTTGAGGACCCCAAGGCCCATGCTGAATTCCAGTCGTCCTCCCAGGCACAAATCCGCGACCGCGACTTCTTCGGCCAACCGAAGCTTGTCGTACAAGGGCGCGATGACAATGCCGGTGCGCACTTTCAGTGTCTTGGTCCGTGCGCCGATGGCAGCCGCAATCATCAGTGGGTTGCTAACATAGCCATCTTCGTTCTGATGATGTTCCGGCACGCCGACGCGCTGGAATCCGCGTTCGTCTGCCCAAGCGCACATATCAAATGCGGCGGCGTAAATTTCGGTTCCTGTGGTCTTGAATTCCTGCGGATGCCGCAGATCGAAATTCATCACTAACGCTGTCACCTGGAATTCCTCGGAGTGATTATCTTTTTAATCGCGGCGAGCGACGATAGCTGGACGAAGGGCGCAGTGCAAAGTTTGCATGCATACGATTATCCATGTCATTGATGTAAGGTTTCCTTGACACAAAGATCGATTCGAGCGACGCTGTCAGGGTTACTTGTCTTTCTGCCTGTGGGTAGCTGGTGCCGTGATCAACCGTTTGAAAGAGCTTCGATCAGAGCGTGGGTGGACTCAGGCGCAACTGGCCGAGGAACTCGACGTTTCAAGGCAGACTATCAATGCCGTGGAAACCGGCAAGTACGACCCTTCCTTGCCACTGGCGTTTCGCATAGCACGCCTCTTTGGTTTGCCGATTCAGGAGATATTTGATGATGGCTACTCCCACGAACGCTGAGCCCTTGGCGACCGCGCGTCGCAGGCGTCGCGAGTATCGCAAAGGGTTTGCGGTTTTCTTTGCTTGTGGCCTCTTGGCCACGCTGGGCAATGTGGCATTGGGCGACGGCCTGGTGCCGCCGTTTCTGCTCGGACCCTTATCGCCGAGCGCTGCCCTTTGGCTCGCTGCTGGATTCCTCGCGGCGCTTGGGTTGGTTGCGTGGCTCGCTCATGGTCTGCTGGATGAGCACGAAATCAGCGCTGCTGCTTATGGACAGGCGGCCGCATGCGGAATTGTGGTGGTCGGCTATCCGGTGTGGTTTCTGCTGTGGAAAGGCGGACTGGCTCATGAACCGTCCCATGTCGCGCTATACGTCACCTTGCTTTTGGTGAGCTGGGCGGGTTACGCCTATAGGAAATTTGCGTAACCACAACCACATGCCAGAGCCAAACAGAAACGCGGGCAGCAACCCGGCCAGCACCCATAGCCACTGCGACCAGCGGCCCGCGAAGTAGCCAAAATGCCAGGGCTGCATGTTAGCCATGAGCCGCTCGCTCGCTGTCAGCTGATCATAGTGATCGAGTCGCAACAGCGCACCCGATTGCGGATCCAGAAACAGGCGGTGGCGGGCAAACACACGCTCGCCGCGATCCCGGAAAGTAAGGCTCGCAGCACCGCCGGGCGCGCGCGCGGGGCGCAACTCGTCGAAGTGCGCCTGCGGTTGCAGTGCCTGAGCACGTGTGAGCAGATTCTGCAACGACAACATCGATGTACCAGCCTGCGGCGGTGATTGCGGCACGGCGCGAGCAGCGTTGCCGGTAGACAGCATGACAACCGCCGCACTGGTGCTGCGAAAGGCGTAGTAGACCCCTGTGACACCGATCAGCAGCAACGCGAGACACAAAAAGACTCCGCTAACGGCATGCAGGTCGCGCCACTTCGCGGCGACCGGCCGCGATCGCACACGGAGCGCCGCGGCGCGGCGCTTCCAGCCGGGCCACCAAAGTACCGGGCCACTGAGGGCTAACAGCACAAGTGCGGCGGCGCCCAGGCCATTGAACTTGAGTCCCGGTTCGCCAGAAAAAAGCGCGTAGTGGAAGTCCTGCAGCCACCACATGAGCCCGCTGTTAGCCTGTTTGCTGCCCAAGGCAACTGCCCGGTACGGATCCACATAAACCACTTCAAGCTCCGACTGCTTGAGATTTCGCGCTCCTGCCAGACGCACAAACACCTGTGCCGCATCACGCTCGTCCGCGGGAAACGTAATGCGCGCAAGGACTTTGCGGGGGGCGAATGCACGAGCCGCGACCACCCAGTCGTCAATCGATCGGACCTCGTCCAGGGGTTCGACATTTCGATATGGTGCGGTCTGCCAGCGTTCGATGTCGGCGCGATACACGAGCGCGCTGCCGGAGATACCAACGAGCACCAGCAGCAGACCAATGACGAGGCCAACCCAACGATGCATGGAAATGAGCAGTTTTTTCATAACGCCAGGTTTCAGGGATCTTTGCGTTTGATTTTGTTTTGAACCACTTCAATGCGATTGATGTAGCCGAGCGTTTCGCGGTGCCGCCACTGCGGTACCTTCGGCGCAACGTTAGCAACGCTCTGCCATTCGTGATCGAGTTGGCCTTCAGCCTTTGCGAAACGGCGGGCACGTGAAATCGTTGCGGGGCCCGCGTTATAGGAGCCAAACATGAAGCGGCGCCGCTCTATTTCTACTGACAAATCCGACAGGCGATTCCAAATCTGCCGGTCGTAGTAAATTCCGGCGGCGATGTTCCAACGCGGATCTTCAATATTGCCAAGGTCCGGGTTTTTCTTTTGTAGCTCGGCATAGGTCGCGGGCATCAGCTGCATGACGCCGCGAGCTTTGGCCGAGCTCTGCGCCGTTGGATTGAGATTGGATTCGGCGACCGCCTGCGCTTTGAACCAGGACCAGTCCGCGCCGACACCAAAATAATGTTTGGTGTACTTTCGAAAATAGTCGTCGTATTCCGTTTTGAACTCAGGCGCGCCGGCTTTGGCGCGAATGCCGGCTAACACCGGGCTCGCGAAGCCCAGCGAAACCAGCGCCGCCAACGTCGGCGCGAACGCGAAAAGTCGCCGCGCCGCTGTCAATTAAGCCCCAGGCCGATGACCAGACCGACAGCGACGCCGACGCCGATGAACATGCCTTGCACCATGGCACCGACCGCCACGTTGCCACGCGCAAGCTCCGCGGAGGTGTCTAACTTGGTCAGTTTGTCGATAATCTTGAAGCCGAGAAACATGAGTGCAATGGTCAGCAGTCCGCCAACAATTGCGTAGAAAAAATTCATGAAAATCACGCTGGTTTGCGAATCCATCTAAGGACACCTCCGTTAGGGTACGGCAACGAGCAATTTGTCTGCATTGCAGTGGAACCGCGGAGCATAGTCCAAAATGGACTACCCGAGCTGAACGTCCCCAGATCGAATGCCTGCGTAACGGTCAATACCATTCGGTCCGGAAAGCTCGGTTTGTTGTCGGCAGTCACCCGTTGGACACCCAGCTCACGTAGGCCCGTGATTCGGTAACTCATGATCGAGACTTTAGCGGCGCAGGCGCACTGTGGCTTCGAAAATCTTGCGCACCACCAAAAATGTCCGCGGCTTTTTGGGCGTCGTCGACGGTCAGCACCCGGGTTTTGCGCGTGCCTCCGTTGATGCAGGTGCGCTCCAGAATTCCTGGCGTAATGGTGCCGAGTCCACGATGGCGAATTCGGTCAAAGGGTCGCTGTCCATCGCCGCGCAGGGCGCGGCACAACTGCTGAAACTCTGCGTTGTGGTAGGCGAGTTGCGGTTCGCGCCCAGTGACACGCAGCTCCCCCCAGGGCGCATGCACGATGGACACACGACCCTGCTCGAGCAGCGAACGCATGTACTGCAGAAAAAATATCTGTACGAGCGCGCCGGCGTGAATGCCGTCCGCATCGGGATCCATCAGCAGGATGATCCGTTCATAACGCAGGTCCCCGAACGGCAATGCTGTGCCTGCCGCATTGCCTAACACCTCGGTCAGCGCCGCCAGCCAGGGGCTGGCTTTGACACGGCCGGGCGAGGCGCGCAATGCGTTGACTGGCTTGCCCTGCAGCGGCAAAACCGCCTGCAACTGCGGATTTCGCACGGCGCAGACGGCTTTGGCGGCGGAGTCGCCCTCGACGATGAAGAGTTCTGCGGGTGCTCCGGGAGCGTGGCGCAGGCTGTCGGCGAAATTGGCGATCAAACGGCGGGGTCTACTATTTGGCGCGCACGCGTTGCAACTGAAACTGCAAGTGCTGCCGCACGGTCGGCCACTCGCTGGCGATGATGCTGTAAACCGCCGTGTCCCGCAGTAAACCGTCGTCCATTGTCAGATGTGCCCGCAAAATGCCATCGAGCTGCGCACCCAGCCGTTCGATGGCGCGCCGGCTTTGAGTATTCATGCGATGAGTTCGAAATTCAACGGCAATGCAATCGAGCTTTTCGAACGCATGCGTCAGCAACATGAGCTTGCACTCTGTATTAAGTGCCGTGCGCTGAACTCGGCGGGCGTACCAGGTGCTGCCAATCTCGACGCGTTTGTTAGACGCATCGATATTCATGTAAGTAGTCATGCCGACTGGCGTGCCTATGGAATCCAGCACGGTGAACGGCAACATCGAGCTGTGTTCGCGCAACGCCAGTCGCCTGGCGATTTCAGCTGACATTTGCTCAGGCGGCGGGATTCGCGTGTACCAGAGTTTCCACAATTCGCCGTCACGAACCGCATCGGCCAGAGCAGGCGCGTGTGCAGACGTCAATGGTTCCAGGACAGCATAGCTGCCGGTCAATCGAACAGAAGGGGGCCACATACCCATCTTTTAATATGTGGCGGTTCAGCTGTCCAACACATTTCGCGCAGCAAGCATGTCAGCGCCGCATCGCCAACTTTCAGAATCACTAGGGAAGCTCTGCACAGGTAGCGCGAGGCGCGTTAGGCCACAAATGCCCGGGTACCAGGCGCGACCGACGCAGCATGGTCATTCCATGTAAGGAGG